>NZ_JBFAGV010000007.1:0-241560 GCF_040653855.1 Streptomyces sp. NPDC050856 | reverse complement strand
CGCCCGGTTACATTCCGAACCCGGAAGCTAAGCCTTTCAGCGCCGATGGTACTGCAGGGGGGACCCTGTGGGAGAGTAGGACGCCGCCGAACAATCTTTCAGGACCCTTGGTCCCAGCGTGCATGCTGGGACCAAGGGTCCTTTTTGTATTTGTGCTCGATTTTCCAAAGCGCGTCGGACGACCGACTGCGCGAGAATGACTGCGGTACCCGAAGACAGGAGCCATACCCATGCCCACCAACTCCTCCGACGATCGTCCGGAGCGCGAACCGCGTCGTAGCGACGGTGGTGACCGGGGCGGCTTCCGGCGTGACGACCGTGCGCCGCGTCGGGACGACAACCGTGGCGGTGGCTTCCGTCGTGATGACCGTCGCGACGACCGGCCGGCGTTCCGCCGGGACGACCGCGACCGGGACCGTGATCGCGACCGTGGCCCGCGTCCCAGCAACGACCGTGGTGGCTACGGACGCCGCGACGACCGTGGCGGACGCCCTGCCGGCGGCAGCAGCGGTGGCTTCCGCCGTGACGACCGTGGCGGTGAGCGTCGTGATGACAACCGTGGCGGCGGTTTCCGTCGGGACGACAACCGTGGCGGTGGGTTCCGCAGTGGTGGCGACCGGCCCAGCTTCCCCCGTGACGACCGTGCCGGTGAGCGTCGTGACGACCGTGGGGGTTTCCGCCGCGACGATCGTCGCGATGACCGTGGTGGGGACCGTCCTGGTTTCCGTCGGGATGACCGTGGTGGCGAGCGTCGTGACGACCGGGGTGGTTTCCGCCGCGACGACCGTCGCGATGACCGTCCTGGTTTCCGTCGTGATGACCGTGGTGGCGAGCGTCGTGACGACCGCGGCGGATTCCGCCGTGATGACCGTCGTGATGACAACCGTGGCGGCGGTTTCCGTCGGGACGACAACCGTGGCGGTGGGTTCCGCAGTGGTGGCGACCGGCCCAGCTTCCCCCGTGACGACCGTGCCGGCGAGCGTCGTGACGACCGTGGGGGTTTCCGCCGCGACGACCGCCGTGACGACCGTGGTGGGGACCGTCCTGGTTTCCGTCGGGATGACCGTGGTGGCGAGCGTCGTGACGACCGTGGCGGCTACCGCCGCGACGACCGTGGCGGTGAGCGTCGTGATGACAACCGTGGCGGTGGCTTCCGTCGGGACGACAACCGTGGCGGTGGGTTCCGCAGTGGTGGCGACCGGCCCAGCTTCCCTCGTGACGACCGCGCGCCGAGGCGCGACGACCGTCGTGACGAGCGCAGGGACGACCGGACTTCCGCTCCTCGTCGTGACGACCGTCGTGACGACCGGGGTGGTTTCTCGCGCGACGACCGGGCGCCGAGGCGTGACGACCGTCGTGACGACCGGGGCGGGCGTCCCACGGGTGGTGCCGGCGGTGGATTCCGGCGTGGCGACGACCGGCCGCGTGGGCCGCGTCGCGAGGACGACCGGGGCCGAGGTGGGTTCCAGCGTCGGGACGACCGGGACGGCGACCGGGGCGGGTACCGGGGCCGGGACGACCGCGGTGGTTTCCGCCGGGACGACCGGGACCGCGACCGCGAGCGGGAGCCCATCAAGCGGCTGCCGATCCCGGCGGACGTCACCGGTGACGAGATCGACAAGGACGTGCGGCAGGAGCTGATGAGCCTGCCGAAGACCCTGGCCGAGGACGTCGCCAGGAACCTCGTCATGGTCGCCCGGCTCATCGATGAGGACCCGGAGCAGGCGTACGCCTACTCGCGTATCGCGCTGCGGCTCGCCTCCCGCGTGGCGGCCGTGCGTGAGGCTGCTGGTTTCGCGGCGTACGCGACCCAGAAGTACGCCGAGGCCCTGGCCGAGTTCCGGGCGGCCCGGCGGATGACCGGCAGCGCCGAGCTGTGGCCGGTCATGGCCGACTGCGAGCGCGGTCTCGGCCGGCCCGAGCGGGCGATGGCGATGGCCGGTGAGCCGGAGGTGCAGAAGCTCGACAAGGCCGGACAGGTCGAGATGCGGCTCGTCGCCGCCGGGGCGCGCAGGGACATGGGGCAGCTCGACGCCGCCATCGTCACCCTGCAGAGCCCGGAGCTGGCGTCGAACTCCACGCAGCCGTGGACCGCGCGGCTCCGGTACGCGTACGCCGACGCCCTGCTGGCGGCCGGACGCGAGGCCGAGGCCCGGGAATGGTTCGCGAAGGCGCTGGAAGCCGACAAGGAGGGCGCGACCGACGCGTCCGACCGGCTCGCGGAGCTGGACGGGGTGGAGTTCGTCGACGTCGCGGCCGACGACGAGGCGGTGGACGCCGACGTGGACGCCGACGCGGACACCGATGTGGACGCCGACGCGGACGGCGACGTGGACGACGCTGCGGGTGACGGCTCTGCCGAGCGCGGTGACGCGAGCCGGGAAGGCTGAGCGGGACTGAACCGCGCTGAGCGTGGCTGAGAGAAAAGGGCGGCACCCCGAGGGGTGCCGCCCTTTTCTCGTGTGCGCGGGACATCAGTCCAGTGCGAGGCTCCGCAGCACCAGACCCGTCGCCGGCTTCGGACCGAAAGAGGTCGACTTGCGGGGCATGGTGACACCCTGCCGGGCCAGGTCGCGGACGACCTCCTCGCGGACCGGGTGCATGAGTACCGCCGTGGCACCCCGGCGTTCGGCCTGCTCGACGGCCGCCTCGGTGTCGTGGATGTAGGAGATGTGCTCAGGGGCATCCGGTATCTCCCACACGTGGTCCAGCAGCGCCGAGTGCAGGACCGTCGCGTCGAGGGAGCGCCAGGCGGCCGGGCGGTCGGCCGGGACCGTGCGGGCCAGCAGGTCCTGGTCGAGGCGGTCGACCAGGTGGTAGCGGCCGTCACCGGCGAGCAGGAAGGCGTTGCCCTCGGACACCGCGACCGCGAGCGCGTCCATCGCGGCAGGCAGCGGGCCGTCGAGCGTGCGGACCCGGCAGGATCCCTTGAGCGCGGCGAGCGCGTCGGCGACCGGGAGCTGGTTGAGCAGCCGGTGGATGGCGCGCACCTGGAGCGGGTAGCGGGACGTGTCGATCAGGAGGACCAGACCGTAGTCCCAGGGGCTCGGCGCCGGGTGTTCCCGGCGCAGCCGGAGGTAGGTGGCCCAGCGATGGTGGCCGTCGGCGATCAGCGCCTGGTGGCCGGCGAGGTCGGCGGCGACGCCGGCCAGGTCGGCCGGGTCGGTGACCGCCCACAGGCGGTGGCTGAAGCCGTCCTCCGTGGTGGTGGAGAGCAGCGGCGCCGTGAGGATGGTGCGCTCGATGACGGCGGTCGCGCCGATGGCGTTGCCGTTGCCCCGGTAGGTGAGCAGCAGCGGCTCCAGGTTGGCCGCGGTGGTGCGCATCAGGGCCGCGCGGTCCTCCACGACGTGCGGCATGACATCCTCGTGCGGAAGCACCACGCCCTCGTCCGGCGGGGACAGGCGCAGCGCGCCGATGAGGCCGCGCTGGAGCATGTCGCCGCGCCGCTGCTCGTACACGTACAGCGCGGGCTCCGCGTCCGGGGCGAGGACGCCCTCGGCCAGCCAGTCCCGCAGGGTGTCGGCGGCCTGCCGGTGGCGGGCCTCGCTGGTGGCGGCCTGGGGCAGGATCAGCCGGACGATGTTGTGGGGGTCGGCCGACTCCAGGTGGTGCAGCCCGTCCGGTCGCACGACGACGTCGTACGGCGGAGAGGTCACCGCGGCCAGACTGCCGACCCGGTCGGGGACGTAGCGCAGCCCGCGGAAGGGAATCAGGTGCAGGCCTTCGTTGGCCGCAGGACCTGTCGTATTCATCCCAGCATCGTATGCGCGTACGGGTATGAGCGATGATCGAACAGTAAATTCCTAGGAGGACCGGGACATGGCAGAGGGAGAGCGGGTCAGGAACCGCCCGAGCGGCAGCGCGACCGCGTTGAGCGAGGCGTACGACACGGCCCTGCTGGATCTCGACGGGGTCGTGTACGCGGGGGGCGAGGCGATCACCTACGCCGTGGAGTCCCTGGGGAGGGCCAGGGACGGTGGGATGCGTCTGGCGTACGTCACCAACAACGCCCTGCGCACACCGGACGCGGTCGCCGCGCACCTGACCGAGCTGGGGGTGCCCGCGGAGTCCGGCGATGTGATCACCTCCGCGCAGGCGGTGGCCCGGCTGATCGCCGAACACGTGCCGCGCGGCGCGCGGGTGCTGGTGATCGGCGGCGAGGGGCTGCGCGTGGCCCTGCGTGAACGCGGTCTGGAGCCGGTGGAGTCGGCGGACGACGATCCGGTGGCGGTGGTCCAGGGGTACGGGGGCCCGGAGCTGCCCTGGGGGCGGTTCGCCGAGGCGTCGTACGCGATCGCGCGCGGGCTGCCGTGGTTCGCGTCCAACACCGACCTGACGATTCCGAGCGCGCGGGGCATCGCGCCGGGCAACGGCGCGGCGGTGGAGGTGGTGCGCATCGCGACGGGCGCCGAGCCGCGGGTGGCGGGCAAACCGCTGCCGCCCATGCACCGGGAGACGATCCTGCGCACCGGCGCCGAGCGGCCGCTGGTGGTGGGGGACCGACTGGACACGGACATCGAGGGGGCGTTCAACGGGGGTGTCGACTCGCTGCTCGTCCTGACCGGGGTGACCGACCCCGCGCGGCTGCTGGCCGCCGTGCCGGAGCACCGGCCCACTTACGTGGACGCCGATCTGCGCGGGCTGCTCACCGGCCAGCCGGAGGTGACCGGTGCGGAGGGGGACGGGTACCGGTGCGGAGGCTGGACCGCCTCGGTGCGCGGGGACGGACTGGCGCTGGACGGGGAGGGCGAAGCCCTCGACGGGCTGCGGGCGTTGTGCGCGGCGGCGTGGACGCGGGCCGGTACGGAGGCGAGCGCGCTGGACGCGGGAAAGGCCCTGGCCAGGCTCGGTTGGTGAGGAAAGATAGGCTAACCTAACCGGGTGTTGGTCGACAGTCCTACCGAACAGAGCGCGGAGCGGACAGCCGCCGCCGTGCCCCGCGGGCGCCGTTCCGTGCGCACGGCGGGGCTGGTCGTCTCCGTCGGCGTCCTGCTGCTGGTCTGTGTCCTGAGCGTCGTGGTGGGGGCCAAGTCGGTTCCGCTCGGCGAGGTGTGGCACGGCCTGTTCCACAACTCCGGTTCCGGCAACGACGTCATCGTCCACGACGTGCGCGTGCCGCGCACCCTGCTGGGAGTGCTCGCCGGCGTCGCGCTCGGCCTGTCCGGGGCCGTGATGCAGGCGCTCACCCGCAACCCGCTCGCCGAACCGGGCCTGATGGGCGTGAACGCCGGCGCGGCGGCCGCCGTCGTCTCCGCCATCAGCTTCCTCGGGGTCACCTCGATCACCGGCTATGTCTGGTTCGCCTTCGTCGGCGCCGCCGTCGTCTCCGTGGTGGTCTACGTGCTGGGCGGCAGCCGCAGCGCGACCCCGGTGCGCCTGGCACTGGCCGGGACGGCGGCCACCTTCGCGCTGTACGGGTACGTCAACGCCGTACAGCTCCTGGACTCGGCCGCGCTGGACAGGCTGCGCTTCTGGACCGTCGGGTCACTGGCCGGCGCGGACATGGAGACCGTCGGCAAGGTGGCGCCGTTCATCGGCGCCGGAGTCGTCCTCGCCCTGCTGATCGCCCGGCCGCTCAACGCCATGGAGATGGGCGACGACACCGCGCGCGCCCTGGGCGCCCACCTCAACCGCACCCGGGTGCTGGCCATGCTGGCCGTCACCCTGCTGTGCGGGGCCGCGACCGCGGCGTGCGGGCCGATCGTCTACATCGGCCTGATGGTGCCGTACCTGGTGCGGGCCCTCACCGGCCCCGACATGCGGTGGATCCTGCCGTACGCGGCGGTGCTCTCGCCCGTGCTGCTGCTGGGCTCCGACGTGCTCGGGCGGATCATCGCCCGGCCCGCCGAACTCCAGGTCGGCATCGTCACCGCGCTCGTCGGCGGGCCCGTCTTCATCCACCTCGTACGCCGCAAGAGGATGGCCCAGCTGTGACGTCCCCGACCTCCCGCACCACCCCGCCCGCCCGGGCGGTACGCACCCCCGGCGGTCTCTCCGTCCGGGTCGAGCCCAGGGCGGCCCTGGCCGTCGTGCTGCTGGCGCTGGTGACCCTGGCGGCCGGGGTCGTCGTCATGGGCAGCGGCGACTTCCCGATGGCGCCCGGCGACGTCGTCGCCACGCTGCTGGGCGACGGCACCGCCGCGCAGGAGTTCATCGTCCGGGACCTCCGCCTGCCGCGCGTCCTGGTGGCGATCCTGGTCGGCGCGGCCCTCGGTGTGGGCGGCGCCGCCTTCCAGTCCATCTCGCGCAACCCGCTCGGCAGCCCGGACGTGCTGGGCTTCGGGCAGGGCGCCACCGTCGGCGCGCTCGGCGTCATCGTGCTGTTCCACGGCGACTCGACCGCCGTCGCCGCCGGAGCCGTCGTCGGCGGCATGGCGACCGGCGCCCTGGTGTACCTGCTCGCCTGGAAGCGCGGTGTGCACGGCTTCCGGCTGGTCCTGGTCGGCATCGGCATCGCGGCCATGCTGACCGCGATCATCCACTACCTGCTCACCCTGGCCAATCTGGTCGACGCCACCCGCGCCACGCTGTGGATGACCGGCTCGCTGGACGGCCGCGACTGGGCCCAGTTCTGGCCGCTGCTGGCGGTGTGCGCCGTCCTCGTCCCGCTCACCCTGGTGTACGGGCGTCCGCTGCGGATGCTGGAGATGGGCGACGACGCCGCCTACGCGCTCGGTGTGAAGGTGGAGCGGACCCGGGTGGTGCTGATGGCCTCGGCGGTGCTCCTGGTGTCGGTGGCCACCGCCGCCGCGGGCCCGGTCGCCTTCATCTCGCTCAGCGCCCCCCAGCTGGCCCGCCGGCTCACCCGCTCGCCCGGCCCCAACCTGGCCGCCTCGGCCCTCATGGGCTCCTCGGTGCTGCTGGTCGCCGACTGGACCGCCACCAACGCCTTCGCCGACCGGCAGCTCCCGGTCGGTGTCGTCACCGGGGTCGTGGGCGGCGTCTACCTGCTGTGGCTGCTGGTCACCGAGCGCAAGGCAGGCCGCATATGACCCTCCGCAACGCCCAGCGACCCAAGGACTCCGGGAGTACGTCCATGCAGCAGCGCCAGCCCGCGCGACAGCGCCTCAGCGCGGAATCGGTCACCCTCGCCTACGAGCAGCGGGTGATCGCCCGCGACCTGTCGGTCGAGATCCCCGACCACTCCTTCACGGTCATCGTCGGCCCGAACGCCTGCGGCAAGTCGACCCTGCTGCGCGCCCTGTCACGGATGCTGAAGCCCACCGAGGGCCGGGTGCTGCTGGACGGGCAGGCCATCCACGCGATGCCCGCCAAGAAGGTCGCCAGGACCCTCGGCCTGCTGCCCCAGTCCTCCATCGCCCCCGACGGCATCACGGTCGCCGACCTCGTCGCGCGCGGCCGTTACCCCCACCAGGGCCTGCTGCGCCAGTGGTCGCCGGAGGACGAGCGGATCGTACGGGAGTCGATGGCGGCCACCGGTGTCGCCGAGCTGGCCGACCGGTACGTGGACGAGCTGTCCGGCGGCCAGCGCCAGCGGGTGTGGATCGCCATGGCCCTCGCCCAGCAGACCCCCCTGCTGCTCCTGGACGAGCCGACGACCTACCTGGACATCCAGCACCAGATCGACGTGCTGGACCTGTGCGCCGAACTGCACGAGACCCAGGGGCGCACCCTGGTCGCCGTGCTGCACGACCTGAACCACGCGGCGCGCTACGCCACCCACCTGATCGCGGTACGGGGCGGGGAGGTCGTCGCGGAGGGACCGCCGTCGAGGATCGTCACCGCTGAACTCGTCGAGCGGGTCTTCGGGCTGCGCTGCCAGGTCATCGAGGACCCGGAGACGGGAACGCCGCTGGTGGTCCCGGCGGCGCGCAGGGCACGGGCCGGGGCGGCCGGAGCCGGGCGGGCCGCGGTCCTACAGAAGTGACCGCAGGCGCAGCAGGTCGCGCAGCCCCGCCTCCAGCCTGACCCGCCCGGAGGCCCAGGCCCTGGCGAAGTCCAGCTCGCCGTCCACCATCGCCACGAGGTCGTCGCCGCTGAGCGCCAACCGTATCTGGGCCTTCTCGCGGGGTGGCCCGTCCCGCCGGTCCAGCACCCGCATCCGCCCCGCCGCGAGACGTCCGGTGAAGGTGGTGTCCAGGTCGGTGATGTGGCAGCTGAGGGTACGGTCCAGCGCGGTCGCGCCGCGCACCTCGCCGTTCGCCCGCGCCAGGTTGTCGGAGAGTCTGTCGAGCGCGCCGCGGCACTCTTCGATCGTGGCCATCGCCGTCGACCGTACCGCAGCGCTTCGCGGTAGCGTCGTGGCATGAGCGACGCGAATCCGCAGCCGCCCCGGGACGTCGGGGCGGCCGCCCCCGGAGGGGCGGCCGGCGACGGTACGGCCGGTCCCCACGACCCGGGCGGGCCCGCGCCCCTCGGCGTCCGGCGGGTGCCCACCGGGCACCCGCCGGTGGACGCGGCACTGGAGCGGCTGGGCGACGCCGACCACCTGCCCGCCGGGGGACACCTGGCGGTGTACGAGGATGTACACCGGGGGTTGCGGGACGCGCTCAGCGCGCTCGACGCCCACCCCCAGCCCGCACCCTCGTACGACATCAGGAGCTGAACCGAACGTGGCAGGAGTGGGACGCCGCCGTCTCGACGCCGAGCTGGTACGCCGCAAGCTCGCCCGCTCACGCGAGCACGCGAGCCAGCTGATCGCGGCGGGGCGGGTGACCGTCGGCGGCAACACCGCCACCAAGCCCGCCACCCAGGTCGAGACCGCCGCGGCGATCGTGGTGACGCGGGACGAAGCGGACCCCGACTACGTGTCGCGCGGCGGCCACAAGCTGGCCGGCGCGCTGGCGGCGTTCGTGCCGCGCGGCCTGGAGGTGGCCGGGCGCCGGGCGCTGGACGCGGGCGCGTCCACCGGCGGCTTCACCGACGTCCTGCTGCGCGCGGGCGCCGCCCGTGTCGTCGCCGTCGACGTCGGTTACGGGCAGCTGGCCTGGTCGCTGCGGACCGATGAACGCGTCACCGTCAAGGACCGTACGAACGTACGCGAGCTGACGCTGGACGCGATCGACGGAGAGCCGGTGGACCTGGTGGTGGGCGATCTGTCCTTCATCCCGCTGGGGCTGGTGCTGCCCGCGCTGGTGGGCGTCTGCGCGCCCGGCGCGGACCTGGTGATGATGGTCAAGCCGCAGTTCGAGGTGGGCAAGGAGCGGCTGGGCAGCGGCGGGGTGGTGCGCAGCCCCGACCTGCGTGCCGAGGCGGTGCGCAAGGTGGCGCGGCAGGCCGGTGAGCTGGGGCTCGGTGTGCGGGGGGTCACCGCCAGCCCGCTGCCCGGGCCGTCCGGCAACGTCGAGTACTTTCTGTGGTTGCGGGCAGGGGCGCCCGCGCTGGATCCGGCGGATGTGGACCGCGCCGTGGCGGAGGGACCTCGTTGAGTTCGACGACAGCAGCTTCGACGACAGACACCCCGATGCCGGGCACCCCGGCGTCGGGCACCTCGATGGCGGGTGCTTCGGCGTCGGCGGCCCAGGCGGCCCGTACGGCTTCCGCGGCCCGTACGGCTTCCGCGGCCTCGGCGGCCTCGGCGGCGGAAGCGCCGCGCACCGTCTTCCTGCTCGCGCACACCGGCCGGCCGGCCGCGGTGCGCAGCGCCGAACTCGTCGTCCTCGGGCTGCTGCGCTGTGGCATCGGCGTGCGGGTCCTGGCCGCCGAGGCGGTGGACCTGCCGCTGCCGGCGTCGGTGGAGACGGTGCCCGAGGCCTCACCCGACGTGCTGGACGGGTGCGAACTGCTGATCGTGCTGGGCGGTGACGGGACGCTGCTGCGCGGCGCCGAGTTCGCCCGGGCCTCGGGGGTGCCGATGCTCGGCGTCAACCTGGGGCGGGTCGGCTTCCTCGCCGAGGCGGAGCGGGACGACCTCGACAAGGTCGTGGACCGGGTGGTGACCCGGGCCTACGAGGTCGAGGAGCGGATGACCCTGGACGTCGTCGTGTACGACAACGGGGATGTGCTGCACACCGACTGGGCGCTCAACGAGGCGGCCGTGCAGAAGGTCTCGGCCGAGCGGATGCTGGAGGTCGTCCTCGCCATCGACGGGCGGCCGGTGACCGGCTTCGGCTGCGACGGGGTGATCTGCGCGACCCCGACCGGTTCGACGGCGTACGCCTTCTCGGCGGGCGGGCCGGTGATCTGGCCGGAGGTCGAGGCGCTGCTGATGGTGCCCATCGGGGCGCACGCGCTGTTCGCCAAGCCGCTGGTCACCACGCCCGACTCGGTGCTGGCGGTGGAGGTCGAGCCGCACACCCCCGACGGGGTGCTGTGGTGCGACGGGCGGCGGACCGTGCAGCTGCCCGCCGGCGCGCGCGTCGAGGTCCGGCGCGGGGCCGTGCCGGTACGGCTGGCCCGGCTGCACCACGCGTCGTTCACGGACCGGCTGGTGGCCAAGTTCGCGCTGCCGGTGTCGGGATGGCGCGGGGCGCCGCACTAGGCGCACCCCCTCCGGCCGCGGGCACGGCCCGGTCCCGCGCGCCGGGGCCCGGCAGCCCGGCGGTGTCCGCACGGCCCCGGGGGCGTCCGGGCTCATCAGGCATTTCCCGGGAGTGCCCGGGGCCCGGCGGGACGCCGTGTGCCGACTGGGTTGACGTGACCGCGATGGTGCCCGCGCGGTCGCCCGCGGGACCCGCCGGCGACCGCCGTCCGCCCCACCCCGGCGGGTGACACGGCGCTGCCGTCACCTGCGGCTTCGGCGACGCGAGGCGGGGGTCGTCGCACGGCGGGCTCAGGACCTCGTAAGGTCGTATCCGTGTTGGAGGAGATGCGGATACGGTCGCTCGGAGTCATCGACGACGCGGTGGTGGAGCTGTCACCCGGTTTCACCGCGGTGACCGGCGAGACCGGCGCGGGCAAGACCATGGTGGTGACCAGCCTGAGCCTGCTGCTCGGCGGGCGCGCCGACCCGGCGCTGGTGCGGATCGGCGCCTCGTCCGCCGTCGTGGAGGGCCGGATCAGCGTGGCCCCCGGCGACGCCGCGGCCCTGCGGGCCGAGGAGGCGGGCGCCGAGCTCGACGACGGCGCTCTGCTGATCAGCCGCACCGTCTCGGCCGAGGGCCGCTCCCGGGCGCACCTGGGCGGCCGGTCCGTCCCGGTCGGCGTGCTCGCCGAACTGGCCGACGAGCTCGTCGCCGTACACGGCCAGACCGACCAGCAGGGCCTGCTCAAGCCGGCCCGGCAGCGCGCCGCGCTCGACCGGTACGCCGGTGAAGCGGTCGCCCGGCCGCTCGCCGTGTACACCGAGGCCTACCGGCGGCTGAGGGCGGCCTCCGCCGAGCTGGAGGAGCTCACCACCCGCGCCCGGGAGCGGGCGCAGGAGGCCGACCTGCTGCGTTTCGGGCTCACCGAGATCGAGGCGGTCGATCCGCGCCCGGGTGAGGACACCGAGCTGGCGGCCGAGGCCGAGCGGCTCGGCCACGCCGAGGCCCTGGCCTCCGCCGCGGCCCTGGCCCACGCGGCGCTGGCCGGCAACCCCGAGGACCCGGAGGCCGTCGACGCCACGACCCTGGTGGCCGGCGCCGGCCGGGCGCTGGAGGCCGTACGGTCGCACGATCCGGCGCTGTCCGCGCTCGCCGACCGGATGGGCGAGATCTCCATCCTGCTCACCGACGTGTCCGGCGAGCTGGCCGGGTACGCCGACAACCTGGACGCCGACCCGCGCCGGCTGGCCGCCGTGGAGGAGCGGCGCGCCGCGCTGACCTCGCTGACCCGCAAGTACGGGGAGGACGTCGCCGCCGTACTGGCCTGGGCCGAGGAGGGCGCCGCCCGGCTCACCGAACTGGACGGCGACGACGACCGGATCGGCGAGCTGACGGCGGAGCGGGACGCGCTGCGGGCCGAGCTGTCCGCGCTGGCCCAGGCCCTCCACGACGCCCGTGTGGAGGCCGCGGCGCGGTTCGCCGACGCGGTCACGGCCGAGCTGGCGTCCCTCGCCATGCCGCACGCGCGGGTGTCCTTCGACATCCGGCAGACCGAGGACCCCGAGGGCGTCCTGGTCGACGGGCGCACCGTGGCGTACGGACCGTCCGGCGCCGACGAGGTCGAGCTGCTGCTGGCCCCCCACCCGGGCGCGCCGCCCCGGCCCATCGCCAAGGGCGCGTCGGGCGGTGAACTCTCCCGTGTGATGCTGGCCGTCGAGGTCGTCTTCGCCGGCACCGACCCGGTGCCGACGTACCTCTTCGACGAGGTCGACGCGGGCGTCGGCGGCAAGGCGGCCGTGGAGATCGGGCGCCGTCTGGCGAAACTGGCCAGGACCGCGCAGGTCGTGGTGGTCACGCACCTGCCGCAGGTCGCGGCCTTCGCCGACCGCCAGCTCCTGGTCGAGAAGACCAGCGACGGCTCGGTGACCCGCTCCGGCGTCACCGTCCTGGAGGGCGAGGACCGGGTGCGCGAACTGTCGCGCATGCTGGCGGGCCAGGAGGACTCCCAGACCGCCCGGGCGCATGCCGAGGAACTGCTGGCCACCGCCCGAGCGGATGCCTGACCGGCCGGCGGCCCTGGGGTGACGGTATGAACAACGGACGGAGCGCGATCGCCGGGTTCCTGTCAGCGGTCGGCACCACCAGGGCCGTCCACGGGCTGCTGAGGCGCCATCCACCGGGCGGCGCGCCGCGGTGGGAGCGGGCCAATCACGCCGGGCGCACCGTCCACCTCCAGGCCGGGCCCGCCGCCGCGGCGGGTGCCGCGCTGGGGGCCGTGGCCTGCGAGGGGCGCGGCGCCGCCGTGGTGGCCACGGTCGCGGCGGCCGTGTGCGGCGCGTACGACGACGTCAGGGGTGACCACCGGCGGGGTTTCCGGGCCCACCTGGGGGCACTGCGGGACGGTGAGGTCACCAGTGGGGCGGTCAAGCTGTTCGGGATCGGCGCCGCCGGGCTCGTCGCGGGTGCCCTGCTCAAGGAACGGCCCCTGGACAGGGCGCTGGCCGGTGTGGTGATCGCGGGCACCGCCCACCTCGTCAACCTGGTGGACGTACGGCCCGGACGGGCGGCCCTGGCGGTGCTCGCGCTCGGGGCGCCCGGGTTGTCGCGCGGAGCGCTGGCCGCCGCGCCGATGGGCGCGGCGGCCGCCGTCGTCGCCGACGACCTCGGCGAGCGGGTCATGCTGGGGGACGCGGGCGCCCACGCGCTGGGCGCGGCGCTCGGCACCGCCGTCGCGGCCGGCAGCGGCAGGCTCGGGCTCGCCTGCCACGCGGCCGGGCTGATCGTCGCCGCCGGTTTCGGCGACCGGGTCAGCCGCCTGGCACGTTCACCCGTGTGAGTGATCCTCGGGGCGGGTTACGGCCCCCGCACCGGGAACAGGCGTCCCACCGGTGCCGGAACGTGCGTACGGACTGGCATCCTGGGCGCGTGACACAGCTGCGTACGGTCCAAGTGCTGGGCGGCGGCGGCGCGGGCAGCAGCGCCCATGTCAGATCACTGGCCGCCGGGCTGGTGGCGAGGGGCGTGCGGGTGACCGTGTGCGCACCGGCCGAACTGGACCACGCCTACGACTTCCTGGGCGCCGGGGCCCGCTTCGTACCCCTGCCGCGCCGCGGCGGCCCGCTCGCCACAGGGGCGCTGCGCACCGCCTGCGCGGGCGCGGACGTCGTGCACGCGCACGGGCTGCACGCCGCGGTGGGGGCCGGCCTGGCCCTCGGCCGGCGGCACGTACCGCTCGTCGTGACCTGGCACACCCGCACCCCGGCCGAGGGCGCCCGGGCCCGGTTGGCCGGGCTCATGGAGCGAAGGGCCGTGAGCGCGGCGGCCGTTGTCCTCGCCGCCTCCTCCGAACTCGTCGACCGGGCACGCGGACGGGGCGCCCGCGACGCCAGGCTCGGGCCCATCGCGCTGCCCGCGCCCCGGCCCGGCACCGACCTCGCCGACGGCAAGGCCCGGGCCGAACTCGGGCTGATGGACCGGCCGTTGGTCATGGCCGTCGGCTCGCTGGAACCGCACCGGGGGTACGGCACGCTGCTGGACGCCTCCCGGCGGTGGCTCGGCCACGACCCGGTCCCGCTGGTGGCCGTCGCGGGTGAGGGACGGCGCCGGGCGGCGCTGCAACGGCGCATCGACGCCGAGGAGTTGCCGGTCCGGCTGCTGGGGCGCCGGGACGACGTGACCGCCCTGCTCGCCGCCGCGGACGTCGCGGTGCTGCCGAGCCGCTGGGAAGCGCGCGCCCTGTTCGCCCAGGAGGCCCTGCGCCTGGGCGTCCCGCTGGTCGCCACCGCGGTCGGCGGGGTGCCGGAACTGGTCGGCGACGCGGCCGTCCTGGTCCCGTACGGCGACGCGCCCGCGCTGGCCGCCGCGGTGAGCGGCCTCCTCGCGGACCCGGCGCGGCGGGCGGACCTGGCGGCGGCGGGCCGGGCGCAGGCGGCGACCTGGCCCACGGAGGACGAGACCGTCGCACAGGTGCTCAGCGTCTACGACGAGCTGTGCGCGCGGGGCGGCTGACGCGGCACGGTCCCCGCCGCTGGCGGCGCGCCCGCCGGGGCACCCGGTGACGGGCCCCCGGGGCCCGGCCGGTGCCCCGGCTCAGGGGGTGTGCCGCCGGGCGCGCAGGGCCAGCGAGAGGGCCAGGACGGTCTGCGGGTCGTCCAGGTCCGTGCCCAGCAGGTCCCCGATGCGGGCCAGCCGGTTGTACAGGGTCTGGCGGTTGAGGTGGAGCTCGCGTGCCGTCTCCGCCTTGCGGCCCGCGTGCGCCAGATAGGTCTCCAGCGTCGGCAGCAGGGGCGGACGGGACGTCCGGTCGTGCTCCCGCAGCGGGCCGATCGCCCGGTCCACGAACGCGGCCAGCGCGGCGCCCTCACCGTGCCCGCGCAGCCGCCACAGCAGCAGGTCGATGTCCAGGCGCCGGGCGTCGTGCCAGGGCCGGTCCGGCAGGCCCCGCGCCGCGCTCGCCGCCTCCGCCGCGTGCCGCAGGCCCGCCGACGCCGCCGCCCACCCGCCGGCGACGCCCACCACGACGGCCGGAGGCTGCCCGCCCCGCCCCCGCGCCCCGCCCGCGCCCCCGGGCCCGGTGTCGGCCAGCCCGGCCCGCGCCACCCCGGCCCGCAGCGCGGCGGCCACCCGGTCGGCGACCGCCGTGCGCTCCGACTCGGTACGCAGGCCCAGCAGCAGCGGGACCCGGCCCTCCACCGGACGGACGCCCAGCAGGACCGGGACGCCCACCCCGGCCAGCTCCTCCAGCACCACGCGGGCCAGCAGCGCCCAGTTGCCGGACGGGGCCGGCTCGGGGCTCAGCCGCATCACCACCGGCAGCAGCGGGCCGTCACCGGGCCGGAAGCCCAGCACCCGGGCCTGCGCGGGCGCGTCCTCCGCCGTGATCCGGCCCTCGGCCAGGTCGGTGAGGAAGTCGCCCCGCCCGCGTGCCGCCAGCTCCTCCTCCTGTCGGGCCTGCATCAGCACCACCGCCAGGATGCCCGCCGCCCGTTCCGCCGCCATCCGGTGCACCGGCCGCAGCGCGCCCGACACCGCGGGTACCACCAGGCGGGCCCGCACCGGCCCGCCCGCCGGGCCGCCACCCGGCACGTCCACCAGCACCGCGCCGGCCGGCGGCCCGGCCTCGCGGGACTCCCGCTGGCCGCGCAGCCCGTCCCACACCTGGAGCGGATCGGCACAGGCGGGCGGCCCCGCATCGGTGCCCGCCGCGTACAGCAGCCGGCCGTCCGCCGTCTCCAGGAACACCGGGTTCGCCGCGAAATCGGCGAGGATCCCCAGCACCTGTGGTACTCCGCCACCGCCGAGCACCGCCCCGGTGCACCGCCGGTGCACCTCCTCGGCCTGCCGCAGCAGCGCGTAGTGCCCGTTGACGATCTCGGTGTGGACCTCCTCGGTCACCGAGACGAAGGCGACCTCCCGGTGCAGCTGGACCAGGGGCAGACCGGCCGCCCGGGCCGTCTCGACGATCGTGGCGGGCAGCCGCGAGAACCTCGGGCCCAGCTCCACCACCAGCGCCGCGATGCCGCGCTCGGCGAGCCGGCGCACGAACGCCCGCTGCTCGGCCGGCCGGGTACCGAGCCCGAGCCCCGTGGTCAGCAGCAGCTCACCGCCCTTGAGCAGCGAGGCGATGTTCGGCACCTCTCCGGCGTGCACCCAGCGCACCGTGCGGTGCAGCCGGTCCGCCCCGGCCACCACTTCCGGGAGCCCGCCGCGCAGCCCGGGCAGCTCCAGCGCCCGCTGCACGGTGATCCCGCCCTGTTCGTCCATGCAGCCGGACGCTACCCGTGCCGCTGTGCGCACGGCATCACCCGGCCGTCGCCGGACGGCCGGCCCGCGCGACAACTCGCCGCGCGCTCCGGGCGATTGCCCGGCCCCTCGCCGTTTGTGGCGTACGTCACCACGGAGGAGGCCGCGTGGACATCCCGGCGCCGGGACATCCCGGCGACGGCGGGCTGTCCCGTCGCCGGGTACCCCTCAGCCGCCGTACGCGCCCGACGCCGTCAGCCGCAGGGCCGTGTCGATCAGCGGCACATGGCTGAACGCCTGCGGGAAGTTGCCGACCTGGCGCTGGAGGCGCGGGTCCCACTCCTCCGCCAGCAGCCCCAGGTCGTTCCGCAGCGCCAGCAGCTTCTCGAACAGCTTGCGCGCCTCGTCGACCCGGCCGATCATCGCCAGGTCGTCCGCCATCCAGAACGAGCACGCCAGGAAGGCGCCCTCGTCGCCCGGCAGGCCGTCCACGCCCTCGTCGGCGCCCTCGGTCGGGTAGCGCAGGATGAAACCGTCCGAGGTGGACAGCTCCCGCTGGATCGCCTCGATGGTGCCGATGACCCGCTTGTCGTCCGGGGGCAGGAAGCCGACCTGCGGGATCAGCAGCAGCGAGGCGTCCAGCTCCTTCGAGCCGTACGACTGCGTGAACGTGTTGCGCTCGGGGTCGTAGCCCTTCTCGCACACGTCCCGGTGGATGGTGTCGCGCAGCTCGCGCCACTCCTCCAGCGGACCGTCCGCGTCCCCCGACTCGATCAGCTTGATCGTCCGGTCGACCGCGACCCACGCCATCACCTTGGAGTGCACGAAATGGCGGCGCGGCCCGCGCACCTCCCAGATGCCCTCGTCCGGCTGGTCCCAGTGGTCCTTGAGGTACCGGATCAGCTTCAGCTGGAGCAGCGAGGCGTAGTCGTTGCGCGCCAGCCCGGTCATGTGCGCCAGGTGCAGCGCCTCGGTGACCTCGCCGTACACATCCAGCTGGAGCTGGTTGGCGGCACCGTTGCCGACGCGCACCGGAGCGGAGTTCTCGTAGCCGGGCAGCCAGTCGAGCTCGGCCTCGCCCAGCTCGCGCTCGCCCGCGATGCCGTACATGATCTGCAGGTTCTCCGGGTCGCCCGCCACCGCGCGCAGCAGCCACTCGCGCCAGGCGCGGGCCTCCTCGCGGTAGCCGGTGCGCAGCAGCGAGGAGAGGGTGATGGCGGCGTCCCGCAGCCAGGTGTAGCGGTAGTCCCAGTTCCGTACGCCGCCGATGTCCTCCGGCAGCGAGGTGGTGGGCGCGGCGACGATCCCGCCCGTCGGGGCGTACGTCAGCGCCTTCAGGGTGATCAGCGAGCGGACCACGGCCTCCCGGTAGGGACCGCGGTAGGTGCAGTGCTCCACCCACTCCCGCCAGAAGGCGGAGGTGGCCTCCAGGGCGCCCTCCGGGTCGGGCAGCGGCGGCGGCTGGTGGTGGGAGGGCTGCCAGCTGATGGTGAAGGCGACCCGCTCGCCCGCCGAGACGGTGAAGTCGGAGTACGTGGTCAGGTTCTCGCCGTGCGTCTCCACCTCGGTGTCCAGCCAGACCGAGTCCGGGCCGGCGACGGCGACCGTGCGGTTGTCGACCTTGTGCACCCAGGGCACCACCCGCCCGTAGGAGAACCGCATCCGCAGCGCGGAGCGCATCCGCACCCGGCCGGTGACGCCCTCCACGATCCGCACGAGCTGCGGCGCGCCGTCACGGGGAGGCATGAAGTCGGTCACGCGAACCGTGCCGCGTCCCGGCGTGTCCCACTCGGATTCCAGGATCAGCGAGTCGTCGACGTACCGCCGCCGGTCGGCGGCCGGCGGCGGTGCCTCCTCGGCGTGCGCCGGGCCGATCCGCCAGAATCCGTGTTCCTCGGTACCGAGGATTCCTGCGAAGACGGCATGCGAGTCGAAGCGGGGCAGGCACAGCCAGTCGGCCGTGCCGTCCCGGCAGACCAGTGCGGCGGTCTGCATGTCTCCGATGAGTGCGTAGTCCTCGATGCGCCCGGCCACGTGCAATCTCCAGTCGAACGGCCACGTTCGCCCCTCGGGGCGCTTACTGGGGTCAGGGGTCAAGGTCGTCAACGAGCTCGTGTTCCCGCGGACGGGCGGGTGATTCCTCATGGGCCCGGCTCGGAGACGAATGTTTGAGCAGGATACGACGCGCCCCGCCCGTCTGTGTGATCGTCCTGGTAGAGCACTTGGGCCGATCGGGTGAGCCGGTAGCGGGCTGTGCGGAAGCGGGTGCCTTGCGTGGTCGGGAGCGGTCACCCCGGGTCGCTGATACCCTGGTAGCCCGTGGACCGGTGGGCGCCGCACCTCGAATCGGCGGCCCCCGAACCGCAGCGACGGCACCCCCGGAACCCTTCGGACCGGACGCCGGTACGCACCTCCAGACCGCGACCACGGGAGCCCCCTCTTGGCCATGCCGCCCAAATCCACGACGACCAAGCACATCTTCGTCACCGGGGGTGTCGCGTCCTCCCTCGGCAAGGGCCTGACCGCCTCCAGCCTGGGTGCGCTCCTCAAGGCCCGGGGCCTTCGGGTCACCATGCAGAAGCTCGACCCCTATCTGAACGTCGACCCGGGCACGATGAACCCCTTCCAGCACGGTGAGGTGTTCGTCACCAACGACGGCGCCGAGACCGACCTGGACATCGGCCACTACGAGCGGTTCCTCGACGTCGACCTCGACGGCTCGGCCAACGTCACCACCGGCCAGGTCTACAGCCAGGTCATCGCCAAGGAGCGGCGCGGCGAGTACCTCGGCGACACCGTCCAGGTCATCCCGCACATCACCAACGAGATCAAGCACCGCATCCGCCGGATGGCGGCCGACGACGTCGACGTCGTCATCACGGAGGTCGGCGGCACGGTCGGCGACATCGAGTCGCTGCCGTTCCTGGAGACCGTCCGCCAGGTCCGCCACGAGGTCGGCCGGGACAACGTCTTCGTGGTGCACATCTCGCTGCTGCCCTACATCGGCCCGTCCGGCGAGCTGAAGACCAAGCCGACCCAGCACTCGGTCGCCGCCCTGCGCAACATCGGTATCCAGCCGGACGCGATCGTACTGCGCGCCGACCGCGACGTGCCGACCGCGATCAAGCGCAAGATCTCGCTGATGTGCGACGTCGACGAGGCGGCCGTGGTCGCGGCCATCGACGCCAAGTCGATCTACGACATCCCCAAGGTGCTGCACACCGAGGGCCTGGACGCCTACGTGGTGCGCAAGCTGGACCTGCCGTTCCGTGACGTCGACTGGACGACCTGGGACGACCTGCTGGACCGCGTCCACAACCCCGACCACGAGGTCACCGTCGCGCTGGTCGGCAAGTACATCGACCTGCCCGACGCCTACCTGTCGGTCACCGAGGCGATGCGCGCCGGCGGCTTCGCCAACAAGGCCCGCGTCAAGGTCAAGTGGGTCACCTCCGACGACTGCAAGACGCAGGCCGGCGCCGCCAATCAGCTCGGCGACGTCGACGCGATCGTCATCCCCGGCGGCTTCGGCGAGCGCGGCGTCAACGGCAAGGTCGGCGCCATCCAGTACGCCCGGGAGAACAAGGTCCCGCTGCTGGGCCTGTGCCTGGGCCTGCAGTGCATCGTGGTCGAGGCCGCGCGCAACCTGGCGGGCATCGCGGACGCCAACTCCACCGAGTTCGACCCGGCCACCTCGCACCCGGTGATCTCCACGATGGAGGAGCAGCTCGCGTACGTCGAGGGCGCCGGCGACCTGGGCGGGACGATGCGTCTCGGCCTCTACCCGGCGAAGCTGGCCGAGGGCTCCATCGTGCGCGAGGTCTACGGCGACGAGCCCTACGTGGAGGAGCGCCACCGCCACCGCTACGAGGTGAACAACGCCTACCGCGCCGAGCTGGAGAAGAAGGCGGGCATCCTCTTCTCCGGCACCTCCCCGGACAACAAGCTGGTGGAGTACGTGGAGTACCCGCGCGAGGTGCACCCCTACCTGGTCGCCACCCAGGCGCACCCGGAGCTCCGCTCCCGCCCGACCCGCCCGCACCCGCTGTTCGCGGGCCTGGTCAAGGCCGCTGTGGAGCGCAAGACGGGCAAGTGACGCGCTAGCGATACGGTTGACCGGGGTACGTGCCTGATCAGGGCACGTGCCCCGGTTTTCTTCGTTCGAGGGAGGACGTCTTTCATGACCATCCAGGACACGCCCGAGGAGTGGCGGGTCACCGCGACCGCCGTGCCGTTCAAGGGGAACAAGACGAGTGTCCGCACCGACGACGTGGTCATGCCCGACGGCTCGGTCCACCGCCGCGACTACCAGGTCCACCCGGGCTCGGTGGCGGTCCTCGCCCTGGACGACGAGGGGCAGGTCCTGGTCCTGCGCCAGTACCGCCACCCGGTGCGCCACAAGCTGTGGGAGATCCCGGCCGGCCTGCTGGACGTGCCCGGCGAGAACCCGCTGCGCGCGGCCCAGCGCGAGCTGTACGAGGAGGCGCACGTCAAGGCCGAGCGGTGGCACGTCCTGACCGACGTGTACACCTCGCCCGGCGGCTGCGACGAGGCCGTGCGCGTCTTCCTGGCCCGTGACCTGTCGGCCGCGGACGGGGACCGCTTCGAGGTCGCCGAGGAGGAGGCCGACATGGAGCTGGCGCGGGTGCCGCTGGAGGAGCTGGTACGCGGCGTGCTCGCCGGCGAGCTGCACAACACCTGCCTGGTCGTGGGCGTCCTGTCCCTGCTGGCCGCCCGCACCGGGGACGGCCTGGACGCCCTCCGCCCGGCCGGGGCCCCCTGGCCGGCCCGCCCCTTCGAGTCCTGAGCCGGCCGGCGGGGGCCGGTGCCCGGGCCCCGGGCCGGGCGCGCCGGCGGGGCCGGGCGGGCCCTGGTCCGGCCCCTCGCACCACCCGTCCGGGGCGCCCGCCGGGACCGCTGGTGTGACGATCGGCTGATCCGATCGGGCGACCCGCCCGCCCCGCCCCGCTGGACCGCCCACGGGGCTGAACTACGCTCGGGATCACCCGTCCGGAGACCCGGCGGGGACCAGTTCGTGCGCAGGTGGACGGGAGCGTGGCCCGTGACGGATCAGGTGGTGGACCTCGGCGGCGCCGACCGGCCCCTGGAGGCCGCCGCCACACCGGCACACGCCCACCCCCGGCCCGCGCGCCGCCGTTTCCACGGCCGGCAGCGGGAGCTGAACGCGCTGCGGGCGGACATCGCCCGGGCCGGGCTGGACACGCTCTCCGGACGCAAGGCCCCCCGGGCCCGGGTGCTGCTGATCGCCGGCCGGCCGGGCAGCGGACGCACCGCGCTCGCCGAGGAACTGGTCGGTGACCTCGCCCGCGGGTACCGCGACGGCGTGCTGCGGGCCCGGCTCTCGGAGCCCGGCGGGTCGCCGGTGCCCACCGAGCGGGTCGCCCGGGGCCTCCTGGACGACCTGGGGATCCCGGCGCCCGCCGGGGCCGCCGAGGACGAGCTGGCCCAGCTCCTGCGGGACACCTTCGCCGAGCGCAAGGGCCTGCTGCTGCTGGACGACGCCGTGGACGCCGAGCAGGTCGACCCGCTCCTGCCGGACAACCCCGCCTGTCTGGTGGTGGCGGTCTCGCAGGGACCGCTCACCGGCATCCCGGACGTCCGGCCCTGCACGGTCGGCGGGCTGGACGCCAAGTCGGCCATCGAGCTGCTGGACGGCTTCGCCGGCTCGGTGCGCATCACCGTGGACCCGCAGGCCGCCGAGGCGCTCACCGAGCTGTGCGGGGGCCAGCCCGCCGCGCTGGTGCTCGCCGGCGGCTGGCTGGCCGCCCACCCCATGGCGTCCGTCGCCGACCTCGCCAAGCGGCTGCGCGCCGTGCCCGAGGAGCCGGAGCGCCCGGCCGCCGGCCGGCCGCTGGCCCGCGCCTTCCACGTCGCCTACGGGGCGCTGCCGCCGACCGCCGCGCGGATACTGCGACTGCTCGTCCTCGCCCCGCTGGGGACGGCCGACGCGCAGACCGCCTCGGCGCTGGCCGGCTGCTCGGTGTCGGCGGCGCGCACCGCGCTGGAGAGCTTCGCCGCCCTGGGATTCGTCCGGGAGACCGACGGGGACCGCTACGAGGTGCCCGGCTGTCTGATGCCGCTGGTGCGGGAGCGCCTGGAGAGCGAGGACCGTCCGGCCGAGGTGCAGCTGGCGCGGGCCCGCATGCTGGAGCGGACGGTTCGGCTGCTGCACTCGTGCCGGGCGGTCACCGAGCCCGAGGGCTCCCCGGGCCGCCGCAAGCTCGGCGGGACGCCCAGGGCCCTGCGGTTCCCGAACGCGCCCGTCGCCGGTGAGTGGCTGCGCACCCGGCAGCCCGCGCTGCTGGCCGCCGCGCGCCTGGCCGTCGCCGACGGGGACCTGGACACCCTGGCCCGGCGGCTGGTGGCCGCGCTGGTCCGGGCCCTGGCCGCGCACCGGGGCGCCGAGGCGGCGGCGCCCGAGCTGTACGGGCTGCACCGGCTGGTCCTCGATGTCGCCGAGCGGCGCGGGCTGCACCGGGAACGGGCCGCGGCGCTGCTCAACCTCGCCGACCTGGACGCCAGGACGGGCCGTACCCACGAGGCCCTGGCCCGTTACCGGGAGGCGCTGGAGGCCGGCCGGGCCGCGAACGACCCGTACGCCGCCAGCCGCGCGATGGAATCCGTAGGAGGCGCCTACCAGGAGCTGGGGGACTGGCAGCGGGCCGCCGACTGGTACGGCAGGGCGCTGTCCCAGCGGCTGGCCCGGGACGAGCGGGCCGACCAGGCCCGGCTGTACGGCAGGCTCGGCGCCGTGCACACCTACGCGGGCCGGTACGGCGAGGCGCTGCGGAGCTGGCGGGCGGCGGCGGCCGGATATCGCCGCCTGGGTGATCTCCCGGCACACGCGCGGGCGTTGAGCGAGGCCGCCCGGGTGCAGGAGTACGCGGGGCGTCCGCAGGACTCCCTGCGCACCTGCGAGGAGGCGGTGGAGTGGGCCCGGCGGGCCAAGGACGTGCGGCTTCACGCCGCGCTGCAGCTGCGCCTGGCGGACACGCTGGACCGGCTCGGTGACCCCGCGGCGGCCCGGCTGCACCGGGCGGCGGCCGACCGAATCCTTGGACCTAAGGATTCCACCCCCCGCGCGGCCTACGAAATCCGCAGTGCTTCAGCCAAAGATTAGGTCTTTGCAAGGCTAGACAACGGGAAGTCCTTCAATAGACTGGGCGAGTCGCGTTGAGCGCGATGTATCCCGGTGCGTCCAGTGCATCCGGGTATGTATTGCATTGCCCCCGTACCCCCATAGCCAAGGACCGTGATCGACGTGAAGGTCGGCATCCCCCGCGAGGTCAAGAACAACGAGTTCCGGGTGGCCATCACCCCCGCCGGTGTGCACGAGCTGGTGCGCCACGGCCACCAGGTCGTCATCGAGCGGAACGCCGGTGTCGGCTCCTCGATCACGGACGACGAGTACGTCGCCGCAGGCGCGCAGATCCTGCCCACCGCCGACGAGGTCTGGGCCTCCGCCGACCTGCTGCTGAAGGTCAAGGAGCCGATCGCCGAGGAGTACCACCGCCTCCGCAAGGACCAGACGCTCTTCACCTACCTGCACCTGGCCGCCTCCCGTGAGTGCACGGACGCGCTGCTGGAGTCCGGCACCACCGCCATCGCGTACGAGACGGTGGAGACCGCGAACCGCGCGCTGCCGCTGCTCGCCCCGATGTCCGAGGTCGCGGGCCGGCTGGCCCCGCAGGTCGGCGCCTACCACCTGATGCGCGCGGCCGGGGGCCGCGGCGTCCTGCCGGGCGGCGTCCCCGGCGTGATCCCGGCCAAGGCCGTCGTCATCGGCGGTGGCGTCTCCGGCTGGAACGCGGCGCAGATCGCCATCGGCATGGGCTTCGACGTGACCCTGCTCGACCGCGACATCAACAAGCTGCGCGAGGCCGACAAGATCTTCGGTACGAAGGTCAAGGCCGTCATGTCCAACTCCTTCGAGCTGGAGAAGGCCGTCCTGGAGGCCGACCTCGTCATCGGCGCCGTCCTCATCCCGGGCGCCAAGGCCCCCAAGCTGGTCACCAACGAGCTCGTCGCCCGGATGAAGCCCGGAAGTGTCCTTGTCGACATCGCGATCGACCAGGGCGGCTGCTTCGAGGACTCCCGTCCGACCACCCACGCCGAGCCGACCTTCCAGGTCCACGAGTCGGTCTTCTACTGCGTGGCCAACATGCCGGGCGCGGTGCCGAACACCTCCACCTACGCGCTGACCAACGCCACGCTTCCCTACATCGTGTCGCTGGCCAACAACGGCTGGGTCGAGGCGCTTCGCCGCGACGCCGCCCTCGCCAAGGGCCTCAACACCCACGACGGCAAGGTCGTGTACAAGGAGGTCGCCGAGGCGCACGGTCTCGCCCACCTCGAACTGAGCTCCCTCATCGGCTGATTCGCCGGTCCCGGCCGGTCAGGCCGGTTCCGTCAACGGCGGCCGTCAACCGCGCACCCGGCCGGACCTCGCTCGACGAGGTCCGGCCGGACGTGTGTCCGGGTCGGCCCGGCCGCGCTCCAAGTCGCCTCGAACGTAACCCTTCAACCGTTTCGCACACCCGGGAAAAGTGTCGATGAGTCGCCGTGCGCCCTTGACAGCGGGAGTGTTCCTTTGCCGACACATCGGCCCGCGTCCGGGCGATTGTGTTGCTGCGGAGCGGTGACACGCCATAGAGTCGCCAACCGTCGGCATGGTGCCACGCTGACCTATCGATAAGTTTCCTGGTCACGTCCGAGGAGGTAAGACGACTTGTGAATGAGTCGACATTTACTCCTGGGGGTGGTCAACCAGGAAGCCCCGCGACGGGCCGCAGCCCGTCTTCCGGGCCCGAGGCTGTCGGCTCCGTCGCTGTCCGAACCTTCGCGACGCACCAGCACCCGACGACAGCCCACACGATGAAGATGATGGACGGCCAACACGTGAACGCCATGGCCGGCAACGAGAGTGGCCGAGAGTCCACCCACTTCGCCGCCTACGACGAAGTCCCCGAGGGGCACTTCTACGACCCCGACGCCGAGTACGAGCCCGACCCGGAGTACGCGGCCACCCTCGCCCCGGACGCTGCCCGCCAGCGCCGCGAGCGGATCGGCCCGACCGGACGGCCGTTGCCGTACTTCCCGATCCCGGGACCGCTGACCGAACACGGCCCCGCGAAGATCATCGCGATGTGCAACCAGAAGGGCGGCGTGGGCAAGACCACGTCGACCATCAACCTGGGCGCCGCGCTCGCGGAGTACGGACGGCGGGTCCTGCTCGTCGACTTCGACCCGCAGGGAGCCCTGTCGGTCGGGCTCGGCGTGAACCCGATGGAGCTCGACCTCACCGTCTACAACCTGCTCATGGAGCGGGGCATGTCGGCGGACGAGGTACTGCTGAAGACCGCCGTGCCCAACATGGACCTGCTGCCCAGCAACATCGACCTGTCCGCGGCGGAAGTCCAGTTGGTGAGCGAGGTGGCCCGAGAGTCCACGCTCCAGCGCGCCCTGAAGCCGCTGCTCCAGGACTACGACTACATCGTCATCGACTGCCAGCCGTCGCTCGGCCTGCTGACCGTGAACGCGCTGACCGCCGCGCACAAGGTGATAGTGCCGCTGGAGTGCGAGTTCTTCGCACTGCGCGGTGTGGCGCTGCTGACCGAGACCATCGAGAAGGTCCAGGAACGGCTCAACCCCGACCTGGAGCTCGACGGCATCCTCGCCACGATGTACGACTCGCGCACGGTGCACAGCCGTGAGGTGCTGGCGCGGGTGGTCGAGGCGTTCGACGACCACGTGTACCACACGGTGATCGGCCGGACCGTGCGCTTCCCCGAGACCACCGTCGCCGGCGAGCCCATCACCACGTACGCCTCCAACTCGGTCGGCGCCGCCGCCTACCGCCAGCTCGCCAGGGAGGTGCTCGCCCGGTGTCACGCCGAGTGAGTCTGCCCGGTGCCGACGAGCTGTTCCGTACGACCGGGGGCATGGCGCTGCAGGCCTCGCAGCCGCGGCGCCAGCCGAACGGCGAGCCCCGGGTGCCCGCCCCGGCGGGCGAGAGCGATCCGGCGGCGACCGGCTCTCCGGGCCCCGGCGCGGGCTCCCGCCCCGGCACCTCCCAGGAGCACACGGCCGCCGAGGCCGAGACCGGGCAGCCGCGCAGCCGGGCGGCGGAGGACACCGCGGCGGAGTCCGCGTCCGACCCGGCGCCCGCCAAGGGCGGAGGCCAGGCGCGCCGCCGCGGCCGTGCGGCGAACCGGCGGCCCAGCGGGCGCGAACGGCACGACGAGAAGATCACGGTCTATGTCTCGGCCGAGGAACTGATGGACCTCGAACACGCGCGGCTGGTGCTGCGCGGTGAGCACGGGCTGGCCGTCGACCGGGGGCGGATCGTCCGCGAGGCGGTCGCCGTGGTGCTGGCCGACCTGGAGGCGCGGGGCGACGCGAGCATTCTCGTACGGCGGCTGCGCGGGCGCTGACGGTAGCCTGCGCCGCCCTGCCGCACCCTCCCTCACCCGCTCTGGACCACGATGCCCCCTGCCGACGACCCCGTCAGCCCCCGCCGCCCGCTGGGGCGAGGCCCGGTACCGCGGCTCGCCCACCCCCCGGACGGCTCCGCGGCCCCCGACGACGGTGAAGGCCCCTTCCCGGCCGCCACCACCGGACCGCGCGACGGGCCCGGCGCACCCGTCCCGGACACCGCCGTCGACACCGTCCCGGACACCGCCCCCGCGCCGCCCCCGGCCGGAACCGGTGACGCCCCGAGCGCGCCGCCCGCCACCGGGGCGGCCGGTCCGGCGCCGGAGGCCGGGACCGGGGCCGGGCGGTTCACCGTGCGGCTGGCGAACTTCGAGGGCCCCTTCGACCTGCTCCTCCAGCTCATCTCCAGGCACCGGATGGACGTCACCGAGGTCGCCCTTTCCAGGGTCACCGACGAGTTTATGGCGCACATCCGGGCCATGGGGCCCGACTGGGACCTCGACCAGACCACCGAGTTCCTGGTGGTCGCCGCCACCCTGCTGGACCTCAAGGCCGCCCGGCTGCTGCCCGCCGCCGAGGTGGAGGACGAGGCCGACCTCGCGCTGCTGGAGGCGCGCGACCTGCTGTTCGCCCGCCTCCTGCAGTACCGGGCCTACAAGCGGGTCGCCGACATCCTCAGTGAGCGCCTGGACGGCGAGGGCAGGCGCTACCCCCGTACCGTCGGGCTGGAGCCGCACCACGCCGAGCTGCTGCCGGACGTGGTGATCAGCGTCGGCGCCGAGGGACTGGCCGCGCTGGCCGCCAGGGCCATGCGGCCCAGGGCCGAGCCGCAGGTGTACGTGGACCACATCCACGCCCCGCTGGTCAGCGTCCGCGAGCAGGCCGAGGTGGTCGTCGCCCGGCTGCGGGAGCGGGGCGGGGCGACCTTCCGCGAACTCGCCGACGACGCCCCGGACACCCTGACGGTCGTCGCCCGGTTCCTGGCGCTGCTGGAGCTGTACCGCGACAAGGCCGTCGCCCTGGACCAGGAGGAGGCCCTCGGCGAGCTCGTGGTCCGCTGGACGGGCGGCGCCGGCGCCGGGGTGACGGACGAGTTCGACCAGGAGGAGACGTGATGGAGCTGAAGCCCGCCCTGGAGGCCGTCCTCATGGTCGTGGACGAGCCGGCGACCGAGGAACACCTCGCGAAGGTGCTGGAGCGCCCCCGCCGCGAGGTGGCGGACGCCCTGCGCGAGCTGGCCGACGAGTACGACGTCCAGGGCCGGGGCTTCGAGCTGCGGCTGGTCGCCGGGGGCTGGCGGTACTACACCCGCCCCGCCTACGCCCCGGCCGTGGAGAACTTCGTCCTGGACGGCCAGCAGGCCCGGCTCACCCAGGCCGCCCTGGAGACGCTCGCGGTCGTCGCCTACCGCCAGCCGGTGAGCCGTTCGCGGGTCTCGGCGGTACGCGGAGTCAACTGCGACGGGGTCATGCGGACCCTCCTCCAGCGGGGCCTGGTGGAGGAGGTGGGCGCGGAACCCGAAACAGGTGCGATCCTGTACAGGACGACGAACTACTTTCTGGAGCGGATGGGCCTGCGCGGCCTGGACGAGCTCCCGGAGCTCGCGCCCTTCCTCCCCGAGGCGGACGCGATCGAGGCAGAGACCCAGGAAGGGGTCCCGTCGTTCGATCCGGATGCACCGGATTCCGAGGACGCAGACGACAAGACGGAACTTTGATGCGAAGCAGCAGCGGCAGGAACAGCAGCGGAAACAACGGCGGGAGCCGTGGTGGCAACAGCGGCGGCCGCGGCAGTGGCGGTGGCCGCGGCAACTACCGGGGTGCCGGTAACAGCCGCGACGACCAGCAGAAGCGCGGCAGCAACCCGCGCAGGCCCCGCCCCGAGGAGCGGAGCTACGACGTCGGCGGCGGCCCCGAGGCCCCCAAGCGGGGGCGCGGCGCGGCGGCGCGCGGCGGCGCCAAGGGCGGGCCCAGGCAGTCCCCCCAGCGGGGCGGCGGCCGTACGGCCCCGGCGCGTCCGCGTGAGCTGGACGCCCGGATCGAGGAGCGCAACCGCGAGCGGTACGCGAACAAGCCCGAGATCAAGACCCCCAAGACCTTCGGGGACCAGGAGGGCGAGCGGCTGCAGAAGGTGCTGGCCCGGGCCGGCATGGGCTCGCGGCGCGCCTGCGAGGAGCTGATCGACGCGGGCCGTGTCGAGGTCAACGGCGAGATCGTCATCGAGCAGGGCAAGCGCGTCGACCCGGAGAAGGACGAGATCAAGGTCGACGGCCTGACCGTCGCCACCCAGTCGTACCTCTTCTTCGCGCTGAACAAGCCGGCCGGTGTGGTCTCCACCATGGAGGACCCCGACGGCCGCCAGTGCCTCGGCGACTACGTCACCAACCGCGAGACCCGGCTCTTCCACGTCGGCCGGCTCGACACCGAGACCGAGGGCATCATCCTGCTCACCAACCACGGTGAGCTGGCCCACCGCCTCACACACCCCAAGTACGGCGTGAAGAAGACCTACCTGGCGGCGATCACCGGCCCGCTGCCGCGCGAGGTGGGCAAGCGGCTCAAGGACGGCATCCAGCTCGAGGACGGGTACGCCCGCGCCGACCACTTCCGGGTGGTGGAGCAGATCGGCAAGAACTACCTGGTCGAGGTGGTCCTGCACGAGGGCCGCAAGCACATCGTGCGCCGGATGCTCGCCGAGGCGGGCTTCCCGGTGGAGAAGCTGGTCCGCACCGCCTTCGGCCCGATCGCCCTGGGCGACCAGAAGTCGGGCTGGCTGCGCCGCCTGACGAACACGGAGGTCGGCATGCTGATGAAGGAAGTCGGCCTGTAACCGCCCGAACCCGTACGAAAGCCCGTGGCCGTGAAAGGCCGCGGGCTTTCGTGCTTGTGGAGGACCTGTCCTCGCCTTTATAGTCATCTTGACTCTTAAGGGGGCGGTGTGCGAACCACCGGAAGGACCGGCCGCACCACCTCCGCCGGGTACGGCGGGTGGACCTGGACCCACGGGGGTGGCCCAGGATCACCCGCCCGCGCGGCGGGGGAGGTGAGGGCCCGCGCGGCGCACGCGGCGGGGAGTACGGCATGACGGCCGCCCGGCGCCCCGAGGGCTACGACCCGTACGCCTTCGAGCCATTCGCCGTCACCGTGGACCTCGCGGTCCTCACCGTCCGCGACGAACGGCTCCAGGTGCTCCTGGTCCGGCGCGGACAGGAGCCCCACCGGGGCCGCTGGGCCCTCCCCGGCGGCTTCGTCCTGCCCCGCGAGTCCGCCGGGCAGGCCGCCCGCCGCGAGCTCGCCGAGGAGACCGGGCTGTCCGGCGGCACCGTCGCCGGCCTCCACCTGGAGCAGTTGGCCACCTACAGCGACCCCGACCGCGACCCCCGGATGCGGGTGGTGTCGGTGGCGTACACCGCCCTCGTGCCCGACCTGCCCGAGCCGCGTGGCGGCGGGGACGCGGCGCACGCGCAGTGGCTGCCCTACGGGTCGCACGGGCCGCTGGCCTTCGACCACGACACGATCCTCGCCGACGCGCGCCGGCGCGTGGGCGCCAAGCTCGAGTACACCTGCCTGGCCACCGCCTTCTGCCCGCCCGAGTTCACCCTCGGCGAGCTGCGGCAGGTGTACGAGACGGTGTGGGGCGTGGAACTCGACCGCCCCAACTTCCGGCGCAAGGTCCTCGCCACGCCCGGCTTCGTCCAGGCCGTGGCAGGACCGCCGCGCCTGACCGGCGGACGGGGGAAACCGGCCGCCCTCTACCGGGCGGGCGGGGCCACCGCCCTGCACCCGCCGCTGCTGCGACCGGACCGACCGGAAGGACCCACGACATGACCACCACGGCGGGAACCGTCACCAGGCGCGCGGCCACCGGCTGTCTCGTCGGGCTCGCGCTCGGCGACGCGCTGGGCCACCCCACCGAGTTCCAGGACGTACCGTCCATCCTCGCCGCGTACGGGCCCTGGCGGGAGATGGCCCTGCCGGAGCCCGCCGTCGTCACCGACGACACCCAGATGACGCTCGCGGTGGCCCGGGCCGTCCGGACGGCGCTCGCCGGCGGTGAGCTCACCCCGCCGCGGCTGGTCCGGCCGCTGCGCGAGGAGTTCGTCACCTGGTACCACTCCCCGGAGAACGACCGGGCACCCGGCCACACCTGCCTGACCGCCTGCCGGGCACTCGACGGGGACCGGCCCTGGCAGGAGGCCGCCGCGATGGGCTCCAAGGGCTGCGGCGCCAACATGCGGGTCGCCCCGATCGGGCTGGTACCGGGGCTCAGCCGAGAACAGCGGGCCGGCGCCGCCCAGTTGCAGGCGGCCCTCACCCACGGCCACCCGACCGCGCTGGCCGCCGCCGACCTGACGGCGCACGCGGTCCACCTGCTGTCCCGGGGCGCGGAGCCGGCCGGCCTGGTCGGACAGCTCCGCTCCTACGGGTACGACAACCGCTCCCGCTACCACCGCGCCTGGCTCGGTGACCTGTGGACCCGCGCTGGGGACCGCACCGAACGGGCCTACATCGAACGGGGCTGGGACGAGTGCCTCGACGCCCTCGGCAGGCTGGCGGCCCTCGCGCGCACGGCCCACCCGGAGACCGACCCGTGCCTGCTCACCGGCGAGGGCTGGATCGCCGAGGAGGCGCTGACGGCGGGGCTGCTGTGCTTCCTGCTCTTCCCCGGCGAACCGGTCACCGCCCTGCGCAGGGCCGCCTGCACCAGCGGCGACTCCGATTCCATCGCCTGCCTGACGGGCGCCTTCGCCGGCGCCCACCTGGGCCCGGGCGCCTGGCCGGAGGAATGGGCCGAACGCATCGAGTACCGCGGTGAGCTGCTGACGCTGGGCGCGCTCTGGGACGCTTGACCGCATGACCGAAACCCTGGACCTCCCCGACCTCGAAACCGTCGTGGCCGAACAGCCCGACCCGCTGCTGTTCGCCACCGTCTCCGGCGCGCACCTGTACGGGTTCCCCTCCCGTGACTCCGACGTCGACCTGCGCGGGGTGCACCTGCTGCCGGTGGACGCGCTCATCGGACTGCGCGAGCCGGAGGAGACCCGGTCGCGGATGTGGGACCGGGACGGCGTGGAGATGGACCTGGTCACGCACGACCTGCGCAAGTTCGTCCGGCTGATGCTGCGGCGCAACGGATACGTGCTGGAACAACTGCTGTCCCCGCTGGTGGCCCACACCTCCGACGCGCACGCCGAACTGGTCGCCCTCGCGCCGGGGGTGCTCACCACCCACCACGCCCACCACTACCGCGGGTTCGCCGCCACGCAGTGGCGGCTGTTCGAGAGGAGCGGCGAGCTCAAGCCGCTGCTGTACACCTTCCGGGCGCTGCTGACCGGTATCCACCTGATGCGCACCGGCGAGGTGGTGGCCCACCTGCCGACCCTGCTGGGGGCGGTGCCCGCGCCGGAGTACCTGGCCGAGCTCATCGCGGCCAAGGCGGACGCCGAGCACGGCCCGGCCACCGGCGTGGACACCAGGCGGGTGAGGGCCGACACCGAGGGCCTGCACGCCGTCCTCGACGAGGCCCAGGCCGCCTCGGCGCTACCCGACGGCCCGGTCGCGCACGACGCGCTGCACGACTTCGTCGTACGGACCCGCCTCCAGGGCTGAGCGCAGCCTGGTCCGGTACAGGAAGTCCTCCACACGGGCCAGGTCCGGCCCGGCGGGCAGCGGTGAGCGCCCCGCCGCCTCGTCGGCCTCGTCGGCCAGCCGGGCCATCCACGACTGGACCCGGTCCCACGGCACCTCGCCACGCCGGACCGCCAGCAGCGGCTCGCGGTCCTCGCCGACCTCGACCACCAGCTCCCCGGTACGCAGCAGGTCGCGGCAGGTGGCCAGCAGACGCAGCAGGTGCATGGCGTGCTTCCAGCGGGGCGCGCCGTGCCGCCGTACGTCCGCCTCCAGCTTCCGGCGCTGGCCGGCCGCGTACCGGACGAAGGTCTCGTGGACCCGGCGGGACAGGAACGCCGCGCGCAGCGAGAGCAGTTCGCGGCCGGTGTCGTCGATCCGCTCGACCAGGGGGGAGTGCAGGCACTCCAGGATGTTGGGGTTGGCCCGCAGGGCCAGCTCGCAGAAACGTTCCAGCTCCCAGCTGAACTGCTCCTCCGCCGGGCCCTCGACATGCGTCGGCGGCTTGGAGAGGCGCCACTGGAGCGAGGTGGGGGCGAGGAAGACCCCCCGGCGGTCGGTGTCGCTGTCGCCGGTCGCCAGGCCGAAGGCGCGCGAACCCATGACACAGGAGTAGACGGTGTGGTCGCGGACCAGGTCTTCGGGACTCATGGGACCGCAGACTATGCCGGGCCACGGAGGTGCCCCCGAGGGCCCCGGGCGCCGCCGGGGCCGCCGTGCCACCGCTGTGCCCGGGGCACGAGCCCCTCCGCGCGACCGTCCGCGTCCCGGCGCACCTCCAGCAGGCCGGTGACCGCCGCGCGCTCCACCGGCCCGTACACATGCGGGAACAGCGGCCCGTCCGCGCCGTCCCCGCCGTCCGCGCTCTCCCAGCGGACGTCGGCCGACAGCAGCGACTCGTCGATCCGCAGCACCAGCAGCGGGCCCGGCGCCCGCCGGTGGAACGCGTCGGCGATGCCCAGCGCGGTCGCCTCGTCCGGCGAGCAGTGCACGAAGCCCTCGGCCGCCAGCGAGGGCGGGGCGTACGGCTCCTCCGGGTGGACGGACCAGTCGGCGAGGGGTACGACGTGATACAGCATGCGGACAGTCTCCGGCAGCCGCCCGGGGGTTGACTAGGCTTAAGGCGGCAGCACTCGCGCCGGCGGCATCCGCGGGCGCACGGGCGAAGGAGCAGGCACGTGGCGGTACGAGCGGTCCGAGGGGCCGTCCAGCTGGATCGGGACGACGCGGAGCACATGCGGGAGCGGGTCGGCGAGCTGCTCACCGCCGTCCTGGAGCGCAACAACCTGGTCCCCGACGACCTCATCAGCGTCTGGTTCACCGCGACCCCCGACCTGCGCGGCGACTTCCCGGCCGCGGCGGCCCGCAAGCTCGGCATCGTGGACGTGCCGCTGATCTGCGCGCAGGAACTGGACGTCGAGGGCGCGATGCCGCGCGTCGTCCGTCTGCTGGCCCACATCGAGACCGAGCTGCCCAAGTCGGAGGTCGCCCACGTGTACCTCGGCGCGGCGGCCGCCCTGCGCAAGGACATCGCCCAGTGAGAACCGCCCTCGTCGTCGGAACCGGGCTGATCGGCACCTCGGCCGCCCTCGCGCTGTCCGGGCGCGGTGTCACCGTCCACCTCGTCGACCACGACCCCGCCCGGGCCCGTACCGCGGCCGCGCGCGGCGCCGGTACCGACGAGGCGCCGGACGGCCCCGTCGACCTGGCGATCGTCGCCGTACCCCCGGCGCACGTGGCCACCGCGCTCGCCGAGGCCATGGGCCGCGGGGCCGCCCGGGGCTACCTGGACGTCGCCAGCGTCAAGGGCGGCCCCCGGCGGGAGCTGGAGGCGATGGGCCTGGACCTGACCGGGTACATCGGTACGCACCCCATGTCCGGCAAGGAGCGCTCCGGCCCGCTCGCCGCGACCGGCGACCTCTTCGAGGGCCGCCCGTGGGTGCTCACGCCCGGCCGGGACACCGACACCGAGGTGCTGAACCTCGCTCTCGAACTGGTCGCGCTGTGCCGGGCCGTGCCCGTCGTCATGGACGCCGACGCCCACGACCGGGCCGTCGCCCTGGTCTCGCACACCCCGCAACTGGTCTCCTCCCTGGTCGCCGCCCGGCTGGCGGACGCGGACGAGACGGCGGTACGGCTCTGCGGGCAGGGCATCCGCGACGTCACCCGCATCGCGGCCTCCGAGCCCCGGATGTGGATCGAGATCCTGTCGGCGAACCCCGGCCCGGTGGCGGACGTGCTCACCGAGGTGGCGGCGGACCTGGAGGAGACGGTACGGGCGCTGCGCTCGCTGCAGTCGTCCGACGAGGACAAGCGGCGCGACGGCGCGACGGGCGTCGAGGACGTCCTGCGCCGGGGCAACGCGGGCCGCTCCCGGGTCCCCGGCAAGCACGGCGGCGGCCCCGTCGTGTACGAGACGGTGGCCGTCCTCATCAGCGACCAGCCCGGTGAGCTGGCGCGCATCTTCGCGGACGCGGGTCGGGCGGGCGTCAACGTCGAGGACGTCCGCATCGAGCACGCCACCGGCCAGCAGGCGGGCGTGGTGCAGCTCATGGTGGCCCCCTCGGCGGCGGCGGACCTGGCGGCGGCCCTCCAGGACCGGGGCTGGGCCCTGCGGCACTGACCGGCCCCCGGCCCGGGCGGACCGGCCCGCCCGGCCCGCCCGGGGCACCGGTCCGGCGGGGCGCCGCCCCCGCGCGCACCCCGCCGGGGGCGTGCGCCGGGGCCGCCGGAGCGGTGCCGCTGAACGGGTGCATGTTCCGGCGGCCGCAGTCGGTAACCTTGTGGCGGGCCCCTCGGCAATCGGCCGGCCCTCTCCCGCGTACCAGGAAGGTGTCCGACACCGTGGAATCCGTCATCGTCGCCATCGACGGCCCCTCCGGCACGGGCAAGTCGAGCACCTCCCGGGCGGTCGCCGCCAAGCTGGGGCTCAGCTACCTGGACACCGGCGCGCAGTACCGGGCCATCACCTGGTGGATGATCGGCCACGGTGTGGACGTCGCCGACGCCGACGCAGTCGCCTCCGCCGCCGGCAAGCCCGTCATCGTCTCCGGCACGGACCCGTCCCACCCCACCATCACCGTCGACGGGGTGGACGCCTCCGGGCCGATCCGCACCCAGGAGGTCACCTCCAAGGTCAGCGCCGTCAGCGCGGTGCCCGAGGTGCGGGCCCTGATCACCGACCTCCAGCGTTCCATCGCCGCCGACGCGGAGAACGGCATCGTCGTGGAGGGCCGCGACATCGGTACGACGGTGCTGCCCGACGCCGACCTCAAGATCTTCCTGACCGCGTCCCCCGAGGCCCGTGCCGCCCGCCGCTCCGGCGAGCTCAAGGGCGCCGACGTGCACGCCACCAGGGAAGCGCTCGTCAAGCGGGACGCGGCGGACTCCAGCCGCAAGACCTCGCCGCTCGCCAAGGCCGACGACGCCGTCGAGGTCGACACCACCGACCTCACCCTCCACCAGGTCATCGAGTGCGTCGTCACCCTCGTCGAGGAGAAGCGGGCCGCCCGGTGACGCCTCCCTCGGCGAAGGGCGCCGCGATCGGCCGGGGCATCGGCGTCGGCCTGATGTACGGGCTGTGGAAGCCCCGTGTCCTGGGCGCCTGGCGGGTACCGGCCACCGGGCCGGTGATCCTCGCCGTCAACCACGCGCACAACCTCGACGGCCCCATGCTGATGGGCACCGCCCCCCGGCCCGTGCACTTCCTGATCAAGAAGGAAGCGTTCACCGGCCCGCTCGACCCGTTCCTGCGCGGCATCGGACAGGTGAAGGTGGACCGGTCCGCGCCGGACCGCACCGCCATCACCAGCGCCCTGGCGGTACTGGCGGACGGCGGCGTTCTGGGGATCTTCCCCGAGGGCACCCGGGGTCAGGGCGACTTCGCGTCGCTGCGCGCCGGACTGGCGTACTTCGCGGTGCGCGGCGGCGCCCCGATCGTGCCCGTGGCCGTGCTGGGAAGCACCGACCGGCGCGGACGGTTGATAAGGGCACTGCCCCCGCTGCGCAGCGGGGTCGACGTCGTCTTCGGCGACCCCTTCCGGGCCGGGGACGCCGAGGGACGGCGCACCCGTACGGCGCTGGACGACGCCACCGTACGTATCCAGGAGCGGCTCACCGCCCACCTGGAAAACGCCAGGCGCCTCACCGGGCGCTGAGCGAGACTTGAGTAGCGGATCACTCGATCCGCCGATGATGAACGAGGAAACGGACTTCATGAACGACCAGCACGACCACGGGGCACTTGGCGACGCCGAGTACGCGGAGTTCATGGAGCTCGCCGCCGAAGAGGGCTTCGACATCGAGGACGTCGAGGGCGCCATCCAGGCGGCCGGGCACGGCCCGCTCCCGGTCCTCGCCGTCGTCGGCCGGCCGAATGTCGGCAAGTCGACCCTGGTGAACCGCATCATCGGCCGCCGTGAGGCCGTCGTCGAGGACAAGCCCGGCGTCACCCGCGACCGGGTCACCTACGAGGCCGAGTGGGCCGGCCGCCGCTTCAAGGTCGTCGACACCGGTGGCTGGGAGCAGGACGTCCTGGGCATCGACGCCTCCGTCGCCGCCCAGGCCGAGTACGCCATCGAGGCCGCCGACGCGGTGGTCTTCGTGGTGGACGCCACCGTGGGTGCCACCGACACCGACGAGGCCGTCGTCAAGCTGCTGCGCCGGGCCGGCAAGCCCGTGGTGCTGGCCGCCAACAAGGTCGACGGCCCCTCCGCCGAGGCCGACGCCGCCATGCTGTGGTCACTCGGTCTCGGTGAGCCGTTCCCGGTCTCCGCGCTGCACGGCCGGGGGACCGGCGACCTGCTGGACGAGGTCCTCAAGGCGCTGCCCGAGGCACCGGAGCAGACGTTCGGCACCCCCGTGGGCGGCCCCCGCCGCATCGCGCTGATCGGCCGCCCCAACGTCGGCAAGTCGTCCCTGCTCAACAAGGTCGCCGGCGAGGAGCGGGTGGTCGTCAACGAGATGGCCGGCACCACCCGCGACCCGGTGGACGAGCTGATCGAGCTCGGCGGCAAGACCTGGAAGTTCGTGGACACCGCCGGCATCCGCAAGAAGGTCCACCTCCAGGAGGGCGCCGACTACTACGCCTCGCTGCGTACCGCCGCCGCCGTGGAGAAGGCCGAGGTCGCCGTCGTCCTGATCGACACCACCGACTCCATCTCGGTCCAGGACCAGCGCATCATCACGATGGCCGTCGAGGCCGGGCGCGCGCTGGTGATCGCGTACAACAAGTGGGACGAGCTGGACGAGGAGCGCCGCTACTACCTGGAGCGCGAGATCGAGACGGAGATGCAGCAGGTGGCCTGGGCCCCGCGCGTCAACGTCTCCGCCCTCACCGGCCGCCACATGGACCGGCTGGTCCCGGCGATCGAGACGGCGCTGGAGGGCTGGGAGACCCGTGTCCCCACCGGCCGTCTGAACGCCTTCCTCGGTGAGCTCGTCGCCGCCCACCCGCACCCGATCCGCGGCGGCAAGCAGCCCCGCATCCTCTTCGGTACGCAGGCGGGCACCAAGCCGCCGCGGTTCGTGCTGTTCGCGTCGGGCTTCCTGGAGCACGGCTACCGCCGGTTCGTCGAGCGGCGGCTGCGCGAGGAGTTCGGCTTCGAGGGCACCCCGATCCACATCTCGGTCCGGGTGCGCGAGAAGCGCGGCCGGAAGAAGTAACCGGGGGGACCCGGCCGGGCCCGTACCACGACGGCGGGGCCGGAGCGAGTGGCGCACACTCGTTCCGGCCCCGCCGTCGTGCGTCCGGTCACAGACCCCTGCGGGGGCCGGGCGGCAGCGCCGCCGGGACGTGGTGGCCGGCGTGCTGGCGCACCCCGGCCGGCTGCCACACGTTCGGGTAGCCGCCCGAGTGGTGCTGCTGGTGGCCCAGACCGTGCCCGAGCTGGTGCGGGCCGGCGCCGAAGGCCTTGAAGCCCAGGTCCTCCTCGCCGCTGCGGTCACCCGGCAGCGTCCGGAACGACCGGCGGTACTCGGAGTACAGCGCGTCGTAGATCGGTGTGGCCGACGGGCCGGACGGCCCGTCGTACGCCGGGCGCATGGCGGGGATCTGCTGGTACGGCTGGCGGGAGGGCTCGTATGAGTGCACGTAGGTGCCAACGACCCCGCCGCCCGTCGGATGCGGCCCCGCGCCGGGGAACGGCGGCCGCCCGGTCCGCGGCGCCTGCTCCCCGGCCCGGTCCGGCACCTGGTCCCGGGGGCGCGACGGGGCCGTTCCCCGCGCGGTCGGCGCCGCCTCCATCAGGTGCCCGCCAGCGGCATCGCGGCGGCCACCAGCCGTCCGTCGGCCGTCGCCTTCTCCAGCGCGTCACGCAGCAGGTCCTCGCGCGGCTGCGTGCCGATCACCCCGACCGGGGCCGCGAAGACCAGCACCGTGCGGGTCTTGTTGGCGGCGGCCCGCCAGCCGTCGGTGACCTGGAGCGGCTGGTGCGCCTGCCACCAGGCGACCGGGCTGCCGCCGCCCGTGCCCGGCTGCAGGATCGCGTGCAGCTGGCCCATGGCGAGCAGCACCGACCAGCCCGGCAGCGGGCCGGGCCGCTGCGACATGTCGGTCACCGGCAGGAAGCCGTGCTCCATCAGCAGCGGCAGGAAGACATCGCCGCCGCCGGTCGTGCCGGGCCGGCCGATGGGCACGGTCGGCTCCACCACCAGGGCGGGGTGCAGCTCGTTGTCGACCAGCACCAGGCCGCTGGTGACCCCCAGGACGGCCTGGTCGCCGGTGACGGGGATCCGCTGCGGAGGGGCGACGGGCCGCTGGACGGCGGCCGGCTCCTCACCCGTGATGGACCGGACCGCGCCCTGGAGGTGCTCCTCGGCGACCCTGACCACCTGGGAGGGGATGCAGGTGGCGTGGGCGAACGCCAGTACGGCGGTCTCCTCGCCGACGAACAGCACGGTGCTGGTCCGCTCCTGCTCGGCGTCGCCCGGGGTACGGCAGGAGGTGCAGTCGTAGCTGCCCGGGGCGTTGTCGCCGGCGAGCAGCCGTTCGGCCTCTTCGTCGCCGATCTCGGCGCGTACGTCCTCGCTGACGTCGAGCATGCGCTGCACGGGTGGCTCCTCGGACTCGTTCGCGTGCGATGCCGGGCGGTTCCCGGCTCGTCTCATGAAGGGTTCAACGGGGGATGCGCGGATGGAGTCACGCGCCCGGGCGGAAAGGCGGGCCGGCGGCGGCCCCTCGGCCGACCGGGTGGGGCTCGGCGGCGCCCCGCGCGGCGGCGGCGCGGTCCGGGCGGGGCTGCCTAGCGTGGCCCGATGCCGAAGATCCGCCTCTGGCCGGCCGTGGTGCCGGCCGTGACCACGCTGCTGGTGTCCGTACCCGCGAGTGCGGGTGCGGCTGTCCCGTCCCGGGCCGCGCAGGCCGCGCCGGCCGCCCGCTCGGCGCCGGCCGCACCGCCGGCGCGGGCCGTCCCCGCCTGGTACCCGCCGCCGCCCGCCCCCGGTCCCGGCGCGGGGTACACCATGGCCGACTGCGCCACCGACCAGTGGCCGTGGGGCTGTGTCGCCCTGTGCGAGAGCGGCGGGCGCTGGCACATCAACACCGGGAACGGTTACTACGGCGGGCTGCAGTTCCGGCAGTCGACCTGGGAGGCGTACGGCGGCCTGGAGTACGCCCGCCGCGCCGACCTGGCGACCCGCCAGCAGCAGATCACCGTCGCCGAGGAAGTGCTGCGCTGGCAGGGCTGGGGCGCCTGGCCCACCTGCTCCAAGCGGTACGGACTGTCCGGCCGGGCCCACACCGTGCAGCCGGGGGACACCCTCAGCGGCATCGCGCACCGCTTCGGGGTGAAGGGCGGCTGGAAGGCGCTCTACGCCGCCAACAAGAAGGTCATCGGCAAGGACCCGAACCGCATCCGGCCCAAGGCGATGCTCAGCCTCCCGGCGACCACCAAGAACGGGAAGTGAGCCCGCCGGCCCCCTCGCCGCCGGCCCGGGGCCGCCCCGGAGCTGCCCGCCGGAGCGCGTCCCCCGTGTACGCCCGGCCGTTCCCCCGACTCGGCCACCGGCCGTGAAGCGGCCGGTGGCCCACCAAGTACAGTCCATTTCCGATGACCATCGGCCCAGTGGGACCAGGGGGACGCGGCAGCGCGATGCATATCTCTTTTCTGCTCCACAACGCGTACGGAATCGGTGGCACGATCCGCACGACGTTCAACCTCGCCCAGGCGCTGGCCGAGCGGCACGACGTCGAGATCGTCTCCGTCTTCCGCCACCGCGAGGAGCCGACCCTGGGCGCCCCCGCCGGGGTGACCATGAAGCACCTGGTCGATCTGCGCAGGAACAGCCCCACGTACGACGGCGGGCACCCCGACCACCGGCGGCCCGCCCAGGTGTTCCCGCGCGGCGACGGCCGCTGGAAGCAGTACAGCCGTCTGACCGACACCCGGATCGCCGAGCACCTGAGGTCCCTGGAGGCGGACGTCGTGGTCGGCACCCGCCCGGGGCTCAACATCCACATCGCCCGCCAGGCCCGGCGCGGTCCGGTCCGGGTGGGCCAGGAGCACCTGACCCTCGACAGCCACGGCTACCGGCTGCGCCGCGAGATCAGTCACCGCTACGCGCTGCTCGACGCCGTCACCACCGTCACCGAGGCCGACGCCCGCTCCTACCGGACCCGGCTCTCGCTGCCCGGGGTACGCGTCGACGCCGTCCCCAACAGCGTCCCCGCCCCGTCCGTCGAGCCCGCCGACTCCACCGCCAAGTGGGTCGTCGCGGCCGGCCGGCTGACCCGGGTCAAGCGGTACGACCTGCTGGTCGAGGCGTTCTCCAAGGTGGTCGCCGCGCGCCCCGACTGGCGGCTGCGGATCTACGGCTCCGGCGACGCCACCGGCAACGAGAAGAACGCGCTGCGCGCCCTCATCGAGGAGCGCGGCCTGCACAACCACGTCTTCCTGATGGGCCCGGCGAACCCGCTGGAGCCCGAGTGGGTCAAGGGCTCCGTCGCGGCCGTCACCTCGCGCCTGGAGTCGTTCGGCATGACCATTGTGGAGGCGATGCGGTGCGGTCTGCCGGTGGTCTCCACCGACTGCCCGCACGGCCCCGGCGAGATCATCGAGGACGGGGTCGACGGGCGGCTGGTGCCGGTGGGCGACGTGGACGCGATCGCCGGCGCGCTGCTGGAGCTGATCCAGGACGACGACCTGCGGCGCCGGACCGGGCAGGCCGCGCTGGCCGCGGCACGGCGCTTCGATCCGGCCCGGATCGCCGAGCGGCACGAGGCCCTCTTCGCCGAGCTGGTCGCGCGGGGCGCCGGCGGCCGGTCCCGCAGCCGGGTCCGCGACGGGCTGCACCGCGCCCGCGGCGCGCTGCTCGACGCGGCGTACACCGTGCGCTACAAGGCCGCCGACGTGATCCGGAAGGGAAAGCCCGCATGACCGACCCGACCACCGCAGAGCAGTCCGGGCGCGGCGAGCCGCGCGCGGACTGCGTCGTGGACTCCGCGGGCGGGATCACCTTCGACATAGCGGTCATGGACGCCACCGAGCCCGCCCTGGTCCTGCGCCGGCGCGGCGGCACCGCTCCGGCGGACGAGCTGCGGCTGCCGCTCACCCCGGCCGGCGAGGGCCATCTGCGCGCCGTGCTGCCCAGCACGGTGGAGCTCGCCGAGGGCCGCTGGGACGCCTATGTCGACGGCCGCGCCGTCGAGCCCGGGGTCCGGGACGTACGGGCGCTGGTCGACCGCGTCCCCGAGGAGGGCCGGGTCACCGCCCGGGTCCCGTACCCGACCGCCGACGGGCGGCTCGCGGTGCGCAGCTGGGTGCGCGCCCCGCACGCCGAGGCCGGTGACATCACCTTCGGCGCGGGCGCCTGCACGGTCGAGGGCGCGCTGTACGGCGCCGAGCTGGGACCGGGCGCGGTGGCCGAGGCACGACGGGGCGGGGAGGTCCACCAGGTGCCCGCCGGCGGCGGCGGGGGCAGGTTCGCCTTCACCCTGCGCTACGACGCGCTCGCCGAGCCGCCCGTCGAGGGCGAGCAGCTCTGGCAGCTCTGGCTGCGCCCGGACGCCGACGCCGGGCCGGTGCGGATCTCCCGGATCCTGGACGACGTCTGGGACCGGAAGAACATCTGCGTCTACCCCGAGCACCGGGGCGAGGGTTACCGGGCGGCACCCTGCTACACCACCGACAACGACCTCTGCGTACGGCTGACGGGCTGACGCCGGCGGGCACCGTCGCGGACCGTGGCTGTCCGCGACGGCTGGCAGACTCGCCCCATGTTGGAGACCTCGGCACGACTGCTGCGCCTGCTCTCACTGCTCCAGGCCCACCGGGAATGGTCCGGCGCCGATCTCGCGCGGCGGCTCGACGTCACCCCGCGCACGGTGCGGCGGGACGTCGACCGGCTGCGCGAGCTGGGCTATCCCGTGCACGCCAGCCCCGGCACGGGGGGTGGCTACCGGCTCGGCGCGGGCGCGGCGCTGCCGCCGCTGCTGCTGGAGGACGACGAGGCGGTGGCGGTCGCCGTGGGGCTGCGCACGGCGGCGGGCAGCGGTGTCGAGGGCGTGGGGGAGACCTCGGTACGCGCCCTGGCGAAGCTGGAGCAGGTGCTGCCCGACCGGTTGCGCCGCCGCGTCAGCACCCTGAACACCTTCACCGTGCCCATGCTGCGCGCCTCCGCCGACCGGGTGGACCCCGCCGTCCTCACCGAGCTGGCGAGCGCCTGCCGGGACAGCGAGCGGCTGCGCTTCGAATACCGCGACCACAACGGCTCGGTCAGCCGCCGCACGGCCGAACCGCACCGGCTGGTGTGCACCGAGCGGCGCTGGTACCTGGTGGCGTGGGACGTGGACCGCGGCGACTGGCGGACGTTCCGGGCCGACCGGATCGTCCCGACGCCGCCGCACGGACCGCGTTTCGCACCGCGCCGGCCGCCCGCCGACGACCTGGCGGCCCATGTCTCCAAGGGCGTGTCCACGGCCGGGTACGCCGCCAAGGCGGTCGTGCGGCTGTACGCGACGGCCGAGGAGGCCGCGCGGGTGGTCGGCCCGGTGGACGGTGTGCTGGAGGCCGGGAGCGGGTCCACCTGCCTGCTGCGCACGGGTGCCGCGAGCCTCGACGCCCTGGTGGTCCACGTGGTGATGATGGGTTTCGAGTTCGAGGTCGTCGAGCCGCCCGAGCTGGCCGACCGGATCGGATCGGTGCGCGACCGGCTCACCCGGGCGCTGGACAGGTCCGCCCGAGAGGCCGGAATTCCACCGGATGGCCGGAACACCGCTCTGGGGGCCGGGCATTCCCATGATGATGCGCCGAAGTGAAATAAGAAGGCCGGGGTAATTCCCCGGGGCGGGGCCGACCCGGGGGGTGCGGAATTCCCTCGCTGCCGGTGCGGGGTGGCCCGGGAGAGGGAGAACCGCGCGGCAAACACATGTCGTGATCCTGTGACAGAAATGTGACCGGTGAGGTACATGGGGCTCGTACCGCCATGCGCCGCGCCCCGGCTTCCGTCACTGTGCGCCGCCGCCTACGGTGAGGGGCATGGCACCGATACCGACCTCTTCCGCACAGCCCGACGACACCCCCGAGACCTATGTGGGCCTCGACGAACGCCGGGCCGAGCGGCTCGCCCGCGCCCGTGGCTGGACCACCGTGCGGTCGCTGCCGCCCGGTACCTTCATCACCATGGAGTTCGTGGCCGGCCGGATCAACTTCGAGGTGGCGGACGACACCGTCACCCGCTGCTGGGTGGGCTGAGGCCCCCGGCTCGACGCTCGCGGCGCCCGCTACGGAAAGCTCCCCGGTCCGGGGAAGCCCCGGGCCCCGGGAAGCGCCCCGGGTACGGGAAAGGCCCCGGCGTCGGCCGGGGCCTTTCGCTGTGCGCGGATCAGCCGCCCGTCAGCGGGCGGGAGCGCGGTGGGCGCCGGCTGCCCGCCGGGGTGAGCGGCGTCCGCTCCGAGCGCACCACCGCGTGCGGCCGGGGCTGGGCGAGGGTGGTCCGGACGGTCGCGGTACGGCCGCCGCTGCCGGCTCCCACCGGTTCGGCGGCGGGCTCCCTGACCGGCTCCGCGGCCGGCCCGCCGTCCGCGGTGACCGGCAGTCGCGGGTAGGGGGCCGGCCGCGGCCCGCCCGTGGCGACGGGCACCGACGGCACCCGCCGGCGGTGTGCCCGGAGCTGTTCGCGCACCGCGAGGATCATTGCCTCGGCGCGGGCGATCAGCGGCTCGCACCAGGGCAGGCCCAGCAGGATCAGCAGGCCGGCGGCCCAGCCCAGCAGCACATCGCTCAGCCAGTGCGTACCGAGGTAGACGGTGGTCAGGCCCACGCCGAGGGCGACCACGGCCGACAGCGCCGACAGATGGCGCCGGGCGCGCGGCGTGGTGGCCAGGTAGGCGAGAATGCCCCAGGTCACCACGGCGTTGGCGGTGTGCCCGGACGGAAATATATCGCCGCCCGCGAACAGCTCGGCCGAGCCGATCTGTGTCGCGTAGTGGGGGCCCAGCCGGCCCAGACCCAGCTTGACCGCGCCCACGGTCACGTTCAGCGCCAGCAGCGCGGCGCCCAGCGCCAGCAGCGGCCGCAGCGTGTGCTGCCGCCAGGAGCGCCAGCCCAGCCAGGCCGCCACCATCACCGCCGTCGGGCCCCGCTGGCCGAGCACCACGAAGTAGTCGAGGGTCGCGTGCAGTTCTGGCCACTGCTGGTAGGGCCGGAACAGCATGACCTTCCAGTCGAGGGTCACCAGCCACGACGACAGGAGTACGGCCACCACGATGGCGAGATAGAACGCCGACGTCCCGCCGAAGAGCGCGAGACGGGTGCGGCTCATCCGCGGGATCTCAATCTTCGGCGGTTCCGGCTCCCGGTCCAGACGGGCAAAGATGTCGGTACGCACCCAATCGACGTTACAGCGAGTGAGTGTGGACCCAGGCACATCCGCTCTCTTCGTGATGACGATGTGATGTGGCGCGGTTCCCGGACGGACGCTTATCGGTTGCTTATCCATAAACGCCGACGACCTTCCGACCTAATGCCCCCGGGCTTCTTCCGGAAGTTTGTTTGTCCGTCGCGGAAATGGCCAGCGGTCGCGGCCGCCGGTCATTCTTCCCCGCGCGGGCCCGTCCAGCGGAAGCCGGTGAGTGGCGTACGCCACACTCCCGCCCGCGCTCCGGTGAGAGCTGGGCCACGCGCCTTCGCCCTGAACTCGCGTACGCTGACGGCTCACTCGCCCGTCGATGCCGGGCCGCCCGGGGACGTCCCTCCTCCGGCCGCTGCCCACCGAGCGCGAGGGATCCATCTGTGGGAGGTACGTACATGTCCCTGACGGCCATGGCCGGAGCGCGCGCGCGTGCCGCCGGCGGCGGTGCCAACCGCTGGGTCGTCCTCGTCGTCCTCTGCGTCAGCCTGCTGCTGGTGGCGCTGGACGCGACGGTGCTCCATGTCGCCGTTCCGGCCGTCACCGAGGACCTGCGCCCGAGCTCCACCGCGCTGCTGTGGATCGTGGACGCCTACCCCCTGGTCTGCGCCTCACTGCTGATCCTGTTCGGCACGCTCGGTGACCGGATCGGGCGGCGCCGGGTGCTGCTGGGCGGGTACGCGCTGTTCGGGGTGGCCTCGGCGGTCGCGGCGATGGCCGACACCCCGGCCGTACTGATCGGGGCCCGCGCGCTGCTCGGCATCGGCGGCGCCATGATCATGCCGGCCACGCTGTCCATCCTCCGCGCGGTCTTCCCCGACCGGCGCGAGCGCGCCACGGCGATCGGTGTGTGGACGGCCACCGCCGCCATCGGCGCCGCCACCGGGCCGGTGCTCGGCGGGTTCCTGGTCGAGCACTTCTGGTGGGGCTCGGTCTTCCTGATCAACATTCCGCTGATGGCGCTGATCCTGCCGCTCGGCCGCTGGCTGCTGCCGGAGTCCAGGGGCACCGGCGACGGCCCCTGGGACGTGCTCGGCGCCCTGATGGCGGCGGCCGGCGTGCTGGGCGCGGTCCTCGGCGTCAAGCGGATCGGCGCCGGCGAGCCCGTCCTGAGCGCCGCGACGACCGGCCCGCTGCTGGCCGGCGCGGTCCTGCTGGCGCTGTTCGTACGGCGGCAGAGGCGCCGCGAGCAGCCGCTGATCGACATGCGGATGTTCTCCCGGGCGGCCTTCACCACCTCCGTCGGCTGCATCGTGCTGGCCATGCTGGCGCTGGTCGGCCTGGAGCTGGTGGCCGTCCAGTACCTCCAGCTCGTCCTCGGCCTGAGCCCGGTGGAGACCGGACTGCGGCTGCTGCCGCTGACCTTCGCCGCGATGGCGGCGGGCGCCACCGGCTCGTACACCCTGGCCCGCGTCGGCCCGCGCCGGATGGTCGGCTGGGGCTTCGTGCTGACCGCCGGGGCGGTGCTGCTGCTGACGCTGATGGGCCAGCACGATCGCCCGCTGCTGCTCACGGCCGGCTTCGTCCTGCTCGGCTTCGGGCTGCAGACCACCCTGTTCGGGGCGTACGAGTCGATGCTCAGCGAGGCTCCCGCGCACAGTGCCGGCGGGGCCGCCGCGATCGGCGAGACCTCCTACCAGCTCGGTGCCGGCATGGGCATCGCCATGCTCGGCAGCGTCATGAACGCCGCCTACGGGCCGGGTCTCGCGGCCGTCCCCGGGGTGCCCCCGGCCGCCGGTTCGGCCGCCGCCAACTCGCTGGGCGAGGCCTATCAGGTGGCCGCCCAGCTGGGCGGCCCGGCCGGCCAGGCGCTGCGCACGGCGGCGCGGCACGCCTTCGTGCACGGCCTGCACATCACCCTGCTGGTCAGCGCCGGGCTGCTGCTGCTGGGCGCGCTGGCGGCGCAGCGGTTGCCGCGCGTGATGGAGTGCCCGCCCGACCCGGACACCCGGCTGGGCGGTGACCCGCCGCCCGGCGGGGAGGTGCGGGCCCCCGCCACGGCCCGGCCCTGCCCCGGGACGGCCCGCCCCACGGGCGGGCCGCGGGTGCCCGGGCGGCGCGAGCCGGTCGAGTCGGCCAAGGGCTGGTCGGTGGACCGGGCCCGCTGAACCGGGCCGCGGCGGACCGGCGGGGGAGCCCCGAACGGGGGCTGGACGCGCGGCGGACTGAGCCGTAACGTCTGCGCCGAGTTGCAACTAACACCGCTAGTTTTGCGGTGCGCCAGCCGCCGGAGGTCCGCCATGTCCGCATCCTCGAAGCCGCCCGCGAAGCTCCCGCCCTTCGACCCCGGCGACCCCCTCGGCCTCGACGACCTGCTCGGCCCCGAGGACCTCGCGGTCCGCGACACCGTCCGGAGCTGGGCCGCCGGGCGGGTGCTGCCGCACATCGCCGACTGGTACGAGCGCGGTGAACTGCCCGGCGTCCGGGAGCTGGCCCGCGAGCTCGGCTCGATCGGCGCGCTCGGCATGTCGCTGGAGGGCTACGGCTGCGCGGGCGCGAGCGCCGTCCAGTACGGACTGGCCTGTCTGGAGCTGGAGGCCGCCGACTCCGGGATCCGCTCCCTGGTCTCCGTCCAGGGCTCCCTCGCCATGTACGCGATCCACCGCTTCGGCTCCGAGGAGCAGAAGCGGCGCTGGCTGCCGTCGATGGCGTCGGGCGAGGTGATCGGCTGCTTCGGGCTGACCGAGCCGGACCACGGCTCGGACCCGGCGGGCATGCGCACCCACGCGAAGAGGGACGGCACCGACTGGGTGCTGAGCGGCCGCAAGATGTGGATCACCAATGGCTCGGTGGCCGGGGTGGCCGTCGTGTGGGCGCGAACGGACGAGGGCATCCGCGGCTTCGCCGTACCGACCGACAGTCCCGGCTTCGCGGCGCCCGAGATCAAACACAAGTGGTCGCTGCGGGCCAGTGTGACCAGTGAGCTCGTCCTGGACGACGTGCGGCTGCCCGCCGACGCGGTCCTGCCGGAGGTCACCGGGCTGAAGGGGCCGCTGAGCTGTCTGTCGCACGCCCGCTACGGGATCGTCTGGGGCGCGATGGGCGCCGCGCGGGCCTCGTTCGAGGCGGCGCTCGACTACGCGAGGACGCGTGAGCAGTTCGGCCGGCCGATCGGCGGCTTCCAGCTCACCCAGGCCAAACTCGCCGACATGGCGGTGGAACTGCACAAGGGCGTTCTGCTCGCCCACCACCTCGGGCGGAGGATGGACGCCGGCAGGCTCCGCCCCGAGCAGGTCAGCTTCGGCAAGCTCAACAACGTACGGGAGGCGATCGAGATCTGCCGCACCTCGCGCACCATTCTCGGGGCGAACGGGATCTCGCTGGAGTACCCCGTCATGCGGCACGCCACCAACCTGGAGTCGGTGCTCACCTACGAGGGCACCGTGGAAATGCACCAGCTGGTGCTGGGCAAGGCGCTCACCGGCCTCGACGCCTTCCGGTGAGCGGTGCCGCCCGTCAACTCTGGTTGAAGAATCCGTCCGCGGCGCGCGATCCGGGCTCACCGTTGACGATCTGCGTGTCCGCGGGCGTCAGCAGGAAGACCCGGGTCGCCACGCGCTCGATCGAGCCGCGCAGCCCGAAGGTCAGGCCGGCCGCGAAGTCGACCACGCGCTTGGCGTCGGCGGGCTCCATGGCGGTGAGGTTCATGATGACCGGGACGCCGTCCCGGAAGAGCTCCCCGATGCTGCGGGCGTCCCGGAATCCGTCCGGTGCGACCGTGGCGATCCGGCGGTCTTCCTCCTGAGCGGTCTCGGAGGCGACCCGCACCCGCGGGTCGGTCACCCAGGCGTCGCCGCTTTGAGCACTCTCGGCGTACTCGTCGTCGTAGTAACGCTCGTCGTTGTCCTCGACGAGTCCGAGCCATGCACTCGCCTTGCGCACCGATCCCATGGACGCCTCCTTTCGTCGCGGTCACTTGTGGTTCCGCTGTCCCTATGGTCGACCATCATGCGGATCGCGCGCCAAGTGGATAGTCGCCGCGCAGGCAATTCGTGACGGTACTGGTGCAGAAGATATGGCGATTCGTCAAGATTCTTCGGGCGTACGAGCCCTGGCAAGGGCTTCGCGCAACTCATATATGACATTCGGTCCAGACGGGTGAGCGAGCGGACGTACGGGTGAACGACAGGTGGCTCGGTACGATTGCCCGCCGCACCGCCACCTGACACGGGGGAATCACCATGTTCGGAATTGTCAGACCCTGTACGCACCGGCTCAGCAGCGGACTGCGGACGGAGTGGATGGCGCATCTGTGCGGACTCTGCCTGGCGCTGCGCGCCGACCACGGCCAGTTCGCGCGGGTGGCCACCAACTACGACGGTCTCATCGTCTCCGTGCTGACGGAGGCTCAGTCCGAGCGCACCCCCGCCGCCCGGCGCACGGCCGGGCCCTGCCCGCTGCGCGCCATGCGGACCGCGCCGGTCGCCCGGGGCGAGGGGGCGCGGCTGGCCGCGGCCGTCTCCCTGGTGCTCGCCTCGGCGAAGGTGCGCGACCATGTCGCCGACCGGGACGGGCTGCTGGCCCGCCGCCCGGTGGCCGCCGCCGCGCGCAGGGTGGCCGGTGGCTGGGACCGGGCGGGCGCCCGGACCGGACGCGCCCTGGGCTTCGACACCGCCGTCCTGATCGACGCGGTGGACCGGCAGGCCGGTATAGAGGCGCTGGCCGGTCCGGGCACGCCGCTGCTGACGGTGACCGAGCCGACGGAGACGGCCACCGCCGCCGCGTTCGCGCACACCGCCGTACTGGCCGGCGAGCCGCGGAACGCGGCGGCGCTCGCCGAGGCCGGCCGGCTCTTCGGGCGCCTGGCCCACCTGCTGGACGCGGTGGAGGACCTGGAGGCCGACACGGTGTCGGGCGCCTGGAACCCGCTCACGGCGACCGGCACGGACCTGACCGAGGCGCGGCGGCTCGCGGACGACGCGCTGCGCGGCATCCGGCTGGCGCTGCGGGACGCGCGGTTCGTGGACGACGGGCTGCTGCACATGCTCCTGGTGCACGAGCTGCGGCAGTCGGTGGACCGGGCGTTCGGCACGACGAGCTGCTCGCACCAGGGCTACGGAGGCCAGGGCGGCGGGAACCCCTACGGCGGGAACCCCTATGGCGGGAGTCCTCACGGCGGGAATCCCTACGGCGGGAACCCGTACGGCGGCCACCCTGGCGTCCCGGGCGGATCCGGCGGCGGCCCCGGTGGCCCCGGTGGCCTGCCGCCGGGGCCCGGGGGCGGTCCCTCCAGGCCCGGGCCGCGCGGCTTCTGGGCCGGCTGCGCCGCCTTCACCGGGCTCTTCTGCACCTGCCGGATCTGCTGTGCCCGGCAGTACGAGGGCCCCTGGTCCCGCAAGAAGAGGGAGGGCTGCTGCCGTGACTGCGACGGCGGCTGCGGTCCCGGCTGCGACTGCTGCTGCCCCTGCGACGGCTGCTGACGGCCCGTCCGGGCCCGGGACGCGCTCCGGGCCGCCCGGCCGGTGTGGAAACGTGGGCGCATGAGCACTGACGCACAGCGGGACTGGCAGCACTGGCGCGACCGGCGCGCCGCGGCGGTCACGGCACCGTACGGCCCGCTCTCCCTCACCGGTACGCACTGGCTCGCCGACCACCCGGAAGGGCGAATTCCGGCCGTCCCGGGAATCTGGCGGGAGAGCGGTGACGAGGTGGTCCTCACCGCCTCGGCCGGCGACGGCATCACCGTCGACGGCCGCCCGCCGGCCGGTGAGGTCAGGCTGGCCGCCGACCACGCCCCGGCCCAGCGCTCACGCGTCGCGGCCGGTGACCGCCGGCTGGTCGTGCTGCGCCGCGAAGGGCTGTGGGCGGTGCGCGACTTCGACCCCGGCGCGGCGGCGCGGCGCGCCTTCCCGGGCATCGAGGTCGCCCCGTACGACGAGCGCTGGGTGCTCCCGGGGACCTTCCGGCCGTACGGGCGGACGCGGAGCGTCCGGGTGGTGAACGCCGACGGGCGGAAGCGCGGTCTGGGGCTGGCCGGTGAGCTCGCCCTCGTACGCGACGGCACCGAGTACACGCTGCGGGCCGCGGTCGAGGACGACGGCTCGCTGTGGGCCGTCATCGCCGACGCCACCAGCGGGAACGGCTCCTATCCCTTCCGTTTCCTGCGGCCCGCGCCACCGGCCCCCGACGGCACGGTGACCGTGGATTTCAACCGGACGCAGTTGCCGCCCCGCGCCTTCGCCGACCACTTCATCTGCCCGTTCCCGCCGCCCGGCAACACCCTTCCGTTCGCCGTCCCGGTGGGGGAGCGGAGGCTGCGGGAGCGCTGAGGGGCCCAGCGGGAGCGCGCGGCCGAAAGGTGCCCTTGCGCCGGTAGTTGACCACGCCAATACTCCCGAACAGCGCTTGTCAGGAGCACGACGTGTTCGGAATCCGGACGACCCCCCGGACCACATCCTGGCCACATCCCGGACACCGGGAGGTGGCCGGAGACGGCACCACCGCCCCTGACTGCGCCTCACGGGCCCGGCACCCCACGGCGGGCCCCCGATCCCCCCATGGAGGAACGACAAGTGAGGAACGAGCGCACCACCCCCCGCAGCGGCACGGCCAGACGATCCCGTCTGCTCGCCGTCTCCCTCGGTCTGACCGCCGCCGCCGCTTTCGCGGTCCCGGCCGCGAACGCGGACTCCCCGCAGACCTTCGGCGCCGACCGGCTCGCCGCCGCGAGCTCGGCCGTCCTCAAGGCCGACATCGCCGGTACCGCCTGGCACGTCGACCAGAAGACCGGCACCGTGGTCGTCACCGCAGACTCGACCGTGTCCCAGGCCGAGATAGCCAGGATCAAGCGGGAAGCCGGCGCCAACGCCGGTGCCCTGCGCGTCGAGCGCACCCCGGGCAAGTTCAGCAAGCTCATCTCCGGCGGTGACGCCATCTACGGCGCCAGCTCGCGCTGTTCGCTCGGCTTCAACGTCCGTGACAGCGCCGGTACCACGTACTTCCTCACCGCCGGGCACTGCACCGAGAGCGGTGGCACCTGGTACGCCAACTCGGGCCGCACCACCGTCCTGGGGCCGACCACCGGCTCCAGCTTCCCGAACAACGACTACGGCATCGTCCGGTACTCCAACACCTCCATCGACAAGGCCGGCACCGTCGGCAGCGTCGACATCACGAGCGCCGCCAACGCCACCGTGGGCATGTCCGTCACCCGCCGGGGCTCCACCACCGGCACCCACAGCGGCAGCGTCACCGGCCTCAACGCCACGGTCAACTACGGCGGCGGCGACGTCGTCTACGGGATGATCCGCACCAACGTGTGCGCCGAGCCCGGCGACAGCGGCGGCGCCCTCTACTCCGGCAACCGCGCCATCGGTCTCACCTCCGGCGGCAGCGGCAACTGCTCCTCCGGCGGAACGACCTTCTTCCAGCCCGTCACGGAGGCCCTGAGCGCCTACCGCGTCAGCGTCTACTGATCCAGACCCGCGCACGCGGCGCGCCGGCCCGCGCACGCGGCACGGAAACCGTCATGAGCCCCCGCCCGTCCCCGGGCGGGGGCTCGTGCGTGATGGGCGGGGGCGTGAAGTGAAGATCGCGTGCGCGTCCGTCGGACGACCTTGTGTTCGGCGGGGCCGCGCCGGAAGAGTGGGCTCCTCATCCCATCCTCCGTGCCAGGGCGGCCCCCACGCATGCCCCGGCACGGGCCCCCACAGGAGGTCGATGTTGCAGCACCGACGCATACGCAGGAAGCGCGCGGTATTCGCCGGCGGAGCCGTGGTGGCTCTGCTGGGTGCGGGAATCACCCTGCAGACCGCGAACGCCAGTGAGGAACCGCCGCAGCCCCCCGTGAAGGCGCTGTCGGCGACGGCGGCCGGGGACCTCGCCTCCTCGCTCGACAAGAAGCTCGGCGACGACGACGCCGGCGCCTACTACGACGCCGGGGCCCGGGCCCTGGTGGTCAACGTGGTGGACGAGGCCGCGGCCGACTCGGTGCGCGAGGCGGGCGGCCGGGCGAGAGTCGTCGAGCACTCGCTCGCCGAACTGCAGGGCGCCGGCCGGACGCTGAAGAGCCGGGCGACCATACCGGGCACGTCCTGGGCCGTCGACCCGGTGACCAACAAGGTCGTCGTCACGGCCGACAGCACGGTCGAGGGGGCGTCCTGGAAGCGCCTCAACGAAGTGGTGAAGGGGCTCGGTTCCAAGGCCGAACTGAAGCGCTCCGCCGGGGAGTTCAAGCCCTTCCTGGCCGGCGGTGACGCCATCCACACCGGCGGCGGGCGCTGTTCGCTCGGCTTCAACGTGGTCAAGGACGGGCAGCCGCACTTCCTCACCGCGGGCCACTGCGGTGACGCGGGCAGCAAGTGGTCGCAGTCCGCCGGCGGCCCGGCGGCCGGCACGATGACCGACTCGCAGTTTCCCGGCAATGACTTCGCGCTGGTCAAGTACGAGGCCGGCGCCGAGCACCCGAGCGCGGTGAACCTCTACGACGGCGGCACCCAGCAGATCGCCCGGGCGGACGACGCGACCGTCGGGATGAAGGTGACCCGCAGCGGTTCCACCACCCAGGTGCACGACGGCGAGGTCACCGGCCTGAACGCCACGGTGAACTACGGCAACGGCCAGGTCGTCGAGGGGCTCGTCCAGACCACGGTCTGCGCCGAGCCGGGCGACAGCGGCGGCGCGCTCTTCGCCGGTGACGCGGCCATCGGTCTGACCTCGGGCGGCAGTGGTGACTGCACCTCGGGCGGGGTGACCTTCTTCCAGCCGGTGACCGAGGCGCTGACCGCCTACGGCGCGCAGATCGGCTGACCCGGGAGGGCGGCCGGTCCGCGAGAGCGGTGGCGGTGGGCGGGGACCCCGCGGTGTGTGTCACGCCGGGTCCCCGCCCACCGCCTTTTCGTCGTCCGGCCGGCGCGCCGAGGACATGACCACCGTGATCGCCGTGCCGATGATCGCCCAGACGGCGAGGACCTGCATCGGCCCGGAGATCGCGTTGCCCTCGAAGTAGGCGATCGAGCGCGCCGCCCAGGTGCCCGCGCCCGGCGGCAGCGCCGGGCCGATCGCCCGCCAGAAGTCGGGCAGCATCGGGCTGGGGAAGGCGCCACCCGCGCTGGGGTTGCCCGCGATCACCACCAGCAGGACCGCCAGGCCGATCCCGACCACACCGGTGAGCGCCTGGAGCGCGAGCGTGGTCGCGCCGACCGAGAGGACGACCAGCGCGCCCAGGCCCCACAGGGCGGCCACACCGCCCGGCAGGGCGCCCAGGACCGGGCCGACGATGATCGCGCCACCGAGGCCCCCGACGACCGCGGAGAGTGCCAGGACGGCCAGCCGGATGACCGCGCGCTGGGGGTTGGCGGGCCGGGAGCCGGCGCTGATCGCCAGGATCGAGGCCAGCAGGTAACCGCCCACGCACCACCCCACCACCAGGTAGAAGGCGGACAGGCCGTCGAAGTCCTGCGGGGAGGCCGGGGCCACGTCCACGGTCCGTACCGTGCGGCGCTGCGGCGCCTCGATCCTGCTGGTGATCGTGTGCAGCGCGTTGGAGAGCACCGTCCCGCCGCCGGAGGCGACGAGCAGGGTGTCCGTGGTGCCGCGCGGGTCCACCACCAGGGCGCCGTCGATCTCCCGCTCCATGATCCGGGCCCGGGCCTCGGCCTCGTCGGCGAGCGGGCGCGGGTCGAGCGGACCGCCGGGCAGTCGGGCCAGCCGGTCGGCGGTCCGCTGGGCCTCCGGGCCGGGCGCGACCACGCCGAAGGGCACGTCCTTGGGCCGGGGGCTGTGCAGGGCGCCCACGTAGGACGCGATGAACAGCAGCTGGAGGGCGAGGACGCCGATGACCAGCAGCGCGGCCCGGGGGGTGACGGCGTTCCTCAGCTCGTCGGCGAACTTCATGCCCCCACGGTCCTGGCTGCCCCGCGTTCGCGCAGGTGGGGCAGGCCGAATGGTGGACGGGTACCCGCGCCGCACCGTTGTCGTACAGGCGTTCGAAACTTGGTCTATGGTGGAAGAGAGGGGGAGGTGAGTTCGGATCGATCCAGGAGGTGCGGGTGCCAGGGTTCACGCATCTGCGCACCGTTTCGGGCTTCTCCCCGCGGTACGGGGCCTCGCACCCGGAGCGGCTGGCCGCACGCGCGGCCGAGCGGGGCATGGACGCCGTCGCCCTGACCGACCGCGACACCCTCGCGGGAGCGGTCCGGTTCGCCAAGGCCTGCGCCGAGGAGGGCGTCCGCCCGCTGTTCGGGGTGGACCTCGCGATCGGTGAACGGCTCCGGGAGGAGGGCGGCACCACCCGTACCGAGCGCCGCCGCACCCCCGTGCGCGGCGGTGCCTTCATCGACGAGTCCGCGCCCCGCGCGCTGTTCCTGGCCCGCTCCCGGCGGGGCTGGGCAAGCCTGTGCCGGCTGGTCACGGTGGCGCACGCCGCGGGGAGCGGCGCCGGCCCCCTGCTGCCCTGGCAGGACAACCACGGCGACGACGTGACCGTCCTGCTCGGCCCCGACTCCGAGGTGGGCCGCGCGCTGGCCGCCGGCCGCCCCGACCGCGCCGCCCGGCTGCTCGCGCCCTGGCGCGAGGCGTACGGCGACGCCCTGCGCCTGGAGGTCGTCCACCACGGCCGCACCGGCACCGGCCCCGGCTCGCTGCGGCAGGCCGCCCGCACCCTGGGGCTCGCCGCCGAGCAGGGCGTGCGGGCCGTGCTGAGCAACGCCGTGCGGTACGCGGACCCGGGCCAGGGGCCGGTCGCCGACGTCCTGGACGCGGCCCGGCGCCTGATCCCCGTCGACCCCGCCAAGGGCCTGGACAGTGGCGAGCGCTGGCTCAAGGACCCGGCCGCCATGGCCCGGACGGCCGAGCGGGTGGCGGAGGCCGCGGGGCTGCGCCGCGACACCGCGCACCGGCTGCTCGCCATGACCGAGGAGGCGGCGGCCGGCTGCGCCGTGGACCCGGAGGACGACCTGGGCATCGGCACCGTGCACTTCCCCGAGCCGCAGTTGGTGGGCGCCGGCCGGCGCACCGCCGACCGGGTGCTGCGCTCGCGCTGCGCGGCCGGGATGGTGCTGCGCGGCCGTGACCGCGACCGGGCGTACTGGGAGCGGCTGGAGGACGAGCTGCGCACCGTGGAACGGCTCGGCTTCGCCTCGTACTTCCTCACCGTCGCCCAGGTCGTCGACGACGTGCGCGGCATGGGCATCCGGGTCGCCGCCCGCGGCTCGGGCGCGGGCTCCCTGATCAACCACCTCCTGGGCATCGCGCACGCCGACCCGGTGGAACAGGGCCTGCTGATGGAGCGCTTCCTGTCGGTGCGGCGGCCCGCGCTGCCCGACATCGACATCGACGTGGAGTCCGCGCGCCGCCTGGAGGTCTACCGCGCGATCCTCGGCCGCTTCGGCCCCGAGCGGGTCGCGGCCGTCGCCATGCCCGAGACCTACCGGGTGCGCCACGCGGTACGGGACGTGGGCGCCGCGCTGTCCATGGACCCCGCCGAGATCGACCGGATCGCCAAGTCCTTCCCGCACATCCGCGCCCGGGACGCCCGGGTCGCGCTGGAGGAACTGCCCGAGCTGCGGTCCCTGGCGGGCGAGAAGGAGAGGTACGGGCGGCTGTGGGAACTGGTGGAGGCGCTGGACGCGCTGCCGCGCGGTGTCGCCATGCACCCGTGCGGGGTGCTGCTCTCGGACGCCTCGCTGCTCTCCCGTACGCCGGTGGTGCCCACCAGCGGCGAGGGCTTCCCGATGTCCCAGTTCGACAAGGACGACGTGGAGGAGCTGGGGCTGCTCAAGCTCGATGTGCTCGGCGTGCGGATGCAGTCGGCGATGGCGCACGCGGTCGCCGAGATCGAGCGGGCGAGCGGCGAGGTGGTGGACCTCGACGACCCGGCCCAGGTCCGGCCCGGTGACCCCGACACCTACCGGCTCATCCGCTCCGCCGAGACCCTCGGCTGCTTCCAGATCGAGTCGCCGGGCCAGCGCGACCTGGTCGGCCGGCTCCAGCCGTCCACCTTCCACGACCTGGTCGTGGACATCTCGCTCTTCCGGCCGGGGCCGGTGGCCGCCGACATGGTGCGGCCGTTCATCGAGGCCCGGCACGGGCGCGCCCCGGTCCGCTACCCGCACCCCGATCTGGAGGAGGCGCTGCGGGAGACGTACGGAGTGGTGGTCTTCCACGAGCAGATCATCAAGATCCTCGACATCATGACCGGCTGCGGCCGGGACGAGGCCGACGCGGTGCGGCGCGGGCTGTCCGATCCCGAGTCGCGGGGGCGGATCAAGGTCTGGTTCGCCCGGCGGGCGGAGGCGCGGGGGTACGAGGCCGGAGTGATCGCCCGCACCTGGGAGATCGTCGAGGCCTTCGGCAGCTACGGCTTCTGCAAGGCGCACGCGGTGGCCTTCGCCGTGCCGACGTACCAGTCGGCGTGGCTGAAGGCGCACCACCCGGCCGCCTTCTACGCCGGGCTGCTCACCCACGACCCCGGGATGTACCCCAAGCGGCTGCTGCTGGCGGACGCGCGGCGGCGCGGGGTGCCGGTGCTGCCGCTGGACGTGAACCGGTCGGCGGTCGCCCACCGTATCGAACTGGTGTCCGGTTCACTGGGGAAGTGGGGGCTCCGGCTGGCCCTCTCGGACGTCCACGGCATCAGTGAGGAGGAGGCCGCCCGGATCGAGGCCGGCCGGCCGTACGCCTCACTGCTGGACTTCTGGGAGCGGGCCCGGCCCAGCCGGCCCGTCGCCGAACGGCTGGCCCAGGTCGGCGCGCTCGACGCGTTCGGCGCTAACCGCCGCGACCTGCTGCTGCACCTCGCCGAACTCCACCGGGGCCGGCGGGGCTCCGCCTCGTACGGGGACCAGCTCCCGCTGGCGGGCGGCAGGAAGGCGGCCCCGCTCGGGCTGCCGGACCTCACCGACACCGAACGCCTCAGCGCCGAGCTGGGCGTGCTGTCCATGGACGCCTCCCGGAACCTGATGAGCGACCACCACGCCTTCCTGGCGGAGCTCGGCGTCGTCACCGCCCAACGGCTGCGCGCCGCCCGGCACGGGCAGACCGTGCTGGTCGCGGGCTCCAAGGTGGCCACCCAGACCCCGCCGATCCGCTCCGGCCGGCGGGTCGTCTTCACCACCCTGGACGACGGCACCGGCCTGGTCGACCTCGCCTTCTTCGACGACAGCCACGAGGCGTACGCGCACACCGTGTTCCACTCCTGGCTGCTGCTGGTGCGCGGAGTGGTGCAGCGGCGCGGGCCGCGCAGCTTCAGCGTGGTCGGCTCGGCCGCGTGGAACCTCGCCGAACTGGTGGAGCTGCGGCGCGAGGGCGGCCTGGACGCGGTGGCGGCCCGGCTGGCCGAACCGGCGCCGGCCGGCGGGCGCGAGGGGGACGGCGGACGGCGGATCGTGATGCCCACCGGATACGAGATGAATCCCTGGGCGGACCTGCGCCCGGCGGGCGAAGGGACGGCGGGAACCAGGAAGTTGTGGCACCGGAGTCAAGGGAGCGCGGGATGATCCTCCAGATACGGTTCCGGCTCGAACCGGCTGCCGGAGCGGGCGGGGTCGAGACGCTGCTGCCCCCGCTGATCGGGATGCTCGGGGAGTTCACACCGGTCGTCGAGGCCTCCCCGCCCGACGCCGCGCTCGCCGATGTGGGCGGCGCCCTGCGGTACTTCGGGCGCGGCCCCGCCGAACTGGCCGCCGTGATCCGGGTCCGCGCCCTCGCCCTGTACGGCGTGGACTGCGCCATCGGCGCCGGACCCAACCCGATGCTGGCCCGGATGGCGGCGCGGGCCGCCGTACCGGGCACCACCCTGGTCGTCACCGAGCCCGAGGGCTTCCTGCGCGACCAGCCGGTCGCCGCGCTGGACGGGGTCGGCCCGGCCACCGCCCGCACCCTCTGCTCGTACGGTCTCGACTCGGTCGGCCGCCTGGCCGCCGCCCCGCTGGGGGTGCTCCAGCGGATCGTGGGCGCCCGGGCCGGACGTGAGCTGTGGGAGCGGGCACGGGGCGTCGACCGTACGGTGGTCGTCCCCAACGCCGCCTCACGGTCGGTCGCCGCCGAACGGGCCTTCCCCCGCGACGAGCTGGACCAGGACCGGCACCGGCGCGCCCTGCTCTCGCTCACCGAGGAGCTGGGCGCGCGGATGCGGGACGAGGGCCAGGTGTGCCGCTCGCTGGCGCTCACCGTGCGCTACGCCGACCGGTCGGCCACCACCAGGTCCCGCACCCTGCGCGAACCGACCGCGCACTCGGCCGCGCTCACCGCCACCGCGTACGCCCTGCACGAGGCGCTCGGGCTGCAGCGGGCCAGGGTGCGGGGCATCGGACTGCGCGCCGAGGGGCTGCTGCCCGCCGAGCGGGCCGCGCGACAGCTCGCCCTCGACCCGGCGGACGAGAAGGCGCGGCGGCTGGAGGCGGTGGCGGACCGGGCGCGGGCGAGGTTCGGGCCCGGGGCGATCGTGCCGGGATCACTCGCGGCGTAGGGGGAGCCGGCGCCCGGCCGGTCCCTACCGGCGCGCGCCTTCCCACCCACCGCCGGAGCACGTGGCGATCGCGATCCTCGACCGGATCGCCCACCACGAGGTCACCGAAGCCCTCGACCCGGCCACGGCCACCCCCAACGACCCGCGCGTCGGGGGTGGGCTGACCGGCACGCACCGGGGGCCCGTCCACCGTGGACGGGCCCCCTGGTGCCGTGGCCGCGCGGTGCCGCCCGCCCGGCACACCGCGCGGACACTTCCCCGGCGACGGGGAGCCGGCGGGTCAGCCGCCGTGGCGCCCGGCCTGAGCGGCCTTGCGGCGGCCGGCGCCGAACAGCACCGCGGCACCGACGGCCAGCACCGAGGCGCCGCCGAGGGCCAGGTACGGCGTGGTCCCCGAACCCCCGGTCTCGGCGAGACCGGCGCCGGCGGCGGCCGTCACGACGGGCGACGGGGACTGGGACATCGCCACACGGCCGGGCCCGGTGCCGGCCGGTGCCCGGTACCGGCCGGGGTGCGCACCCGCCAGGGGCGGGACGTTTTTCGGCCAGGCTCGGCCCGCCCCGCCGGGAGCGCCCGGCACCCGGCCCGGCCTGCGCGGCTGCGCGTCGCGGCCGGACGCGCCCCGGCCGTCGTACCCCGGAGCGGAAGGGCGCCGCACGGTGTCCCCTCCGGCCGGGGGCGGCCGTGACCAGGTGCGCGGGGGTGCCGCGGCCGGGTTCGGGGCTCGCCCGGTCAGCGGCACGGAAAAGCGCCCCAAAGCGCGCACCTTGGCGCGGATCGTTTCATCTCCTGAACGCTCGCCCCTAGGATCGGCGCGAATCCGTTCGAGTCTCGAAGGAAGTCAACGACATGTCTGGTCGAGTACGCACCGGTCGAGTACGTCCGATCGTCCACCTTGTCGTCTCCGGGGTGCTGGCCGCCGCCGTGGCCGGTCTCGCCGCGCCCGCCGCCGGCGCGCACACCCCCGCGCGCGCCGAGGCCTCGGCACCGGACTGCGTCGGTTACTCGGTGAGCTGGCGCTACACCCTGGTCACCAACGGCTGCGGCGACGCCCACGAGGTCACCGTCCGGTACCGTGACGGCGCCGAGGTGCCCTGCCGCGCCGTCGCCCCCGGACAGACGGTGACCTTCCCCGGCTACGGCACGCAGGGCGACGAGGTCCAGGGCCTCCGCCTCTGCGTCGCCACCGCCACCGCCACCGTCGAGCCCGCCGCCCGGCAGGCTCACCCCACCGCGCGGTAACGGCGCTCCGGGCGGCCCGTGCCGCCGCGGCGGAGGGCCACTTCGGCGCGGCCGGTCTCCGCGCAGTGCTCCGGGCGGCGGCTCGTCCGTCCCGGGCGCCCACCCGGGACGGGCGGGCCGCCTCGGCGCACTCCGCGTCCGACAGGCCCGCCGGCTCGGCCCGCCCGAGGTCCGGCTCCTGGCCAACGCCCCGGTGTGGGCGAACCGGGCGATGCGCGAGCGGCACGGCTACGAGGTCGTCGAGCGGTGCGAGGAGCGCGCCCACGACCGCGTCCACTACCGCGAGCCGGTCCGCTGAACACCCGGCAGGCGGCCCGAACGGGCAAGCGCCTCCAGGGTGTCCAGCGCCCCGCGGGCCGCCGCGGCCGCCTCCGGGTCACGGGCCGCCAGGCCGCTCGCCTCGAACTCGTCCTCGTCCAGCCGCCGGACACCCCTCCCGTCCGCCGGCACCCACAGGTCCAGGTCCAGGTCCTCCACGACCACCTCACCGGCGCCGCCGTCGACCACGGCGGGCCGGGTGATGTCGCAGTACCAGCCCTTGAGGTCGCCGTTCCCGCTCCGGACCTCCTTCACCGCGTACCAGCGGTCCCGCCAGTAGTGCTCCGTGAGGACATCGCCCGGCTCGAAGCGCACGAAGCCGAAGTCCCGCACCTCGCCGGCCGCCCACGGGGCGCGGACGGTCAGCCGGGTGCCGTCGTCGGCGACCACCTCGGCGGGGTAGCGCTTCTTCGTACGCCCCGCCTTGACGAGCACCACGTCAATCCAGCGTGCGGACATGCCGTACCTCCGTCTCGCGCGTCTCGTACCCCGACCACTCGCCGACCACCGGCCCACCGGCCCCGGCGTCGCCGGTGTACGCCTCCGTGCGGCCGTCCGCCCGGGCCCGCGGCGGCGGACCGGCCTCGGCGAACTCCGCCGGGCCCCGGCCGCGGTGGGCGCGCGGCGGCCCGGTCACACCCGACGGACAACGGCTCGCGCCGTCCGTGAGGGCGGCGGCGAAGGCCGCCACCTCACCGTCCACCGTGACGACCGTGGCCGGCCCGCGGTCGAGCGGCGGATGGTTCCAGGTGCGGTGCGGCAAGTCCGCGCGATCGCCGGGGCCGGGGCCGGTGCCGCCCGGCCCGTCCGGGGTGGTTTCCGCGCCGGCCGGTACAGCGGGCGCGGCGCGCACGATCACACTCATGTCGCGGCACGGTACGCGTGCCCGCCGCCGTGGCGCCTCCCGATTTTCCCGGGTGGGGGAGAATCGGCCCGTGACCTTGCAGATCTCCATCGACGCGGACTCCGCGACCGCCCCGTACGAGCAGGTACGGGCACAGATCTCCGCCCAGGCCCGGTCCGGCCGGCTGCCGGTGGGCCGCAAACTGCCCACCGTGCGCGGGCTCGCGCAGGAACTGGGCCTGGCCGCCAACACGGTCGCCAAGGCGTACCGGGCGCTGGAGGGCGACGGCGTGATCGAGACCCGTGGCCGGGCGGGCACGTTCGTTGCGGCCGCCGGGGACGCCGCGGAGCGCCAGGCCGCCGCGGCCGCCGCCGCGTACGCGACCGAGGTCCGGCGCCTGGGCCTGACACATGCCGAGGCCCAGGCCGCGGTGACCGACGCGCTGCGCGCCACGTACGGCGCCTGAGGCGGGCCGACCTCGCCGGTGCGGGCAGGGCGGGCAGGGCGGCCCGGTGCGGGCGGTGCGGGCGGTGCGGGCGGTGCGGGCCGGGATGTGCCCGGGTCCGGTGCCGGCTCGCGCGGCCGGTACGGCGCCCGGGGCGCGGACTCCCGGTCCGGGCGCCCTGCCGGGCCCGGCTCTACAGGTACAGCCCCGCGTCCGGGCCGTCCTTCGGCTGGCCGGGGACCGACGCGGGCGCGGTGCCGCGGCGCAGCGCGTACAGCTCCGCCAGGGTGGCGCCGTCGCGGCCCACCCCCTCCTCCCGGCCGAGCCAGCTCACCGCCTCGTTCCTGGTCAGCGGGGAGACCTCGATACGGGCCAGGCAGCGGCCCGGCCGGACCACCGCGGGGTGCAGCCGCTCCAGGTCCTCGTTGGTGGTGACCCCGACCAGGACGTTGCGGCCCTGGCCGAGCAGTCCGTCCGTCAGGTTCAGCAGCCGGGACAGTGCCTGGCCCGCCGTATGCCGGGCCTCGCCGCGGATCAGCTCGTCGCAGTCCTCCAGGAGCAGCAGACGCCAGCGGCTCCTCGCGGTGCCCTCGTCCTCGCCGATGGCGATGTCCATCAGGTACCCGACGTCGTTGAACAGCCGTTCCGGGTCCAGCACGCAGTCCACCTGGCACCAGTCGCGCCAGGACCGGGCCAGGGTGCGCAGCGCCGAGGTCTTGCCGGTGCCGGGCGGGCCGTGCAGGAGCAGCAGCCGCCCAGCGATGTCGTCCGGGGTGGTCTTCATCAGCCGGTCCATGGCGCCGGCCACCGGGGCGGTGTAGTTGGCCCGCACCTCCTCCCAGGCCCCGGCGGCGATCTGCCGTGCGGTGCGGTGCGGGCCGCGGCGCGGCGACACGTACCAGAAGCCCATGGTCACGTTCTCCGGCTGTGGCTCCGGTTCGTCCGTGGCGCCGTCCGTCGCCTGCTGGAGAACCCGCTCGGCCAGTTCGGGGCCGACCGCGGTGACGGTGACGTCGGCGCCCCGGCTCCAGCGGGAGACCAGCAGCGTCCAGCCGTCCCCCTGGGCGAGCGTGGCGCTGCGGTCCTCGTCGTGGGCGGCCCGCAGGACCGTCGCACCCGGCGGGAGAAGGGTCGCGCCGGGTTTGACGCGTTCGATGGAGCGGCTGTGCGAGAACGGCTGCTCACCCGTCGCGAAGCGCCCCAGGAACAGCGCGTCGACGACGTCGGACGGTGAATCGCTGTCATCGACGTTGAGCCTGATCGGCAGGGCGTCCTGAGGGTTGGCAGACATGCGCCCCATGATCCGGCACACCGCCGCTCCCCGCACGGTGTTCGGCCACGTACCGGAACCGGCGGGGCGCGGGCGGCCGAGCGGGCCCCGCGCGCCACCGGACCGCACGGTCACCCGCCGCAGGGCGTACGGTCCCCGCGCCCCCGGTCCCCGGTGCGGGTCCGGAACGGGCGGGGGGACCGGCGGACGCGGCGCTCCCGGCGGGTCGCCGGCGGCCGGGCGCGAGAACGAGTTCACGGGTGACTGCCCCCGTGTCCGGTGGACCGCCGCTCAGGGGGTGGTCCTGTGGTGTCCGGTGCGAAAGGCGGCTGCTCCCTCCGGCCGTACGGAAAGGATTTCCGTACGGAACGACGGAGTGGGCGAGTTGAATTCCTGGCCGTTGGCCGAACGCGGGCCAGGGCCCGACAGGGCATGCCGGTATGACGAATAGGAACAAGACGCCGGACGGGGGAACGTCGGCGTGTCGAATCCGCTCGGTGCCGGTCGTCGCCGACTTGGCCCGGCCCGGCGCGGCGGCCCCCGCCGGCGCACCTGGGTCCGGTTCCGCCCAACCGGTCCGTTCAGCAGGGGAATTGACCCATGAGGTGCCGGTTCTCCCGTCCGTGCGGCGGGTGCCCCGTGCGGACCCGCGCGGAGCCGCTCCGCCGCTGCCCTTGTCATGAACACTGCGGGCTGCTAACACATGCTCAGCAGAAAGCCTGCTAAAGGGAGGTTCCATGAAACTGTCCCGAGCCGCGGCGTTCACCAGCTCACTCCTCCTCAGCGCCGTCCTCGCCCTCACCGGGGCAGGGGCGGCGCAGGCCGACCCCACGGCCGCAGCCCTCGACTACGTGGCCCTCGGCGACTCGTACTCCTCCGGAGTGGGCGCCGGCGGCTACGACAGCGCGAGCGGATCCTGCAAACGCACCCCCCGCGCCTACCCCGCCCTGTGGGCCGCCGCGAACTCCCCCTCATCGTTCGCCTTCACCGCCTGCTCAGGCGCCCGGACCGACGATGTGACGGCCGGCCAGCTCGGCCCCCTCTCCGCCGCCACCGACCTCGTCTCCCTCACCGTGGGAGGCAACGACGCCGGGTTCGCCGACGTCATGACCACCTGTGTCCTCGAATCGGAGGCCAAGTGCCTCGCCCGCATCAACCAGGCGAAGGGGTACGTCGACACGATCCTGCCCGGCCGCCTCGACTCCGTGTACTCGGCGGTCCGCGACCGGGCGCCGTCCGCGCATGTCGTCGTCCTCGGCTACCCCCGCTTCTACAAGCTCAACGGCGCCTGCGTCTCCGGAATGACCGAGAACGAGCGCCGGGCGATCAACGACGCGGCGGACCACCTGAACGCGGCGACCGCCAAGCGCGCCGTCGACCACGGCTTCACCTTCGCCGACGTCACCCCGGCCTTCACCGGCCATGAGATCTGCTCCAGCACGCCCTGGCTGCACAGCGTCAAATGGCTCGACATCGGTGAGTCCTACCACCCCACCGCCGCCGGGCAGTCCGGTGGCTACCTGCCCGTCTTCAGGACGGCGGTGTAACCGCGCCGCTCGGTGCCGACGGCCCGTCCCTCGGGGCGTGTCCTCGCACGTGAGGAGGCAGGCCACTCAGTTCGAACGCGCCTCGACCGGGCTCCGGATCTCCAGCCGGACCCGGTCGTGGTGCGTTCCGGCCTCCGCGCCGGCCACCGCCGCGGGGGGTGGACCTCCCGCTCGTTCCGGCGGCCGGACGGCCTCGCCGGTGGTGCACTCCGCGCTCGACCCGGCCTGTTCGGCGCCTCCCGGGCCGCGTGGCGGCCCGGGGCGCGGTGAGCATCTCCACGCCGGTCCGGCGCCGCCCGGTGCGGTGGCACCGGCCCGGCGCGTCCGGCGTCTCGGCGGCGCCGGCCCGCGCGCCGGCTCCGTCACGGGCCAGGGCGGGGCCCTCCTCGGTGGCGCGTCGTGGACGGTGACCACCACCTTGCCGTGCGTGACCCGCGCCACGGCCCACGCCCGGCGCTCCAGGCGCGCGTACGGCGGGCCCTCGTCCACCGCGTCGGGGACGCCGGGCACGCACCTCCTCGACCGCGACCCCACGCCCCGGCGCCTCGTCGCGGGCCCCGCCGAACAACTCCCGTACCTCCCGCGCCGGATGGGCCGGCGGGCACTACCGACCCGCCATCGGCCCCTCGCCGCCCGGCGCACCGGTCATGGCACGTATCCTGGCCAACTCAGGCCGGAATCAGCCATATTCACGGAGTGACCGTCAACCCTCGTACCGGTGTGGTGAATCCGGTCACCGGGATACACGCGCGTGATCCGGGGACGATAGGGTTAACGTGGCCCGGGCCGGGTGCCCTCGTACGGGTGGGGAGTGACATGGAACAGATAACGGTGCGCAGCAGGCCACGTGTGCCTGCGATCACATGCGGAAGCGGTGCGACCAGCTCGCGTCTCGACCGCCATCTCGCGGTGCTGGGCGGTCCCGCCGTCCCGCAGCGCGAGGCGGCCGAGGCCACGCTGCTGATGCGCGAGCTGACGACGCGTGATGTGGCGCACACCCGCAGCAGCAGGAGCGCGCGGGTCTCGCTCTTCGCGCCGCTGCGCCGGCTGCGCCGCTCGCTCTTCGGCAACCACGGCTGAGCGGGCGGAGACGCCGCCGGGCACGGCGGGCCGGCGTGCCGTGTCACGCGCACCCGCCCCGCTCACGGCCCGCCGCCCGGCCGGCCCCGGCCGCCGGAGTCCCGGCGCGCCGGGACGCCCGGTGACCCCGTGGCGGATCGTCCCCCGGCCCTCCCGCCCCGCACCCGCATCCGGGCCCACCGCACCGGCCCCGGCGCCCACGCGCTCCGCGGCGGCCCTCACCGCCCGCCCCTGACCACTGCGGCGCGCCGGACCGGAACGCCGGAGTCCGGGTCGCCGGTGTCAGGGCGCCGCTGTGACACCTTCCCGGCGCAGTTCCGCCCGCTCCTCCGGTGACAGGCCCAGCTCCCGGAGCACCGCGTCCGTGTGCTCGCCCAGTGCCGGTACCGGACCCATCCGCGCTTCCGGGGCACCCGGCAGGGTGATGGGCGGCAGCATCGCCCGCAGCGGACCCACCGGGGTGTCCACCTCCCGCCAGCGGTCGCGGGCCGCCAGTTGCGGGTGCGCGGCCAGATCCGCCACCGTGTTGAGGCGGGCGCAGGCGACACCCGCCTCCTCCAGCCGCCCGACCGCCTCCGCCGCGCCGAGCGTGGCCAGTACTCCGGCCACCACCGCGTCGGTCGCCTCCCGGTGCGCCACCCGCGCCGTGTTCGTGGCGAACGCCGGGTCGTCAGCCAGTTCGGGACGGCCGAGCACCCGCTCGGCCAGGCGGCGCCACTCCCGGTCGTTCTGCACCGACAGCAGCACCTGGCCTCCGTCGGACGTCGGGTAGGCGTTGTACGGCGCGATGACGGCGTGCGCGACCCCCGTGCGCGCCGGGGCTCGCCCGCCGTGCATACCGTGGTGCAGCGGGTGCCCCATCCACTCGGCGAGCGACTCCAGCATGGAGATCTCCACCGGCCCGCCCCGCCCGGTGGTGGCCCGCCGCAACAGCGCCGCCAGCACCCCGGAGAAGGCGTACATCGCGGCGGCGATGTCGGCCGCCGGGACACCCGCCTTGACCGGCTGCTCCGGTGTGCCCGTCACCGACACCAGCCCGGCCTCGCACTGCACGAGCATGTCGTAGGCCCGCTTGTGCGCGTACGGGCCGCCCGCGCCGTATCCGGAGATGTCCACCGCCACCAGCCGCGGCCGCTGCGCGCACAGGGTGGCCGCGTCCAGGCCCAGCCGGGCGGCCGCGCCCTGCGCCAGGTTCTGTACGAACACGTCCGCCCCGGCGACGAGCCGCCGGACGACCGCGATGCCCCGAGGGTCCTTCAGATCGACGGCCACCGACTCCTTGCCCCGGTTGCACCACACGAAGTGGGAGGCCAGACCGGCCGCCGCGGTGTCGTAGCCGCGTGCGAAGTCCCCGCCGTCCGGGCGTTCGATCTTGATGACACGGGCGCCGAGGTCGGCGAGCTGCCGGGTGGCGAAGGGCGCGGACACGGCCTGCTCGACCGAGACGACCGTGATGCCCGCGAGGGGCAGGGGCTGAGTGCTCATGACAGCCGTACCTACCGTGTACGCACCACCCTTGTCACCCCCGCGGCGCCGCGTCCCACCGGACGGGGCCGGCCGGCGGGCTCGGCGCCGGCCGCCGGGGCCGCTCGGCGCGGACACGGCTCCGGCGGGGGCGCCGCGACGGGCCCGGTGACCCGCCGGACGATCACAGCAGGGCGAACTGCCCCTCGGGGCCCTCCTCGTGGTGGTCGAGCACGGAGGCCGGCCGGCGCGCGGCGGTGGGCACCGGCAGCACTCCGGCGGCGCGCAGTTCGCCGCGCGTGATGCCGTCCGTCACCCGGGGACGCGAGGCGTCGAGGCCGGCCATGAGGGCCAGGACCGTGATCAGCTCCAGCAGCTCGGATGTCCACTCCTGGAGCCAGGCGGCCGGGCGGACGGCGTCCAGGGTGCCCGGCCCGGCGGCGGCGGTACGGCGCTCGAACCAGAGCTCCAGCACCCGTGCGCCGCCCACCCGGTAGTCCCAGGCGCCGGCGGGGACGGGGGCGATCCGCCCTTCGCCCAGGTACAGGGACTCGTCCGGCGCGTCATAGCTGAGCGCCCCGGGGCGGGCCGGGACGGCGGCACGCACATAGGGGCGGCGGCCACCGGGCAGCCGGGGCCGCTCGCCGCCCCGGGCACCGCGTGACTGGACGGCGGTCATGCGGTGGCCCAGCGCGACACCGGACGCCCAGACCTCCGGGCCGGCCGGCAGCGGTACCCGGCACCCGGCGGGGGAGGGGCGGCCGGCGGCCAGCGCCCATGCCAGCAGGTCCCCGGCGGTGACCTCGGAGCCGTACCGGTCGGCCAGCAGTTCCAGCAGGCCGGGGGCGACGTTCGGGTCCCGGCCGCCGGGACGCCGGTGGAGCGGCCGGACGCGGCCGGAGCGGCCGTCCGGGGAGCGGCCCTCCGGGAGCACGGCCGTCACCAGCAGGGCGGGGCCCGCCGCCCGTGGCACGTACCCCTGCTCGACCGCGAAGAGCTGCCGGTCGTCCGCCACCCGCCACAGCTCCGGCCGGGCGGCGTCCAGCAGCCGGTGGTCCGGCAGCAGCCACTGTTCGTCGAACGGCCCGCGCGCCAGGCGGACCGGCTCCGGGCACGGCCCCGCCTCGCGTGCCAGACGGACCGTCGCGGTGCGCTGCCCGGGCAGCGCGGCCACCGAACTGTGCGCGGTACGCGCCCGGGTGGGCCCGAACAGCGCCTCCCGCTCGTCGCCCTCGGCCGCCGCCAGCACCGCCCAGCGGGCCCGCAGCGACCGTACGTCGGGGGCGGCGACCCACGACCGCCCGAGCCGCAGCGGTGCCACGGACCACGGCATGAGGTCGTCGAGCAGCGGCACGTCATCCGTCACGCCGTGCATGCTAGGCGGTGCGCTCAGTCCGCCTCCACCGTCACCGAGAAGGAGAACCGGTCACCCCGGTAGCGGATGCGCGCCACGTCCACCACCCGGCCCTCCTCGTCGTACGTCACCCCGGTGTAGTGCAGGATCGGCGATAGCAGCGGCACCCCGAGCAGCTCCGCCGTCTCCGGGTCGGCGAGCCGGGCCTCGACGGTGTCGGTGACCCGGCTGATCCGCACCCCGACCCCGTCCCGCAGCACCTTCGTCATGGGCCAGCGCTCCAGGTCGGCCAGGTCGATGCCGGCCGCGACCTCCGGGCGGACGGCGTTCTCCGCCCAGTTCGTCGGTTCACCGGTCCCGCCGTCGCAGCGCAGCCGCCGGTACGTGACGACCTCGGCCACGTCCGGGAAGTGCTCGGCGAGGTCACCGGGCACCTTCGCCGGACCGTGGCCGAGGATCGTCGTCCGCTCGCCCGACTGCTGGGCCACGATCGCGTCGATCGAACCCAGCAGCCGGCGCGGGGCGCCGCGCCGCGCGCCCGGCTCGATGAACGTGCCGCGCCGCCGGTGCCGGCTGATCAGGCCCTCCGCCTCCAGCTCCTTCAGCGCCTGGCGCATGGTCAGCACACTGACGCCGTAGTGCGCGGCGAGCTGCTCCTCGGTGGGCAGGCGCAGTGAGGCGTCCGGCGCGCGGCCCAGTATCGAGGCGCGCAGGGACTGCGAGACCTGGTACCACAGCGGGAGCTTGCGGTTCAGCACCAGGGAGTCGGGGGCGAAGGCGGTCACCGTGTCTCCGTACTAGGGCCGGAAGTGGCGCTCAAGACCCTGCCACACGTCGTCGTAGCCCCGCTGGAGCTGGTCGGCGCCGGCCGCCTGGGGGGTGAGCGTCACGGGCCAGCGCGTCTCGAACATGAAGGCGAGCCCGTCGTCGATCTTCTGTGGTTTCAGCTCGGCGGCGCTCGCCCGGTCGAAGGTCTCCCGGTCGGGGCCGTGCGCGGACATCATGTTGTGCAGCGAACCGCCGCCCGGCACGAAACCCTCCGCCTTGGCGTCGTACGCGCCCTCGATCAGGCCCATGTACTCGCTCATCACATTGCGGTGGAAGTAGGGCGGGCGGAAGGTGTCCTCGCCGACCAGCCAGCGCGGTGCGAAGACGACGAAGTCGACGCCCGCGAGGCCGGGCGTGTCGGACGGCGAGGTGAGGACGGTGAAGATCGACGGGTCGGGGTGGTCGTAGCTGATGGTCCCCATCACGTTGAAGGTCCGCAGGTCGTAGACGTACGGCACGTAGTTGCCGTGCCAGGCCAGGACATCCAGCGGGGAGTGGCCGTAGGTGGCGGTCCACAGGTTCCCGCAGTACTTGTTGACCACCTCCACCGGACCCTCGGCGTCCTCGTAGGCGGCCAGGGGCGCCCGGAAGTCCCGCGCGTTGGCGAGGCCGTTGGCGCCGATCGGACCGAGGTCGGGAAGCTGGAACGGCTGGCCGTAGTTCTCGCACACGTAACCGCGTGCCGTCCCGTCGAGCAGCTCCACCCGGAAGCGCACCCCGCGCGGGATCAGCGCCACCTCGCCGGGGCGGGCGGCGAGCAGGCCCAGCTCGGTGCGGAGCAGCAGCCCGCCGTGCTCGGGGACGATCAGCAGCTCGCCGTCGGCGTCGCTGAAGACCCGCTCCATGGCGGCGTTGGCGTGGTAGAGGTGCACGGCCATGCCGGTGCGCTGGGTGACGTCACCGTTGCCGCCCAGGGTCCACAGGCCGGCCAGCCAGTCCGTGCCCGGCGCCGGGTCCGGCAGCGGGTTCCAGCGCAGCCGGTTGGGGTCGGGCACGGTCTCGGTGAACGGCGCGGTACGGACGCCGCCGTTGCCGGTGCGGGTGAAGCGCGGATGCGCGGCGGACGGGCGGATCCGGTAGAGCCACGAGCGCCGGTTGTGCGCGCGCGGCTCGGTGAACGCGCTGCCGCTGAGCTGCTCGGCGTACAGGCCGAGCGGGGCGCGCTGGGGTGAGTTCCGGCCGAGCGGGAGCGCGCCGGGCACCGCCTCGGAGCTGTGCTCGTTGCCGAAACCGGTGGAGTACGCCAGTGCCTCCGCCGTCTTCCTCGCCTCTTCGGTGGTGCTGCCTCTGGTCATCGCCCGCTCCTGCCGCTCAAAGGAATCCTATGCAAGACCGTAGGATTCCGCGCCCGCCCCGTCAACGGGGGCACGGCTTCGACGGACGCGCCACCCGAGGGGTTCCGGGCCCGGCGGGCCGCTCCGGGCGCCCGCCGTATGGCGCCAGGCGGGATGGCCGGGCACCCTCCCGCCCGGGCCCGCCGCCGCCCGGTGCGGCCGGCCGGGGGGCGCGGGCGGGCGGCAGGCTCCTCGGCCCCCGGGCCGGTTCCTCGGGCGTCGAACCCCGGGGTCGGCACCTCGGGCGTCGGCCCCGTCCGCGCCGGAGCCTCGCCAGCGTGCGTACCGGTCGGTATGCTCGGCCTGCCCGAGCCGCCACCGCCGCCGCCCCCGGGAGGCCACCATGCCCACCGCCCCGCGCATCTGCCCGCTCTGCGAAGCCACCTGCGGGCTGACCCTCACCGTGGACGGCACCCGGGTCACCGGCGCCCGCGGCGACCGGGACGACGTCTTCAGCCGGGGGTTCATCTGCCCCAAAGGAGCCTCCTTCGGCGAGGTCGACGCCGACCCGGACCGGCTGCGGACGCCGCTCGTCCGCAAGGACGGCGTCCTCCAGGAGGCCACCTGGGAGGAGGCGTTCGCCCTCGTGGCCCGCCGCCTGCCGCCGCTCGTCGCCGAGCACGGGCCGAACGCCGTCGGGGTCGTCCTCGGCAACCCCAACGTGCACACCATGGCCGGCGCCCTCTACCCGCCCGTCCTGCTCGGCGCGCTGCGCACCCGCAACCTGTTCACCGCCTCCACCCTCGACCAGATGCCCAAGCACGTCTCCAGCGGGCTGCTCTTCGGCGACCCGTTCGCCATACCCGTGCCCGACCTGGACCGCACCGCCCACCTGCTGATGATCGGTGCCAACCCGCTGGAGTCCAACGGCAGCCTGTGCACCGCCCCGGACTTCCCCGGCCGGCTCAAGGCGCTGCGCGGGCGCGGCGGCACCCTCACCGTCGTCGACCCGCGCCGCACCCGAACCGCTCGCCTGGCCGACCGGCACGTGGCCGTCCGCCCGGGCACCGACGCGCTCCTGCTCGCCGCCCTGGCGCAGGTGCTCTTCGCCGAGGACCTCACCGACCTCGGGGCACTGGCCGGCCAGGTCGAGGGCGTCGAGGAGGTCGGGACGGCGCTCGCCGGGTTCACCCCCGAGGCCGTCGCCGCCGCCTGCGACGTGGACGCCGGCACCATCCGGGCCATGGCCCGCGAGCTCGCGGCGGCGCCCACCGCCGCCGTGTACGGGCGGATCGGCGGCAGCGCCGTCGCGTACGGCACCCTCACCAACTGGCTGGTCGACGTCCTCAACGTCCTCACCGGCAACCTCGACCGCCCCGGCGGCGCCCTGTTCCCGCTCTCCGCCACCGCCCCCGCGCCCCGCCCGGCGGGCCCCGGCAAGGGCTTCGCCCTCGGCCGCTGGACCAGCCGCGTCTCCGGCCACCCCGAGGTCAAGGGCGAACTGCCCATGGCCGCGCTGGCGGAGGAGATCGACACCCCGGGCGAGGGCCGGGTGCGCGCGCTGGTCTCCATCGCCGCCAACCCCGTGCTCTCCGCACCCGACGGCGACCGCCTCGACCGCGCCCTGGCCTCCCTGGACTTCATGGTCTGCGTCGACCCGTACGTCAACGAGACCTCCCGGCACGCCGATGTGGTCCTGCCCCCGCCGCCGCCCGCCCAGAGCGCCCACTTCGACTTCGCGCTCAACGGCCTGGCGGTGCACAACCAGGTCCGCTTCAGTCCCCCCGCCGTCCCCCTGGAGGCGGGACGGATGGACGAGTGCGAGATCCACGCCCGGCTGATCCTCGCCGTGGGGCAGGGGATGGACGGTGCCGCGCCGGACGCGGTCGACGCCATGGTCATCGAACGGACCCTCGCCAAGGCCGTCACCGAGCCGCACTCGCCCGTACACGGCCGAGACCCCCAGGAGTACGCGGCGGGCCTCACCGGCCGCACCGGGGCCGAACGGCGCCTGGACCTGATGCTGCGGCTGGGCCCCTACGGACTCACCCTGGACGAGCTGCGGGCCCGGCCGCACGGCATCGACCTCGGCCCGCTCACGTCCCGCCTCCCGGGCCTGCTGAAGACCCGCAGCGGCCGCGTCGAGCTCCTGCCCGCCCCCATCGCGGGCGACCTGCCCCGGCTGCGCCGCGCCCTCGACGAGCGGCCCGGTGACCGCCTCGTCCTGGTCGGCCGCCGCCATCTGCGCTCCAACAACAGCTGGTTGCACAACATCACCGCGCTGCGGGGCGGCAGCAACACCTGCACCCTCCACATCCACCCCGACGACGCGGCCCGCCTGGGACTGGCGGACGGCGCCCTCGCCCGTGTCCGGGGCGAGGGCGGTGAGCTGGAGGCCCCGGTGGAGGTCACCGACACGGTACGCAGGGGAGTGGTGAGCCTCCCGCACGGCTGGGGACACGACCGCCCCGGCACCCGCACGGCCGTGGCCGTCACCGGCCCCGGAGTCAACGTCAACCAGCTCCTCGACGGAACCCGGCTCGACCCGCTGTCCGGCAACGCCGTGCTCAACGGCTTCCCCGTCGAGCTGGCACCGTCCGCCTGACCCCTTCCTGAGCAGGGCTTTTGCTCGTATTGCTCACGCGCTGACACCTTGCTGACCGCCGAACGGGACACCTAACGTCATCCGGACCGCCGCCCCGGTGGAGTTCAAGGGTGAACGTTAGGTGTCCTCCATGCTGACAGTCCTCGGCTTCGCCATGATCGCGACCTTCCTGGTCCTGATCATGATGAAGAAGATGTCGCCCATCGCGGCGCTCGTACTGATCCCCGCGCTCTTCTGCGTCCTCGTCGGACAGGGCGCACGACTGGGCGACTACGTCCTCGAAGGCGTCGGCAACCTCGCGCCCACCGCCGCGATGCTGATGTTCGCCATCGTCTACTTCGGCGTGATGATCGACGTCGGCCTCTTCGACCCGGTCGTCCGGGCCATCCTGCGCTTCTGCAAGGCCGACCCGCTGCGGGTGGTCGTCGGTACGGCGGTGCTCGCCGCGATCGTCTCGCTGGACGGCGACGGCTCGACCACCTTCATGATCACCGTCTCGGCGATGTACCCGCTCTACAAGCGCCTGAAGATGAGCACGGTGGTGCTGACCGGTGTCGCCGCCACCGCCAACGGCGTGATGAACACCCTGCCGTGGGGCGGCCCCACCGCCCGCGCGGCCACCGCGCTCAAGCTCGACGCCGGCGACATCTTCGTCCCGATGATCCCGGCGCTCGGCGCCGGCCTCGTCTTCGTCCTCGCCCTGGCGTACGTGCTCGGGCGCCGGGAGCGCGGGCGCGTCGGCCACCTCACCCTGGACGAGGCCCAGGAACCGCGGAGCGAGACCGTCCTGGTCGCGGCGGGCGGCGGTGGCGAGGAGCGCCCCGCGGCCGCCGGCCACGGCGCCACGGCGCCCGGCGGCGACCAGGGCTTCCAGGTCCTGGACCCCGACCGCCCCACCCTCCGGCCCCGGCTGTACTGGTTCAACGCCGCCCTGACGCTGGCCCTGCTCACCGCCATGATCATGGAGGTGCTGCCCATCCCGGTGCTCTTCCTGATCGGGGCCGCCCTCGCCCTCACGGTCAACTTCCCCCGCGTGGCCGACCAGAAGGCCCGGATCGCCGCCCACGCCGACAACGTCCTCAACGTCACCGGCATGGTCTTCGCCGCCGCCGTCTTCACCGGTGTCCTCACCGGCACCGGCATGGTCGCGCACATGGCCGACTGGCTGGTGGACGCCATCCCCGAGGCGATGGGCCCGCACATGGCGCTCGTCACCGGCCTGCTGAGCCTGCCGCTCACCTACTTCATGTCCAACGACGGCTTCTACTTCGGCGTCCTGCCGGTCCTCGCCGAGGCCGGCGCCGCGCACGGCGTCCCGCCGCTGGAGATCGCCCGCGCCTCGCTCGCCGGCCAGGCCCTGCACATGTCCAGCCCGCTGGTGCCGGCCGTGTACGTCCTGGTCGGCATGGCCAAGGTGGAGTTCGGCGACCACACCCGGTTCACGGTGAAGTGGGCGGCGCTCACCTCGCTGGTCGTGCTGGGCACCGGCGTACTCCTCGGCATCGTCTGACACGCCGGTCGTGACCGCTGTACCCGGTCGCCACCTCCGCCTCGTGCTCGGCGCCCAGCCGATCGTCGCCCGCCGTACGGTCCGGCCCCGACCGGACGGCGGCTCCGGCCCTTCGCCACCGGCGCCTCGCCCGGCCGGTGCGCGGTTCACCTGACCGGCCTCGGCCGGAGGGCTCCGGGCCGCTCCCGGGGAGGCGCGCCGGGCGTCCCGGCCGCGGCGGCCGGACCCGCCGGTCCGGCGCCGGCCCGGGCGGCGCGGGCACCCCGACCTGGCCCGGCCGGTGCCGGACACGCGCGGGGCGGAGGGCGCACCGGCCGGCTGACCAGGGCGGACGCGCGAAACGCCCGATCCGGACGGAACGTGCGCTTCCGATTTGACTCTTATTCAGTGATCTTTGAGACTTCGCCTCGACCACCCCGCACACATCGTGTCTTTCGTGTGGGGACGCTAGAGGGGGAACTGAAAACAGAATGCACACCAGTCACACAACCTCCGCACATCTGCGGAGGGCCTTGACGCGTGGAATCGTCACCGCCACCGCGCTGGCCGCCGTCACCGCGGTCGCGGCCCCGGTCGTCGCCGTCGCCGCGCCGTCCGACGCGGTCGCCCTGGCGTCCGGTATCGCCACCACCGACGCCCAGCGGGTCGACGCGGCGGCCGTCGTCCGTCTCGACCCGAGCCCCGAGGTGCTGCTGCTCAGCGACCATGACTTCATCCACGCGCTGTGGCAGAAGGCCAGGGACGCCGGCGAGGCCCTGGACGCGGTACGCACGGCCGCCGAGGACGCCATGGTCAGCAGCGCCGCCGAGGACCACGCGCGCTTCGTCACCACGGGCGTCCACGAGGCGTACGCGATCGACAAGCAGCGGGAGAAGGACCGGGCCGACGCCGACCGGGCCGGCCGGCTGGCCAAGTCCCAGGCACTGATCGCGGTGGGCATCCCGAACAGCCCGGACCTGCTCGCGCTCAGCGACGACAACTTCATCCGCGCGGTCATGAAGCACACCGCCGCCGGACCCGAGGTCCGGGCCGCCGCCGCGAGCGCGCTGGCCGGTGACTCCGCCGCCTGGCAGGAGTTCATCACCAACGGCGTCCGTGAGGCCCACCGGCGCGACGTGGCCAACGAGCTCAAGGAGCTGGAGGAGAGCAACCGCGAGGAGGCCGAGCGCCGCAGGGAGCTCGCCGCCCGCACGAACGCCGCGGCGCTGTTCCGCGTCACGCCCTCCGAGGCCATGCTCGGCCTGAGCGACGACAACTTCATCCGCGAGCTGCTGCGCATGACCACCGCCGACGCCCAGGGCACCGAGCTCCACGCCGCGGCGCAGCGAGCGGTGCTCAGCCCGGCCCCGGCGGACTGGAAGCAGTTCATCCACACCGGGGCCGAGCAGGCCTACAAGCTCGACGACGAGGCCCGCCGCAAGAAGATCGCCGACGCCAACCGCAGGCTCGCGCTGAAGAGCCAGGCCGCCGCCGAGAAGACCGGCGTCAATCCACAGCTGGTCGCCGCGGCGAAGAAGGCCCTGGCCGGCACCGACGCGGACGTGGCCCTGTTCCTCAAGGAGGAGAGCCAGTACCAGGCGAAGCGGCAGTCCCTCCAGCCCGTCAACTCCAAGCTGGCGGGCTGGTACATCCGCCAGTCGAGCGTGGACGGCGGAGAGGGCTTCGTGACCCCGGTCAGCCCCAAGGGCAAGCCGGCCGACCGTGCCGACGCCACCTGGGTCGTCACCCCCGCCCTCGCCGGCCAGCCCGGCTGCTACTCCTTCGAGTCGGTCCGCAAGCGGGGCCACTACCTGATGGAGAAGGAGTTCCGGGTACGGGCGGCCGCCGACGACGGCAGTACCAAGTTCCGGAAGAGCGCGAGCTGGTGCGCCCGCAAGGGGCTCGCCGGTTCCGGGGTGTCCTTCGAGTCGCTGAGCCTGCCGGGGCGCTGGCTGCGGCAGTACACGGGCGACCTCTACGCGGCCGACAAGAGCGGCAAGAACCGCTTCGACGCCGCCAAGGACTTCGCCCAGGACGCCACCTGGAAGGTCTCCTTCCCCCTGGCGCCCTGACCGCCCCCGCCGAGCTCACCCCTGAACAGAACGGAACAACGATGTCTCGGACCATCCGGGCCGCGCTCACCATCGCCGCGAGCGTCGCCGCGATCTCCGGCGGCACGACCGCCGCACACGCCGCCGGGGCCGGCCCGTCGGCCGCCACCGCCGCGCCGTCCGTCGCGCAGTTGCAGGCCGCGCACAGCGGTCAGTGCCTGACCATCCCCAAGGCCAGCCTCCGCAACGGCGTCAACGCGGTGCAGTCGAAGTGCGTCGACGGCGAGGACTCCCAGCTCTTCGACCTGGTCCCGGCCGGCGGCGCGACCTTCGAGGTACGGCCCAGGCACAGCGGCAAGTGCCTCGACGTGACCAGCAGCGCCACCACCCCCGGTGCCGAGGTGCAGCAGTGGTGGTGCGTCGGCGGACCGCAGCAGCGCTGGCAGGTGATCCTCGTCGACGTACCCAAGAAGCTGTACGAACTGCGCCCCACGCACACCAAGGACCGTTGCCTGGACATCAAGAGCGCCAGCCTCACCGACGGCGCGGCCGCACAGCAGTACACCTGCAACAGCACTCCGGCCCAGCGGTGGCGCCTCCAGGCGCCCACGGCCTGACAACCCCGCCCGAACCGTCGGACCGATCGCCCCACGCGGTGGTCGGCCCGACGCCGCCGGGGCACGGGCGGCGGGCCCGTGCACCCGGCGCGGGGCAAACCACACGCCGTGGGCGGTGGCCCGGACACCGACCACTCCGGGACGACCGCGTGCCGCTGGCACCGCGCACGCGCCACGGCGTGATCGCACACAGCTCTTCTCACCGGACAGGCCGCGCGCGGCCGCGCTGGGCGCGGCCCCGCGCGCTCTGTCCGCCGTTTCTTTTTCCCAGGGGGGACAAGCAGTGAGTCGTCAATGGTGGGTCGCACACGTCCTGGCAGCCGGCGTACTGGCCGGCGGGGGCGTTCTCGCGGGAGGGGCACCGGCGTGGGCCGGCGCTCCGGTGCCGGCCGAGGTCCCGGCCGGCCGGCCGGCCGATCAGCTCTCCGGCACGAGGGCGGCGGCGGCCGAGGACGCCCGCAGGCGTGTCACGATCCTGGCGAAGACGCACCCGGCCGCCGAGGTGCGCGTGTCGGCGTGGAACGCGCTGCGCCACTCGCGCGGGGACGAGGCGGTCGCCGAGTGGCTGGCACCGGGCGGCGGTTTCGACTACGCCAAGCAGCGCGCCCGCGACGCCCGTTCCCGCAACAAGGCGTTCTGCGAACGGGTGCTCCGCACCCACACCGAGGAGTTCTCCCCCGAGGTGCGGGTGGCGGCCGGCCGCGCCCTGAAGGGCACGGCCGCCGACCAGGCCGCGTTCGTCACGTCCGGATACGCCGAGGCCCAGCGCCGCGACCGGCTGGCCAGGGAGACGGCCGCCCGGCACGAGCAGGGTGACACCGCCGGGGCCCGGGACTTCGTACGCACCGTCGCGGAGCACGACCCGGGCGAACAGGTACGGGTAGCCGCCCGGTGGGCGCTGCGGGCCGGCGCCGGCGAGGCGGACGTCGCGGAGTTCTTCGGCTACGGCTGGCTGAACGGCGCCTCCCTGGACCTGGAGAGCCACCGCACCCGCAACGCCGACGCCGAGACGCTGCGGCACCACGCCCTGTCCCGCCTGATCGGGGAGGCTGTCGCGGCCGAACAGGCGCTGAGGGGCGCGACCGACGCGGCGCAGGCCAGGGCCGAGGCCGAGCGGGCCTGGAAGGCGGTGGCCGACCACGCCGGTGCCGCGCGCACGGCGTGGCTGGCCGAGCAGGCCGCCGCGACGGCGCAGGCGGAGAACTGGAAGCACATCGCCGAAACCGCCGGGCAGAGCGCGGACAGCCTCTGGAAGCACATGGCCGAGCCCGCCGGGGCCCAGCACGAGACCTGGGCCACGGAGCGGGCCGGAGCGGCCGAAGCGGCCATGTTCTGGCAGGACATGGCCGACCGGGCGCGGGACGGCGAGAACCGGGCGCGGGGCTGACCACCCCGCGCTCGCTCCCGCTCCGCCCATGGACGGCGGGGCGGGCATCTTTGTTCGATCGACTGGGGGGATTTCCCGTGATGGGTGTATTCCGGCCAAGGGCCGGACGACAACGTGGTGATGTGGCCGGACGAGTGGGGAAGGCAGTGTCCACGGCGCTGGCCCTGGCCGTTCTGAGCGGTGTGACGGGGGGAACCGCCGCCGCGACACCGGTTCGGGCGAGCGGGTTCGCCCAGGCGCTGTCGGAGCTGGACCGGGCGGCGGCCGCACTGCCGAAACCGGCCACCGCGGCGACGGCCGCCCCGCGCTCGGAGCTGGACCGGCTCAGCGCGGAGCAGGACCGGCAACTGGTGGAGGACTTCGCGGAGTTCGACGAGGAGGACGAGGTCCGCGAGGCCGCGAAGAAGGCCCTGGCGAGCAGCGACCCGAACGCGCTGCGGGAGTTCCTGGAACGCGGCGAGGCCGAGGCCCGCCAGCGCGCCAAGGACCGGAAGAACGACACCGACGTCAAGAACCGCCGGCAGATCGAGGCGATGCGCGGCACCGGTGGCCCGTACTTCAACGCCGAGGTCGAGCGGGTCCTCAAGGGAAGTCCCAAGGACCGGGACGACTTCCTGGCCTTCGGCGCCGACATAGCCCGGCAGCGGGACAAGGGCACCGAGCAGAACGCCCAGAAGCGTGCCGAGGAGAACCGCAAGCGGGTCGAGATGCTCGCCGGCATCGGCGGCCCCGAGGTGAAGAGGGCAGCCCAGGCCGCGCTGGCGACCAACGACGACGCCGCGATCGAGCAGTTCCTGGAGAAGGGCTACCAGGAGGCCGCGGGCAAGGACGCCGCCGACCAGGCGGCCCACGAGAAGGCCCAGCGGGAAGCCCTGGAGGCCGTCGAGAGGCTGCGGGACCTGGCCAGGAAGGCCGCTCGCGCGGCCGAGGCCCGTACCAAGCTGATCGCCGTCCACGGGGACGCGGTCAAGGCGCTGAAGAACGCGGCCAACGCGATGTCCTCGGCCGCCGCCGCCTCCCGTGAGGCCGACCGGATGCTGGCGGCCGACCGGGCCGGCAAGCGCCTGTCGTCCTACGAGCAGGTCAAGGCCGAGGTGGCCAGGCAGGTCGGCTACGCCGACCAGGCCGCCAAGCAGGCCCAGGTCGCGGCGGCACAGGCCAAGGTGCAGGCCGATGTGCTGGTGGAGACCGGCCTGACCCACGGCGCGCAGTGGGCGGAGGTCGCCTCGGGCATCGCGGCGTCGGCGGAGGCGGCGGTCAAGGCCACCCAGACCGCCCAGCACGCCGTTGCCGCCACCGCGGCCGACGCCGCGGGCCTGAACGCCAAGAACCAGGCGGAGCTGCACGAGCAGCAGGCGAAGAAGTGGCGCGCCAACGCCGAGGAGCACGCCAGGGCGGGCGCCAAGCTCGCCGAGGCCGCCGCCAGGCAGGCCAGGATCGCCGCGGACGCGGCGGCCAGGACCAAGCAGGCCCGTATCGAGGCCGAGAAGGCCGAGCAGGAGGCCTGGGAGCACGCCAGGAAGACCCGCGAGGCCCGTGTCGAGGCCCAGCGGCAGGCCAGGATCGCCGCGGAGCAGCGCCAGATCGCCGAGCGCGAACGCGACCTGGCCGCCCAGGCGCGGGCCAGGGCCGAGCGCGAGCGGGACGTCGCCGCCGCGGCACGGGCACGCGCGGAGGCCGAGGCCCGCACCGCGTCGGCGGCCCGGGCGCAGGCCCAGGCGGCCGCGGCCACCGCGGCCTCGGCACGCGCGCGTGCCGCGGAGCACGAGGGCGTCGCCGCCAAGGCCGACGACAACGCCCGCGGCGAGGAGACCAGGGCCCGCGAGGCCCGGAACAGGGCGTTCGCGGCCGAGCGGGCGCACAACGCCAAGGAGGCGCGTGCCAGGGCGACCGAGGCGATCGCCGCCTCGGCGCGCGGCACCATCGAGGCCGGTGAGGCCAGGGCCGCGGCGGACGCGGCCCGGACGGACGCCAACACCGCCGGCACGGCGGCGGGAGCGGCCCGCGCCGCCGCCGACACGGCCGGCGGCGCGGCGGTGCGCGCGCGCTCCGCGGCCACCGAGGCCGCCGGAGCGGCTGCCCGGGCACGGGCCGCGGCGGCGGAGGCCACCATGCACGCCGCGCGGGCCAACGCCGCGGCCAACAAGGCCGAGGCGGCCGCGGCCGCCGCGAACGCGGCGGCGAACAAGGCCGAGTCCGAGGCCGCCGCCACCCACGCGGCGGCACAGCGCGCCAACGCCAAGGCCGCCGAGGCCACCGCCCAGGAGGCCCGCGCGGGCATCGCCGCCCATGAGTCGGCCCGGCTGGCCGGACTGGCCGCGATGGCCGCCAACAACGCCCTCCAGGCGGCCAACCGCACCAAGGACGAGGCCGACGGGGCGGCGCGTGAGGCCGCCATGGCGAGGATCCAGGCCACCATCGCGGTGCAGGCTTCCGCGGCGGCCCGGGCCACCGCGGCCGGTATCGCCGACCCGGCCAACACGGCCATCGCGCTGACCGCCCCCTTCTCCGGCAAGGACGTCGACGCCGACTTCGCCGCCGCGGTCGCCGCCGCCGCCCAGGAGATGGGCGACCAGCAGGTCGCCGCGGCCGAGGCCAGGGCCGCCGAGGCGGTCAAGGCCGCCGAGGCCGCCGAGGCCGCCGCCAAGCGCGCCGCAGCCCAGGTGGCACCGGCGTTCAAGGCCGCGGCCGACGCGGCCCGCTCCTCCGCCGACGCGGCCCGTTCCGCCGCGGCGGCCCTGAAGTCCGCCGCCCAGGCGGCGGAGGACGGCGCCAAGGCCCGGGCCGCGGCCGCGCGGGCCGACCAGGCCGACGCGCAGGCCCAGGCCGACGCCGGCCTCGCCCGCCAGGCCGCCGACCAGGCATACGCGGACGCCTCGGCGGCCCGCCGGGCCGCCAACCAGGCGGAGGCCGAGGCCTCCCGCGCCCGCGGCGCCGCCGCCCAGGCCGACAACCACGCCGTCGCCGCCAACAGCGCCGCGAACCTCGCCGAGCAGGAGGCGAGCGTCGCCCGGGGCGCGGCGGCCCAGGCGGAGAAGGACGCGGCCGACGCCGGCAAGCTCGCCGACTCCGCCGAGAGCCACGCCAAGTCGGCGGAGACGGCGGCCAAGAACGCCAACAAGTACGCCCACGAGGCGGACGAGGCGGCGAAGAAGGCCGAGGAGTACCAGCGCGAGCAGGATCGCAAGCGCCGCGCCGAAGCGGCCGAGCAGGCCGGCAAGAGCGGCGGGCCGGAGCTGACCTGGCAGGAGGAGCAGGCGCTCGAAGAGATCGGGATGACGCCCGAGGAGTACGAGAAGGCGCGTCGGCTCGCGGACAAGGACATCCTCGACTTCCTGCTCGAGAACGGCGGTCAGATCCTTGTCGACCTCCTCTTCGAGGACATCAAGAAGTGCTTCGTCGAAGGTGACGTCGAGAGCTGCTTCTGGGCGGCCATCGGCGCCCTCCCCTGGGGCAAGGCCCTCACCGTCATCAAGAAGATGCCGGACATCACCAAGGCCATCACCCGCATCGTCGGCGGCATCGACGACTTCCTCGACAACTCCGCCGCGGCGAAGAAGCTGATCGCCAAGGGCCAGGAAGCCCTGGAGAAGTTCCGCAGGACTCCTGTGGTGTGCACGCTGGAGGACAACAGCTTCACCCCGCGGACCCCGGTGCTCATGGCCGACGGCACCCGCAAGCCGATCGAGGACGTCCGGATCGGACAGCGGGTCCTGGCGACCGATCCCGGCACCGGGACGACCGCGGCACGGACCGTCACCGACGTGATCATCGGCTCGGGGCGCAAGCACCTGAACGAGATCACCGTCGACACGGACGGCGCGGCCGGGAACGCCACGGGCAAGGTCACCGCCACCGGTGGGCACCCGTTCTGGGTGGAGAGCCGGCACAGCTGGCTGGACGCCATGGACCTCAGGGCGGGCGACCTGCTGCGCACCCCTGGGGGCGAACTGCGGGAGGTCGTGGGCAACCGCGCCTGGAGCGGGACGTACCGGGTGCACAACCTCACCGTCGCGGACATCCACACGTACTACGTCGCCGCCGGGCCGGCGGCCGTCCTGGTGCACAACGCCAAGAAGGACAAGGCGTGCAGTCTGCAGATCCGCCGGGTGGCCGTGGTGGCCCCGGACTGGGTGCAGAAGGGCGCGCACGTCAACCTGATGGACGACATGGAAGTCCTGATCCGCCCGGACGGAAAGGGAGGCATCATGGGCCTGCCGTTCCGCTCCTCGAAGGGCTACTCCACGCAGAAGCAGGTCGACGCCGTCATCGAGAGGCTCAAGACGAACCCCAAGCTGCGCGCGGACATGCTGAGGGTCACCAGGGACGCCAAGGAGAAGTACGAGTACAGCGTCAAGGCCAAGAAGGAGGGCCGGAAGCCGGAGTGGAACTTCCAGGAGGACCGGACCGAAGAGCTGAAGGCCCTGATCGAGGCATTGGAGAACATGTAGATGTCCCATCTGGATTTCTACGCCCGGGTCGCCGTCCACGGTGACGTGCTGGGAGTGGGCATCGGGGCCCAGCCCGCCGAATGGGAGGCGGCGCTCGGCGCCGCCTACCTGGACAACAGGTCGCAGGGCGTCATCGGCCGGGACTACGGGCTCGTGGAACTCGTCTTCCAGGAGGACGGGGGGGCGTGGCCGTGCCTGGGCATCGGCCTGGAGGTGCACCGGCTGACCCATGACGCGGCCGCCGTCGTGCCGCAGCCGCTCGTGGACGCGTACGGCGCGTTCACGCACCGGGTGGCCTTCGACGAGCTCAGTGCCCTGATCACGGGCATGGGGCACTCGGTCGAGCCGGACGACGACGCGTCGACCACCGACGACGTCCAGCGCTACCGGGTGTCCGGGACGGGCACGAGGATCTTCGTCATCGCCGACATCGATCCGTACGGGTACGGCGACGTCGACCCGGAGGACCCCACCGAGCAGCAGGTCGGCGACGTCTGGTCGATCAGCGTCTCGCCGGCCTGGTGGTCGATGAAGAACTGACGCGGCGGCGCGTCCGCGTCACTCGCGACGGGGCACGGCGGGCCCTCCCACGAGTGCCCGCCGTGCCCTTTCCGCACCCCACGGGCCCCCTGGGTCTCACGGGCATCGAACCGCGGGTGCCCCGCCCGCCGCCGGTTCCGGCCGAAAGCCGGTGTTCCGCCCGGCCGCCCCCCCCAAGGGGCTGCCAGAGTGATCGGTGCCGCGCTCCCCGTACCCGAAAGGCGGCCCCGCGCATGTCCACCATCCCCACGGTGTCCACCCCCGCCCGTTCCCGCCCCCGCCCCGGGGCCCGCCTCCGGGTCGCCCTCGCGGCGGCCGCCGTGCTGCTGGGGGCCGGCGCGCCCGCCGCGTACGCGACCCTGGGCGACGAACGGCCGGCGACCGCCGCCGTGGCCCCGGCGCGGGGCGCGTCGTACGTGGAGACCCGGCTGCTGTTCGGGACGGAACGGCCCGGCGGCGGCCCGGACGTCACCGACCGGCAGTTCACGGCGTTCATCGACCGGGAGGTCACGCCGCGCTTCCCCGAAGGGCTCACCGTCCAGGAGGGGCGCGGGCAGTGGCGGGACGCGAGCGGGCGGATCCAGCGGGAGCGCTCGTACGAACTGGTCCTGCTGTACCCCGCCCCGGAGGCGCGGGCGCGTGACGCGCACGTCGAGCGGGTCCGGGAGGCCTACGTGAAGGCGTTCGGCCAGGAGTCCGTGGCCAGACTGGACGAGCGGACCCGGGTGGACTTCTGATACGACGGTCACTCCGCGAGACCCTGGCGCCGGAAAACTACCGCCGCTAGTTTGGGGCGGACGACCGAGCCGTGTCACCAGGCCCGAAGGAGAAGCGGATGCAGGTCCAGGCCCACAACGGGATGTACATCGACGGCGCGTGGCGACCCGCCGCCGGCAGCGGCACCATCGCGGTGGTGAACCCGGCCGACGAGCGGGTCATCGCCCATGTCCCGGCCGGTACGGCGGAGGACGTGGACGCGGCGGTACGCGCCGCCCGGGCGGCGTTCCCGGCCTGGGCGGCCACCCCGCCCGGGGAGCGGAGCGCCCTGCTCGCGGCCCTCCGCGACGCGCTGGCGGCCCGCGAGGAGGAGATCGCCGAAACGGTCACCGCGGAGCTGGGCGCCCCGCCGCAGCTTGCCCGGGCCGTGCACGCCGGGCTGCCGGTGGCGGTCGCCGGGTCGTACGCCGAGCTGGCCGGCAGCCACCGCTTCGAGGAGCGGATCGGCAACTCCACCGTCCTGCTGGAACCGGTCGGCGTGGTCGGTGCCATCACGCCGTGGAACTATCCGCTGCACCAGATCGTCGCCAAGGTGGCCCCGGCCCTGGCCGCGGGCTGCACGGTCGTGCTCAAGCCCGCCGAGGACACCCCGCTGACCGCGCAGCTCTTCGCCGGGGCCGCGCACGAGGCGGGTCTGCCGGCCGGGGTGTTCAACCTGGTCACCGGGCTCGGCCCGGTCGCCGGGCAGGCCCTGGCCGAGCACGAGGGGGTGGACCTGGTCTCCTTCACCGGCTCCACCGCCGTCGGCAGGCGCGTCGGCGCCATCGCCGGCGCCGCCGTCAAGCGCGTCGCCCTGGAGCTCGGCGGGAAGTCCGCCAATGTCATCCTGCCGAGCGCCGACCTCGCCAGGGCGGTCGGCGCCGGCGTCGCCAACGTCATGTCCAACTCCGGCCAGACGTGCAGTGCCTGGACCCGGATGCTGGTCCACCGCGACCAGTACGACGAGGCCGTCGAGCTGGCGGCGCGCGCCGTCGCCAAGTACGTGCCCGGCGACCGGCTCGGCCCGCTCGTCAACGCCGAGCAGCGCGACCGGGTGCGCGGTTACATCGAGAAGGGCGTCGCGGAAGGCGCCCGGCTCGTGGCGGGCGGGCCGGACGCCCCCCTCGACAAGGGCTACTTCGTCAGGCCGACGGTCTTCGCGGACGTCACGCCGGACATGGCCATCGCCCAGGAGGAGATCTTCGGGCCCGTCCTGTCGGTCCTGCGGTACGAGGACGAGGAGGACGCCCTGCGGATCGCCAACGGCACCGTCTACGGTCTCGGCGGCGCGGTGTGGGCCGGCGACGACGCCGAGGCGGTCGCTTTCGCCCGCCGTATGGACACCGGCCAGGTCGACATCAACGGCGGCCGGTTCAACCCGCTGGCCCCCTTCGGCGGCTACAAGCAGTCGGGCGTCGGGCGCGAGCTCGGCGCGCACGGCCTCGCCGAGTACCTCCACACCAAGTCCCTCCAGTTCTGAGCCGGGAGAATCCGACCGTGGTCCGCGCCGCCGTACTTCCCGCCGTGGGGTCTCCGCTGGAGATCACCCGTATCCGCCTCCCCGAGCCGGGCCCCGGCCAGGTGCGGGTCCGCCTCGCCGCCGCCGGGGTCTGCCACTCCGACCTCTCGCTGAGCAACGGCACCATGCGGGTGCCGGTGCCCGCCGTCCTGGGTCACGAGGGCGCCGGCACCGTGCTCGCCGTCGGTGCGGGGGTCGGCCATGTCGCCCCCGGCGACGGTGTCGTCCTGAACTGGGCGCCCTCCTGCGGCTCCTGCCACCACTGCTCGATCGGCGAGGTGTGGCTCTGCGCCGACGCCCTCACCGGCGCGGCCGGTGTGCACGCCCTCACCGAGGACGGCACCGAGCTCCACCCTGGCCTGAACGTGGCCGCGTTCGCGGAGGAGACCGTCGTCGCCGCCAACTGCGTGCTGCCCGTCCCGGACGGCGTCCCGCTCACCGACGCCGCCCTGCTGGGCTGCGCGGTCCTCACCGGCTGGGGGGCGGTCCACCACTCCGCCCGGGTCCGCGAGGGCGAGTCGGTCGTGGTGTTCGGCGTCGGCGGCGTCGGCCTGGCCACCCTCCAGGCCGCCCGGATCGCGGGAGCGGGCCCGGTGATCGCCGTGGACGTGTCGCCCGAGAAGGAGGCCCTGGCCCGCCGGGCCGGCGCCACCGAGTACCTCGTCGCCTCGGACACCACCGCCAAGGAGATCCGCCGGCTCACCGGCGGCCACGGCGCCGATGTGGCCGTCGAGTGCGTCGGCCGGGCCGCCACCATCCGTACCGCCTGGGACTCCACCCGGCGCGGCGGGCGCACCACGGTCGTCGGCATCGGGGGCAAGGACCAGCAGGTGACGTTCAACGCCCTGGAGATCTTCCACTGGGGCCGTACGCTCTCCGGCTGCGTCTACGGCAACTCCAACCCGGCCGAGGACCTGCCGGTGCTGGCGGAGCACATCCGGGCGGGCCGCCTGGACCTGGACGCCCTGGTCACCGAGCGGATCGCGCTGGAGGGCATCCCCGCCGCCTTCGACAACATGATCGCGGGCAAGGGGGGCCGCGCGCTGGTCGTCTTCTGACCGGAGGCGGCCCAGGCCGCGGGAGCCGGCCCCGGCTACGGCTCTGGCCGCGGCTCGGGCCCGGGCCCGCGTGGGCGGGAGTCCTGAAGCGGGCCACCAGGACCCGATCCGGTCCCGACGCCGGGGCCACAGGCCGGGTCCGACCCCCTGGCCCGGCCGGCCCCCTGAGCCTGGTCCGGAGCCCGGTTCAGGGCCCCGGCCCAACGCCGGGCCGGCAACCCGGCCCGCAGCCCCGGCCCAACGCCGGGCCGACCACCCCGGCCTGGTCCGGAGCCCGGCGCCCATGCCCGGTTCCCGGCTCAGGGACCACGCCCGGTTCCCGGCCCGGGCCGCCGGTCCGAGCGCCGGGCATGGGCCGCCGTGTCCGGGCCGTCCGGCCGTCCACGTCCGGTCCCCGCGTTCCGCCGTCCCGCGCCGCTTCGCTCCGCCCCGGTCGTCACCGGGTGCGTACGGACCCCGGCCGCCCCCGCGCGGCCGGGGTCACCGTGCTGTCCGCAGCGGTGCCGAGCGCGTCGCGCGGCGGCCGGAAACTGTTGCCGTACAACCCGTTGACCGCCATACCAGCCGGTCGGTACGGTCCCGGTCAATCAAGGCGCCGCCCCCCTCTCGTCCCCGCACCCGTATCGGAGTGTGCACCGCATGGACACGGCACCCCCTTCCTCCGCCTCCCCGGCCTCCGCGGACCCGCCCGGCCCCGTCCCGTCCCTCGACGCCCGCCGCCGGCGCAAGGTGGCCACCGCGGCCGCGCTCGCGTCCGCCGTCGAGTGGTACGACTACTTCGTCTTCGGCATCGCCGCCGCCCTGGTCCTGGGCGATCTCTACTTCCCCTCGGGCAGCGCGTCGGCGGGTGTCCTCGCGGCCTTCGCCACCTTCGCCGTCGGCTTCCTCGCCCGCCCGGTCGGCGGGATCATCGCCGGACAGCTCGGCGACAAGCGGGGCCGCAAGCCCATGCTGGTCCTCGCGCTGGCCCTGATGGGCCTCGCCACCGCCGGCATCGGCCTGCTGCCCACGTACGAGACGATCGGCGTGGCCGCGCCGCTGCTGCTCGTCACCTTCCGGGTCCTGCAGGGCATCGCCGTGGGCGCCCAGTGGGGCGGCGCGATGCTGATGGCCACCGAGTACGCCCCCGAGGGGAAGCGGGGCCTGTACGGCAGCCTGGTGCAACTCGGCGTCCCCATCGGCGTGGTGACCGCCAACACGGTCTTCCTGGCCGCCGGCGCGTTCACCGACGACGCGTCGTTCGCCGCCTGGGGATGGCGGGTGCCGTTCTTCGTGGGCTTCCTGGTCCTCGCCCTGGCCTGGTACATCCACACCCGGGTCGAGGAGACCCCGGAGTTCAAGGCCGCCGAACGGCAGTTGGCCGAGGAGGAGCGGAGCAGGCCCCGCTCGCCGCTGCGCGCCGTCCTGCGCGGCCATCTCGGCACGGTGTTCCTCGCCGGCGGGTCCTTCGCCGTGAACACCGCCACCTTCTACATCATCATCACCGGCGTCCTGGACTACGCCACCCGGGAGTTGGGCATGGAGCGCAGCGCGGTCCTCACCGTCTCCCTCTGCGTCAGCCTCACCCAGCTCGTCCTCATCCCCGTCTCGGCGGCCCTGTCCGACCGCGTCGGGAGGCTGCGCGTCTACGCGCTGGGCGCGGCCGGACTGCTGATCTGGGCGGTGCCGATGTTCCTGCTCATCGACACCGGGTCGCTGCTGTGGCTGGCCGCCGGGACCTTTGTCACCAGTTGCTTCCTCAGCATCATGTACGGGCCCCAGGCTGCGCTGTTCGCCGAGCTGTTCACCCCGGAGATGCGCTACACCGGTGCCTCCCTCGGCTACCAGATTGCCGCCGTGTTCGGCGGTGGCCTGGCGCCGTTCATGATGGTGCTGCTGCTGGAGGCCACGGGCACCTCCATGGCCGTCTCCGGCTACCTCATGGTGCTCGCGGTGATCGCGCTGGTGTCCATCAGGATCCTGTCCGCTCGGGCCGCGCGGGCGAAGGCGGCCGAGGAGACCGGCGCCCGGTGACCCCGTCCGTGCTCCCGGTCACCGGACCGGCCACCGGACCCGGACCGTCCCGCGGCCGGGAGCGCGACACCGCGTGACCCGGTACCCGCCCGGGGTCCGGCTGCCGCCGTCCTAGCCTTCGGTGCGCGCCGGGCCCTCCCGGCCGCCGGCGGTGCCCCGGACCGCCCCGTACTGGACGGCCAGGCCGTCGAGCAGGGCCCGCAGGCCGGTTTCGAAGGCGCCCTCGTCCACCTTCTGCTGCCGCTCGGCCAGCAGGTGCGCCTGCCCCAGGTGGGGGTAGTCGGCCGGGTCGTACGCCGCCTCGTCGTCCACGAAGCCCCGCGCGAAGGAGCCGAGGGCCGAGCCGGTGATGAAGTACCGCATCAACGCCCCGATGGAGGTCGCCTGGGCGGGTGGCCAGCCCGCCCGGACCATCGCGCCGAACACCGCGTCGGCCACCCGCAGCCCGGCCGGGCGGCGGCCGGGGCCCCGGGCGAGCACCGGGACGATGTTGGGGTGGGCGGTGAGGGCGGTGCGGTAGGAGACGGCCCAGTCGTGCAGCGCGGTGCGCCAGTCACGCCCGTCGTCCGGCTCGAACATCGACAGGTCCACCCGGGCGCTGACGGAGTCGGCCACCGCCTCCAGGATCTCGTCCTTGGTGCGGAAGTGGTTGTACAGGGAGGGCCCGCTGACGCCCAGTTCGGCGGCGAGTCGGCGGGTCGAGACGGCGTCGAGCCCCTCGCTGTCCACGAGCGCGCCCGCCGCGGCGACGATGCGTTCTCGGCTGAGGAGGGGCTTGCGCGGTCGGGCCATGGCGCACATAGTAGGGCTGCCAGCCATTAACTAGCAGTGGTAGTTAAAAGTGGGGTGCCCGTGAACCTGGAGCTGAGCGAGGAGCAGGCGGCCGTCCGTCGGCTCGCCGAGGACTTCGTCCGGCGTGAGATCGCCCCCCACGCGGTGACCTGGGACCGCGCCGAGAGCGTGGACCGGTCGATCGTGAAGAAGCTGGGCGACGTGGGCTTCCTCGGTCTCACCGTCCCCGAGGAGTACGGCGGCTCGGGCGGCGACCACCTCGCGTACTGCCTGGTCACCGAGGAACTCGGGCGCGGCGACTCCTCCGTGCGCGGCATCGTCTCGGTCTCGCTCGGCCTGGTCGCCAAGACCGTCGCCGCCTGGGGCACCGAGGAGCAGAAGCGGCAGTGGCTGCCCCGCCTCACCGCGGGGGACGCGCTCGGCTGCTTCGGGCTCACCGAACCGGGCACCGGCTCCGACGCCGGGAACCTCACCACCCGCGCGGTGCGCGACGGCGCCGACTGGGTCCTCAGCGGCACCAAGATGTTCATCACCAACGGCACCTGGGCGGATGTGGTGCTGCTGTTCGCCCGCACCAACGAGCGCCCCGGCCACCGCGGCGTCTCCGCCTTCCTGGTGCCGGCCGACAGCCCCGGGCTGACCCGCCGCACCGTCCACGGCAAGCTGGGGCTGCGCGGCCAGGCCACCGCCGAACTCGTCCTGGAGGGTGTACGGGTGCCGGCCGGCGCCCTGCTGGGCCCGGAGGGCAAGGGGTTCTCCATCGCCATGTCCGCCCTCGCCAAGGGTCGTATGTCGGTCGCGGCGGGCTGCGTCGGCATCGCGCAGGCCGCGCTGGACGCGGCCGTGCGGTACGCGGGGGAGCGGGAGCAGTTCGGCAAGCCCATCGCCTCCTACCAGCTCGTCCAGGAGCTGATCAGCGACATCGCCGTGGACGTGGACGCGGCGCGCCTGCTGACCTGGCGGGTCGCCGACCTGGTGGACCGGGGGGAGGACTTCGCCACCGCGGCGTCCAAGGCGAAGCTCTTCGCCTCCGAGGCCGCCGTGCGCGCCGCCAACAACGCCCTCCAGGTCTTCGGCGGCTACGGCTACATCGACGAGTACCCGGTCGGCAAGCTGCTGCGCGACGCCCGGGTGATGACCCTGTACGAGGGCACCAGCCAGATCCAGAAACTGATCATCGGCCGCGCCCTGACGGGTGTCTCCGCCTTCTGAGTACGGCCTGAGTACCGGCACGGATGTGGCCCGCGCCACATCCGCGCATGCTCCTGGCATGAACGACACACCGGTCAAGCAGCAGAACACCGCCGCCTACTACGGTCAGGCCGTCGCCTCGTTCGCCGTGGCCCTCGGCGCGGTCGCCGTCGGGATCCTCGCCATGGAGGCCGACGTGTGGGTGCGCGCCTTCCTCGGCGTCGGCGTCCTCTACCTCACCACCTCCGCCTTCACCCTCGCCAAGGTGGTCCGGGACCGGCAGGAGGCCGGGCAGATCGTCACCCGGGTCGACCAGGCCCGGCTGGAGAAGCTGCTGGCCGAGCACGACCCGTTCCAGAAGCTGTGAGCGGGCCTCTAAGCGCTTGCTCACCGTCGGGGTATGGTGTTCGTCCTGTGGGAACCGGAAGGGGCGAACGATGAGTACGGCGAAGGGGACGGAGGAGGCGGCCGGCGGCGAGGACGTCGCCTGGGGCGAGGTCACCCCCGAGGCCGCCAGGCGGCTGCTCGTCGCCGCCGTCGAGGCCTTCGCCGAGCGCGGCTACCACGCCACCACGACCCGCGACATCGCCGGCCGCGCCGGGATGAGCCCGGCCGCGCTCTACATCCACTACAGGACGAAGGAAGAGCTCCTCCACCGGATCAGCCGGATCGGCCACGACAAGGCCCTGGACATCCTCCGGGCCGCCGCCGACGGCCCGGGCAGCGCCGCCGACCGGCTCTCCGACGCCGTGCGGTCCTTCGTCCGCTGGCACGCCGAACGGCACACCACCGCGCGCGTGGTCCAGTACGAGCTGGACGCCCTGAGCGCCGAGCACCGGGCCGAGATCGTGGAGCTGCGCCGCCGGAGTGACGCCACCGTGCGCCGCGTCATCAACGACGGGGTCGAGGCGGGTGAGTTCGACGTCCCGGACGTCCCGGGGACCACGCTGGCGGTACTGTCCCTCTGCATCGACGTGGCCCGCTGGTTCAGCACGGAAGGACGCCGGACGCCCGACGAGGTCGGCGCGCTGTACGCCGACCTCGTGCTGCGCATGGTGGGTGCGGGCGCTCAGAAGAAGTAGCGGGACACCGACTCGGCGACGCACACCGGCTTGTCGCCACCCTCCCGCTCCACCGTGACCAGGGCGGTGACCTGCACACCGCCGCCCGCGTCCCGGACGTCCTGGAGCACGGCGGTCGCCCGCAGCCGCGAGCCGACCGGGACGGGGGAGGGGAAGCGGACCTTGTTGGTCCCGTAGTTGATCCCCATCTTCACGTTCTCGACGCGCAGGACCTGCGGTACGAGGACGGGCAGCAGCGACAGGGTCAGGTACCCGTGCGCGATGGTGGTCCCGAACGGCCCGGCGGCGGCGCGCTCCGGGTCCACGTGGATCCACTGGTGGTCGCCGGTCGCCTCGGCGAACAGGTCGATCCGCTGCTGTGCGACCTCCAGCCAGTCGCTGTGGCCCAGCTGCTCGCCGACCCCGGCGCGCAGCTCGTCGGCGGAGGTGAAGACCCTCGGCTCTGCCATTCCTGCTCCCTGCTCCCTGGTCCGTCTCTGTCGTCCGTCGGCGCGGTTTCTAAGCGCTTGCTCAGCATGGTTGGGCAGGCTGCTCCTGTCAACGGACGGGTCCGGGCCGGCGGAGGCGGCCACTAGGGTTGCCGGAGTGCCCCAGATTCCGGAGAAGATCCACGAACTCACCGTCGGCCAGCTGTCCGCGCGCAGTGGCGCGGCCGTCTCCGCCCTGCACTTCTACGAATCCAAGGGACTGATCACCAGTCGCCGTACCAGCGGCAACCAGCGCCGCTACAGCAGGGACACACTGCGCCGTGTCGCCTTCGTGCGGGCCGCCCAGCGGGTCGGCATCCCGCTCGCCACCATCGGCGCGGCCCTGGCCGAACTGCCCGAGGGGCGCACGCCCAACCGGGAGGACTGGGCGCGGCTCTCGGCGGCGTGGCGGTCGCTGCTGGACGAGCGCATCAGGCAACTGGGCCGGCTGCGCGACCACTTGACCGACTGCATCGGCTGCGGCTGCCTGTCGATGGAGACCTGTGTGCTCTCCAACCCGGACGACGTCTTCGGGCGGAGCATGACCGGTTCGCGCCTGATGGCCGAACGCCGCCGCCGGGGGGTGGACGCCCCGACGGAGCCGGACGCGTCACCGGCGCCCGGCGCGCCCGGGGCGGGCTGAGGCGTCTGGAGCGGCAGGGGCGCCTGGAGCCGCGCGGAGGCGGCCGGCCCGGGGCCTCGGGGGCGGGCCGGGCCGTTGGGCCGGGCCGGCGGGCCGGACGGGGCGGGCGGGCCGGTCGCACGGTGCGGGCCGGGCCGGCCCGCACCGGAGGACGGCCGGTCAGACCGCGCCGGGGTGGCCGAACAGCAGGTCGTACCCCGGCGGGAGCTGGAGCAGCACGCGGCGCATCAGGTCCTCGCCCGCCGCGTCCGCCGCGACGCTGAGCACGGCGCCCACGTCCCACTTGGCGGTCTCCTCGGTGGCCCCGTCGATCCAGGCGGCCGTGGCGCGGACGAAGCGCTCGGGCCCCAGGGGCTCGGCGGCGGGCAGCGGGTTGAGCAGCACCAGGGCGCACGTCTCCGGGAGCCGGGCGGCCAGCTCCGCCCTCTCGGTGCCCACCAGGTGCGCCCCCAGAAGGGCGAGGACGACGCGGGCGGCCCGGTCGGCCTCCCGCGGCGAGGGGTATTCGCCGCGTTCCTGTACCGCGGTGAGGAAGGTGTCCCACTGCATGCGCATCGCTGCTTTCTCCCTCGGCCTCTGGGTGGAAGCGAAAAGGGGGGTGGGCCGGGCGGGGCCGGGGACGTGCCCGCCCCGCCCGCGGGGCGCGGTCCGGCGCGGGGCCGTGGATCAGCCGCTGATCTGCCTGCGCTCGCCCGCGCCGCTGATGGAGATCTTGCGCGGCTTGGCCTGCTCGGCCACCGGGATCCGCAGCGTCAGGACACCGGCGTCGTACGAGGCGTCGATGCGTTCGGTGTCCAGGGTCTCGCCGAGGAACAACTGGCGGCTGAAGGAACCGGCCGGCCGCTCGGCGATCACCACCTCGACCTCGTCACCGGAGACCGGACGGCGTTCCGCCTTGACGGTGAGCACATTGCGCTCCACGTCCAGGTCGATGCTCCCGGGATCCACGCCGGGCAGGTCGAGCTGGACGACGAAGGCGTCCCCGTCGCGGAAGGCGTCCATGGGCATCGCGGTGGGATGGGCGGCGGTGCCCATCAGCCGCTCGGTGAGCCGGTCCAGCTCACGGAAGGGGTCGGTACGCATCAGCATCATCGGTCCCTCCTCTGCTCTGTCGCGGATGTTGCTGACCGTTCCGCTTATCTATATAGCTCGACGCCAGGAAACTTGACAAGAGGAGACTCAAGGAGTTTTCCGGTCCTCTCGTCCCGCCACGTTTTCGCTCACCGGGCGCCCAGCTCACGAGCCCGGGCGACCAGCTCGGCGTTCGACGCCGCGGGCCGCCCGTCCGGGAGGGTCAGGGTGTCCTCCAGCCCCACCCTGGTGTCCAGGCCCCGCCGCGCCGCCAGCCGCAGCACGGGCCAGGCGCCGCCGTCCTCGCCGTGCAGCAGCACCGGCACCCCGGACGCCCCTCGCGCCTCCAGGGCCTCGGCCACCTCGGCCAGCAGGGCGCTCGCGGTGGCCGGAGCCGTACCGGCGTCCGGGTCCGTCACCTCGGCCAGCACGCGCAGCAGCCCGGGCGCCAGCCGGGACACCCGCAGCGACCGCGCCCCGGTCGTGCCCGACCAGACACCGGCCTCCACGCCGACCCCGCGCTCCAGCAGCGCCGCCGCGACCTCCTCGGCGCCCGGCTCGTGCCAGTTCACCGAGGCGTAGTCGGGCAGGACCGTCCAGGAGCGCACCTGTGCCACCCGCCGGGCCGGGTCCGGCTCGGCCCACGCGCCGGTGGTCACCCCGACCGGGACGCCCACCGCCTCCCGTATCGCGGTGAGCGCGGCCGCCACCGCGCGCGGCGACAGGGTGTCGGCCCCGCACGGTGTCTTGGGGTGCGCGTGCACCTCGGCGGCGCCCGCCGCGACGGCGCCGGCCGCCGCCTCGGCCATCGCGCCGGGCGACAGCGGCACGGCCGCGGAATCCCCCGCAGTGCGGGACCCGTTCAGACAGACCTGGAGCATCGCCTCACGCCACCGACGCCAGCTCCCGGTGCGACGCCCTCTTGGCCGCGTCCAGTGCCTCGGCCGAGAGCACGGGCTGCGGTACCAGGACACCGCAATCCATACACACCGGTCCGAACCACGGTTCACGGGACAGGTCCGACCGCCACACCACCGCGTCGCCCGCGCACACCGGGCAGTCGTCGCCCGGCACCGATTCCAGGGCGGTGATGAGCCGGCGCAGCACCTGGGCGAGCGGTAGCCCGGGATGCAGTGACGGGTCGTCACACCGCAGGACGCCGTTACCGCCCCAGGTGCGGCGGTGCCAGTCGTCGATGAACCCGGGCCGTCGCAGCCCGTCGTGCTTCTCGCGCCTGCGGCGCTCGGCGAACCCCCTCTCGTACGCGAGCCATACCGCCCGCGCCTCCTCCAACTCGTCGAGCGCGGCCACGAGCCGCGCAGGATCGGGATCCCGGTCCTGGGGCCCGAACCTGTGCCTGGTGCACAGGTGGTCCCAGGTGGCCCGGTGCCCATAAGGGGCGAACCGTTCCAGGCACTTGCGCAACGACCAGCGCCGCAGCGCCGGATCGCACCTCGGATCACGTACCTGTCTGGCGAGACTCCGGAAACCGGCCATCTCCTGTCACCTCCGTCGCGGGTACTTCGGCGTCGAGGAATGGACGTACGGGTGCCCGGTTCGGCTCCATCGAAAAACGGGAGAGCCCGATTCACCCGTACAAGTGACGTGAAATCTCCGTGCGGCGGGCAGTGTGGCGATTCGGCGGAGGTGACGCACCCTCACTTACGGACCGGGGGGTACGCCAGTAACGTCCCGCGCATCGGCCTCTTCGAGGAGCTGCCATGGGACGACGTACCGGAAGACTCAGAATCGCCACCGCCGCCGTGCTCGCCCTGGCCGCCGGGGCCCTGGCGCCCCGGCCGCCGGCGGCAGCCGCCGAGGCTCCGCCGCCCGCGCCGGTGTCCGTGCCCGCCTCCGTGCCCGACCACTGCGCGGGAGGGTGCGCGGACATCCTGCCGCCCGGCCAGAACGGCAACGCCACCCTCGCCGAGATCCTGGCCCACCGCGCGCTCGGCACCCGTCCGGCGCACAGCTCCGACCAACTCGCCCGGTACGACGCCCTCGTCCACGGCTACGGCGGACTCACCGACGACACGCTCACCGACTTCTTCAACGACGCCTCCTTCGGCGTCCCCGAGGGGCAGGCCGCGTCCGTCGACCGGCCCCGCGAGGACGTCACCATCACCCGCGACAGGAAGACCGGCGTCCCGCACATCAAGGGCACCACCCGGTACGGCACCGAGTTCGGCGCCGGATACGCCGCCGGGCAGGACCGGCTGTGGATGATGGACCTCTTCCGGCACATCGGCCGCGGCCGCCTCACCTCCTTCGCGGGCGGCGCCCTCGCCAACCAGGGCCTGGAGCAGCAGTTCTTCTCCCAGGCGCCCTACACCGAGGCCGACTACGAGACGCAGATCGCCGCCATCAGGGACAACCACGGCGAACGCGGCCGGCTCGCCATGGCCGACGCCCAGGCGTACGTCGACGGCATCAACGCCTACCGCGCCCGGGCCAAGAACGGCCGCTACTTCCCCGGCGAGTACGTCCTCACCGGCCACGTCGACGCCCTCACCAACGCCGGGGAGATCAAGCCCTTCACCCTCACCGACCTGATCGCCATCGCCTCCGTCGTCGGCGGCCAGTTCGGCGGCGGAGGCGGCGGCGAGGTGCCGGCCGCGCTCTCCCTGCTGGCCGCCCAGCGGCAGTACGGCGTCGTCGAGGGCACCAGGGTGTGGGAGTCCTTCCGGCAGCGCGACGACGCCGAGGCCGTGCTCACCGTCCACGACGGCACCTCCTTCCCCTACGCCGGGAAACCCGCCGTCCCGCGCGGCACCGCCCTGCCCGACCCCGGCTCGGTGAGGCCCGAATCCCTGGTCCACGACCGCACCGGCTCGGCCGGCACCGGGGCCAAGAGCCCCGTACCCGTACCCGAGCGCCTCAGGCCCGCCCAGGGCATGTACGACGACGGCGTCGTCGCCCCCGGCTCCCTGACCGCCCGCAAGGGCATGTCCAACGCCCTGCTCGTCTCCGGGGCGCACACCGCGAGCGGCCACCCCGTCGCCGTCTTCGGCCCCCAGACCGGGTACTTCGCGCCCCAGCTCCTGATGCTCCAGGAACTCCAGGGCCCCGGCATCTCCGCGCGCGGCGTCGCCTTCGCGGGCGTCGGGATGTACGTCCAGATGGGCCGGGGGCAGGACTACGCCTGGTCCGCCACCTCCGCCGCCCAGGACATCACCGACACCTACGCCGTCGAACTGTGCCAGGACGACGTCCACTACCTCCACCGGGGCGTGTGCACCCCGATGGAGAAGCTGGAGCGCCGCAACGCCTGGCAGCCCACCGTCGCCGACTCCACCGCCGCCGGCTCCTACCGGCTCCAGGTCTGGCGCACCGCCTACGGACTGGTCACGCACCGCGCGACGGTCGGCGGCAAGCCCGTCGCGTACACCTCGCTGCGGACCACCTACCGCCACGAGGCCGACTCCATCATCGGCTTCCAGCTGCTCAACGACCCCTCCTACGTCCGGGACGCCGCCACCTTCCAGCAGGCCGTCCACCACATCGGCTACGCCTTCAACTGGTTCTACGCGGACGCCCGGGAGACGGCGTACTACAACAGCGGCCTCAACCCGGTGCGGGCGGCCGGCGTCGACCCGGCGCTGCCCGTGGCCGCCGAGCCGGCGTACGAGTGGCGGGACTTCGACCCGGCGCGCAACACCGCCGCGTACACGCCCTTCGCCCAGCACCCCCGCTCCATCGGGCAGGACTACTACGTCTCCTGGAACAACCGGCAGGCCAGGGGCTACCACACCGCCGCCTTCGGCTTCGGCGCCGTCCACCGCGGTGACCTGCTCGACCGGAGGGTGCGGGAGCTGGTGCGGCAGGGCGGGGTCACCCGGGCCTCCCTGACCCGCGCCATGGCCGAGGCGGGAGTGACGGACCTGCGCGGCGAGCAGCTCCTGCCCGAACTCCTCGCGGTGGTCCGCAGCGCCCCGGTCACCGACCCGGCGCTGTCCACCGCCGTCCAGCGGCTGGAGGCCTGGCGGGCCGCCGGCGCCCAGCGCAAGGAGACGGCACCGGGCACACGCGCCTACGGCCACGCGGACGCCGTACGGATCATGGACGCCTGGTGGCCGCTGCTGGTCGAGGCGGAGTTCCGCCCGGGCCTTGGCGAGGAGCTGTACGGGGCGCTGAAGGCGAACCTGGCGGTCGACGAGTCGCCCGGCGCGCTGCACGGCCCGACGGGCGCGCACGGCGGCTCCGCCTTCCAGTACGGCTGGTGGGGCTTCACCGACAAGGACCTGCGCCAGGTCCTCGGCCGGCCCGTGGAAAGTCCCCTGGCGAAGCCCTACTGCGGCGGTGGAGAGCTGGGCGCCTGCCGTGACGTCCTGCTCGCCACCCTGCGCCGGGCCGCCGCCGAGCCCGCCACCGAGGTCTACCCCGGTGACGACAGTTGCGCTCCCGGCCACCAGTGGTGCGCGGACGCCGTGATCCACCGGGCCATGGGCGGTATCACCCACCCGGCGGTCGACTGGCAGAACCGTCCCACCTACCAGCAGGTCGTCGAGTTCGCCTCGCACCGGTGAGTCCGCCACCGGTCCGGCCGGGCCGGACCCCCCCGGGTCCCGGCCCGGCCGGACCGGCGCCTCAGGCCAGCCCGGCGGCGGTGAGCACCACCCGCGCCAGCTCCGGGTGACAGATGTCGCTGTGGGCCCCGGCCGGCGGCCCGCCACGGCGCACCACCGGGGAGGCGTCGACGTTGACGCACCCCGAGCGCGGCAGCGCGCCGGACAGCGCGGCGTCCAGGGTCAGGGCCGGCGTGCCGTCCACGGCCTGTATGCCGCCGTACCCGACGGCTCCCCAGCGCCGGCCCGGTCCGGCCGCGCTCGTCGCGTCACCGGCCAGGCGGGACGCCAGCGGGTAGATGACCCCCAGGGCGGTGTCGTGGTGTGAGTGGCAGGCGACGACCGGGCCGTCGACGCGGCGGTGCAGCCCGCCCAGCGCGCCGCCGCCCCGCAGCGGGCGCGGCAGCCGCGTGGCGAACGCGTAGTGCGAGAACGCCCCTTGGAGCAGGGTCACCGACTTCACGTTGCCCACGCCCTCGGGCAGGCCGCGCAGGGCGAACGCCACCAGCCGCGCCCCCTGGCTGTGCCCGGCCAGGTGGACCCGTACGCCGGGCGAGGACCGGGCCAGGTGCCCGAGCACCGGGCCAAGCCCCCGCTCGCCCACCACGCCGGAGCGCCGCTTCATCGCCCAGTACGCGGCCTGGCGCAGCACTTCCCTGGCGCCCTTCCACAGCCGCCGCGGCCCACCGCCCGCGGACAGCGACCGGTCACCGAGCGCCTCGGTGAACCGGGCGCACACCGTGAGGGTGTCCTCGTCCAGGAACGCCGGGGCGGACGTGGCGGGTTCCGCCGTCGCCTCCAGGTCCGCCGCGAAGCCGCTGGGCGGCGCCTCCACCAACCGCCGCACCAGCAGCCCGAACTCCTCGAACGCCGCCCGGTCCTCCGGCTGCTCCGCCAGCAGCACGGCCAGCCGTTCCACGGCCGCCCCGTGCCCGGGGAACACCACCAGCAGCCCCCGCCGGGTCTCCCCGTCCAGGCCCGCCGCCCCGGCCGGCGCCGCGCCCCCGGGGTCCGCCCCGGCCACCGCGGCCCGGCCGGGGAAGTCGGGGACCGGCTCGTCGGCGAACCTCATCGCGGGCCAGACGACCCCCGCGTATCCGACCCGCGCCCCGGGCGCCCGGCCCAGCGCTCCGGGAAACGGCGCGAAGAACCGCGAGTACAGCCGGGTGGCCACCGAGCGGGAGCTGTTCCACCCGTGGGCGAACACCACCAGGTCCGTGACGTCCAGTCGCGCCAGCGCGTCGCGCTGCGCGGCGTCCACATCGCCGTCCGCGTCGAAGGTGATCTCCTGGTACGGCCTCACACTCATTCCGCTCATGCCCGTCCCTCCGCTCCGAGGTGCGCCGACCGCACAGCATCCCGCCGGAGGGGAGGGACGGAAAGGCCCCGGGAAGGGTCAGAGCAGGCGGGCCGCGGTGATCCGGTGCAGATGGATCAGCACGTCGTAGGACGCGCCCAGCCGGGCCGGGGCGTCGGCGAGGTCCCAGGGCCAGGCCGTGCCTATGGACAGGGTCGGCCGCGGCCGGTCCAGCCACGCCCGGGCGGCACCGGGGGCGGTACGCAGGTCGAGGCAGTAGTCCCGGGCCGCGACCCGCTCCAACGTGTGCTCGTTGGTGCCCGGCGGCCTCGCGCCGAGCGTGAACCGGCGGATCGGCTCACGCGGGTCGCGCGCGTCGTGCGCGTTGAACGAACCCCGCCCGAAGGTGAGACCGACGCTCACATAGCCGTTGCCCAGCAGGTCGCGCAGGAAGGCGCCCTGGAGCCGGGGGTACGCGGCGGGCACGCTGGACTCGTAGCCGACGTGGCCGTTGTGGGCGGAGAGCAGCATCCGGTGCCCCGTCCACCGCTGCCACCACACCGTGTTCTCGGCCATCGCGCGGTCGCGGTGGAGCATCGCGGCGGCGGCCCCCTCACCGGTCAGGTCGAAGCCGTACTCGGTGCCCACCTGGGCGATGTTGCGGGCGTGCTGGAGCACCCAGGCGTGCTCGCGGGGGTCGGGGCCCGGGCGCTGCCGCGCCAGCAGCGCCAGCGCCTCGTTGACGTCGGCGGCCATCCGGCGCCGCTCCGCCAGTGGCTTGGCCAGGTAGGCGGCCATGGTCCCGGCCACGCTCCCGCTCGGCCGGGAGGCGCGGTACAGCTCCCGCACCCTCGGCAGCAGGCGCGGGTGGTGCCGCGCGGTGTACCCGGTGACCGCGTCGAACAGGACCGGTCCGGCGTAGCCCACGTCGTTGCCCATGAACTGCACCGGGTGGTGCGGGTGGCGGACGTTGTGCCGCCGCATCCAGGTGATCAGGTCGAGGTACTCGCGGGTGTTCCAGAAGCGGTAGGAGTGCTGGAACTCCTCCCGCATGATCCGCCGCGGGTCCCCCTCGCCGCGCAGCACGTAGTCGTTGAGGCGCAGGCCGGTGCTCCAGGGCGCTTCCAGCGCGAAGGTGGTGAAACCCCTGGTCGCGACCAGGCGGCGGAAGAGCCGGGCCTTGAGGGCGAAGAACTCGTGCGAACCGTGGGTGGCCTCGCCCACGCCCACCACCGTCGCCGAGCCGGTCATGTGCTCCAGCGCCCGCAGGTCGTCGAGCGGCCGGGCGACCCGGGCCAGCTCCCGTACCGGCGGCCCGCCGGCGCGCTCCCGGTCCCCGTGCGCCGCGGCGGGCGTCACGGACCCGGCGCACAGGGCGACCAGCAGGAGGAACAACAGCGTGCGGCAATGCCGCGGGTGATTCGCTTCCATGGCACCAGGCTCCCGGCGGGGCGGGGGCCGGGACCATCCGGCCGGCCCCACCATCCGTACTGGTGCCAGCCCCCGGGCCGGCCCGGCCCGCGCGCCCGGCGCCACCCCGGCGGGCCGGCCGGACCCGGGGTCAGCGGTAGAGGAGGTAGCCGCGCCGCACGGCCCGGAACGCCCTCAGGTCCGCCTGCCAGGCACCCACCACCTCGTCCGTCCCGGCACCCGCGTCGATCAGGGTGCGCACCCGGGCCGAGCCGGTCAGTTTGTCGATCCAGCGGTCCGCCCGCCACGCGAAGCCGCTCCAGCTCCGCTTCGCCGTCACCAGCAGCCCGATGCCGGTCCGCACCGGGTCGAACGCCGCACGGTCGTGCACGTGCACCTGGACCCCACCCACGGTCCTGCCCTGGAACTTGGAGAACACCGGCGCGAAGTACGCCTCCCGGAAGCCGGCCCCGGGCAGTTCCAGCGCGTTCGCCGCCTCGGCCCACCGCCGGTCGATGCCCTCCGCGCCCAGCAGCTCGAACGGCCGGGTGGTGCCCCGCCCCTCCGACAGGTTCGTCCCCTCGAACAGGCAGGTCCCCGGGTACACCAGCGCCGTCGCGGGCGTCGGCATGTTGGGGCTCGGCGGTACCCACGGCAGACCCGTGGCGTCGAAGAAGTCCGTTCGCCGCCATCCCGACATCCGTACCGTGGCCAGCTCCACCGGCCGGGCGAGGAATTCCCCGTTGAACAGCCGCGCCAGCTCGGCGACCGTCATCCCGTGCGCCTGCGCGATGGGCTCGCGCCCCACGAACGTGGCGAACGCCCGGTCCAGCACCGGTCCCAGAGCGGCCCGGCCGGTCACCGGGTTGGGCCGGTCCAGCACCACGAAACGCTTGCCCGACAGCGCGGCGGCCACCATGCAGTCGTACAGGGTCCAGATGTAGGTGTAGAAGCGGGCGCCGACGTCCTGGATGTCGAACACCACCGTCTCGACGCCCGACGCGGTGAAGACGTCCGCCAGCGCCTGCCCGCTCTTCAGGTACGTGTCGTAGACCGGCAGTCCGGTGGCCGGGTCGTCGTACCGCCCCTCCGAGCCGCCCGCCTGCGCCGTTCCCCGGAAGCCGTGCTCCGGGCCGAACACCGCCACCAGGTCCACCCGGTCGTCGGCGTGCATCACGTCGACGATGTGGCGCACGCCCCCGTCCCCGCTCGGGCGGGCGGCGCCCCCGCCGGTCACCCCGGTCGGGTTGGTCACCACCCCGACCCGCTGTCCGGCCAGCTCCGCGTACCCGCCGGCCGCCAGCCGGTCGAACCCGGTCCGCACCCGCCCGCCGCCGGCCCGCGCGCCGGCCGCCGCACGGGCCGGCCCGGCCCCCGCGGCCATCCCGGCCCCCGCCGCGCCCCCGGCGACCAGCAGACCTCGTCTGGACACGTCCATCCGCGCACCTCCGTGTTCGCCCGCGCACCTCCGCACCCGCCTGGCCCCGCACGCTAGCGCGCCCGCGCGACGCAGGGAACGAGGCGGGCGCCGCGGCCTTCCCCGGCGACATACCGACCGGTTAGTCTGCCGGGGATGTTTCCGGGTGGTGCCAAGGAGAGGCGGGTCTCGATGAGCGCGGTGCGGGGTGCGGGTGTGGTCGTCACCGGAGCGGGCGGCGGAATCGGAGCGGCACTCGCCCGCCGGTTCGCCGCCCAGGGGGCGAGGGTCGTCGTCAACGACATCGACCCCGGCCGCGCCGGGGCCGTCGCCGACGAGATCGGGGCCACCGCCGTCCCCGGCGACGCCTCCGCCGTCGTGGCCGAGGCCCGCGAGGCGCTCGGCGGCACCGTCGACGTGTACTGCGCCAACGCCGGGCTCGCCTCGCCCGGCGACGCCTTCGCCGGTGAGGAGGTCTGGGCCGCCGCCTGGGACGTCAATGTGATGGCCCACGTCCGGGCGGCCGGCGCCCTGCTGCCCGACTGGCTGGAGCGCGGCGCCGGCCGGTTCGTCTCGACCGTCTCGGCGGCCGGGCTGCTCACCATGGTCGGCGCCGCGCCCTACAGCGTGACCAAGCACGGCGCGTACGCCTTCGCCGAATGGCTCTCCCTCACCTACCGCCACCGCGGCCTCAAGGTCCACGCCATCTGCCCGCAGGGCGTCCGTACGGACATGCTCACCGCGGCGGGCTCCGCCGGCGAACTCGTCCTCGCCCCCACCGCGATCGAGCCCGAGGACGTCGCCGACGCGCTCTTCGAGGGCATCGAGGCCGACCGCTTCCTGATCCTGCCGCACCCCGAGGTGGCCGGCTTCTACCGGGCCCGCGCGAGCGACCCGGAGCGCTGGCTGAACAATATGAGCCACATCCAGCAGAAGTGGGAGGGCACCGGGAAGTGACCCCGACGACCTCGATCTACGCCGCCAGGCCCTGGCTCGCCCAGCTCAGCGACGCCCAGCGGGCGCCCGTCGACCCGCCCCCCACCCTGGTGCACGCCCTCCGGGCGGCCGTGGCCCGCGCCCCCGGCCGCACCGCCCTGGGCTACTTCGACGGCCGGCTCAGCTACCGCGAGACCGACGCCCTCTCCGACTCGGTGGCCGGCCACCTCGCCGCCCGGGGCGTCGAGCGCGGCGACCGGGTCGCCGTCATGCTGCAGAACACCCCGCACTTCGTCCTCGCGCTGCTCGGAGCCTGGAAGGCCGGGGCGAGCGTGGTCCCGCTCAACCCCATGTACAAGTCGGCGGAGGTGGCGCACGCCCTGAAGGACTCCGGGGCGCGGGTGCTGGTCTGCGCCGACCGGGCCTGGGAGGCGTACCTGCGCCGGACCGCGGCGGACTGCTCCGTGCGCGTCGTGCTCACCGCCTGCGAGAAGGACCTGCAGACGCGTGACGACCCGCGCGTCCTCGGCTTCGAGCGGCTGCCCGTACCCGCCGGCGCCGAGGACCTGGTCGCCGTCGCCCGGGCCGGGCACCCCGCCCCGGAGGACCGCGAGCCCGCCGCCGACGACGTGGCCCTGATCAGCTACACCTCCGGCACCAGCGGTACGCCCAAGGGCGCCATGAACCTGCACCGCGGGATCATGTACAACGCCGAACGCCAGCGGGCCGGCCACCCCGTTCCCGAGGGAGCCGCCTACTTCGCCCTCGCGCCGCTCTTCCACATCACCGGCATGGTCTGCGAGCTCGCCGCCTGCGTAGCCAACGCGGGCACCCTGGTCCTGGCGTACCGCTTCGAGGCGGGAGTCGTGCTCGACGCGTTCACCGAGTACCGCCCCGCGTACACCGTCGGGCCCTCCACCGCCTTCATGGCCCTGGCCGCCCACCCCGCCGCCACCCCGGACCACTTCGCGTCCTTCCAGGTGATCTCCTCCGGTGGCGCTCCCGTGCCCCCGGCCCTGGTGGAGAGGTTCCGCGCGCGCTTCGGCCCCTACATCCACAACGGCTACGGCCTGACCGAGTGCACGGCCCCCTGCGCCTCGGTACCGCCCGGGAAGGAGGCCCCGGTCGACCCCGCCTCCGGCACCCTCTCGGTCGGCGTCCCCGGGCCCGGGACCGTGGTCCGGGTGCTGGACGAGTCGGGTCGGGAGGTGCCCTTCGGCGAACAGGGCGAGATCGCCGTACGCGGCCCCCAGGTCGTCCCCGGCTACCTCGGCCTGCCCGAGGCCACCGCGCGCGCCTTCCCCGACGGGGAGCTGCGCACCGGCGACATCGGCTTCATGGACGAGGACGGCTGGCTCTACGTGGTCGACCGCAAGAAGGACATGATCAACGCCTCCGGCTTCAAGGTCTGGCCGCGCGAGGTGGAGGACGTGCTGTACACCCACCCCGACGTCCGCGAGGCGGCCGTCGTGGGCGTCCCCGACCCCTACCGGGGCGAGACGGTCAAGGCGTACGTCAGCCTGCGCCCGGGCGCGTCGGCCGGGCCGGCCGAGCTGTCGGCGTACTGCGAGCAGCGGCTCGCGGCGTACAAATATCCCCGGGACGTCGAGGTCCTGCCGGAGCTGCCCAAGACCACGAGTGGGAAGATCCTCCGGCGGGAACTGCGTTGTCCCGACCAGGACCGGAAGTGAACCAGTGAGTACCCGAGAGAGGTGGCGGCACATGGCCAGGACGACGGACGGGAGCGGCATCCCCGTCCCCCAGAGGCTGCTGGCCGCCGCCACCCGGCTCTTCGCCGAGCGGGGTTACGACCGCACCTCCGTCCAGGAGATCGTCGAGGCGGCCGGTGTCACCAAGGGCGCGCTGTACCACTACTTCGGGTCCAAGGAGGACCTGCTGCACGAGGTCTACTCGCGCGTGCTGCGCCTCCAGCAGGAGCGGCTCGACGCCTTCGCCGGCGCCGACGCGCCCGTCGAGCGGCGGCTGCGCGACGCCGCCGCCGACGTGGTCGTCACCACCATCGACAACCTGGACGACGCGTCCATCTTCTTCCGCTCCATGCACCACCTGAGCCCGGAGACCAACAAGCAGGTCCGGGCCGAACGGCGCCGCTACCACGAGCGCTTCCGGGCGCTGATCGAGGAGGGCCAGCGCAGCGGCGTCTTCTCCCCGGCCACCCCGGCGGACCTGGTGGTGGACTACCACTTCGGTTCCGTGCACCACCTGTCCACCTGGTACCGCCCGGACGGCCCGCTGAGCCCGCAGCAGGTCGCCGACCACCTGGCCGACCTGTTGCTGCGGGCGCTGCGGCCGTAGTACGGGGCTCGTCAGAGGTACTTCTTCAGCTCACGCCGCGCCAGCGAGCGCTGGTGCACCTCGTCGGGGCCGTCGGCCAGCCGCAGGGTCCGTGCCGCCGCCCACAGTTCGGCCAGCGGGAAGTCCTGGCTGACACCGCCCGCGCCGTGCAGCTGGACCGCCTTGTCGAGGATGCCGACCACCGCTCGGGGAGTGGCGATCTTGATCGCCTGGATCTCGGTGTGCGCGCCCCGGTTGCCGACGGTGTCCATCAGCCAGGCGGTCTTGAGCACCAGCAGCCGCAGTTGCTCGACGGTCACCCGGGCGTCCGCGATCCACCCCTGCACCTGCCCCTGGGCGGCCAGCGGCTTGCCGAAGGCCGTACGGGACACGGCCCGGCGGCACATCAGCTCGATCGCCCGCTCGGCCATGCCGATCAGCCGCATGCAGTGGTGGATGCGGCCGGGGCCGAGGCGGGCCTGGGCGATGGCGAACCCGCCGCCCTCCTCGCCGATCAGGTTCGCCGCCGGGACGCGGACGTCCTCGAAGACGACCTCGGCGTGGCCGCCGTGGTAGTGGTCCTCGTACCCGTACACCGTCATCGCGCGCCGGACGTCGACGCCCGGCGTGTCCCGGGGGACCAGGATCATCGACTGCTGGCGGCGGATGTCCTCGCCGTCCGGGTCGGTCTTGCCCATCACGATGAAGATGGCGCAATCCGGGTTCATCGCACCGGAGATGTACCACTTGCGGCCGTTGATGACGTATGCGTCACCGTCCCGCCGGATGCGGGTCTCGATGTTCGTCGCGTCCGACGAGGCGACCTCCGGCTCGGTCATCGCGAACGCGGACCGGATCTCCCCGGCGAGCAGCGGCCGCAGCCACCGCTCCTGCTGCCGCTCGTCACCGAACTGCGCCAGCACCTCCATGTTCCCGGTGTCCGGGGCGGCGCAGTTCAGGGCGGTCGGCGCGAGCTGGGGGGAGCGGCCGGTGATCTCGGCGAGCGGGGCGTACTGGAGGTTGGTCAGCCCGGCCCCGTGCTCCTCGTCGGGGAGGAAGAGGTTCCACAGGCCCTGCGCGCGCGCCTCGGCCTTGAGCTCCTCCACCACGGCCGGGGTGTCCCACGGGGAGGCGAGCTTCGCCCGCTGCTCCTCGGCGACCGTCTCGGCCGGGTACACGAACTCGTCCATGAAGGCGAGGAGCCTGGCCCGCAGTTCCTCGGTGCGCGCGTCGAATGCGAAGTCCATGGGTGTCGCTCAGCCTTCCTGAAGGGTGGTGAGACCGTGCTCGATGAAGACGGGCACGAGGTCGCCGATCCGGTCGAAGCCGGCACCGACGGTCTGCCCGAGGGTGTAGCGGTAGTGGATGCCCTCCAGGATCACGGCGAGCTTGAACCAGGCGAACGCCGTGTACCAGGAGATGGCCGAGGTGTTCCGCCCGGAGCGGGCGGCGTACCGCTCGACCAGCTCGGCCGGCGCCGGGTGCCCCGGGGCGCCGGCGGTGGTGCTGACGGGGGAGTCGGGCAGCGCCAGCCGGGTGCTGTACATCACCAGCAGGCCCAGGTCGGTGAGCGGGTCGCCGAGCGTGGACATCTCCCAGTCCAGCACGGCCTCGATGCCGTCGTCCGCGCCGACCAGGACGTTGTCGAGGCGGTAGTCGCCGTGGACCACGGTGGGGGCGGGAGAGGCCGGCAGGCCCCGGCCGAGGCCGGCGTGCAGCTCGTCGATGCCGGGCAGGTCCCGGCTGCGGGAGGCGTCCAGTTGCTTGCCCCAGCGCCGCAGTTGGCGGTCCAGGAAGCCCTCCGGCCGCCCGAAGTCGGCCAGGCCCACCGCCGCGGGGTCCACGGCGTGCAGGTCGACGAGCGTGTCCACCAGGCCCAGCACCACGGCGCGGGTGCGCTCCGGGCCCAGCGGGGCGAGCTGCTCGGCGGTGCGGTACGGCGTTCCGGGGGCGAACTCCATGACGTAGAACGGCGCGCCGAGCACCGACTCGTCCTCGCACAGCAGCAGCGGCTCGGGGACCGGGACCGGCGTCGGGTGCAGGGCGCTGATGACCCGGTGTTCGCGCCGCATGTCGTGGGCGGTGGCCAGGACGTGGCCCAGCGGCGGGCGGCGCACCACCCACCGGCCGGTGCCGTCGGTGACGACGTAGGTGAGGTTGGACCGGCCGCCCTCGACGAGCCGGGCACTGAGCGGGCCGCCCACCAGACCGGGCCGTTCGCGGTCCAGGTGGCCGAGCAACCGCTCGGGGTCGAGACCTGGCGGCGGGGTTGAGCTCATCGTTCGCACCTCCGGGGGCGAGTCTGGGCGGGTGTGGCCGTACCGAGCATGATGCCGACCAGTCGGTATGTCGTCCAGTACGTGACGTGAACCGGTGACTGCGAGATCGCCCGCCGAGCCGCCCCGGCGGGCCGCCGCCGGGTTGCGCGCGCGCCGGTGCGGCCGGAGGGTCGGACCATGAAGGCCATCAGCTACCGCCACTACGGCGGCCCCGAGGTCCTGGAGTTCGGCGAGCTGCCCGACCCGAAGGTGGGACCGGACGACGTGCTGGTCAAGGTGCGGGCCGCCGCCGTCAACCCCGTCGACTGGAAGTGCCAGGCCGGCTACCTGGACCCCCTCCTGGACACCGTCTTCCCGGTCATCCCCGGCTGGGACGTCTCCGGTGTCGTCGTCCAGCCCGGGGTGGGCGCGCCGGAGTTCGCCGTCGGGGACGAGGTCATGGGGTACGTGCGCGAGGACGTGCTGTGCCACGGGACCTTCGCCGAGTACGTCGCGGCGCCCGTGCGCACCCTGGCCCGCAAGCCGCCCGGGCTGAGCTTCGAGGAGGCGGCGGGCCTGCCGCTGGTCGGGCTGACCGCCTATCAGGTGCTGACCCGGGCGCTGCGGGTGCGCGCCGGGCAGACGGTGCTGGTCCACGCGGCGGCGGGCGGCGTCGGCTCGATGGCCGTCCAGATCGCCCGGCACCTGGGCGCCCGGGTCATCGGGGCCGTGCGGGAGTCGGGCCAGGACCGCGTCCGGGAGCTGGGCGCCGAGCCGGTGCGCTACGACCAGGGCCTCGCCGCCCAGGTCCGGGCCCTGGCGCCGGGAGGTGTGGACGCCGCCTTCGACACGGTCGGCGGCCAGGTACTCAAGGACACGCCCGGCCTGCTGGCCCCCGAGGGGCGGCTGGCCTCCGTCGCGGACGGCGAGGTGCTCGGCATGGGCGGCCAGTACTGCTGGGTGCGCCCCGACGCGGCCGACCTGACCGCCCTCGCCGGCCTCGCCGAGCAGGGCGTGGTGACGGTACAGGTGGCCGGCACCTTCCCGCTGGAACGCGCCGCCGACGCCCAGCGGGCCAATATGGCGGGCGGCGTCCAGGGCAAGATCGTCGTCACCGTCGACCCCGCCGGCTGAGCCGCCGGCCCTCAGACCACCACGCCCACCGCGAACGCCGCGAGCGCCACCGTGCACAGGGCCGCCGCGGCGGCCCCGCGAGCTGTCAGGGCGCGGGGGCGGGCGCTGTCCAGGGCCCGCATCCGGCGGTGGGCCACGCCCAGGAACCCCAGCCAGACCAGCAGTGACAGGCCCGTGCCCACCAGTCCCGGGGCCGTGACGTCGTGGTGCACCGCCTGCCTGGCGGCCAGGACCGCCGCCACGGTCGCCGACAGCGTCGTACGGCGCCAGGCGAGCCGCGTCCGCTCCGGCTGCAGCCCCGGGTCCCGGGCGCCCACCGCGCCCGCCATCAGCCCCGCCACCCCAGCAGGACGCCCACCACCATGGCCACCGCCACCAGACCCACCAGCAGGCTCAGCAGCGCCGGGAAGCGGCTGACCGGCAGGTCCTCCCCGCGGCGCATGGCCCGCTCGCACCGTGTCCAGTGGTTCACCGCCCGCAGCGCGCACAGCGCCCCGGCGGCCAGCAGCGCGAGCGCCATCCCGACCCGCACGCCCCACCGCAGGCCGGGCAGGAACTGGTCGACGGCGAAACCTCCGCCGACGAGGGCCAGCCCGGTGCGGAGCCAGGCGAGGAAGGTGCGCTCATTGGCGAGGGAGAACCGGTAGTCGGGCGTGTCGCCCTCGTCCCGGATCCGCTGCGGCGCGAACCACAGTCGAACGCTTCGTGCAAAGTCGCTCACCTGTTCACCCTACGGGAGGGTCCGGAGCCTCACATTCCGCGGTTCGGCGCCCGGCCCTCCAGGCCCCCACGTCCGGCATCCCGGCGCCCGGCGTCCGAGGCCCCACCCGCGCGGCCCGGCTTCCCGGCGCCCCACGCGCGCCGCCACCGCCGGGCGGCGGCCCGCCCGCGCCCTCACCCCGCCCGGTGCGCCCGCAGCCGTTCGTAGGCGGCCAGCCCGTCCGGCACCCACGGCCACTCGGCCAGCCGGGCCTCCAGCTCGGCCTCCGGCAGGAAGGTGTGCCAGGCGACCTCCTCCGGCTGCGGCCGTACCGGCAGCTCGCACCGCACCTCGTAGACGGCCGACCACCACGACCGGGCGCCGTCGCCGGAGGCGTACAGGAAGGTGAACAGCGGGACGGGGCGCGGCAGCCCGCGCACGCCCAGCTCCTCCTCCGCCTCCCGCAGCGCCGCCCCGTCGTAGCTCTCGCCCGCTCCGACGACGCCGCCGACGAACATGTCGTACAGCGAGGGGAACACCAGCTTCCGCGCGGTGCGCCGGTGCACGAAGATCCGGTCGTCGGCGTCCCTGGCCAGGACGAACACACAGCGGTGGCGCAGACCCCGCGCGTACACCTCGCCGCGTGGTGCCCGGCCCACCACCCGGTCGTGCTCGTCGACGACGTCCAGGATCTCCTCAGCGGCGCTCATGCGGCCATGAAAGCACGGGCGGAACCGGCCCAGCCGTTGACGTGTTACCGCCGCGTACCGACGATCGGAGCCACCACCTCCCCAGAAGGACGGAAGCCATGGCGTACGACGCTGATGTGATCGTGATCGGGGCGGGCCTCGCGGGTCTGGTCGCCACCGCGGAGCTCGCCGACGCCGGCCGCAGCGTCATCCTGCTCGACCAGGAGCCGGAGCAGTCCATCGGCGGCCAGGCCCACTGGTCCTTCGGCGGCCTGTTCTTCGTCGACTCGCCCGAGCAGCGCCGGATGCGGATCAGGGACAGCCACGCCCTGGCCCTCCAGGACTGGCTCGGCACAGCGGGGTTCGACCGCCCCGAGGACCACTGGCCGCGCGAGTGGGCCGAGGCGTACGTCGACTTCGCGGCGGGTGAGAAGCGCGGCTGGCTGCACCGGCAGGGGGTCAGGTTCTTCCCGGTGGTCGGCTGGGCGGAGCGCGGCGGCTACGGCGCGAGCGGCCACGGCAACTCGGTGCCCCGCTTCCACATCACCTGGGGCACCGGGCCCGGTCTGGTGGCCCCGTTCGAGCGGCGGGTGCGCGCGGGGGTCGCGCGCGGCCTGGTGCGGCTGATGTTCCGCCACCGGGTGACCGGCCTCGGCCGTACCGGCGGCACGGTCGACACCGTCAGCGGCGAGGTCCTGGAGCCGTCCGCCGCCGCACGCGGCAGCGCGAGCAGCCGGGAGATCACCGGGGCGTTCGAGTACCGGGCCCAGGCGGTGATCGTCACCTCCGGCGGCATCGGCGGCAACCACGACCTCGTCCGCGCCCAGTGGCCCGACCGGCTCGGCACCCCGCCCGACAGGATGCTCTCCGGCGTGCCCGCCCACGTCGACGGACTGATGCTCGGCATCACCGAGTCCGCCGGCGGCCACCACATCAACCGCGACCGGATGTGGCACTACACCGAGGGCGTCCAGAACTGGAACCCCGTCTGGGCCCGGCACGGCATCCGCATCCTGCCCGGCCCGTCCTCGCTCTGGCTGGACGCGCGCGGCCGGCGGCTGCCCGTGCCGCTCTTCCCCGGCTTCGACACCCTCGGCACGCTGGAGCACATCATGCGCTCCGGCCACGGCCACACCTGGTTCGTCCTCAACCGGCGCGTCATCGGCAAGGAGTTCACCCTCTCCGGCTCCGAACAGAACCCGGACCTGACCGGCAGATCGGTGCGCGGTGTGTTCGACCGGGCCCGCGCGGACGTCCCCGGACCGGTGCGGGCGTTCATGGACCACGGCGCCGACTTCGTCGTGGAGAAGGACCTGGCGTCGCTGGTACGGGGGATGAACGCGCTCACCGGCCAACCGCTGATCGACGAAACGGAGCTGCGCCGCGAAGTCGTCGCCCGTGACCGGGAGATCGCCAACCCCTTCACCAAGGACGCCCAGGTCACCGCGATCCGGGGAGCCCGCAGGTACCTGGGCGACCGCCTGATCCGCACCACCGCCCCGCACCGCATCCTCGACCCCGGGGCGGGCCCGCTGATCGCCGTACGGCTGCACGTCCTCACCCGCAAGTCCCTCGGCGGCCTGGAGACCGACCTGTCCTCCCGGGTGCTCACCGCCGGCGGTGAGCCGCTGCCCGGGGTGTACGCGGCGGGCGAGGCGGCCGGCTTCGGCGGCGGGGGAGTGCACGGCTACCGCTCCCTGGAGGGCACCTTCCTCGGCGGCTGCCTCTTCTCGGGCCGGGCGGCGGGCCGGGCGGCGGCCAAGGCGGTCGGCTGACCCGCACGGGCCCGGCGGCTCCCCTGCGGGCCGGCGGCTCCCGCGCCGGCCGGGCGGCCCGTACCGTGCGGCACGCCGGCGGCGCCGGGCAGTCGCCGGCGCCGCGTCACCGGGCCCCGCCGCACGCGTGCGCTACAACACCAGCGACAGCAGCAGGACGAAGGCGATCCCCACGACCGAGATGAGGGTCTCCATCACCGACCAGGTCTTGACCGTCTGGCCGACGCTCATCCCGAAGTACTCCTTCACCAGCCAGAACCCGGCGTCGTTCACATGGCTGAAGAAGAGGGAGCCGGCCCCGATCGCCAGCACCAGCAGGGCGGTGTGAGCGGTCGTCATGTCCGCCGCCAGCGGGGCCACCAGCCCGGCCGCCGAGATGGTGGCCACCGTCGCCGAGCCGGTCGCCAGCCGGATGGCCACGGCGATCAGCCAGGCCAGCAGCAGCGCCGGTATCGCCCAGTCCTCCGAGAAGTCCAGGATCATCCGGCCCACCCCCACGTCGATGAGGGTCTGCTTGAAGCCACCGCCCGCGCCGACGATCAGCAGCACGCCCGCGATCGGGGCGAGCGAGGTCTCCACCACGGTGGAGATCCGCTCCTTGGTGAAGCCCGCCGCCCGGCCCAGTGTGAAGAGGCCCGTGATCACCGCGGCCAGCAGGGCGATCAGCGGCGAGCCGATGACGTCGGTGACCCGCTGGAGGTGGCTGCCGGGGTCGTCGACGACGATGTCCACCAGCGCCTTGACCAGCATCAGGACCACCGGCAGCAGCACCGTCGCCACGGTGATCCCGAAACCGGGCCGGCGCCGGAGGTCTTCGGAGGGACGCTGGGGGATCATGCGCTCGGGCGCCGGGATGTCCACCCACCGGGCCGCGTACCGCGAGAACAGCGGCCCGGCGACGATCACGGTGGGGACCGCCACGAGGACACCCAGCGCGAGCGTGACGCCCAGGTCGGCGCCGAGCGCGTCGACGGCGACCAGCGGGCCGGGGTGCGGCGGGATGAGCCCGTGCATCACCGACAGGCCGGCCAGCGCCGGCACCCCTATCCGCATCAGCGAGTGGCCGCCGCGCTCGGCGACCAGCAGCACCACCGGGATCAGCAGCACGATGCCGACCTCGAAGAAGAGCGGCAGCCCGATGACGGAGGCGATCAGCACCATCGCCCACGGCATGGCCCGGCCGCTCGCCCTCGCCAGGATCGTGTCGACGATCTGGTCGGCGCCGCCCGAGTCGGCGAGCAGCTTGCCGAGGATGGCGCCGAGCGCGATGAGCACGCCCACCCCGGCGACGGTGGAGCCCAGGCCCTTGGTGAACGACTCGATGGCCTTGTCGAGGGGGGCGCCCGCCAGGGCTCCGAGCCCCAGCGAGCCGATGGTCAGCGCCAGGAAGGCGTGGAGCCGGAACCGGGTGATGAGCAGGACGATGGCGGCGATGCCCGCCAGGACGGCGATGCCGAGCTGTGCGTTGCCCGCCGAAGTGATCGGTTCGGTGGCGTCCGCCGCCAGCATCTCGACGCTGAGATTCAGACTGGTCACAGGGTTCCTCGGGTAGCGAGCCGGCGCAGCGCGGCGACGGCCCGGTCGGCGATTTCCTCGGGGCCGCCGGACACGTCGACGGCGACACCCGTCTCGTCGTCCTCCAGCGGCTGGAGCGTGGCGAACTGCGAGTCCAGCAGCGCGGTGGGCATGAAGTGCCCGGTGCGGGCGGCCATCCGCTCCTCGATCAGGCCCCGCTCGCCGGTCAGGTGCAGGAACACCGCGCCGGGCGCGGCCGACCGCAGCCGGTCCCGGTAGGCCCGCTTGAGCGCCGAACTGCTCACCACTCCGCCCCGCCCCGCGCGCCCGTGCGCCCACCGGCCGATCGCGTCCAGCCAGGGCCACCGGTCGTCGTCGTCCAGCGGGACACCGGCCGACATCTTGGCGATGTTCGCCGCCGGGTGGAAGTCGTCGCCCTCGGCGTAGGGGACGCCGAGGCGTTCGGCGACCAGCGGACCGATGGTGGTCTTGCCGGTTCCCGCCACGCCCATCACGACGACGACCGGTGGCTGCTGCATGGGTGGGTGCCTCGCTGTCCTCTTCGACATCGCTTCCGGACGCGGTCCGTCGCCGGACTCCGTCGCCGGACACTGAAACCCATTGGGTACGACGTATTCAAGACCCTGTGACATAAAAGTCATACTTAATTGCCGGGTTGTCGTCCGGTCCGTCCCGCCCGCTTAGGCTTTGCCCATGACGACTCAGGCCCGGGGGCTCCATACGCGTGTGCTGGACACCCTGGGCCTCGCCATCACCGCCGGTGAGTACCGCCCCGGCAGCGTGCTGCGCACCGACGAGCTGGCCCAGCGCTTCGAGGTCTCCCGCACCGTCGTCCGCGAGGTGGTCCGCGTCCTGGAGTCGATGCGCCTGGTCGAGTCGCGCCGCCGTGTCGGGCTGACCGTGCGCGCCACCGAGGAGTGGAACGTGTACGACCCCCGGGTCATCCGGTGGCGGCTGGCCGGTTCCGACCGCCCCCGCCAGCTCCGGTCGCTCACCGTGCTGCGCTCCGCCGTCGAGCCGGTCGCCGCCGGCCTGGCCGCCGCGCACGCCACCCCCGAGCAGTGCCGGGCGCTCACCGAGCACGCCCTGGGCATGGTCGCCACGTCGCGGGGCGGGCAGCTCGACGCGTACCTCGTCCACGACATCGCCTTCCACCGCGTGGTGCTCAACGCCTCGGGCAACGAGATGTTCGCCCGGCTCGGGGACGTCGTCGCGGAGGTGCTCACCGGCCGCACCCACCACCAGGTGATGTTCGACGACCCCGACCCGGCCGCCGTCACGCTCCACGTCCAGGTCGCCGAGGCCGTACGGGAGCGGGACGCGGAGCGTGCCCGGGAGCTCACCCGGCAGATCGCCGAGGGGGCCCTGCACGAGCTCGATGTCCTCGTTCCTTAACCAGCCGGTAACCTCTGAAACACCTCAGACCCACCCGTACGTGACATACACCACAGCCAAAACGGCGACTTTGGCCTGACTATGTCCCCTGGCCTGAATGTCACGGTGACCATCCTCATCACCGGCGTACGGCTGATACCGCACGATCCCTCACGAAGGCGACCTCCAGATGAGTGACCGCACCCTGCCTGCGGCCGACACCCTGAGCCCCGGTTCCCCGGCGGCGAAGGGCACCCCCCACATCGACGCCGGTGACGCCGGATACAGCAAGGACCTCAAGTCCCGGCACGTCAACATGATCGCCATCGGCGGCGCGATAGGCACCGGCCTGTTCCTCGGCGCCGGCGGCCGGCTGGCGGGCGCGGGGCCCTCCCTGGCCATCGCGTACGCCGTCTGCGGCGTCTTCGCCTTCTTCGTCGTCCGGGCCCTCGGTGAGCTGGTGCTCTACCGCCCGTCCTCCGGCGCCTTCGTCTCCTACGCCCGTGAGTTCATGGGCGAGAAGGGCGCCTACACGGCCGGCTGGCTGTACTTCCTCAACTGGTCGACCACCGCCGTGGCCGACATCACCGCGGCCGCGGTCTTCGCGCACTACTGGTCGCTGTTCAGCGACGTCCCGCAGTGGGTGCTCGCCATGATCGCCCTCGCCGTCGTCCTGACCGCGAACCTGATCTCGGTGAAGTACTTCGGCGAGATGGAGTTCTGGTTCGCGATCATCAAGGTCGCCGCGCTGGTGATCTTCATGTGCGTCGGTATCTTCCTGGTCGTCACCCAGCACGAGGTCGGCGGCCACACCCCGGGCCTGGCCACCATCACCGACAGCGGCGGCGTGTTCCCGCTCGGCATGTTCCCGATGCTGATGGTCGTCCAGGGCGTCGTCTTCGCGTACGCCTCCGTCGAGCTGGTCGGCGTCGCCGCCGGTGAGACCGAGAACCCCGAGAAGATCATGCCGAAGGCGATCAACTCCATCATGTGGCGCGTGGGCCTGTTCTACGTCGGTTCGGTCGTCCTGCTCTCGCTGCTGCTGCCGTACACCTCGTTCTCCGGCGGCCAGAGCCCCTTCGTCACCGTCTTCGACAAGCTCGGCATCCCGGGCACGGCCAACATCATGAACCTGGTCGTCCTCACCGCCGCGCTGTCCAGCCTGAACTCGGGCCTGTACTCCACCGGCCGGATCCTGCGCTCGATGGCCATGTCCGGCTCGGCCCCGAAGTTCACCGCACGTATGAACAAGGGCCAGGTCCCCTACGGCGGCATCCTGCTGACCGCCGGCTTCGGTGTCCTGGGCGTCGGCCTCAACTACGTCATGCCCGGCGAGGCCTTCGAGATCGTCCTCAACTTCGCCTCCATCGGCATCCTCGGCACCTGGGCCATGATCATGCTCTGCTCGCTGCTGTTCTGGTGGCGCGCGAAGGAGGGCAGGGTCGAGCGGCCGTCCTACCGACTGCCCTGGGCGCCGTACACTCAGATCGTGACGCTGGTGTTCCTCGCCTCCGTCGTGGTCCTGATGTGGATCGGCGGCGGCGTGGGGCGGACCACGGTCGCCTGCCTGCCGCTGATCGCGGCCATGCTGGTCGGCGGCTGGTTCATGGTCCGCAAGCGGGTGCTGGCACTCGCGAACGGCCAGCCGCGGGACTGATCGCCCGCTCCCTGACGTACGAAGCCCCCGCCGACCGACCGGCGGGGGCTTCGTGCCGTGCGGAGCCGCCACCGGCGGAGGCGACGATTCCGCCACTTCCGGCCGGAACCGTCGCACCGGCGGGCCGCCCGGGCACGGAATAGTGGTGCCGACAGTGGTCCGATGAAGGGAAGGCGCACGATGACACAGCAGGTCCAAGGGGTCGTCGCCCCGGGGAAGAACCAGCCCGTGCGGGTCGAGACGATCACGATCCCGGACCCCGGCCCGGGGGAGGCCGTGGTGAAGATCCAGGCCTGCGGGGTCTGCCACACCGACCTGCACTACAAGCAGGGCGGGATCAACGACGACTTCCCGTTCCTGCTCGGCCACGAGGCCGCCGGCGTGGTCGAGTCGGTCGGCGACAACGTCACCGACGTGGCCCCCGGCGACTTCGTCGTCCTCAACTGGCGGGCCGTGTGCGGCCGGTGCCGGGCCTGCCGGCGCGGCAGGCCCTGGTACTGCTTCGACACCCACAACGCCGAGCGGAAGATGACGCTCAGCGACGGCACCGAGCTCTCGCCGGCCCTCGGCATCGGCGCGTTCGCCGAGAAGACGCTGGTCGCCGCCGGTCAGTGCACCAAGGTCGACCCGGCCGTCTCCCCGGCCGTCGCCGGTCTGCTGGGCTGCGGTGTGATGGCCGGCATCGGCGCCGCCATCAACACCGGACAGGTCGGCCGGGGCGACACGGTCGCCGTCATCGGGTGCGGCGGCGTCGGTGACGCGGCGATCGTCGGCGCGCGGCTGGCGGGCGCCGCCAGGATCGTCGCCGTCGACATCGACGACCGGAAACTGGACACCGCCCGGTCCATGGGCGCCACCCACACCGTCAACTCGCGCTCCACCGACCCGGTCGAGGCGATCCGCGAGCTCACCGGCGGCTTCGGCGCGGACGTCGTCATCGAGGCGGTCGGCCGCCCGGAGACCTACCGGCAGGCCTTCTACGCCCGCGACCTGGCCGGCACGGTGGTCCTCGTCGGCGTCCCCACCCCCGAGATGAGGCTGGAACTGCCGCTGCTGGACGTCTTCGGGCGCGGCGGCGCGCTGAAGTCGTCCTGGTACGGCGACTGCCTGCCCTCCCGTGACTTCCCGATGCTCATCGACCTGCACCAGCAGGGCCGCATCGACCTGGCAGCCTTCGTCACCGAGACGATCGGCCTGGGCGACATCGAGAAGGCCTTCGCCCGCATGAGCGAGGGCGACGTTCTGCGATCGGTGGTGGTCCTGTGACGGCCGCCCGCGTCGACCACCTGGTCACCTCCGGCACCTTCTCGCTGGACGGCGGCACCTGGGACGTCGACAACAACGTTTGGATCGTGGGCGACGGCTCGGAGGCGATCGTGATCGACGCCGCCCACGACGCCGAGGCCATCCTGGCCGCGCTGGACGGCCGCACCCTGCGGGCCGTGGTCTGCACGCACGCCCACGACGACCACATCGGCGCCGCCCCCGCGCTCGCCGCCGCCACCGGCGCGCGCGTCCTGCTGCACCCCGACGACCTGCCGCTGTGGAAGCGGACACACCCGGACCACCACCCGGACGGCGAGCTCACCGACGGCCAGACCCTCACCATCGCCGGCGCGGACCTCACCGTGCTGCACACCCCAGGCCACGCGCCGGGGGCGGTCTGCCTCTACGCGCCGGACCTGGGCACCGTCTTCACCGGTGACACCCTCTTCGCCGGCGGTCCCGGGGCCACCGGCCGGTCCTTCTCGGACTTCCCCACCATCATCGACTCGATCCGCGACCGGCTGCTGACCCTGCCGCCGGACACGGTGGTCCGCACCGGACACGGCGCGACCACCACGATCGGCGCGGAGGCACCGCACCTGGAGGAGTGGCTCAGGCGAGGTCACTGAGCCGCAGCCGGCTCTCGAACCGCACCGGGGAGCCCGTCACGGGGTCGGTGAACTCCAGCGCCCGCGCCAGCAACTGCAACGGACGTGTGTAGTCCTCCGGCCCCTCCTCCCGAACCACCGGGTAGAGCGGGTCGTGCAGGATCGGCACCCCCAGGCCGGCCATGTGGACCCGCAGCTGATGGGTCCGGCCGGTGTCCGGCACCAGCCGGTACCGGCCCAGGCCGCCCCGGTGCTCCAGCAGTTCGACCCGGCTGACGCTGTTGGGCTCCCCGGGCTCCTCGTACGCCGCCGGCACCCCGTGCTCCTTCACGATCCGGCTGCGCACGGTCACGGGCAGGTCGAGCCCGGGCCGGTGGGCGGCCACCGCCTCGTACTCCTTGCGCACCCGCCGGTCGCGGAACAGCGTCTGGTAGGCGCCCCGGTCCCCGGGCCGTACGACGAACAGCGCGAGCCCCGCCGTCAGCCGGTCCAGCCGGTGCGCCGGCTGGAGCAGCGGCAGTCCCAGGCCGCGCCGCAGCCGTGCCAGCGCCGTCTCGGTGACATGCCGCCCGCGCGGCGTGGTCGCCAGGAAGTGCGGTTTGTCGGCCACCACGATCCGCTCGTCCCGGTACACCACCCCCACCTCGAACGGCACCCGCTCCTCGGCCGGGAAGTCCCGGTGGAACCACAGGTACCGGCCCGCCGTGTACGGCTCGTCGGCGCCGACGGCCGCGCCGTCCGCCCCGACGAACCGGCCCTCCGCGAACATCGCGTCGACCCGCTCGGCGCCGATGGCCCCCGCGTACCGCCCGACCAGATGGTCCCGGACGGTGCCCCACGCCCGGTCCGGATCGGCGGGCAGCCGCAGCCGGACCGGGTCCACACCGGCGCGCTGCGGCAGGGGGGCCGCCGGGGCCTTCGTTCTGCGTCTCACCGCCCCACGGTAGCCCCGCCCCGGGGCGGCCCGGCCAGCGAGGCCACCGAGGGCAGGACGGCGGCGATCCGGTCCCAGGCGGCCCGGTCCCGCTCGACCGGGGCGAGCGTCTCGCCCTCACCGGCCCGCCAGGCCGTGGCCACGGCCACCGGGTCGTCGCCGGTGGCCGCGCCCACCGCCAGCGCGGCGGCCCCCAGGGCGACCAGCTCGGTGGCCCGGGGCAGGACCAGCGGTCGCCCGGAGAGCCGGCGGACCGTCTCCACCCAGGTACGGCCCCTGGCGCCGCCGCCGATCAGCCGCAGCGGTGCCGAGGGCGCGACGGAGGGCAGCGCGTCGAGCGCGCGCAGCACGGTGAACGCCGCGCCCTCGTAGGCCGCGCCGAGCAGCTGCCGCGGTGTGGTGGTGTGCCGCAGCCCGGTGAGCAGTCCGGTGGCGCCCGGCAGGTCGGGGGTCCGTTCGCCGTCGAGGTACGGCAGGAGGACGGTGTCCCCGCCGGGCACCGCGTCCTCGCGGTCCAGGCCCAGCAGAGCGGCCACCCTGTCGACGGCGAGCGTGCAGTTGAGGGTGCACCCGAGTGGCAGGTACGTACCGTCGGTGGCGGCGAAGCCGGCGAGCGCGGCCGTGGCCGGCCGGGTCGCGGTGGCGGTGAACACCGTACCCGAGGTGCCCAGCGAGACCACCGGATGGTCCAGGAGCCCGGCCGCGCCCAGGCCCAGCCCGACGGCGGCGGCCATGTTGTCGCCGGTGCCCGCGGCGACCGCGACGCCTTCCGGCAGGCCCAGTTCCCGGGCCGCCGCGGTGGTCAGCGTCCCGACGCGGGTGGCCCCGGTCGGTGCCACGGCCGGGAGGCGGGCGGCGTCCAGCCCCAGCAGGTCGAGCAGCTCGGGGTCGTAGGCGCCGGTCGCGGTGTTGTACCAGCACGTGCCGGACGCGTCGCCGGGGTCGGTCGCGGCCGTCCCGCCGAGCCGCTCGGTGAGGAAGTCGTGGGGGAGGCGCACGGCCGCGGCGGCCTCGGCGGTACGCGGCTCGTGCTCCCGCAGCCACTGCCATGTGGTGGCCGTCATGGACGCCACCGGTACGGAACCGGTGCGGACGAGCCAGCCTTCGGCGCCGAGCCTGCCGGTCAGGGCGGCCGCCTGGGGCGCGGAGCGGGTGTCGTTCCACAGCAGGGCGGGACGCAGCGGGCGCCCGGCGGCGTCCAGGACGACCAGGCCGTGCTGCTGGCCGGCGACGGCGATGCCGGTGACCGCGCGGGCGTCGAACCCCTCCAGGGCCCGGGCGACGGCCCCGGCGAGCGCCCGCCACCACTGCTCGGGGTCGCTCTCCCGCGCCCCGCCCTCGCCGCTCACCGTGTGGGCGGCCCGGCCGGTGGCCAGGACCTGTCCGGTGGCGGCGTCCACCAGGACCGCCTTGGTGGACTGGGTGGAGCTGTCCACGCCGATCACGGCCGGGGACGACTGCATCTCGGTACCTCTCAGCTCTCTTGGCGAAGGGCCGTCCGTAGCGTATTAGTAATGTGAAAAAACAAATAGACCTGGAGGCCCGGCATGTCGGAACGCTTCATCCCCGCTCCCGAAGACAGGTTCACGTTCGGCCTGTGGACCGTGGGCTGGCAGGGCACCGACCCCTTCGGCACCGCGACCCGCCCCGCCCTCGACCCCGTCGAATCGGTCGAGCGCCTGGCCGGCCTCGGCGCGTACGGCGTGACGTTCCACGACGACGACCTGATCCCCTTCGGCTCCTCCGACTCCGAGCGCGAGGCGGCGGTCAAGCGGTTCCGCGACGCCCTGGACCGCACCGGCATGAAGGTGCCGATGGCCACCACCAACCTCTTCACCCACCCGGTCTTCAAGGACGGAGCCTTCACCGCCAACGACCGCGACGTCCGCCGCTACGCGCTGCGCAAGACGATCCGCAACATCGACCTGGCCGTCGAGCTCGGGGCCACCGTGTACGTGGCGTGGGGCGGCCGGGAGGGCGCGGAGTCGGGCGCCGCCAAGGACGTACGCGCCGCGCTCGACCGGATGAAGGAGGCGTTCGACCTCCTCGGCCAGTACGTCACCGAGCAGGGCCACGACCTGCGCTTCGCCATCGAGCCCAAGCCCAACGAGCCGCGCGGCGACATCCTGCTGCCCACGATCGGCCACGCCCTCGCCTTCATCGAGCGCCTGGAACGCCCCGAGCTGGTCGGCGTCAACCCGGAGGTCGGCCACGAACACATGGCCGGCCTCAACTTCCCGCACGGCATCGCGCAGGCCCTGTGGGCCGGCAAGCTCTTCCACATCGACCTCAACGGCCAGTCCGGCATCAAGTACGACTAGGACTTCCGCTTCGGCGCGGGCGACCTGAGGCAGGCCTTCTGGCTTGTCGACCTGCTGGAGAACGCCGGCTACGAGGGGCCGCGCCACTTCGACTTCAAGCCCCTGCGCACGGACGGCTTCGACGGCGTGTGGGAGTCCGCGAAGAACTGCATGCGCAACTATCTGATCCTCAAGGAGCGCGCCGCGGCCTTCCGCGCCGACCCCGAGGTCCAGGAGGCCCTGACCGCCTCCCGCCTCCCCGACCTCGCCCGCCCCACGGCCGCGGACGGCCTGACGTCCCTGCTGGCCGACACCTCGGCCTACGAGAACTTCGACGTCGCCGCCGCCGCGTCCCGCTCGATGGCCTTCGAACGCCTCGACCAGCTCGCGCTGGACCACCTCCTGGCCACCCGCTGACCCGTCCGGCCAGCCCGTCCGGCGCAGGGGGAGGATCGGCGGCGAGCGACGGTCATGAGACCGGGCGGTCGCCCCGCCGACCGCGAGGGCACCCGCCCCGACCCGGCCAAGCGCCGCACGGCACCCGCCCCGGCCGGGGCCACCCGGCAGGAACCGACCCGGTCACGCGCCGCGCGGGCACCGGCAGGTCACCGGGGCGCGCGTACCGTGTGGCCCGCCGGGTCGGCGATCACGTCCCGCACCACCACCGCCGCCGCGCCCCGCGCCGCGTCACCCGAGGACGAGGAGGCACGCAACCGCCCGCTCCCCTCCGGCCACAGCCCCGACACGACCCGCAGGGTCAGCTCCCGGTCCGCCGCCGGACCCAGCCACGGCATCAGCGGCCGGTAGATCCCGCCCAGCACCACCGCCTCCGGGTCCAGCAGGTTCACCGCCCCGGACAGCACCAGCCCCAGCATCCGCCCGGCGCGTTCCAGCGCCGCCACCGTCCGGGCGTCACCGGCGCGGGCGCGCCGTTCCAGCTCCGCCACCCCCGGCATCCCCGCCGTCTCGTCGAGCCCCGCGCCGCGCAGCAGCGCCGCCTGCCCGGCGTACTGCTCCAGGCACCCGCGCGAACCGCAGCGGCACGGCCGGCCCTCCGCGTCGGCCATGGCGTGCCCGATCTCGCCGGCGAACCCGTGCGCCCCGCGCATCAGCTCGCCGTCCACGACGAGGGCGCCGCCCACCCCGATCTCGCCGGTCAGGTACAGGAAGCCGCGCACCCGCTCCGGCCCGGCGCCCACGCCGAACCACAGCTCCGCCAGCGCCGCCGCGTTCGCCTCGTTGTCCGAGCCCACCGCCGGTGCCGGCCGGTCTGGGCGCAGCTCGCCCAGCGCCCGCGCGAAGAGTGTTTCCGCCGCGACCCGGTTCCAGCCGAGGTTCGGGGCCTGGCGCACGGTGCCGCCGGAAACCAGCCCCGGCAGCGCGAGCCGCGCCCCGGCCGGGTGCAGGTCCTGCTCGGCGGCCGACTCGAGCGTCCGCGCCGCGACCCGCGCGGCCCGCTCCAGCACTTCACCGGGTGCCACGCCCCGGTTGTCCACGTGCTCGGTGAGCCGCACCCGGTCGGTGCCGGCCAGGTCGACCACGCAGACGGAGACGTAGTCGACGTTCACCTCGACGCCGAGCCCGGCCGGCCCCGTGCGGGCCACCCGCAGCGCGGTCCCGGGCCGCCCCGCCTGTCCGCTGAACGTCTTGCCCCGCTCGGTGAGGAACCCCCCGGCCAGCAACTGCTCGACCAGCGACGACACCGCCGCCCGCGTCAGCCCCACCCGAGCCGCCACCGCCGCCCGGGTCGCCTCGCCCTCGTCGTGCACGGCCCGCAGCACCAGGCTCAGGTTGTGCCGCCGCACGGTGTCCTTGTCGGCCTTGGGCTCCAGCGGATCGAGAGTGTTCTTCATGGTGCGGCCGAGCCTATGCGACGCCCGGCACACAGAAGCGCGGGCCCGGTCTGCCGACCGAACCCGCGCTTCAAGCTGTGTCCGAGGGGGGACTTGAACCCCCACGCCCGATAAAGGGCACTAGCACCTCAAGCTAGCGCGTCTGCCATTCCGCCACCCGGACTCAGGTGTCTGTCTCGCGGCCCTGGGCCGTTCCGACGTGGAAAACCATAGCAAACAATCGGGGTGCCCGATCACGCCCCCGGTGCGGGCCACCCTTGGGTGCCGGACCGGCGGGGTGGAGGATGAGGGGGACCCCACCAGCAGCGACGCGGGAGGAACCAGCGTGAGCGAGTCGAGCACGGCGCGGACGGCCACCGTCACCGGCGAGGACGAGGTCGTCGACCTCTGCCGCGACCTGATCCGGATGGACACCAGCAACTACGGCGACCACTCGGGCCCGGGGGAGCGCGCGGCCGCCGAGTACGTCGCGGAGAAGCTCGCCGAGGTGGGCCTGGAACCGAGGATCTTCGAGTCCCACAAGGGCCGGGCCTCCACCGTGGCCAGGATCGAGGGCGAGGACCCGTCCCGGCCCGCCCTGCTGATCCACGGCCACACCGACGTGGTCCCCGCGAACGCCGAGGACTGGACCCACCACCCCTTCTCCGGCGAGATCGCCGACGGTTGCGTCTGGGGCCGCGGCGCCGTGGACATGAAGGACATGGACGCGATGACCCTCGCCGTCGTCCGGGACCGGCTGCGCGGCGGGCGCAAGCCCCCGCGCGACATCGTCCTGGCGTTCCTCGCCGACGAGGAGGCGGGCGGCACCTACGGCGCGCGTCACCTGGTCGACAACCACCCGGAGCTCTTCGACGGCGTCACCGAGGCGATCGGCGAGGTCGGTGGCTTCTCCTTCACCGTGAACGAGAACCTGCGCCTGTACCTGGTGGAGACCGCCCAGAAGGGCATGCACTGGATGCGCCTCACCGTCGAGGGCACCGCCGGCCACGGTTCGATGACCAACACCGACAACGCCGTCACCGAACTCTGCGAGGCCGTCGGGCGGCTCGGCCGGCACACCTGGCCGGTGCGGGTCACCAAGACCGTGCGGTCCTTCCTGGACGAGCTGTCCGACGCGCTGGGCACCCCGCTCGACCCGGAGGACATGGACACCACGCTCGCCAAGCTGGGCGGCATCGCCAAGATGATCGGCGCCACCCTGCGCAACTCCGCCGCGCCGACCATGCTCGGCGCCGGCTACAAGGTCAACGTCATCCCGGGGCAGGCCACCGCGCACGTCGACGGCCGGTTCCTGCCGGGGTACGAGGAGGAGTTCCTGGCCGACCTGGACCGGATCCTCGGGCCTCGCGTCACACGCGAGGACGTGCACGGCGACAAGGCGCTGGAGACCACCTTCGACGGGAGGCTGGTGGACGCCATGCAGTCCGCGCTGCGGGCGGAGGACCCGATCGCCCGGGCGGTGCCGTACATGCTCTCCGGCGGCACCGACGCCAAGTCCTTCGACGACCTCGGCATCCGCTGCTTCGGCTTCGCACCGCTCCAGCTGCCGCCCGAGCTCGATTTCGCGGGGATGTTCCACGGGGTGGACGAGCGGGTGCCGGTGGAGGGCCTGAAATTCGGCGTCCGGGTGCTGGACCGGTTCATCGACGCCAGCTGAAACGAGTGAATAGTCGGCTGAAACGACACTCAAATAATCGACCGCGTGTGCACACCAGACCGAAAAGGGTGAACGCGGTCAGCATCACGTAGCCCCGTTACTTCCTCCTCGTTACAGGTGGTGCGGTCCGCGGCTGGGGCCGCATTGCCAACGAGGAGGAATAATGATCAAGAAGGTTGTCGCCACCGCGGCTGCTGCCGGCGGTCTGCTGCTGGCCGGTGCGGGCATGGCCGTCGCCGATGCCGGTGCCCATGGTGCCGCCGTGGGTTCCCCGGGTGTCATCTCGGGCAACGTCGTGCAGGTCCCCGTCCACGTGCCGATCAACGTCTGTGGCAACACGGTGGACATCATCGGCCTGCTGAACCCGGCCTTCGGCAACGTCTGCGTCAACGACTGACGTTGCGCCTCCACCCGTAGTGGACTGAGCCCGGTCGGCCCCGGAGCGCGCGCCATGCGCCCCGGGGCCGGTGGGCATTCGGCCTCCGGGCGCTGTGCCCGGGGGTTTTCGGAAGCCTAGAAGGCAGGGAACTAGCTATGCGACAGGTCACGCGAAAGGGCCTGACCATCGTGGCGGCCGCGGGCGGCGTACTCGCTCTCGGTGGCGGTTACGCAACGGCGCACAACGGCGCCGGCGCCCACGGGGCCGCGACGAATTCCCCGGGCGTGGGGTCCGGCAATTCGGTACAGGCGCCGGTGAGTGTGCCGGTGAACGCGTGCGGCAACACCGTGAACGTCGTCGGGGCCCTCAACCCGGCGTTCGGGAACAAGTGCGTCAACAAGTCCAGTGGCGCCGAGGCGGAGGGCGTAGCGAGCAACTCGCCCGGCGTCGCCTCCGGCAACAACGTCCAGGCCCCGGTCAGCGTGCCGGTCAACGCCTGCGGCAACAGTGTCGACGTGGTCGGCGCTCTCAACCCGAGCTTCGGCAACGGGTGCGGCAACGGCAGCCACCCCGAGCAGCCCGGCAACCCCGGCACCCCGGAGCGGCCCACCGTCCCGGAGAAGCCCGGCAACCCCGGCACCCCGGAGCGGCCCACCGTCCCGGAGAAGCCCGGCAACCCCGGCACCCCGGAGCGGCCCACCACTCCGGAGAAGCCCGGCAACCCCGACAAGCCGGCCACCCCGGACAAGCCCGGCTCGCCGATCGAGCCGAACAAGCCGGCCCCGCAGGACGTCACCCCGCCCCAGGCGGAGGACGAGCTCGCGCAGACCGGCTCCGCTCCGATCGGGATGCTGCTCCCGGCGGGCGCGGCCCTGCTGCTCGGCGGCACGGTGCTCTACCGCCGCGCCCGGCAGACCTCGTAACCGTCCCGGGTACGACGAGGGGGCCCCGCACACGCGGGGCCCCCTGGCGTTTCGCCCGCCACCTCACCAGGTGGCGCGCACCTGACGGATGATGCGCCGGCGCAGCCGCACTCTGCGGCTGCCGTCCCGGTGCAGACTCAGTCGGTCCAACTCCCAGTGTCCGTACTCGGCATGGTCGGTCAGCAGACGCGTCGCCTCCTTGCGGGAGACCCCGCGAGGCACGTACACATCGACAAATTCGTATTCCGGCATCGCATCTATTGTGCGTGCACCGGCCCGGTACGGATAGCGTCTGCCCTATGTCTGATGCTGCGCAGCCCACCGCTGCCGAGGTACGTGCCGCCGCCGAGGCGGTCAAAGCCGCACTGGACCGCCACCTGGAGGCGGTCGAGAACCGCACGGGTGACGACGACCCGGCCGTCTACGCCGCCTTCAACGAGCTGGCCGCCGCCGCCGAGGCGTACGACGAGCGGCTCTACGACCGCTACGACGAGGTCACCCCCTTCGAGATCCCCGGCGTCGAGGACTCCCTGCCGCCGTACGCCGGGCCGGCGGAGCCCAACGCGCTCAGCGTGCTGATCCGCCGCGACTACGCGGTGGCCGAGCCGCAGCGTCTGCTCGCCCAGGCCCAGCGCATCGCGGACCTCGACCGGGGCGAGGACAGTCCGGAGCCGGTCCCGATGGTCGGCAGGAGCGTCCACGCGGCCCTCGGCATGCTCTTCGGGGAGTTCGAACCCGACGAGATCGCCTCGCGGCACAAGGAATTCGGCCTGGAGGAGGGCGACTCGACGCTCTGGGTGGCGGCGGCCGACGACCTCCCGGAGCCCGGCGAGTGGCTGAGCACCCCCTTCGACCAGGCCGACCCGGGCCGGGTGATCTGCCGCTTCGACGTGAGCGCGGTCTTCGACGAGGACGATCTGGACGGGGACCTGGCGGACGGCCCGCCGGACATGCCCTGAGCCGCCGGTCACGCTCCGGGTCCGCCGGTCACGCTCCGAGCCGGGCGGACACGCCCCGGGCCCGGGCGGACCCCTCCGCGCGGGCCCTCCGCCCGGCCCCGCCGCCTCAGCCGCCGTCCGGCGCGGGGGCGGCGGCCAGCAGCCCCTCCAGGAGGGACCGCAGCCGGGTCGTCCTGGGCGGGGGCGGTGTCTGCGCGACCGCCCGGGGCAGCGCCTGGTCCACGCCGTGGACCACCGACAGGTGCCGCTCGCCGCGGCCGAACGCGGTGTAGACCCAGGCGCGGTGCAGCGCCTGGGCGGCGTCCCCCGGCAGCACCACGACCACGGCCGGCCAGCGCGTCCCGACCGCCTGGTGCGCCGTGAGCGCCCAGCCGTGCCGGACCGCCGACTCCACCTGGTCCTTCGGTACGACGACGGGCTCGCCCTCGCAGTCGAGCCGGAGACCGTCCGGTTCCGCGGTCACCACCGTGCCCGGCACCGTCCGGCCCGGCGACGGGGCGTAGGCGACCCGGTCGCCCGGGTCGAACCCGCCGAAGCGTCCGGGCCCCGGGTTGAGCCGCTGCTTCAGCGCCGCGTTCAGCGCGCGGGTCCCGGCCGAGCCGCCGTGGCCCACCGTGACGACCTGCGTCCGCTCGGGCGGTACGCCGATGGCCCGGGGCACCGAGTCCGCGACCAGCTGCACCGTCCGGTGCACCGCCTCACCCGCGTCCCGCACCGGGACGATCACGACTTCCTTGCCCGGCGCCGCCACCTGGTTCAGCTCGCCGATCCCGATGCCGGACACCAGCTCCCCGATGGGCCCGGGGTCCGGCGTCCGGGAGGCGATCTGCGGGCACACCCGGGCCGCCAACACGTCGGCGAAGACCCGCCCCGCGCCCGCCGACCACAGCACCCCGGGATCGCCGCTCAGCACCAGCCGGCAGCCGTCCGGCAGGGACTCCACGAGCATCGCGGCCGTCTCGACGTCGAGCTGCGGCGCGTCCAGCACGACCAGGAGGTCCAGGGCGAGCGCGCCGTCCTCGTCCCGGCCGGGCCCGGCCGGGCCCGACAGCAGCTCGGGGACGGTGACCGCCCCGGTGTCCCGGCCCAGCCGGCGCCCGCCGTCGCGGGTGTGCGTGGCCACGGCGGCCCGCAGCCCCAGAGCGCGCGCGGCCAGGGCCAGGGCGACCGGCTCCGCCCGCGCCGCCTCGCCACCGGTGTGGGCGACCAGCCCGTGCTCGGCGACCGCCCGGGCCAGCTCGGTCGGGGCCGCCACCTCCCACCGGGTGTCGGGGCCGCTCCTGGCCAGCCGGGCCAGCCCGTCGGCCAGGCTCTCCTCGGCGAGGGCGTACCGGTCCAGTCCCAGCAGCACCGGTACCGGCTCGGCCCGCTCCTCGCCCGTCGCCTCGACGTCCGGCTGCTCGCCGCCGGGCTCGTCCAGCCCGTCGTGGAACACCAGCACGGCGCCCCCGGCGACCGCGTGCCGCACCGCCTCGTCCGGGTCGGGCACCGACCGCTCGGCCAGCGCGGCGCGCACGGCCGCGGCCTCCAGCGCCGTGTGCCCCTGGAGCGCCGCCCGCCGGAGCAGCCAGCCGACGAGGGCGTCCGTGCGGCGGCCGTCACCGGGCCCGCATTCGGGGCCGAGCAGCGCCCGGGCGAAACCGTCGGCCTGCTCCGGCCGCACCCCGGGCACGTCCAGCAGGTGCCACGGGTTCTCCCGCAGCGCCTTCGCCGCCGCTTCGCCGAGCTCCGCCGCCACCTGTCCGGCGAGAGCCTCGGGCGCGCCCCCCTCCCGCAGCACGGCCCGGACGGCCACCACCGTCTCCGGCGCGGCCGTCCGCGCCGCCCGGGCAGGGGCGGGGGCCGCGGCGGGCTGCCGGACGGGCGCGGCCGCTTCGGGAGCGGGCCGCCGGGGCGCGGGCGCGGGGGAGTCGAGGAAGGCGGAACCGCTCTTCTCACCGCTCTCCACGGCCCGTACCGCCGCGAGCAGATCAGCGGCTCGCCCGCTCAGCTTGGCGCCGGCCGCGATGGGGCCGCCCTTCTCCGCCTTGCGCTGCTCGATCCGCGCCCGCAGCTCCCGCTGAGCGGCCAGCTCGGCGTCGGCCTCCGAGACCGAGCCGGCTGCCGGGTCCCCCGCACCGGCCGGGCCGCCGTCACCCGTGCCCTCGCCGGCGGAGCCGTCCCCGGCCGGGTCCGTGTCACCGGGGCTCTCGTCCGTGCTCCCGCCGCCCGCGGGGCCCACCCGCGCACCGCCCCCGTCGTCCCCGCCGCCACCAGGTTCCCTGTCCGCCGGGCCGGTGCCCGGCGCCTCCCGGCCCGCGTCCGCCTCCTCGGTGACGGCCGCGTCGGCCTGATCGGCCTGATCGGCCTCGTCGGTCCGGTCGGTGTCGTCGGCACGGTCCGCCTCGTCGGCGGGGTCGGGCACGGGCGCCTCGGCGGCCGCGGCGGACTCACCGGTGCCACCGGCCGTGGCACCGGCCGTGGGCTCGGCGCCCTCCGCCCCGGTGGTCCCGGCGGCGGTCACGGCGGCCTGGTCGTCGGCCGAGGGGCCGGGGGTTGCCCCCCGGGGAAGCGCGGTCACAGCGTGCTCCAGTCCTGATCGGGATAGCGGTGCACGGGCGCCGACACGTCGTCGAGCGCCTGGCAGATCTCGTCAGGAAGACTAAGCGCCTCCACTGACAGCGCCGCCGCGAGCTGCTGCGCGTTGCGCGCGCCCACGATCGGCGCCACGACCCCCGGCCGGTCCCGTACCCAGGCCAGCGCCACCTGCAACGGTGTCGTCGCCAGCCCGTCCGCCGCCGTCACCACCGCGTCCACGATCCGGGTGGCGGGGTCGTCCAGGTACGGCTCCACGAACGGCGCCAGTTGCTCCGAGGCGCCCCGTGAGCCGGCCGGGGTGGCGCGCCGGTACTTGCCGGTCAGGACGCCGCGCCCCAGCGGTGACGACGGCAGCAGCCCGACGCCCAGGTCCAGGGCGGCCGGCAGCACCTCCCTCTCCACGCCCCGTTGCAGCAGCGAGTACTCCATCTGCGTACTGGCCAGCCGGGCGCGCACCCCGGGGGCGGCGAGCTGCCAGGTCGCCGCCTTCGCCAGCTGCCAGCCGCAGAAGTTCGACACCCCGACGTACCTGGCCCGGCCGCTGCTGACCGCGATGTCCAGCGCCTGGAGGGTCTCCTCCAGCGGCGTGGCCGGGTCGAAGGCGTGGACCTGCCACAGATCCACGTAGTCCGTCCCCAGCCGCGCCAGTGACGCGTCCAGCGCGGCCAGCAGGTGCCCGCGCGACCCGTCGAACCGCCGGTCGGGGTCCGGCACGCTGCCCGCCTTCGTCGCGAGGACCAGGTCGCCCCGGGCCACCAGCCGCTCCACGAGCCGGCCGAGCAGGTACTCGGCCTCGCCGCCCCCGTACACGTCCGCCGTGTCGATCAGCGTCCCGCCCGCCTCCCAGAACACCTTCAACTGGTCCACGGCGTCGTGCTCGTCGGTGTCCCGTCCCCACGTGAGGGTGCCGAGTCCGATGCGGGACACGCGCAGGCCGGTACGGCCGAGATGCCTCTGCTCCATGGCGCGAGATTACTGGCCGGGGGCCCACCGGCGGAGAGCCTGTGGACAACCCCTCACCGGCGCCGCCCGGCCGCGCGCGGCGCCCTCCTGACGGATGGCGGGCCCGCGCGCTAGAGTCCCGCCCAGGCACGTTACTGATCAGTAAATGAGTTAAGGGGACCGGCTATGCGGCTCGGCATCAACCTCGGCTACTGGGGCGCGGGCATGGACGGCGACAACCTCGCCGTCGCGCGGGAGGCGGACCGCCTCGGCTACGACGTCTGCTGGGCCGCCGAGGCGTACGGTTCGGACGCGCCCACCGTGCTGTCCTGGGTCGCCGCGCAGACCGAGAACATCGACATCGGCTCCGCGATCATGCAGATCCCGGCCCGTCAGCCCGCCATGACCGCGATGACGGCGGCCACCCTCGACTCCCTCTCCGGCGGCCGTTTCCGCCTCGGCCTGGGCGTGTCCGGCCCGCAGGTGTCGGAGGGCTGGTACGGCGTGAAGTTCGACAAGCCCCTGGCCCGGACCCGCGAGTACGTGGAGATCGTCCGCAAGGCCATGTCCCGCGAGCGGCTGACCCACGACGGCGAGCACTGGACCCTGCCGCTGCCCGGCGGCCCGGGCAAGCCGATCAAGCTCACCGTCCACCCCGAGCGTGAGCACATCCCGCTCTACATCGCGGCGATCGGCCCCAAGAACCTGGAGCAGACCGGGGAGATCGCGGACGGCGCGCTGCTGATCTTCCCGTCCGCCGAACACCTGGAGGACACCGCGCTCCGGCACCTGCGCGCGGGCCGGGAGAAGGCGGGCCTGACCATGGACGGCTTCGACGTCGTGCCGACCGTCCCGCTGGCCGTCGGCGACGACGTCAACGCCCTGGCCGACACCTTCCGCCCGTACACCGCGCTGTACGTGGGCGGCATGGGCAGCCGGAAGCAGAACTTCTACAACCAGCTCGCCCAGCGCATGGGGTACGAGAAGGAAGCCGCCGAGATCCAGGACAAGTACCTCTCGGGCGACAAGCAGGGCGCGGCGGCGGCCGTCCCGCACCGGCTCATCGACCAGACCACCCTGCTCGGCTCCGTCGAGCGGATCGCCGATCGGATGCAGGCGTACGCGGCCGCCGGCGTCACCACCCTCACCCTCGCCCCCGCCGGGTTCACCCTCGACGAGCGGATCGCGGCCCTGCGGGCCGGCACGGCGGCCCTGGAGCGCGCGGGCCTGGTGGAGTAGCGGGGCGGCGGGGCCCGCCGCGAGGCGATCGCGCGGCGGGGGAGGCGTACGGCCGGAAAGCGCTCACGGTCCGGGAAGGCCCACGGCCGTGGTGGGGGCTCGGGGGTCATCCCCGCCACGGCCGTCGCGCTGCACAACGCGCCGGCTCCCTCCCGGTTACGCCTTTCCCCGCCCGCCGGCCGCTCCTCCGTTCGGCGGACTTGTCCGGCCAGGCTCTCGGCGCCCCGCGCCGGGCCGCACTTGACTCCTGTGCGAACCCGCGCACGGAGGTGGCATTGATGCTCTCGGCCCGAAGCCTGTTCCAGGAGATCCTCGACAACGACGACTCCTACCGGCTGTTCTGTTCCATCGCGGCGAGCGGCGAGACGCAGGGTGGCTGGGAGAACGCCCGGATCGCGGCCCTGGTCCCCGAGTCACTGGCCGCCCTCGCGCCGAAGATCACCCGGCACGGCGCCGACGAGGACAAGCACGGCCGGATCTTCAACGCCCTGCTCGGCAAGCGCGGTCTGGAGCCGGTCCCCGTCCCGCCGGAGACCGACTACACCATGCTGCTGGAGAGGCGCGGCATCGGGCTGGCGCACGACCGGCTCCGCCGGGACGAGCGGCTCACCGAGACCGACGTACTGGTCTACCTCTCGCACAGCCGGGTGACCGAGCAGCGCGCGTCGGAGCAGATGGCCATGCTGGTGCGGTACTTCGGTGACCACCCCGAGGTCGGCAGGGCCGTCAGGATGATCTCCCACGACGAGGACAACCACCTCGCGTACTGCCACGAGGAACTGCTGCGCCTCGCCCGCGCCGGGCACGGCCGCACCATCCAGCGGACCCTGCGGGAGTGCGCGCTGGCCGAGATCGCCGTCTACCGGGACGTCAGTCTGGCCGTGACGGCGCACATGGGCCGCATCCTGAGGTGGCCGCCGGCCAAGTCGGCCGCGCTGGCCGGGGGCATCCGGGCCGTGTACGCCTACGAACGGGCCGGCCGGTGGCGGCGCATGGTGGGCCTGGCCATGCCGGAGCGGCGCGACGCGCTGGGCGGACCGCCGGAGCCGGCCCCGGCGCTCTGAGCCGCTACAGCCAGCCCCGCCGCTTGAACAGGCGGAAGAGCCCCACGACCGCCACGGCCATCAGGACGATCACCGCCGGGTAGCCCCAGACCTGGTCCAGCTCCCACATGTGCTCGAAGTTCATGCCGTAGACGCCCGCGACCATGGTCGGCACCGCTGCCATGGCCGCCCAGGCCGAGATCTTCCGCATGTCGTCGTTCTGCCGCACCCCCATCTGCGCCAGGTGCGCCGACAGGATGTCCGACAGCAGCCGGTCCAGTCCCTCCACCTGCTCGCCGGCGCGCGTCAGGTGGTCGCTGACGTCCCGGAAGAACGGCTGGGCGTGCTCGTCGACGAACGGTACGCCGCCGCCCGCCAGCCGGGCCATCGGCCCGGTCAGCGGCCCGGTGGCCCGGCGGAACTCCAGCACCTGGCGCTTGAAGGTGTAGATCCGCGACGCCGTGTTCTTGGCGTCGCCGCCCGACGGCTGGAAGACCTCGGTCTCCAGTTCCTCCAGATCGACCTGGAGCTCACCGGACACCTCGATGTAGTGGTCCACGACGGCGTCGCTGATCGCGTACAGGACGGCGGTCGGCCCGTGCCGCAGCACGTCGGGCTCGGCCTCCAGCCGCTGCCGCACCGCGGCCAGCGGGGCGCCCTGGCCGTGCCGGACGGTCACCACGAACGAGTCGCCCAGGAACACCATCAGCTCACCGGTGGAGACCTTGTCGCTGCTGGGCTCGTACAGCACCGGCTTGAGGACCATGAACAGCGAGTCGTCGTACACCTCCAGCTTGGGCCGCTGGTGGGCCTTCAGGGCGTCCTCCACGGCCAGCGGGTGCAGGGAGAACTCGTCCGCGACGTGGTCGAACTCCTCCTCCGTCGGTTCGTGCAGCCCGATCCAGACGAACGCGCCGTCGGACGACGCCCGCCGGGCCTCGTCCAGGGCGTCGGAGAAGTCGGCGGGGCCGGTACTGCGGCGCCCGTCCCGGTAGATGGCACAGTCCACGATCACGGCGCGTATTCTCCCCCCGCCGCGGCGCCCCCGCACCCCTCCGGCGGCCTAGGCTGGCGGGCATGGCCACGTTGATCCTTGTACGGCACGGACGCTCGACCGCCAACACCGCCGGGATACTGGCGGGCTGGACGCCCGGCGTCTCCCTCGACGAGCGCGGCGCGGTCCAGGCCGCGGCGCTGCCGGCCCGGCTGGCCGGTGTGCCGGTCGCCGCCGCCGTCAGCAGTCCGCTGGACCGCTGCCTGGAGACCCTCCGGCCGCTGCTGGCGGCCCGGCCGGGGCTGCCGCTGCACACCGACGAGCGGATCGGCGAGTGCCACTACGGCGACTGGTCGGGGCGCAAGCTGGCCGAGCTCACCGACGAGCCGCTGATGGACGTCGTGCAGGCGCACCCGTCCGCCGCCGCGTTCCCGGGCGGCGAGTCGATGCGCGCCATGCAGGCGCGCGCCGTCGAAGCCGTACGGGAGTGGAACGCGCGCGTGGAGGCCGAACACGGCGAGGACGCCGTCTACCTCATGTGCTCGCACGGCGACATCATCAAGTCGCTCGTGGCGGACGCCCTCGGGATGCATCTCGATCTGTTCCAGCGGATCCATGTGGATCCTTGTTCCGTAACGGCGATCCGCTACACCCGGCTGCGACCCTTTCTCGTGCGGCTCGGTGACACCGGTGATTTCGGCGCGCTGATGCCGCGTGAGGAGACGGGCGGCGGCGGGACCGCCGAGGTGGGCGGCGGCGCGGGCGCACCGTGATCGATCCGCGCAGTAGGGTGGACGGGCCGCAGCGCCGTCGAAACTCACAGTCAAGGGAGAGGGAACGTGTCCCGTCAGGTGTTCCTCTATGACCCACCGGAGCGCTTCGTGGCCGGCACGGTCGGGCTGCCTGGCCGCCGTACGTTCTTCCTCCAGGCGTCCGCCGGGGGACGGGTGACCAGCGTCGCTCTGGAGAAGACCCAGGTGGCCGCGCTCGCCGAGCGGATCGACGAACTGCTCGACGAGGTGGTGCGCCGAACCGGCGGCAACGCCCCGGTGCCGGCCGTCGCGCCCACGGACGTGACCGACACCGCGCCGCTCGACGTACCGGTCGAGGAGGAGTTCCGGGTCGGCACCATGGCGCTGGCCTGGGACGGCGAGGACCAGCGCATGATCGTCGAGGCCCAGGCGCTGGTGGAGCTGGACGCGGACTCCGAGGAGGACCTCGCCGAGGCCGAGGAGCGGCTGCTCCAGGACGAGGAGAACGGCCCGCCCATGCTGCGGGTCCGGCTGACCGGGGCGCAGGCGAGGGCCTTCGCCAAACGCGCCCTCGACGTGGTCAACGCGGGCCGCCCCCCGTGCCCCCTGTGCAGCCTGCCGCTCGATCCGGAAGGACACGTATGCCCGCGCCAGAACGGATACCGCCGGGGAGCCTGACGGCGGTGGACCCCCTCGCCCTGCTCGCCGGGGGCGAGCTGACCGTACGCGGACAGGTCCGCGAGGCGTCCAACGCGGTGCTCTTCTGCTCGGTCGCCCACGAGGGCGAAGAGGTCTCCTGCGTGTACAAGCCCGTGGCGGGCGAGCGGCCGCTGTGGGACTTCCCCGACGGGACGCTGGCCCAGCGGGAGGTCGCGGCCTACGAGGTGTCGGAGGCGACCGGGTGGGGCCTGGTCCCCCCGACCGTGCTGCGGGACGGCCCCTACGGCCGGGGCATGGTGCAGCTCTGGATCGAGGGCGACCCCTCGGCGTCGCTGCTGGCCCTGGTGGACGGCGAGGAGGCGGGGGAGGGCTGGCGGCCGGTCGGCCCGGCCCAGGTCGGCGACGGCCGCACGGCCCTGCTGGTGCACGCCGACGACGTACGGCTGCGGCGGCTCGCCGTGCTCGACGCGGTGATCAACAACGGCGACCGCAAGGGCGGCCACCTGCTCCCGGCCCCCGACGGCCGGCTGTACGCCATCGACCACGGCGTCACCTTCAACGTGGACGACAAGCTGCGCACCCTGCTGTGGGGCTGGGCGGGCGAGCCGCTCACCGAGGAGGCGCTGGAGGTGCTGGGCCGCCTGGAGGTGTCGCTGGCGGCCGGCGCCCCCCTCGCCGCCCGCCTGGCCGGGCTGCTCACGCCGGCGGAGGTCGCGGCGGTGCGGGACCGGGTGCGCGCCCTGCGCGCGACCGCCCGCCACCCCGAGCCCTCGGGCCAGTGGCCGGCCATCCCCTGGCCCCCGGTCTGACCGGCCCGCCCCACCGGCCCCCGGGCGACAACGGTCGCGGCCGTCGCCGTCCGCAAGACCGGTACCGGCCGGATTCCGTATCCGGTTCGTATCCGGATCGGGCATCCGGTTACGCTCATGACATGCATGCCTGGCCCGCTTCTGAGGTCCCCGCCCTGCCCGGCACGGGCCGCGACCTCCGGATCCACGACACCGCGACCGGCGGTCGAGTCACCCTCGCCCCCGGCCCCGTCGCCCGTATCTACGTCTGCGGCATCACGCCGTACGACGCGACCCACATCGGTCACGCGGCGACCTACAACGCGTTCGACCTCGTTCAGCGCGTGTGGCTCGACACCAAGCGGCAGGTCCACTACGTCCAGAACGTCACCGACGTCGACGATCCGCTCCTGGAGCGGGCGGTCCGCGACGGCATCGACTGGGCGGGGCTCGCCGAGCGCGAGACCGCCCTGTTCCGCGAGGACATGACCGCCCTGCGGATGCTCCCGCCGCGGCACTACATCGGCGCCGTCGAGGCCATACCCGGCATCGTGCCGCTCATCGAGCGGCTGCGCGACGCCGGCGCCGCGTACGAGCTCGACGGTGACGTCTACTTCTCCGTCGAGGCCGACCCGCACTTCGGGCAGGTGTCGCACTACGACGCCGAGGCGATGCGCGTGCTGTCCGCCGAGCGCGGCGGCGACCCGGACCGGCCGGGCAAGAAGAACCCGCTCGACCCGATGCTGTGGATGGCCGCCCGCGACGGCGAACCGAGCTGGGAGGGCGGCAGCCTCGGACGCGGCCGCCCGGGCTGGCACATCGAGTGCGTGGCCATCGCCCTGGACCACCTGGGCATGGGCTTCGACGTCCAGGGCGGCGGCTCCGACCTGGTCTTCCCGCACCACGAGATGGGAGCCTCCCACGCCCAGGCGCTGACCGGCGAGTACCCCTTCGCCAAGGCGTACGTGCACGCCGGGATGGTCGCCCTGGACGGCGCGAAGATGTCCAAGTCGAAGGGCAACCTGGTCTTCGTCTCCCGGCTGCGCCGCGACGGCGTCGACCCGGCCGCCATCCGGCTCTCGCTGCTCGCGCACCACTACCGAGCCGACTGGGAGTGGACCGACCAGGTGCTGCGGGACGCCGTGGCGCGCCTGGACCGCTGGCGCGCCGCGGTCTCCCGCCCCGACGGGCCGTCCGCCGACGCCCTGGTCGAGGAGGTCCGGGAGGCGCTGGCCGACGACCTGGACGCCCCGCGCGCGCTCGCGGCGGTGGACCGGTGGGCCGAGCGGCAGGCCGCCGGGGGCGGTACCGACGAGAGCGCCCCCGGGCTGGTCTCGCGCACGGTGGACGCGCTGCTCGGCGTGGCCCTGTAGGCAGGCCGCCCCCCGGGGGGAGGCCGCGGGAGGCCGCGGAACACGGAGCGGGGCGGTACCGGATCGGTACCGCCCCGCTCCGTGTTCCCCGGAGTGCCGGGGAACCCTCAGTCCTCCGCGTCCGCGGGGCCGTCGTCGTCGCCCGGCTCGGGCTTGGGCGGCTTCGGCGGCCGGGTCCGCCCGCTGGAGGTGTCGCGCAGGTAGGAGTTGTCACCCAGCTCCGTGGCGTGCCCGGGGCCCGGCGCACCGCCCGGCCCGCTCCCGGGGGCCCCGGGCGCGCCCGGCCCGACGTCCCGGCGCCGCAGGTACCGCTCGAACTCCCGGGCGATGGCCTCGCCCGACGCCTCCGGGAGCTCCGCGGTGTCCCGCGCCTCCTCCAGCGTCTGCACGTACTCCGCCACCTCGCTGTCCTCGGAGGCCAGCTGGTCCACGCCGACCTGCCAGGCCCGCGCGTCCTCGGCCAGTTCGCCCAGCGGGACGCGCAGGCCGATCAGGTCCTCCAGCCGGTTGAGCAGCGCCAGCGTGGCCTTGGGGTTGGGCGGCTGCGAGACGTAGTGCGGCACCGCCGCCCACAGGCTCACCGCCGGCACGCCCGCGTGCGTGCAGGCCTCCTGGAGGATGCCGACGATGCCCGTGGGACCCTCGTACCGGGTCTCCTCCAGGTCCATGGTGCGCGCCAGGTCCGGGTCGGAGGTGACACCGCTGACCGGCACCGGCCGGGTGTGCGGGGTGTCGCCGAGCAGCGCGCCCAGGATCACCACCATCTCCACGCCCAGCTCATGGGCGAAGCCCAGGATCTCGTTGCAGAACGAGCGCCAGCGCATGGACGGCTCGATCCCCCGGACCAGGACCAGGTCGCGCGGCTTCTCCCCGCCCACCCGGACCACCGAGAGCCGGGTCGTCGGCCAGGTGATCTTCCGTACCCCGCCGTCCAGCCACACCGTGGGCCGGTTGACCTGGAAGTCGTAGTAGTCCTCGGCGTCGAGCGCCGCGAACACCTCGCCCTTCCACTCCCGTTCCAGGTGCGCGACCGCGGTGGAGGCGGCGTCGCCGGCGTCGTTCCAGCCCTCGAACGCGGCCACCATGACCGGGTCGATCAGCTCGGGAACCCCCTCGAGCTCGATCACCCAGGCCTCCTTCCGAAGTTCCGTGCGTACGGACCAACCTTACGGCTTACGGGGGCTCCTCCCGCAGCCCCTGTACACGTCCGGGTGCTGTTCCGGCCCGGAGCGTCTACCCACGACGAGCGGCAGGAACGCAAGCGTGAGGGGCGGTCGTCCGCACGACCGCCCCTCACCCGTACCGCACGGCAACTGCGCCGCGCTCACGCCTTCTTGGCGAGCATCTCCTCGACCCGGCCGCGGATCTCGTCCGTCGCCAGGCCGCGGATGGTCAGCGTGGTGCGGCGGCGCAGCACGTCGTCCGCCGTCTCGGCCCACTCGTGGTCGCGGGCGTAGGCGACCTGCGCCCAGATCTCCGGGGCGTCCGGGTGGACGCGCTCGGCCAGCGCCGGGTCCTCGTTCGCCAGGCGGGCGATGTCGAAGGAGAGCGAGCCGTAGTGGGTGGCCAGGTGGCGGGCGGTGTCGGCGGACATCCGCGGGCCCGGGGTGCCGCCGTCGACCAGCAGCCGGTGCGCCACCGCGCGGGGATTGGCTATGCCGGGCAGCGGGAGCTTCTTGGGCAGCTGCGCCATCGGCTCCATGTCCTCGGCCAGCGGGCGGCCCGGCAGGGACGCCAGCTTGTTCATCACCGTGCGGCCGATGTGACGGAAGGTCGTCCACTTGCCGCCGGCCACCGACAGCATGCCACCGCGGCCCTCGGTGACCACCGTCTCGCGCTTGGCCTTGGAGGTGTCGCCGGGACCGCCCGGCAGCACCCGCAGGCCCGCGAACGAGTAGGTGATCAGGTCACGGGAGAGCTGCTGGTCGCGGATGGAGAACGCGGCCTCGTCGAGGATCTGGGTGACGTCCTTGTCGTTGACCGCCACCTCGCCCGGGTCGCCCTCGTACTCCTCGTCGGTGGTGCCGAGCAGCAGCATGTCCTCCCAGGGGAGGGCGAAGGTGATGCGGTACTTGTCGATCGGGGTGGCCAGCGCGGCCTTCCAGGGGGAGGTGCGCTTCAGCACCAGGTGCGCGCCCTTGGAGAGGCGGATGGAGGGCGCCGCGTTCGGGTCCTCCATCCTGCGCAGGTGGTCCACCCAGGGGCCGGTGGCGTTGAGCACCAGGCGGGCGTCGACCCCGAACTCGATACCGTCGGTGCGGTCCCTCAGGTCCGCGCCGGTGACCCGCCCCTGGGTGAAGCGCAGGCCGGTGACCTCGGCGTGGTTGAGGACGGTGGCGCCCGCGTCGACCGCGGCGCGGACGGTCATCAGGGCCATGCGCGCGTCGTTCATCTGGTCGTCGCCGTACACGGCCACGGCCTTGAGGTTGTCGGTGCGCAGCTCGGGCACGTCCCGCGCGGCCTTGGCGGGGCTCAGCAGGTGCCCGACACCGTCGCCGAAGGCGGAGAGCGCCGAGTACGCGAAGACGCCCGCGCCCAGCTTCGCGGCGCCGTGCGGCCCGCCCTTGTACACCGGCAGGTAGAAGGTGAGCGGGTTGGCCAGGTGCGGTGCGACCTGGCGGGAGACCGCACGGCGCTCGAAGTGGTTCTCCGCCACCAGCTTCACCGCGCCGGTCTGCAGGTAGCGCAGACCGCCGTGGAGCAGCTTGGAGGAGGCGGAGGAGGTGGCGCCGGCGAAGTCGCCGGCGTCCACCAGGGCCACCCGCAGTCCGGACTGCGCGGCGTGCCAGGCGGTGGAGATGCCCAGGATGCCACCACCGATCACCAGGAGGTCGTACGTCGCCTTGGAGAGGTGCTCCCGGGTCTCGGCTCGGCTCGGCAAGGAGCCGGCAGCCGGGTGCGTCCCGAGGGCGGGGACGCTCTGCAGGGGGGTCATGATTACTCCTCGTCCTCGATCCAGCCCATGGTCCGCTCGACGGCCTTGAGCCAGTTCTTGTACTCGCTGTCCCGCTTGGCGGCGTCCATGCGGGGGGTCCACTCGGCGGCCCGGCGCCAGTTGGCGCGCAGCGCGTCGGTGTCCGGCCAGAAGCCGACGGCCAGGCCGGCGGCGTAGGCGGCGCCGAGGCAGGTGGTCTCGGCCACCATCGGGCGCACCACGGGTGCGTCCAGGACGTCCGAGATGGTCTGCATCAGCAGGTTGTTGGAGGTCATCCCGCCGTCGACCTTGAGCGCGGCCAGTTCGACGCCGGAGTCCTTGGTCATGGCGTCGGTGATCTCGCGGGTCTGCCAGGCAGTGGCTTCGAGCACGGCGCGCGCGATGTGCGCCTTGGTGACGTACCGGGTGAGGCCGGCGATCACACCGCGGGCGTCGGAGCGCCAGTACGGGGCGAACAGGCCGGAGAAGGCCGGTACGAAGTAGGCGCCGCCGTTGTCCTCGACCGAGGACGCCAGCGTCTCGATCTCGGCGGCGGAGTTGATCAGGCCCATCTGGTCGCGCATCCACTGCACCAGCGAACCGGTGACGGCGATGGAGCCCTCCAGCGCGTACACCGGCTTGTCGGCGCCGATCCGGTAGCCGACGGTGGTCAGCAGGCCGTTGTAGGAGTTGACGGGCTCGCCACCGGTGTTCATCAGCATGAAGGTGCCGGTGCCGTACGTCGACTTGGCCTCGCCCTCGGAGAAGCAGGTCTGGCCGAACAGGGCCGCCTGCTGGTCGCCGAGCGCGGAGGCGACGGGGACGCCGTCCAGGACGCCGCCCTTGGTGTGTCCGTACACCTCGGCGGAGGACCTGATCTCCGGCAGGATGGCGGCCGGCACGCCCATGGAGTGCAGGATCTTCTCGTCCCACGCCAGGGTGCGCAGGTTCATCAGCATGGTCCGCGAGGCGTTGGTGACGTCGGTGACGTGGACGCCGCCGTCGGTGCCGCCGGTCAGGTTCCAGATGATCCAGGAATCCATGGTGCCGAAGAGGATCTCGCCGCGCTCGGCGCGCTCGCGCAGTCCCTCGACGTGGTCCAGCAGCCAGCGCGCCTTGGGGCCGGCGAAGTACGAGGCGAGCGGCAGTCCCGTCTCGCGGCGGAAGCGGTCCTGGCCGACGTTGCGGCCGAGCTCCCGGCAGAGCGCGTCGGTGCGGGTGTCCTGCCAAACGATGGCGTTGTGGACGGGCTCACCGGTGTTCTTGTCCCACAGCAGCGTGGTCTCGCGCTGGTTGGTGATACCGATGGCCTTGACGTCGGCGGAGGTGATGCCGGCCTTGTCGATGGCGCCGGCCACCACTTCCTGGACGTTGGCCCAGATCTCGGCGGCGTCGTGCTCCACCCAGCCCGGCTTGGGGAAGATCTGCTCGTGTTCCTTCTGGTCGACGGAGACGATGCGCCCGTCGCGGTCGAAGACGATGCAGCGGCTGGAGGTGGTGCCCTGGTCGATGGCCGCGATGAACGGGCCGGTGGTGTGTGCGTCGGTCACGGTGTACTCCCGGAGGTCTGTGGAGGGTCGGCCGGTCGGCTCAGGCGAACGCGAGGTTGTAGATACCCGCGGCGAGGGCTCCGCCGATCAGCGGACCGGCCACGGGAATCCACGCGTAGCCCCAGTCGGAGCCGCCCTTGTTCGGCAGCGGGAGCAGGGCGTGCACGATGCGCGGGCCCAGGTCGCGGGCCGGGTTGATGGCGTAGCCGGTCGGGCCACCGAGGGAGAGGCCGATGGAGACCACGACCAGGGCGGTGATCAGCGCGCCGAGGGTGCCCAGGCCCTTGCCGTCGGCGTTCAGGCCCTGGGTCAGCACCGCGAGGACCAGCACCACGGTGCCGATGATCTCGGTGGCCAGGTTCATCAGCGGGTTGCGGACCTCGGGGCCGGTGGAGAAGACGCCGAGCACGGGACCGGCGGCGGGGGCGCTCCTCTGGTCGACCATGCCCTCCTCGTGCGGAGTGGAGGTGATCTCCGGGTCCGTGAGGTGGGCCTGGAACTGCCCGTAGTAGGCGATCCAGACCAGGACCGCGCCGATCATGGCGCCGAGGAGCTGCCCGGCGAAGTAGACGGGGACGTCGCCCCAGTCGCCGTCCTTGACCGCGATACCGACGGTGACCGCCGGGTTCAGGTGGGCGCCCGACAGGGAGCCCGTCATGTAGACCGCCGTCAGTACCGCGAAGCCCCACCCGAAGGTGATGGCCAGCCAGCCGGCGTTCTGCGCCTTGGAGCGCTTGAGCGTGACGGCGGCGCAGACGCCACCGCCGAGCAGGATGAGTACGGCGGTACCGATGACCTCGCCGATGAAGATGTCGGAGCTGGACACCCGCGACTCCTTTGTCCTTCGTCCAGGGGAAGGCGAACCCCGGGTCCCTCCGGTGGTCCGCGCCCTCAGGTGAGGGCGTTTGCGGCCTTCAGGGAGCCGATGGGGGCCCCTGGCGTTGTCACACTCTAACGCGTATTGCCGGTAGGTGTTCGACAATGCCGACCGATGAACGGCAGTTTTGCTTCCGCGTTAACAAGGCGTCAAGAGTTCGGGGGGCGAATACCGGATCGTTACCGATGGTGCGCCAAACGCGCCGCCCACGGCTCGGCGGCGCCCCGGAAAGAGCGGGAAAAGGCCGGTGACCGCCTCAGAATCGCCCGGCGCCCAGGTCCCGGGAGACCGCGCGGGCGCAGTCCCGCACCGCCGCGATCAGCTCACTGCGCAGGTCGGGCCCGTCACAGACCCGCTCGACCGCGCCCGTGATGGCCACCGCGCCCACCGGCATCCGGCGCCGGTCGTGGATGGGCGCCGCGACCGAGGCCACACCGTCCCAGGTCTCCTCCACGTCGGCCGCCCAGCCGCGCGCCCTGGTCAGGTCCAGGACGGCCTCGAAGTCGTCCAGGCCCGTGATCGTGCGGGGGGTGAACGCCTTGCGCTCCACCTCCACCGCCTCGCTGTGCGCCACCGGGTCGTACGCCGACAGCACCTTGCCCAGGGCGGTGGAGTGCAGCGGCTGCATCGCCCCCACCTCCAGCACCTGGCGGCTGTCGTCGGGGCGGAAGACGTGGTGGATGACGAGGACGCCCCGCTGGTGCAGCACGCCCAGGTGGACGCTCTCACCGCTGGAGCGGGCCAGGTCGTCGGTCCACACCAGGGCGCGGGCGCGCAGCTCGTGGACGTCGAGGTAGCTGTTGCCCAGCCGCAGCAGCTCGGCGCCCAGCTGGTAGCGCCCGGACGCGGCGTCCTGCTCGACGAATCCCTCCGCCTGCAGGGTGCGCAGGATGCCGTGCGCCGTGCCCTTGGCGAGCCCGAGCGACGACGCGATGTCGGACAGTCCGAGCCGGCGCTCGCCACCCGCGAGCAGTCGCAGCATCGCCGCCGCCCGTTCAAGCGACTGGATGTTCTTCGCCATCGCCCGGCCCTTCTCCCTCAGTTCGACAATGCTGAACACTATCGGTCGTTGCCGACCCACAGCCACACCGAGGAATGCCGCACCGGTGTGCGACCGGACAACGGCGCCCCGCCCCGCGCGCGGTCCACGGGTCGGAACGGACTGCCCGCCCACGCGGTACGCGGTTACCCTGGCCGCGTGCGCCTACCGCCGGAGGCGCAAAGCCGACAGCCGTCGCATCCCAGGGAGCTCATCCATGGCCTCGTCGCCCACCCCCTCCGCCGACACCAGCACCCGAGCCGCCGCACTCCGCGAGGCACTCGCCACCCGCGTGGTGGTGGCGGACGGGGCCATGGGCACGATGCTCCAGGCGCAGGACCCCACCCTCGACGACTTCGAGAACCTCGAGGGCTGCAACGAGATCCTGAACGTGACCCGCCCCGACATCGTGCGCGCGGTGCACGCGGCGTACTTCGACGTGGGCGTCGACTGCGTGGAGACCAACACCTTCGGTGCGAACCTCTCCGCGCTGGGGGAGTACGACATCCCCGAACGGGTCCTGGAGCTGTCCGAGGCCGGTGCCCGGATCGCCCGTGAGGTGGCCGACGAGTACACCGCGGCCACCGGGCAGCAGCGCTGGGTGCTGGGCTCGATGGGCCCGGGCACCAAGCTGCCGACCCTGGGACACGCCCCTTACCCCAAGCTCCGCGACGCCTACCAGCGGAACGCCGAAGGCATGATCACCGGCGGTGCCGACGCCCTCCTGGTGGAGACCACCCAGGACCTGCTCCAGACCAAGGCCGCCGTGCTGGGCGCCCGGCGCGCGATGGACGCCACCGGCGCCGACCTGCCGCTGATCGTCTCGGTCACCGTCGAGACCACCGGCACCATGCTGCTCGGCTCGGAGATCGGCGCCGCGCTCACCGCGCTGGAACCGCTCGGCATCGACATGATCGGCCTGAACTGCGCCACCGGCCCCGCCGAGATGAGCGAGCACCTGCGCTACCTGGCCCGGCACTCCCGGGTCCCGCTGTCCTGCATGCCCAACGCGGGCCTGCCGATCCTCGGCAAGGACGGCGCCCACTACCCGCTGACCGCGCCCGAGCTGGCCGACGCGCAGGAGACCTTCGTCCGCGACTACGGACTGTCCCTGGTGGGCGGCTGCTGCGGTACGACCCCGGAGCACCTGCGCCAGGTGGTCGAGCGGGTCGGGGGCGTGACGCCCCCCGAGCGCGACCCCCGCCCCGAGCCGGGTGCGGCCTCGCTCTACCAGACCGTGCCGTTCCGGCAGGACACCGCCTACCTGGCCATCGGCGAGCGGACCAACGCCAACGGGTCGAAGAAGTTCCGTACGGCCATGCTGGAGGGCCGCTGGGACGACTGCGTGGAGATCGCCCGCGAGCAGATCCGCGAGGGCGCCCACATGCTCGACCTGTGCGTGGACTACGTGGGCCGGGACGGTGTCGCGGACATGGCGGAGCTGGCGGGCCGGTTCGCCACCGCCTCCACGCTGCCGATCGTGCTGGACTCCACCGAGGTCGACGTCATCCGCGCCGGCCTGGAGAAGCTCGGTGGCCGCGCGGTGATCAACTCCGTCAACTACGAGGACGGCGACGGCCCCGAGTCGCGCTTCGCGAAGGTCACCGCGCTGGCCAAGGAGCACGGCGCGGCCCTGATGGCGCTGACCATCGACGAGGAGGGCCAGGCGCGCACGGCCGAGCACAAGGTGGCGGTCGCCGAGCGGATCATCGCCGACCTCACCGGCAACTGGGGCATCCACGAGTCGGACATCCTCATCGACTGCCTGACCTTCACCATCTGCACCGGGCAGGAGGAGTCCCGCAAGGACGGCGTCAACACCATCGAGGCCATCCGCGAACTGAAGCGGCGCCACCCCGACGTGCAGACCACGCTCGGCCTGTCCAACATCTCCTTCGGCCTCAACCCGGCCGCCCGGCTCGTCCTCAACTCCGTCTTCCTCGACGAGTGCGTCAAGGCGGGCCTGGACTCGGCGATCGTGCACGCCTCCAAGATTCTGCCGATCGCCCGGCTGGAGGAGGAGCACGTCAAGGTCGCCCTGGACCTGATCCACGACCGCCGCGCCGAGGGCTACGACCCGCTGCAGCGGTTCCTGGAGCTGTTCGAGGGCGTCGACACCAAGTCGATGAAGGCCGGCAAGGCCGAGGAGCTGGCCGCGCTGCCGCTGGACGAGCGGCTCCAGCGACGGATCATCGACGGCGAGAAGAACGGCCTGGAGGCCGACCTCGACGAGGCCCTGCGGTCCCGCCCGGCACTCGACATCGTCAATGACACGCTGCTGGCGGGCATGAAGGTCGTCGGTGAGCTGTTCGGCTCCGGGCAGATGCAGCTGCCGTTCGTCCTCCAGTCGGCCGAGGTGATGAAGACCGCGGTCGCCCACCTGGAACCGCACATGGAGAAGGTCGAGGGCGACGAGGCGGGCAAGGGCACCATCGTGCTCGCCACCGTGCGCGGCGACGTCCACGACATCGGCAAGAACCTGGTGGACATCATCCTGTCCAACAACGGCTACAACGTGGTCAACCTGGGCATCAAGCAGCCCGTCTCGGCGATCCTGGAAGCCGCCGAGCAGCACCGGGCCGACGTCATCGGCATGTCCGGCCTCCTGGTCAAGTCCACGGTGATCATGAAGGAGAACCTGGAGGAGCTGAACCAGCGGGGCATGGCGGCCGACTACCCCGTCATCCTCGGCGGCGCCGCCCTCACCCGCGCCTACGTCGAGCAGGACCTGCACGAGATCTACCAGGGCGAGGTCCGCTACGCGCGCGACGCCTTCGAGGGCCTGCGCCTGATGGACGCGCTGATCGCCGTCAAGCGCGGGGTCCCCGGCGCCTCCCTGCCCGAGCTGCGGCAGCGCCGGGTACGCCCCGCCGGTGACGTCGCGGTCGAGGAGCGCGCGCCGCAGGACGGGGCGCGCTCCGACGTCGCCACCGACAACCCGGTGCCGACCCCGCCGTTCTGGGGCACCCGGGTGGTCAAGGGCATCCAGCTCAAGGAGTACGCGAGCTGGCTGGACGAAGGGGCCCTCTTCAAGGGCCAGTGGGGCCTGAAGCAGGCCCGTACCGGCGACGGCCCCAGCTACGAGGAGCTGGTGGAGAGCGAGGGCAGGCCGCGGCTGCGCGGCTGGCTGGAGCAGCTGCACACCCGCAACCTCCTGGAGGCGGCGGTCGTCCACGGCTACTTCCCCTGCGTATCCAAGGGCGACGACCTGATCATCCTGGACGAGCGCGGCAACGAGCGGACCCGCTTCACCTTCCCGCGCCAGCGCCGCGGCCGGCGCCTGTGCCTGGCGGACTTCTTCCGCCCGGAGGAGTCCGGCGAGACCGATGTCGTCGGGCTCCAGGTGGTGACGGTCGGGTCGAGGATCGGTGAGGCCACCGCCGAGCTGTTCGCCTCGGACTCCTACCGCGACTACCTCGAACTGCACGGTCTGTCCGTTCAGTTGGCCGAGGCCCTCGCCGAGTACTGGCACGCCCGGGTCCGCGCCGAGCTGGGCTTCGGCGCCGAGGACCCCGACGAGGTGGAGGACATGTTCGCCCTGAAGTACCGGGGCGCGCGGTTCTCCCTCGGTTACGGGGCCTGCCCGGACCTGGAGGACCGCGCCAAGATCGCCGAGCTGCTGGAGCCCGAGCGGATCGGCGTGCGCCTGTCCGAGGAGTTCCAGCTCCACCCGGAACAGTCCACCGACGCGATCGTCCTCCACCACCCCGAGGCGAAGTACTTCAACGCGCGCTGAGCGGCCCGGCGCGACGAGTCGTACACTGGTCGGTCCAGTGCAGGCCGGTCACTTTTCCCGCCGGGAGTCGCCCTCCGGGAGAGAGGCCGGCCTTCTCGTCCCTCCCGGAGGTGTGCCGATGACCAGTACGGTCCCCGCGTCCTTTACCCGCATGGCCGAAGGATCCGCCCTCCAGGCCGTCTTCCTCGACATGGACGGCACGCTCGTCGACACCGAGGGCTTCTGGTGGGACGCGGAGGTCGAGGTCTTCGGCGACCTCGGTCACGAGCTCGACGAGGCGTGGCGGGACGTCGTCGTCGGCGGGCCGATGACCCGCAGCGCCGGGTACCTCATCGAGGCCACCGGCGCCGACATCACCCTGGCCGAGCTCACCGTGCTGCTCAACGACCGGTTCGAGGAGCGCATCGGCGAGGGCGTCCCGCTCATGCCCGGCGCCGAGCGGCTGCTGGCCGAGCTGGCCGCGCACGGCATCCCCACCGCCCTGGTGTCCGCCTCCCACCGCCGCATCATCGACCGGGTCCTGCGCTCGCTCGGCCCGGACCGCTTCACGCTCACCGTCGCGGGCGACGAGGTGCCCCGTACCAAGCCCCACCCCGACCCCTACCTGCACGCCGCGCGCCGCCTGGGCGCCGAGCCGTCCAGATGCGCCGTCATCGAGGACACGGCGACCGGTGTGGCCGCCGCCGAGGCCGCCGGCTGCCGGGTGGTCGCGGTGCCGTCCGTCGCGCCGATCGCGCCCGCCCACGGCCGGGTCGTCGTCCGCTCCCTGGAAGAGATCGACCTGGGCTTCCTGCACACCCTGATCACCGGAATGAACTGAGCCGCGCACCGAGCGTGCCGCGCCCGGCCGGGCGCGGCACGGAGCGCCCGAACCTACCTTCCCCGGGTCCGGAACACCCGGCGCGACGGCGTGACCTTGGTCACTCAGCGTGGTACCGAGGGGATGTCCCGAAAATGTGGCATGTCCGGAACAGTGCACTTGGGCTGATCCTTTGTGTCCCGTTTCATCGGCGCGTGTACGAATCATTCCCCTGCGCGACTATGCGGCGGCGTGCATTCCTGATCACTGTCCGGCGTGGTCCCGGCCCGGCCCGGGTCCGGCATCCGTGGCCTGGCCCACTAATCTCTTGGCGAGAACTTCGCCGCACTTTCCCCGTGTGCCCGGCAGCCACCAAGCAGCCGTGAACACCGGACCGATCGCTTCGTACCCGGCCCGATCGCTCCGCCCCGACCGGGCGGCGCGGCGGAGTGTCCCTACCGCTGTACCCAGTGCCGGATGAGGAGAACGTCCAGGATGAACCGCAAGACCTTGGTGCTGCCGGCCGTGTTGGGCCTGCTCGCCCCCGTGCTCGTGGCATGCGGCGGGGCGCAGGGCGGATCCGGTCGCGGCGACGCCATCGTCGTCGGCACCACGGACCAGTTCACCGCCACGGAGGACGACTCCGCCCCCTTCGACCCGGCCTTCGCCTACGACACCGGCGTCTGGAACGTGCTGCGCCAGACCGTGCAGACGCTGGTGCACGTCCCGCGCGGCGGTGGCCGCCCGGTCCCCGAGGCCGCCTCGCAGTGCGGCTTCACCGACCGGGCCAGCGAGCGCTACAAGTGCACCCTGCGCGACGGCCTGCGGTTCGCCGACGGCGGCCCGGTGACCGCCGAGGACGTGAAGTTCTCCATCCAGCGCGTCCTCGACATCAAGGCCGACAACGGCGCGGCGGCCCTGCTCGCCAACATCGACACCATCGAGACCAAGGGCGACTCCGAGGTGGTCTTCCACCTCAAGAGCCCCGACGCCACGTTCCCGTACAAGCTCTCGACCCCCGTGGCCGGCATCCTGAGCCGCGAGAAGTACGACGCCAAGAAGCTCCGCGACGGCTTCGAGATCGACGGCTCCGGCCCCTACACCATGGAGGCCGAGGTCGACGGCGGCCGGGTCGCCAAGGCCGTCTTCACCAGGAACCCGCACTACAAGGGCGACATCAAGCTCCACAACGACAAGGTCGAGCTGCGCTCCTTCACGGACGCCGACGCCATGGGCAAGGCCCTGGAGGCCGGCGACATCGACATGATGACCCGCACCATGTCGCCCGAGCAGATCAAGTCGCTCTCGGAGAAGCCCAAGGAGGGCATCGAGCTCCGCGAGGTCCCCGGCCTGGAGATCCGCTACCTCGGCTTCAACACCAAGGACGCCTCGGTCCAGGACAAGGCCGTGCGCCAGGCGATGGCCGCGGTCGTCGACCGGGGCGAGATCGCCGGCAAGGTGTACGGCTCCACCGCCACCCCGCTCTACTCGCTGATCCCCTCCTCGATCGCCGCCCACACCAACTCCTTCTTCAACAAGTACGGCGAGCCCAGCACCAAGAAGGCCGCCGACACCCTGCGCGCGGCCGGCATCACCACCCCCGTGAAGCTGAAGCTGCACTACACCAGCGACCACTACGGGCCGGGCACGCGCAAGGAGTTCGAGGCCCTGCGCGACCAGCTCAACGCCACCAAGCTCTTCGACGTCACCGTCCAGGGCGCCGAGTGGTCCACCTTCCGCCCCGCCCAGAAGCGCGGCGAGTACGCCGTCTACGGACTGGGCTGGTTCCCGGACTTCCCCGACCCCGACAACTACATCGCCCCGTTCCTCGACGCGGACAACTTCCTCAACACGCCGTACGTGAACAGCGCCGCGCGCAGCCGGCTCATCCCGCTGTCGCGCCGCTCGGCCGACCGCAACGCCGCCTCCTCGGCCTTCGAGCAGCTCCAGGACATCGTCGCCACCGACGTCCCCGTGCTCCCGCTCTGGCAGGGCAAGCAGTACGTCGCCCACCGTGAGGACCTGAACGGCGTCGAGTGGGCGCTGAACATCTCCTCGGACCTGATGCTCTGGGAGCTCGGCCGAGGTATCGCCTGACCCTGCGGTATCCGGCCGGGCACTCGGGCCCGGCCGGCGAAGAGATTCCAGAGGCAAGGTTCCTGTGAAGGCACACAACAAGTGGCTGACCGCCCCGCTCGCCGCGGGCCTGGCCGCCGCCCTGCTGAGCGGCTGCGGCACGGAGGAAGGCGGCTCAGGTGACTCCGGCGGCTCGGTGCTCGTCGGCATGTCCGACAAAGTCCTGGCGACGGACCCCGCCGCCGGATACGACCCGGGCTCCTGGCTGCTGTTCAACAACGTCTTCCAGTCCCTGCTCAGCTTCCCCAAGGGCGCCTCGACGCCCCAGCCGGAGGCGGCCGAGAAGTGCGGCTTCGACCAGGGCGGCAGCAAGGTCTACCGGTGCACGCTGCGTGAGGGCCTGAAGTTCAGCAACGGCAACGACCTCACCTCCGAGGACGTCAAGTTCTCGTTCGAGCGCGCCCTGAAGATCAACGACCCGGCCGGCCCGGCACCGCTGCTCACCTCGATCAACAAGATCGAGACCCCGGACGACCGGACGGTCGTCTTCAAGCTGAAGCTCCCGGACGCCACCTTCCCCAGCAAGATCGCCTCGGGCGCCGGCTCCATCATCGACCACCGCGAGTACGACGCCGGCTCGCTGCGCACCGACGGCAAGGCCGTCGGATCCGGCCCGTACAAGCTGGAGTCCTTCAACGACAAGGAAGCGGTCTTCTCGGTCAACTCCGAGTACCGCGGCACGGCCAAGGTGAAGAACGGCGGCATCACGCTGAAGTTCTTCCACGGCGACCGCAAGGCCCTCGGCTCCGCCCTCCAGAAGGGCGAGGTCGACGTCGCCTACCGAGGTCTCGCCGCCGCCGAGATCGCCGAGCTCAAGGGCTCCCTCACGGCCGGCGCCAAGGGCATCGAGGTCATCGAGGGCACCAGCGCCGAGGTCCACCACCTGGTGTTCAACGCCAAGGACCCGGTGGTCGGCAAGCTCGGCGTGCGCAAGGCCATCGCCTACCTCGTGGACCGAGACGCCCTCGTCCGGGACGTCTACCAGTCCACCGCCGCACCCCTGTACTCGATCGTCCCGGCCGGCATCACCGGTCACAACACCGCGTTCTTCGACACCTACGGCGACCGCCCGCAGCGCGACAAGGCCAAGCAGGCGCTGCGCTCCGCCGGTCTCACCGGCAAGGTGAAGCTCACCCTGTGGTCCACGCCCAGCCGGTACGGCCCCGCCACCGACGAGGAGCTCAAGGCCATCGCCCAGCAGCTCAACGACAGCGGGCTGTTCGACGCGAGCGTCAAGTCCGTCGAGTTCGGGCAGTACGAGAAGGACATCAAGGCCGGCAAGTACGGCGTCTACGTGAAGGGCTGGGTTCCCGACTACCCGGACCCCGACAACTTCACCCAGCCGTTCTTCGGCAAGGACAACGTCCTCGGCAACAACTACGACAACGCCGAGATCACCAGGACGCTGATGCCGCGCACCTCCGCGACAGCCGACCGGAGCACCACCGAGGAGGACTTCGGCAAGGTGCAGGACCTGGTGGCCCAGGAGCTGCCCATCCTCCCGCTCTGGCAGGGCAAGCAGTACGCCGTCGCCCGCGACGACATCACGGGCCTGGAGTGGACGCTGGACGCCTCCACCGTCTTCCGCTTCTGGGAGATCAAGAAGGGCTGACCGGAGAGCCCGCCGAGGTCCGAGCGACCGCGGTCCACCACGGAAGGCGGGGTGCCCGACACACGTCGGGCACCCCGCCTTCCGTGCACCGGCCGGGCCGGCCGGGCGGGTTCACTGCGCGCCGGGACGCACCAGGCCGCTCTCGTAGGCGTACACCGCGGCCTGCACGCGGTCCCGCAGCCCCAGCTTGGTCAGCACATGCCCCACATGCGTCTTGACCGTCGTCTCCGACACGAAGAGGTCCGCCGCGATCTCCGCGTTCGACAGGCCGCGCGCCACCAGCTTCAGCACTTCGAGCTCACGGTCCGTCAACGTGTTCAGCGCGTCGGGCACCGGCTCCTCACCTGACGGCAGGTGGTCCGCGTACTTGTCGAGCAGCCGGCGCGTGATGCTCGGCGCGAGCATCGCCTCGCCCGCCGCGACCACCCGGATCGCCTGCACCAGCTCATTGGCGGGCGCGTCCTTCAGCAGGAAGCCGCTGGCCCCCGCGCGCAGCGCCTCCACCACGTACTCGTCCAGGTCGAAGGTGGTCAGCACGAGCACCTTCGCCGGCCCGTCCCGCCCTGGCCCGGTGATCTGCCGGGTCGCCTCCACACCGTCCATACGGGGCATCCGGATGTCCATCAGCACCACATCGGGCTGCAACGCCCGTACCTGGTCGAGAGCCTGCAGACCGTCCCCGGCCTCACCCACGACCGCGATGTCCTGCTCCGCCTCCAGGATCATCCGGAAGCCGGTGCGCAACAGCGGCTGGTCGTCGACCAGTAGGACGCGGATAGCCACGGATACTCCTTCGGGGGGCTCAGCTGACCATGTCCATTCTGCCCTGGGCCTCCTCACCCGGGTCCGCCGGGCGCACGGTCAGCGGGTAGACCGGGGGAGTGCCGCCGAATTCCGGGCAGAACGCCTGGTGGTCGCACCACCCGCAGAGCTTCGTCGGCCGGGGCCGCCAGTCACCCGTCGCGGTGGCCTGCTCGATCGCCTCCCACAGCGCGTGCAGCTTGCGCTCCACCCGCAGCAGGTCCGCCTCCACCGGGTCGTACGTCAGCACGTCACCACTGCCCAGGTACACCAGCTGGAGCCGGCGCGGCACCACGCCCTTCAGCCGCCAGACCACCAGGGCGTAGAACTTCATCTGGAACAGCGCGCCCTCGCCGTACTCCGGGCGCGGCGCCTTGCCCGTCTTGTAGTCGACGATCCGCACCTCGCCCGTCGGCGCCACGTCCACCCGGTCGATCACCCCGCGCAGCCGCAGGCCCGACGGCAGCTCCGTCTCCACGAACAGCTCGCGCTCGGCCGGCTCCAGCCGCGTCGGGTCCTCCAGCGTGAACCACCGCTCGACCAGCCGCTCGGCCTCGCCCAGCCAGCGCGTCAGCCGCTCGCCCTCGCTGTCCTCCTCGAACAGCTCGGCGAGCTCCGGCCGGGACTCCAGCAGCCGGTTCCACTGACCCGGCACCATCGCCCTGGCCCTGGGCGCCGTGCGCTCCGTCGCCGGGTCGTCGAAGAGCCGCTCCAGCACGGCATGGACCAGCGTGCCCCGGGTGGCCGCCTCACTGGGCTTCTCCGGCAGCTTGTCGATCACCCGGAACCGGTACAGCAAGGGGCACTGCATGAAGTCGCTCGCCCGGGAGGGCGACAGCGAGGCGGGCGGTCGCGGGGTCGTCGTCATGGCTCAGAACCCTACGGCCCGCCACTGACAGCGAGCGGCATACCATCGACGCATCGACGCCAGACCCTCCCACACTGCATGATCGTGTGAGTGACGCATCGCACCGAAGGGACCCCGTGAACCAGGACGAGGAGAGCGGCGAGGAGACCCGCCCGCGGTCCGACACGGCCAAGGCCACCCCCGGCGGCGGCAGACCGCGCCGGACCGGTGAGCCCGGCGGCGGCATCCTGATGGGCCGCCCCTTCGGCGTGCCCGTGTACGTCGCCCCCAGCTGGTTCCTGGTCGCCGCCCTGATCACCTGGGTCTTCGGCGGCCAGCTCGACCGGGTCCTGCCCGAGCTCGGCAACGTCCGCTACCTGGTCTCCCTCTTCTTCGCGGTCGCCTTCTACGCCTCGGTGCTGGTCCACGAACTGGCCCACACCGTCGTGGCGCTCCGCTACAAGCTGCCGGTGCGCCGCATCCAGCTCCAGTTCTTCGGCGGCGTCTCCGAGATCGAGAAGGAGTCCGAGACCCCCGGCCGCGAGTTCGTCCTCGCCTTCGTCGGCCCGCTGCTCTCCCTCGTCCTCGCCGGGCTCTTCTACGCCGGGATGCGGGCCGTCGAACCCGGCACCGTCCCCGGCGTCCTGCTCGCCGGCCTGATGATCTCCAACCTGCTCGTCGCCGCCTTCAACCTGCTGCCCGGCCTGCCGCTGGACGGCGGCCGCATGCTCCGGGCCGTCGTGTGGAAGATCACCGGCAAGCCGATGAGCGGCACCGTGGCCGCCGCCTGGGTCGGCCGGGCCCTGGCCGTCGCCGTCCTCATCGGCCTCCCGCTGCTCACCCACACCGGCGCCCTCGGCAACGCCACCGGCGACATCAGCGGCATGGAGACCGTCACCGACGCCCTGCTCGCCGCGATCCTCGCCGCGATCATCTGGACCGGCGCGGGCAACAGCCTGCGGATGGCCCGGCTGCGCGAGCACCTCCCCGAGCTGCGCGCCCGCACCCTGACCCGCCGGGCCGTCCCCGTCGAGTCGCACACCCCCCTGTCCGAGGCGCTGCGCCGCGCCAACGAGGCGGGCGCCCGCGCCCTGGTCGTCGTCGACGGCCACGGCACCCCGACCGCGCTCGTCCGCGAGGCGGCCATCGTCGGCATCCCGCAGCACCGCCGGCCCTGGGTCGCGGTCAGCGGGCTCGCCCAGGACCTCACCGACGGCATGCGGGTCCCCGCGGAGCTGGCCGGCGAGGCCCTGCTCGAAAGGCTCCGAGCCAGCCCGGCCACCGAGTACCTGGTGGTCGAGGAGACCGGCGAGATCTACGGCGTCCTCTCGGCCGCCGATGTGGAGCGCGCCTTCGTCCAGGCCATGGCGCGGCCCTCCTGAGGGCCCGGCCCGCCCCCGGGACGCCGTGGGCGCCCGCCCGCCGTCCGAGGTCAGGGGTGGTGCCCGGGGTGCCCGTGGTGCGAGGGCGTGCCGCGGGCCCGGTACCCTGGTCACATGTCCGAACCGACCGGTGCCGCCCGCCGTCGCGGGCCCTTCAAGGTCGGGGACCAGGTCCAGCTCACCGACCCCAAGGGACGCCACTACACGTTCACGCTCGAGGCCGGGAAGAACTTCCACACCCACAAGGGTTCCTTCCCGCACGACGAGCTGATCGGCGCTCCCGAGGGCAGTGTTGTCCGTACCACGGGGAACGTCGCGTATCTCGCGCTGCGCCCCCTGCTCCCCGACTACGTCCTGTCCATGCCCCGCGGCGCCGCCGTGGTCTACCCCAAGGACGCGGGGCAGATCCTGGCCTTCGCCGACATCTTCCCCGGCGCGCGGGTCGTCGAGGCGGGGGTGGGCTCCGGCTCGCTCAGCAGCTTCCTGCTGCGCGCCATCGGTGACTCCGGCATGCTGCACTCCTACGAGCGCCGCGAGGACTTCGCCGAGATCGCCCGGGGCAATGTGGAGCGCTACTTCGGCGGTCCGCACCCCGCCTGGCAGCTCACCGTCGGCGACCTCCAGGACAACCTCCGCGACACCGACGTCGACCGCGTGATCCTGGACATGCTCGCCCCGTGGGAGTGCTTGGACGCCGTTTCCAAGGCGCTCGTCCCCGGCGGCATCCTCTGCTGCTACGTCGCGACCACCACCCAGCTCGCCAGGACCGTGGAGTCCATCCGCGAGATCGGCTGCTTCGCCGAGCCGGCCGCCTGGGAGTCGATGATCCGCAACTGGCACGTCGAGGGCCTGGCCGTCCGGCCGGACCACCGCATGATCGGTCACACCGGCTTCCTGCTCACCGCCCGCCGCCTCGCGGACGGCGTGGAGCCGCCGATGCGCCGCCGCCGCCCCGCCAAGGGTGCGTACGGCGAGGACTACGAAGGCCCCAACAAGGGCTGATACCCCGTAGGAGCGACACCGCGACAACGCGAGCGCGCCGCCGTCGAGTTCCCGCCATCGCGGGGGAACTCCGCGGCGGCGCCGCCGCGTTCGGTCCCCGCTGTTCCGCCGCCCTGTGACGTGTGGCACGATGCTGACCACCCCGTCGCACAGCTCACAGGAGACGCTCCGCGTGCAGACCTCCGCCGTTCCGGACCTCGCGCACACCCGTGCCCGGCCGGTGCACTGGCTGGCCACCGCCGCCGCGACGGCCGCCGTCGTGGCGGCCGTGGGACTGCTCCAGCCAGGTGCCGCCACCGCCTCCCAGACGGACCCCCGGACCGCCGCCGCCCCGGCCCCCGGCGCGGGCCCCGCTCCGGACGCCGCCGCCGCGTCCTACCCGCTGCGGTGCGCGGGCGCCCCGACGGTGGTGGCCAGGAAGGCCTCGGGCGACCTGGACGGCGACGGCCGCCCCGAGACGGTCGCGGTGGCGCACTGCCAGGCCGGTTCCGGCACGCCGCCGAGCGGCGTCTACGTACTCGCGGAAACCCGGGGGGCCGGTCCCCGGGTGGTGGCCACCCTGGTGGACCCGGCGGACCGGATCGGCGTCACGGACTTCGCGGTGGGTGACGGAGCCGTCACCGCGACCCTGCTGGGCTACTCCTCACCGGATGTGCCGAGCTGCTGCCCCGATCGGGAGGAGCGGGTCAAGTGGCGGTGGAAGGGCGGAAAGTTCGTGCGCTCGGAGCCGGACGAGACGCTCGGTATGTGATCCGTCACGGGGCGTCGGGTCCGTAGACCTCGACCCTGTCCGAAACGCGCCGTACATGGATGCAGTCCCCGGGACACTCCTTGGCCGAGTCGACCACGTCCTGGAGGAGGGGCAGCGGGACCGGTGTGGTGGCGCCCTTGTCCTGCAACAGCTCGTCGTCGGAGCTCTTGACATAGGCCAGCCCGTCGATGTCCAGCTCGAAGACCTCCGGGGCGTACTGCGCGCAGATGCCGTCGCCGGTGCAGAGGTCCTGGTCGATCCAGACCTCGAGCGCCTCGTCGGTGCCCGTGGCGGGCGCCTCGTGCTGCACGGTCATATCCCCTGCCGTTTCCTGCATCGGGTGAAGCATTGAGAAGTAAGTCAGGCCAAGCCTGACGGGTGTTGACCACACCGACGATACAACCGCCCGCTTTCGAATGTTGATGGGTGGGTATCCCCCTGGTGCGAGGGAGAGAGCGCAAGGGTGAAGATCGGACACACCCCGAGAGTCTTTGTGATCTAGGGGTTTCAATCATCACCCACCCAGGTAGGGTCAGGAAGCGTCCAGCTCCCCTTGGAGGAGGTGAGGACCGTGGCAGCCCACGACGACGACATCAACCGCGGCATCCGGCCGGGGCGGGGGTCTGAGGACCCAGCCGGCCAGGTTGCCTATCTCGAGCAGGAAATCGCCGTCCTGCGACGTAAGCTCGCCGACTCTCCGCGTCATACGAGGATTCTCGAAGAGCGGATCGTCGAGCTCCAGACCAACCTGGCCGGCGTGTCCGCTCAGAACGAGCGGCTCGCCAACACGCTCCGTGAGGCCCGCGACCAGATCGTGGCCCTCAAGGAGGAGGTCGACCGGCTCGCGCAGCCGCCGGCGGGCTTCGGTGTGTTCCTGCAGGCGAACGAGGACGGCACCGCCGACATCTTCACCGGGGGCCGCAAGCTCCGGGTGAACGTCAGCCCCGGCGTCGAGCTCGCCGAGCTCCGGCGCGGCCAGGAACTGATGCTCAACGAAGCGCTCAACGTGGTCGAGGCCATGGAGTTCGAGCGCGCCGGGGACATCGTCACCCTCAAGGAGATCCTGGAGGACGGCGAGCGGGCCCTGGTGATCGGGCACACCGACGAGGAACGGGTGGTGAGGCTCGCCGAGCCGCTGCTGGACATCACCATCCGCCCCGGCGACGCCCTGCTGCTGGAGCCCCGGTCCGGCTACGTCTACGAGGTCATCCCCAAGAGCGAGGTCGAAGAGCTCGTCCTGGAGGAGGTCCCGGACGTCGACTACGACAAGATCGGCGGACTGGGCAACCAGATCGAGCTGATCCGCGACGCGGTCGAGCTCCCGTACCTCCACCCCGACCTCTTCAAGGAGCACGAACTGCGGCCGCCGAAGGGCATCCTGCTCTACGGCCCGCCCGGCTGCGGCAAGACGCTCATCGCCAAGGCCGTCGCCAACTCCCTTGCCAAGAAGGTCGCCGAGGTGACCGGGCAGCCCGCCGGGAAGAGCTACTTCCTGAACATCAAGGGCCCCGAGCTCCTCAACAAGTACGTCGGTGAGACCGAGCGGCACATCCGCCTGGTCTTCCAGCGGGCCCGGGAGAAGGCCAGCGAGGGCACCCCCGTCATCGTCTTCTTCGACGAGATGGAGTCCCTCTTCCGCACCCGTGGCTCCGGCGTCAGCTCGGACGTGGAGAACACCATCGTCCCCCAGCTGCTCGCCGAGATCGACGGTGTGGAGGGCCTGGAGAACGTCATCGTCATCGGCGCCTCCAACCGCGAGGACATGATCGACCCGGCCATCCTGCGGCCCGGCCGGCTCGATGTGAAGATCAAGATCGAGCGTCCGGACGCCGAGGCGGCCAAGGACATCTTCGCGAAGTACCTCACGCCGTCGCTGCCGCTGCACTCCGACGACCTGGCCGAGCACAACGGCTCCAAGGAAGCCGCCGCTCACGCCATGATCCAGTCGGTCGTGGAGCAGATGTACGCCGAGTCCGAGGAGAACCGCTTCCTCGAGGTCACGTACGCCAACGGCGACAAGGAAGTCCTCTACTTCAAGGACTTCAACTCGGGCGCGATGATCCAGAACATCGTCGACCGGGCCAAGAAGATGGCGATCAAGGCCTTCCTCGACCACGACCAGAAGGGCCTGCGGGTCTCCCACCTCCTCCAGGCGTGCGTGGACGAGTTCAAGGAGAACGAGGACCTGCCCAACACCACCAACCCGGACGACTGGGCCCGCATCTCCGGCAAGAAGGGCGAGCGGATCGTCTTCATCCGCACCCTGGTCACCGGAAAGCAGGGCGCCGACACCGGTCGCTCCATCGACACGGTGGCGAACACCGGTCAGTACCTGTAGAGCGCGGACCGGCTGCGGGTGTCCTGCGTCCCTCCGCCGAAGGCGGGGGAGGGCATCCGCAGCCGGCTGCTTTCCACGGTCCCCGGCCACCACCCCGACCACACCCCAGCAATGACGCAATCGATCTCCCCACCAGGGCAGAGGCGTTCTAGGCTCTTCCGTACCGCCGGGTCGCGCAGTGCGGGGACGGGCACCGCACACGCATCGAGGAACCAGCGGTACTTGAGCGCCGTCCCCGGACGGGGACGCCGCCGGGCAAGGAGGGCCGCATGACTGTACGGCGAGTAATGGGCATCGAGACGGAGTACGGGATCTCCGTCCCCGGCCACCCGAACGCCAATGCCATGCTCACCTCGTCCCAGATCGTCAACGCCTACGCGGCGGCGATGCACCGGGCGCGCCGCGCCCGCTGGGACTTCGAGGAGGAGAATCCGCTGCGGGACGCCCGCGGCTTCGACCTCGCCCGCGAGGCCGCCGACTCCAGTCAGCTGACCGACGAGGACATCGGCCTGGCCAATGTGATCCTCACCAATGGCGCACGGCTCTACGTCGACCACGCCCACCCCGAGTACAGCTCCCCCGAGGTGACCAACCCGCGCGACGCGGTGCTCTGGGACAAGGCCGGTGAGCGGATCATGGCCGAGGCCGCCGAGCGGGCGGCCCAGCTGCCCGGCGCCCAGCCGATCCACCTGTACAAGAACAACACCGACAACAAGGGCGCCTCCTACGGCACGCACGAGAACTACCTGATGAAGCGGGAGACCCCGTTCTCGGAGATCGTGCGCCACCTGACGCCGTTCTTCGTCTCCCGCCAGGTCGTCACCGGCGCGGGCCGGGTCGGCATCGGGCAGGACGGGCGCGAGCACGGCTTCCAGATCAGTCAGCGCGCCGACTACTTCGAGGTCGAGGTGGGCCTGGAGACCACGCTGAAGCGGCCCATCATCAACACCCGGGACGAGCCGCACGCCGACGCCGAGCGGTACCGCCGGCTCCATGTGATCATCGGCGACGCCAATCTCTCGGAGATCTCGACGTACCTCAAGCTCGGTACGACGTCGCTGGTGCTGTCCATGATCGAGGACGGTTTCATCACCGTCGACCTCGCCGTCGACCAGCCGGTGCGGACCCTGCACCAGGTCTCGCACGACCCCGATCTCGGTCATCTGGTCACCCTGCGCAGCGGCCGGACACTCACCGCTGTCCAGTTGCAGATGGAGTACTTCGAGCTGGCCCGCAAGTACGTGGAGGAACGGTTCGGGGCGGACGCCGACGAGCAGACCAAGGACGTGCTGGCCCGCTGGGAGGACACCCTGAACCGGCTGGAGCACGACCCCATGAGCCTGGCGGGCGAGCTGGACTGGATCGCCAAGCGCGAGCTCATGGAGGGCTACCGGCGCCGCGACGGCCTGGACTGGGACGCGGCACGCCTGCACCTGGTGGACCTCCAGTACGCCGACGTACGGCCCGACAAGGGCCTGTACAACCGTCTGGCGGCCCGGGGCAGGATGCGGCGGCTGCTGGACGAGCCGGCCGTGGAACGGGCCGAGAGGCAGCCTCCCGAGGACACCAGGGCCTATTTCCGGGGCCGCTGCCTGGAGCAGTACGCCGACGACGTGGCCGCGGCCTCGTGGGACTCGGTGATCTTCGACCTGCCGGGCCGTGACTCCCTGCAGCGGGTACCCACCCTGGAACCGTTGCGCGGTACACGTGACCATGTGAAGGAGCTGCTGGACCGCTGCCGCACGGCCGAGGAGCTGGTCCGGGTGCTGTCCGGCGGCTGAGAGGGGCTTCCGCCCGTGGTTCCGCGGGAATCATGGGGGTGGGCCCCGCACGTTGACGCGAGTGCGGGGCCGATGTCAGACCGGGCTTGTAGGGTCTGATCTTGAGAGACCGAACCAAGCGGGCAAACCGAGCGGGGTGAGGGATATGGCGACCAAGGACACCGGCGGCGGGCAGCAGAAGGCGACGCGCTCCACCGAGGAGGTCGAGGAGCAGGCGCAGGACGCGCAGGTATCGGAAGACCTCAAGGAGCGCCAGGAGAAGCTGTCCGACGACGTCGACTCCGTGCTGGACGAGATCGACGACGTCCTGGAGGAGAACGCCGAGGACTTCGTGCGGTCCTTCGTGCAAAAGGGCGGACAGTAACGGACGTTGTCCGCCTCCGGGCGTCGGCGGAAGCCGGCGGCACCGGGGGCGGATGACCGGCGACGGCACGGGTAAGGTCCGTGCACAGCACGCATGATCGGCCCGGCCGTCGCAGCGGCGGGCCGCCGCCTCATTTCGGAAGGAAACGCGTGGAAGCCAACCCCCGTAGCACCGGGCGTCTGCCGGCAGCCTTCCTGACGCCCGGCTCGTCCTCGTTCATGGACTTCCTGGCCCAACACTCACCGGAGCTGCTGCCCGGCAACCGGACGCTGCCGCCGCTTCAGGGCGCCATCGAAGCGCCGCACGGCACGACCATCGTCGCCGCCAGCTTCCCCGGTGGCGTGGTGCTCGCCGGTGACCGGCGGGCCACCATGGGCAACATGATCGCCCAGCGGGACATCGAGAAGGTGTTCCCGGCCGACGAGTACTCGGCCGTGGGCATCGCGGGCACCGCGGGCCTGGCCGTGGAGATGGTCAAGCTCTTCCAGCTGGAGCTGGAGCACTTCGAGAAGGTCGAGGGCGCCCAGCTCTCCCTGGAGGGCAAGGCCAACCGGCTCTCCACGATGATCCGCAGCAACCTGGGCATGGCCATGCAGGGCCTGGCCGTCGTGCCGCTCTTCGCGGGCTGGGACGTCGACCGCGAGAAGGGCCGGATCTTCAGCTACGACGTCACGGGCGGACGCTCCGAGGAGCACGGCTTCGCGGCCACCGGCTCGGGATCGATCTTCGCGCGCGGCTCCATGAAGAAGCTGTACCGCGACGACCTCACCGAGCAGCAGGCCCTCACCCTGGTGGTGCAGGCGCTGTACGACGCGGCGGACGACGACTCGGCGACCGGCGGCCCGGACGTGGCGCGCCGCATCTACCCGATCGTCACCGTGATCACGGAGGACGGCTTCCGCCGGCTGACCGAGGCCGAGTCCTCCGAGGTCGCGCGCTCGGTGCTGGAGCACCGCCTGGAGCAGCCCGACGGTCCGCGCGCCGCGCTCCTGTGATGACCCCGCCACTGACAGAAAGGGACGGATAGCCGGTGTCGACGCCGTTCTATGTCTCACCCCAACAGGCCATGGCCGACCGGGCGGAGTACGCCCGCAAGGGCATCGCCCGTGGACGCAGCCTCGTTGTGCTGCAGTACGCCGACGGCATCGTCTTCGTCGGCGAGAACCCGTCCCGCGCGCTGCACAAGTTCAGCGAGATCTACGACCGCATCGCCTTCGCCGCGGCCGGCAAGTACAACGAGTACGAGAACCTGCGGATCGGCGGTGTGCGGTACGCGGATCTGCGCGGCTACACCTACGACCGCGACGATGTGACGGCCCGTGGGCTGGCCAACGTCTACGCGCAGACCCTCGGCACCATCTTCTCCAGCGCCGGCGAGAAGCCGTACGAGGTGGAGCTGGTCGTCGCCGAGGTCGGCGCCTCACCCGAGGGCGACCAGATCTACCGGCTGCCGCACGACGGATCGATCGTGGACGAACACGGCTCGGTCGCGGTCGGCGGCAACGCCGAGCAGATCAGCAGCTTCCTCGACCAGCGGCACCGCGACGGGATGTCGCTCGCCGAGGCGCTCAAGCTCGCCGTGCAGGCGCTGTCCCGGGACACCAACGGCAGCGAGCGGGAGATCCCCGCCGAGCGCCTGGAGGTGGCGGTCCTGGACCGCACGCGTCCCCAGCAGCGCAAGTTCAAGCGGATCGTCGGACGCCAGCTCGCCCGCCTGCTGGAAGCCGACGGCGCCGCCTCCACCCCGACGGACGCCCCTTCGGACGAGGCCGAGGAGTGAGCGGGTAACCGCGCACGACCGGCCCTCCGTGCCCCGGCCCGCCCACGCGGTCCGGGGCACCGTGCCGGGCGGCCCGGGGCGGCCGGAGCCCGGTCGGTCCGGCCGGAGCGCCCGCGCGGTCTAGGCCCCCGGGTCCACCGGCGCCGGGCCGGAGGAGCCCCGCCGCATCAGGGTCACCGGTAGGTCCCCGCGCTCCGGCGGGCGGCCCGCCAGCACCGCCAGCAGCGCCGCCATGCCGCGCTCGCCGATCCGCTCCGCGGGCAGCCGCACCGTGGTCAGCTCCGGCTCCAGCGCGGTCGCCAGCGCCAGGTCGTCGAACCCGGTGACCGAGACGTCCTCCGGCACCCGCAGCCCCAGCCGCCGTACCGCCTTGCAGGCCCCCGCCGCCAGGATGTCGTCGTCGCACACCAGTGCCGTGGGGCGGGGCCCCGGCGCGGTCAGCGCGCCCTCGGCGGCCACCCGGGCGCCCGTCACGTCCAGCGGCGCCGCCACCGCGGACACGGTCACACCGGGGACACCGCCCAGGCAGGCGGCCAGCGCCCTGGCCCGTACGTCGAAGGTCCACGACGGGACGGCCGACGACAGGTGCACGAACCTGCGGTGCCCCAGTCCCAGCAGGTGCTCCGTGACCTGCCGTACGCCGTCGGCGATGTCCAGGTTCACCTGGGCGGCCGCGCCCGTGTCGGCGGGGTCGCTGTCGAGCATCACCAGGGGCAGGTCGGTACCGCGGATGGCCCGGAGCGCGTCGGCCGCCATCGACGAGGCGATCACCCCGTCCAGCGCGGACCGCGCCGAGGCGAACGGGTCCCTGGCCGGGCCGACGCCCTCGGGGGACGGGTACAGCACCACGCCGAAATCGTGCCGGGCCGCGACGGCGGCGGCGCCCGTGTAGACGCGGGCGAAGAACTCGTTGGTGAGGGCGGGCACCACCAGCAGGGCCGTCCTGGTCCGGCCGAGCCGCAGGCTGCGCGCCGCCAGGTTGGGCCGGTACCCGAGCGCGTCGGCGGCCTCCCGCACCAGGGCGGCGGTGCGCTCGGATACCCGGCCGCGCCACTTGTCGCCGAGGACCAGGGAGACGGTCGCCTGGGACACCCCGGCCGCCCGTGCCACGTCCCGGCTGGTCGGCCGCGCCCCGGCGCCGTCGCCCCGGCCCGCCGGCGCGGACGGGCGGACGGCGCGCCCGGGGGGCGGCGGGGAGGCCGGGGAAGCCGGCGGGTCCGGGGTCTGCACGTACGCCTCCGCGTCGATGGGGCCGGTCCGCGAGGTGGACTCGCGGAATGCCGACATGGTACGTATGACGGCGACGTTATACGTAAAACCTCGGCGGGACCCGGGGGAGAGGGGCAGACGATGGCCGCGGCACCGAGCGGATACGCCGACCTGCTGAAGGCACCCCATGCCGCACGCCTGCTGATCGGCACCCTGATAGGCCGGCTCCCCAACGGCACCGCGCCCATCGCGATCCTGCTGTTCACGCGAGCCGAAGGCGGCAGCTACAGCCTGGCGGGCGCCCTCGCGGCGGTGTACGGGGTGGCCAACGCCGTCGGGCAGCCCCTGCTGGGCCGTGCCGTCGACATGTACGGCCAGCCCCGCGTGCAGCTGCCCGCCGCGCTCCTGTCCGCCCTGGGCATGGCGCTGCTCGCCCTGCTCGGCATCGAGCCGGTCCTCCTGGCCCACGCGGCCGTCGTGGTCGCCGGCCTGTTCACCCCGCCCCTGGAGGGCGGGCTGCGCGCCCTGTGGCCCAGCGTCCTGGGCCGCGAGGACCGCGTCCACCGGGCGTACGCCCTGGACGCGGTCGCCCAGGAGGTCATGTTCACCGCCGGGCCGCTGCTGGTCACGCTCTTCGTCTCACTGTGGTCGCCCGCCGCCGCCATCGTGCTCATCAACGCCATCGGCGTGCTCGGCGCCCTGTCCGTGGTCCTGTCCGAGCCCTCCCGGGCCTGGCGCTCGGCCCCCCGTGAGGCGCACTGGCTGGGCGCCCTGCGCTCCCCCGGACTGCTCGCCCTGCTCGGCTCCTTCTTCTTCGTCGGCCTCGCCCTGGGGTCCATCACGGTGGCCGGGGTGGCGTACGCCGACGACCACGGCCGCGCCTCGGTGTACGGGTGGCTGATGGCCGCCCTGGGCCTGGGCGCGCTGATCGGCGGCACGGTCTACGGCGCCCGCCGGTGGGCGGGCCCGCCCGAACGCCGGCTGACCGTCCTGGTCGGCCTGCTCGCGCTGGGCTACCTGCCACTGGCCCTCACCCCCGGGGTGGGCGCCATGACCGCCCTGGCGGCCCTGTCCGGCGTGTTCCTGGCCCCCGCCCTCGCCTGCGCGTTCATCGTGGTGGACCGGCACGCCCCCAGCGGCACGGTCACCGAGGCGTTCTCCTGGCTGGTCACCACCTTCGGCGTGGGCGCCGCGCTGGGCATGGCGGCGGCGGGCCCGGCGGTCGAGCTGGCCGGGACCAGCGCGAGTTTCGGCGTCGCCGGGGCCGGCGGAATCGCCGCGCTGCTCGTCCTGCTGGCCACCCGGCGGGTACTGGAGGTTCCGCGCCGGACGGCACAACAGGCCGCACACACCGTGGCCGTATCGGAAAATGATCGGAACGGGGCACGCGAACCCGGTTTCAGCTCAGGCCATCAGGCGTAATGTTCAGTCATGGACCGCCGCATTTTCGGGCTGGAGAACGAGTACGGCGTCACGTGCACGTTCAGGGGACAGCGCCGACTGTCACCTGACGAAGTGGCGCGCTACCTCTTCCGCCGTGTCGTGTCATGGGGCCGCAGCAGCAATGTCTTCCTGCGGAACGGCGCCCGCCTCTACCTCGACGTGGGATCGCATCCGGAATACGCAACTCCAGAATGCGACGACGTGACGGAACTGGTCACCCACGACAAGGCCGGTGAGCGCATCCTCGAAGGCCTGCTCGTCGACGCCGAACGCCGCCTGCACGAGGAGGGAATCGCGGGCGACGTCTATCTCTTCAAGAACAACACCGATTCGGCGGGAAACTCCTACGGCTGCCACGAGAACTATCTGGTCGCCCGGCACGGGGAGTTCTCCCGGCTCGCGGACATCCTCATTCCCTTCCTCGTCACCCGCCAGCTCATCTGCGGCGCGGGGAAGGTGCTGCAGACCCCGCGCGGCGCCGTCTACTGCGTCAGCCAGCGGGCCGAGCACATCTGGGAGGGCGTCAGCTCCGCGACCACCCGCTCACGGCCGATCATCAACACCCGTGACGAGCCGCACGCCGACGCCGAGCGCTACCGCCGCCTCCACGTCATCGTCGGCGACTCGAACATGTCCGAGACGACCATGCTGCTGAAGGTCGGCGCCACCGACCTGGTCCTGCGCATGATCGAGGCGGGCACGGTGATGCGCGACCTGACCCTGGAGAACCCGATCCGGGCGATCCGCGAGGTCAGCCACGACATCACCGGGCAGCGCAAGGTGCGGCTCGCCAGCGGTCGCGAGGCGTCCGCCCTGGAGGTCCAGCGCGAGTACTACGACAAGGCCGTGGACTTCGTCGACCGGCGCGGCATCCGCACCGGCACCGTCGCGCAGGTCCTGGAGCTGTGGGGCCGCACCCTCGACGCCATCGAGGAGGAGGACCTCGACCGGATCGGCACCGAGATCGACTGGGTCATCAAGTACAAGCTCCTGGAGCGGTACCGCAACAAGCACAACATGACCATGTCGCACCCCCGGGTCGCCCAGATAGACCTCGCCTACCACGACATCCACCGTCGGCGGGGGCTGTACTACCTGCTGGAGAAGAAGGGGCAGGCCGCCCGGATCTGCAACGACCTGAAGATCTTCGAGGGCAAGTCGGTGCCCCCGCAGACCACCCGGGCACGGCTGCGCGGCGACTTCATCCGCCGGGCCCAGGAGCAGCGCCGGGACTTCACCGTCGACTGGGTGCACCTCAAGCTCAACGACCAGGCACAGCGGACCGTCCTGTGCAAGGACCCCTTCCGGTCGGTGGACGACCGGGTGGAGAAGCTCATCGCCGGCATGTGATCCGGACGCGGTCCGCGGCGGGAGGCCACGGGCACCGATCGCGGGGCCCCGCGCCCGAGGTGCGGGGCCCGCGTGCGCTCCGGCGCGTGCGCGGGTGGACGCTCGCCGGAGCACCGCGCGGCGCGCGCCGGGAGCGGGCCCCGGCGCACGCCGTACTGCGGGGGCGGGAAGCGGGGGCCGTAGAGTGACGGCACGGACATCCCACCAACCCCCCGAGGACCACTGTGCGACGACGTCGACTTGCCGCCTTGCTCATCGTGCCCGCCCTGCTGCTGACCGCCTGCGGGGGAGGCGAGGACTCCGACAAGAAGAAGGACGGCGCGTCCGCGTCCCCGAAGGCCACGCAGCAGGAGGTCCCCAAGCCCGTCGACTCGGCGTCCCCGATGCCGCAGGTCAGCGGTGCGATCGGCAAGAAGGCCACCATCACCATCCCCAAGGGCAAGCCGAGCGCGTCGTTCGTCGTGCACCCGGTCACCCCGGGCACCGGCGCCGAGGTGAAGAAGGACGACCTGGTGCTCGCCGACTTCACCGCCAAGGTCTGGCAGGGCGGCAAGGAACTCGGCAGCTCGTACGAGCAGGGCGGCGCCCCCCAGGTGATCACCGCCGGGTCCAAGAAGGTCATCCCCGCCTTCGCCGACGCCGTCACCGGTCAGAGGATCGGCAGCCGGGTCCTGGTCGTCGCCCCGCCCGCCGCCGCCTTCGGGTCCGCCGGCAACCAGCAGATCGGCGTCTCCGGCACCGACACGCTCGTGTTCGTGCTCGACATCAAGAGCGTGATGCCGAAGAAGGCCGAGGGCGAGCAGGCGGAGATCCCGGCCGACCTGCCGCAGATCGACGCGGCGAAGAACGGGCCCGCCACCATCACGATCCCCAAGAACGACCCGCCGGCCAAGCTGGTGGACGACGTCCTCATCGAGGGCAAGGGCGCCGAGGTGAAGGCCGGCCAGAAGGTGTACATGCAGTACACCGGCGCCGCCTGGAAGATCAACCAGGGCAAGCCCGAGGCGACGCCCTTCGACTCCTCCTGGAACGCCGGCCAGCCGTTCAGCACGGCCATCGGCCAGGGCCAGGTCATCGAGGGCTGGGACAAGGGACTCGTCGGCAAGAAGGTCGGCAGCCGCGTGCTGCTGGTGATCCCGCCGGCCCAGGCGTACAAGGACCAGGACAAGGGCCCCAACCTGCCGGCGAACTCGACCCTGGTCTTCGTCGTCGACATCCTCGCCGCAATGTAAGACTGTCCCGGTTGCCCAGAAGCAAGGAAGTAGGAGCGTTTACGTGAGCATCGAGAAGCCCGAGATCGACTTCCCGGGCGGCGAGCCGCCGGCCGACCTGGAGATCAAGGACATCTGGGAGGGCGACGGCCCGGTCGCCAAGGCGGGAGACTTCGTCTCCGTCCACTACGTGGGCGTGGCCTTCTCCACCGGTGAGGAGTTCGACGCGTCCTGGAACCGCGGCAACCCGCTGCAGTTCCAGCTCGGCGCCGGCCAGGTCATCCAGGGCTGGGACCAGGGCGTGCAGGGCATGAAGGTCGGCGGCCGCCGCCAGCTGACCATCCCCGCCCACCTCGCGTACGGCGACCGCGGCGCCGGTGGCGGCCGTATCGCCCCGGGCGAGACGCTGATCTTCGTCTGCGACCTGGTCTCCGTCTGACGCTCGATCCGCCGCACCCGCGGCCGGAGACGGCCGCACCGAGGGCCCGTGCCTGCCGGCACGGGCCCTCGGCTTTTGTCCGCACACCCCCGGGCGGTACGTTGAGCGTCGCGAAAGTCACTCCATCAGAAGAGGTGCAGGGCGTCGATGGCCATTGCCAAGGCCGAGCGGCTGATGAATCTGGCGCTGTGCCTGCTGGGGACCCGCCGCCCGCTCAGCAAGCGTGAGCTGCGCGGCTCCATCGAGGCATACCTGGAAGCCGGCTCCGACGACTCGTTCAACCGCATGTTCGAGCGGGACAAGGACGACCTGCGGGAACTCGGCCTGGTGATCGAGACCGTGGAGAACCTCGACGGCGACACCGGCTACCTCGCCCGCCGCGACTCCAACCGGCTCCCGCCCATCCAGCTCGACGCGGAGGAGGCCGCCGCCCTCGGCCTCGCCGCCAAGGTGTGGCAGCAGGCCCGCCTGGCCGGCGCGGCCAGCGGCGCCCTGCAGAAGCTGCGCGCCGCCGGCATGCCCGAGGCCGAGGACACCTTCGACGACCGGCACAGCGCCCTGGAACCGCGCATCCCGGTGCACGAGGCCGCCTTCGAGCCGCTCATGCTGGCCTGCCGCGACCGCCGGCCCGTCGTCTTCGAGTACCGCAAGGCCAACGCCGCCCGGCCCGAGACCCGCCAGGTCGAACCCTGGACGCTGGAGTGCTGGCGCGGCCACTGGTACCTGGCCGGCTGGGACCGGGAGCGGAGCGCCGAGCGCGTCTTCCGGCTCTCCCGCATCACGGGCAAGGTCCGCTCCCGGGCCGGTGCCTTCACCGCGCCCGTGCCGGACGTCTCCACCGTCCGCGAGACGGTCGAGCGCTGGGCGGGGGAGACCGCGACCCGCTCGGCCCGCATCCGGCTGCGCACCGAGTGCGGCTACCCGCTGCGGGCCCGCGCCCTGTCGGTGAGGGAACGCGGTGACGGCTGGGACGAGCTGGAGATTCCGTACGGGCACGGCCTGGACGCCTGGCTCGTGGAGTTCGGACCGGACGTGGTGGTACTGGAGCCCGCGGACCTGCGGGCGGATGTCGTGGACCGGCTGCGCGCCGTGGCCAAGGGCTGAGGGGACGGAGAACCATGGCCACGAACGCCATCGACCAGACCCGGCGGATGCTCTCGCTGGTGACCTATCTGCGCGAGCGGCCCGGCGCCCACGTCGGCGACGTCGCCCGTGCCTTCGGGATCACCGAGGACGAGCTGATCGCCGACCTCGACGTGCTGCCCATGTGCGGGACCAGCTTCCGGGGCGGGGACCTGCTGGACATCGACACCGACGGCGACCGGATCTGGTGGCACAACCCGGACGACGTCGCCGAGCCGCTGCGGCTGGCCGCCGACGAGGCGACCGCCCTGCTGGTCGCCGCGCGGGCCGTCGCCACCCTGCCCGGACTGCGTGAGGGCGACCGTGAGGCGCTGCTGCGCGCCACCGCGAAGCTGGAGGCGGCGGCGGGTGAGGCGGCGGGCGCCAGCTCGCGGCTGTCGGTGACCTTCGAGTCGGAGGGCGGCGTCTTCGCCGAGGTCGACCGGGCCATCTCGGAGCGGCGCCGGCTCTGGCTGCGCTACTACTCGCCCGCCCGCGACGAGCTCACCGAGCGCGAGGTCGACCCGATCCGGCTCTTCGCCGTCGGCCACACCTACATGGAGGCCTGGTGCCGCCAGTCCGAGGCGCGCCGTACCTTCCGCCTCGACCGGGTCGCCGAGATCCGGCTCCTCGACCAGCCGTCGGCGCCGCCCGAGATAGAGCTGCGCGACCTGTCCGAAGGGCTCGTCCAGCCGTCGGCCGACGACCCGGAGGTACTGGTCGAGGTGGGCCCCGGCGGGCGGTGGGTGGCCGAGTACTACCCGCACGACAGCGCGGAGGAACTGCCCGACGGCGGTCTGCGCATCACCCTGCGCACGCCCGACCCCGCCTCGCTGCGGCGGCTCGCCCTGCGGCTGGGCCGGGACGGGCGCATCGTCTCCCCGGCCGAGCTGGCGCACAGCGCGCGGCAGGCGGCCCGCGAGGCGCTCGCCGCGTACGACGAGCCCGAGCTCGACGGCGCGCGGTAGACGATCACCGCAGGGGAAGCCCCGCCGGAGGACACGGGTCAACCCGCCGGGGAACATCGGAACCCCGCCGAGGGGCGAGGGAAGCAAGGGGAAGGGGAGAGCGTGCCCGTGACGTCCGCGACATCCGGCGCCCCGGCGCCGTCGGCGCCCGTCCTCTTCCGGGCGGCCTGCCCGGACTGCCTCGCCCGCTTCGAGCTGCCGGCGGGGGCGCTGCGCCTCGCCATCGGCGCCAGCCGCCGTACCACCTTCTACTCCTTCCGCTGCCCGGCGTGCGGCACGGCGGTGCGCAAGCCGGCCGGTGAGCGCATCGTCGAACTCCTCACCGGCGGCGGTGTGCGGACGCTGCGCCTCCACACCACCGTCCTGCCGTCGCCGCCCGCCACCTCACCGTCCCTCAAGGTCTAGGCTCTCCGCATGTTCTGGCCCATGCTCGCCATCGCCCTCGGTTTCCTCGGGATCGCCGTGCTCGGCCTCCTCGGGATCCGGGTGTTCATCGAGGCCCAGCGCCTCGGCCGTCAAGTGGCCCACACCACACAGCGCATCAACCGCGCCGCGGAGGACCTGGAGCGGGCGGCCACCGACCTGGCCCGTACCGGTGAGACTCTGCGCTGAACCGGGCGTTCTCCACCCGTACCCGCGCGGAAGGTACGCTGCTGTCAGCGGCCGGGCCACGAGGCACCCGCCGCAAACGGGAGTACGCACGGGGATTGCCCCGTGTTCACCCGTGCGCGTTACGATCCTTGACGGCCGTGTTCCGGACCTGTCTCCGGCTCCCGGCCGACCGCCCCGCCCCATGCCGCCTCGGTGAGAAGGTAGACACGCTTATGTTCCGACAGATCGGCCCCACCGAGATCATTCTCATCCTCCTCGTCGTCGTGCTGCTCTTCGGTGCCAAGAAGCTTCCCGAGATGGCCCGTTCGCTGGGCAAGTCCGCGCGCATCCTGAAGAGCGAGGCCAAGGCGATGAAGTCGGAGGGCCAGCAGCCGGCCCCCGCCGACCCGCCGGCCGACCAGCCCCCGGCGCAGCGCACCATCAAGGCGGCGCCCGGCGACGTGACCAGCGCCCGCCCCGTCGCGGAGCCGTCGGACACCACCCAGCGCTGACCCCAGGGCCGCCCCTCACGGCGGCCTGCCGCACGAGATGAGGACGTGGGTTGCTCAAGTCTGCCCGCCGTAAGAAGGAGAAGGACCCCGAGGGGCGGATGCCGCTCGCGGAGCACCTGCGCGAGCTTCGCAACCGGCTCGCGAAGGCGATGCTGGCGATCACGATCACGTCCATCGCCGCGGCGTTCTACAGCCAGGAACTCATGGACTTCCTCTCCTCCCCGGTGGAGCGGTGTCCGAAGGGCGTCATGGAGACCGGTGGCACGTGCGCCACCATCGTCTACAACGACCTGCTCTCCCCGTTCACCACGACGGTCAAGGTCGTCCTGATGGCGGGCATCGTCCTGTCCTGCCCGGTCTGGCTCTACCAGCTCTGGGCCTTCGTGGCGCCGGGCCTGCACAAGAGCGAGAAGAAGTACACCTACTACTTCGCCGCTGCCGCCGTCCCGCTCTTCGCGGCCGGTGTCTACGTCGCGTACCTGATCATGCCGGTCAGTATGAGTGTGCTGCTGAGCATCACACCGGACCCCGCGGCGAACCTCCTCGAGGTGGACAAGATCCTGGACTTCACGGTCCGGATGGTGCTGATTTTCGGCTTCTCGTTCGAGCTGCCCGTGCTGCTGATCATGCTGAACGCCGCCGGCGTCGTCACCGGACGCCGGATGGCCGGCTGGTGGCGCGGCGTGATCATGGGCATCTTCGTCTTCGGCGCGATCGCCACCCCCTCGACCGACCCGCTGGGCATGGTCGCCCTGTCCGGGCCGATCATCCTCCTGTACTTCATCGCGGTGGGCATCTCGCTCCTCAACGACCGGCGCCGCCGCCGCAACGACCCGGACGCCGAGCTGGACGACGACGAGGCGTCCCGGCTGGACCTCACCCCGGAGCCGATCGCCGAGGTCGGGACCGTCCCCGCCGCCCGGGCACTGCCCGAGCAGGCCGGCGGCCGAGTCACCGGGGCCGCGCCGCAGCGGCTGAACGGCTACGACGACATCACCTGATCCGCGAGGGCCGGGCGCCGGGCCGCGGGGCGTGGGAAAGATCGAGCTGACTGTCAGTGCCGGCGGGTAGGCTCGACAGCAAGATGACAGAGGACCTCACACCCGCGGAAGCGTATGCGGCTGCCCGGCTCCGCGCCGTCGAGCAGGCCACCGCGCTCGCCCCTTTCCGTGCCCTGTACGACTTCGAGCTGGACCCGTTCCAGATCGAGGCCTGCCGCGCCCTGGAGGGCGGCAAGGGCGTACTGGTCGCGGCGCCCACCGGTTCGGGCAAGACCATCGTCGGTGAGTTCGCCGTGCACCTCGCCCTGGAGCAGGGGCGCAAGTGCTTCTACACCACGCCCATCAAGGCGCTGTCCAACCAGAAGTACGCCGACCTGGTCAGGCGGTACGGCCCCGGGAAGGTCGGCCTGCTCACCGGCGACAACAGCGTCAATTCCGAGGCACCCGTGGTCGTGATGACCACCGAGGTGCTCCGCAACATGCTCTACGCCGGTTCCCAGTCGCTGCGCGGCCTCGGGTACGTGGTGATGGACGAGGTGCACTACCTGTCCGACCGGTTCCGGGGCGCGGTCTGGGAGGAAGTGATCATCCACCTCCCCGAGTCCGTGACCCTGGTGTCACTGTCCGCGACCGTGTCCAACGCCGAGGAGTTCGGTGACTGGCTCGACACCGTCCGCGGCGACACCGAGGTGATCGTCTCGGAGAGCCGGCCCGTGCCGCTGTGGCAGCACGTCCTGGCCGGGCGCCGGACCTACGACCTCTTCGAGGAGGAGACCGACCACGGCGGCCGGGGCTCCGCCCGGCGGGAGGTCAACCCCGACCTGGTCCGCCTGGCCCGGATGGAGAACCAGCGCACCTACAACCCGCGTGACCGGCGCCGCGGCAAGGTGAGCGAGGCGGACCGCGAGCGCGAGCGGCGGCAGCGTTCCCGGATCTGGACGCCCGGGCGGCCCGAGGTCATCGAGCGGCTGGACGCCGAAGGGCTGCTGCCCGCCATCACCTTCATCTTCAGCCGGGCGGGCTGCGAGGCCGCCGTACAGCAGTGCCTTTACGCGGGTCTGCGGCTCAACGACGAGGAGGCGCGCCGGCGGGTGCGCGAGACGGTCGAGGCCCGCACCGCGACGATCCCCCGCGAGGACCTGCACGTCCTCGGGTACTACGAGTGGCTCGAAGCTCTGGAGCGGGGCATCGCCGCCCACCACGCGGGGATGCTGCCGACCTTCAAGGAGGTCGTCGAGGAACTCTTCGTCCACGGTCTGGTCAAGGCGGTGTTCGCCACCGAGACACTCGCGCTGGGCATCAACATGCCCGCCCGGACGGTGGTGCTGGAGAAGCTCGTCAAGTGGAACGGCGAGCAGCACGCCGACATCACACCCGGCGAGTACACCCAGCTGACCGGACGGGCCGGGCGGCGCGGGATCGACGTCGAGGGACACGCGGTCGTGCTCTGGCAGCGCGGCATGGACCCGGTCCACCTCGCCGGACTGGCCGGCACGCGGACCTACCCGCTGCGCTCCAGCTTCAAGCCCTCGTACAACATGGCGGTCAACCTGGTCGACCAGTTCGGGCGGCGCCGCTCGCGCGAGCTGTTGGAGACGTCGTTCGCGCAGTTCCAGGCGGACAAGTCGGTGGTCGGCATATCGCGGCAGGTCCAGCGCAACGAGGAGGGACTGGAGGGCTACCGGGAGGGCATGACCTGCCACCTCGGTGACTTCGAGGAGTACGCGCGGCTGCGCCGCGAGCTCAAGGACCGGGAGAACGAGCTGGCCAAGCAGGGCGCCGTGCAGCGCCGTGCCGCCGCCGCCACGTCCCTGGAGCGGCTCAAGCCGGGTGACGTCATCCACGTGCCGACCGGCAAGTTCGCGGGTCTCGCCCTGGTGCTCGACCCGGGCGTGCCCGCCGGACGGGCCAACGGGCACCGCGGCGTGGAGTACGGCGACGGGCCGCGCCCGCTCGTCCTGACCGCGGAGCGTCAGGTCAAGCGGCTCGCCTCGATCGACTTCCCGGTGCCGGTGGAGCCGCTGGAGCGGATGCGGATCCCCAAGTCGTTCAACCCCCGTTCCCCGCAGTCGCGCCGCGACCTCGCCTCCGCGCTGCGCACCAAGGCCGGCCACATCGCCCCGGAGCGGCACCGCGGGCGGCGGTCCGAGGCCGCCGACGACCGCGAGATCACCCGGCTGCGCACCGCCCTGCGCGCGCACCCCTGCCACGGGTGCGACGAGCGGGAGGACCACGCCCGCTGGGCCGAGCGCTACCACCGGCTCCAGCGGGACACCCGGCAGCTGGAACGGCGTATCGAGGGACGCACCAACACCATCGCCCGGACCTTCGACCGGATCGTCGCCCTGCTGACCGAGATGGACTACCTGCGCGGCGACACCGTGACCGAGCACGGCAAGCGCCTCGCCCGGCTCTACGGCGAACTGGACCTGCTGGCCAGCGAATGCCTGCGGGAAGGCGTGTGGGAGGGGCTGGACCCGGCCGAGCTGGCCGCCTGCGCCTCGGCGCTGGTCTACGAGGCCAGACAGGCGGACGACGCGGTGGCGCCGAAGCTCCCGTCCGGCAGGGCCAAGGCCGCGCTGGGCGAGATGGTACGGATCTGGGGGCGGCTGGACGCCCTGGAGGAGGACTTCCGGATCAACCAGGCCGAGGGCGTGGGCCAGCGCGAACCGGACCTCGGCTTCGCCTGGGCCGCCCACCAGTGGGCCTCCGGCAAGGGGCTCGACGAGGTGCTGCGCGAGGCGGAGATGCCGGCCGGCGACTTCGTACGGTGGTGCAAGCAGCTCATCGACGTGCTCGGCCAGATCGCGGCCGCCGCCCCGCGCGAGAACAGCACGGTCCCCAAGAACGCCCGCAAGGCGGTCGACGGGCTGCTGCGCGGCGTCGTGGCGTACAGCTCGGTGGGCTGAGGCGCCGTCAGCACCGAGGGCCCGGCCGGACGATTCCGGCCGGGCCCTCGCTGCGACGTACCGTCAGGACACCGGCGTACCGTCAGGACACCTCGGCGGCGGCCCGGTTCAGCGGCCCGCGGGCGGTCAGGCCGCCGTTGCGGCGGGCGCGCCTTCCTGCTCGCGTTCCACCTGCTCGTTCCACTCGCGCTTCACCGCGCGCCAGGCCTCGTCGCTCTGGCCGAGCCGCCAGTAGCCCGAGATGGACAGCCGCTCGCGCGGTACCTGCCGCTCCAGACGCAGGTGACGGCGCAGCTCCTTGACGAAGCCCGCCTCGCCGTGGACGAACGCCTGCACCTCACCGGCGGGGAAGTCCAGCTCGCGGACCGCCGCGAGGAGCGCCTCGCCCACGGGACGCCCGGCGCGGTGCAGCCAGCGGACCTCCACCCCGGCCGGTGCCGCGATCGTCTGCTCCTCCTCGGCGCCCCCGACCTCGACGAGGGCACGCGCCACGGCATCCTCGGGCAGCCGCTCCAGCGTCGCAGCGATCGCGGGCAGCGCGCTCTCGTCGCCCACCAGCAGGTGCCAGTCCGCCGCCGGGTCCGGGGCGTACCCGCCGCCGGGGCCCAGGAAGCGCACGGTCTCGCCCACCCGGGCCCGTGCCGCCCACGGACCGGCCAGCCCCTGGTCGCCGTGGACGACGAAGTCGACGGTCAGCTCCCGCCGGGCCGGATCCCACGCGCGGACCGTGTAGGTGCGGGTGGCGGGCCACTGGTCGCGCGGGAACTCGGCACGGATGCGCGCCATGTCGAACGGCTCCGGATAGCTCACGCCGGGTGCCGCGAACAGCAGCTTGACGTAGTGGTCGGTGAACTCGTCGGCCGCGAAGCCGGCCAGCCCCGCACCGCCGAGGACCACGCGCACCATGTGGGGCGTCAGCCGCTCGGTGCGCACGACGCGTGCCTCGCGGGCGTTCGGCGCCTTACGGGCAGGCTGCTCCACCACGGTCCACTCCCGGTGTCTTCGGTTGCTTAGGCTTACCTAAGCTAACACCTCAGTCGTGGAGAGTGGAGAGCAGCCGTTCCAGTGACCCGCCCAGTCCCCACCGGCCCGCCAGCTCCTCCAGCACCGCGGGACGCAGCGGCCGCGCGGGCAGTGCCGGGTCGAACTCCGGCAGCGGTACGTCACCGGCGACCCGCACCACCCGGGGCGCCACGGCCAGATAGTCGCGCGCTTCGTCCAGCCGCCTGCGCTGCGCGGGCGTCAGGCCGGACGCCGGATCGTCCACGGCAGCCAGGATCCCGGCCAGGTCACCGAAGGCGTCCAGCAGCTTGGCGGCCGTCTTCTCACCGATCCCCGCGACCCCCGGCAGCCCGTCGCTCGGGTCGCCGCGCAGCAGCGCCAGGTCCGCGTACCCCGGGCCGTCCACGCCGTACTTCGCCCGCAGCCACGCCTCGTCGGTGACCTGGAGCGTGCCCACGCCCTTGAGGGGGTACAGCACCCGCACCCCCCGGGCGTCGTCGACCAGCTGGTACAGGTCGCGGTCGCCGGTCACGATGTCCACCGGCCCCGTGGCCCGCCCGGCGAGTGTGCCGATCACGTCGTCCGCCTCGTACCCCGCGACGCCCACCCGGGCGATGCCCAGCGCGTCCAGCACCGCCTCGATCACCGGCACCTGCGGCGACAGGGTGTCCGGGACCTCCTCCTCGTCCGGCCCGGTCGCCGTCGCCACGGCGACGCGGTGCGCCTTGTACGAGGGGATCAGGTCGACCCGCCACTGCGGCCGCCAGTCGGCGTCCATGCAGGCCACCAGGGCGTCCGGGCGGTGGTCCTGGACCAGCCGGGCGATGAAGTCCAGCAGGCCGCGCACGGCGTTGACCGGCGTGCCGTCCGGTGCCTTCACGGAGTCCGGGACGCCGTAATAGGCGCGGAAGTACAGGGAGGCGGTGTCGAGGAGCATCAGGCGTCGCGTCACACCCCGATCATGCCGCACCCCACCGACAGTCACCGTGAGCCGGCGAGGCCCCGGAAGGAGGCGGTCGCCCCGGGCGGAGCGGGTGACGCCGAGTGAAGTCGATCACCCCCGGGACCGCCGGCGCCCGGGCCCGCGCCCGCCGGCGCCCCGGCCCGCGCCCGCCGGCGCCCGGGTCCGGCCCGCGACCCGCCCCGGCCGTCGTACCCGGCCGGCGCGGGCCCGCCTTCCCGGCATTCCCCCCGTTGCGCTACTCGGTGGTACCGCCGCTGCGTAAGGTGGTGCGTGAGGGAGGGAGCCACAAGATGGACGACAAGGAAACGCTTCGGGTAGGAGCGGCCGTCCGCAGGAGGCGCAGAGCGCTGGCGCTCACCCTTGCCACGGTCGCCGAGCGCAGCGGGCTGTCCGTTCCGTTCCTCAGCCAGATCGAGAACGAACGCGCCCGCCCCAGCACCCGGTCGCTGGAACGGGTCGCCGACGCCCTGGAGACCACGGCCGTGGAGTTGCTGTACGCCGCCGACTCGACGCGCACCGTCGACGTCGTACGCGCCGGCGACGACACCGGCCTGCCCGGGGTGCGCCCCCTGGTGCGCGGTGAGCACCAGATGCACGCCGACGAGTTCACCGGCGAGCACGACGCGGGACGCGAGCTGGTGCTGCGCAACGACGTCCTGCTGTACGTCGCCGACGGCGCCGCCGAGGTGGAGGCCGAGGGCCGGGCCTACCGGCTGGAACGCGGCGACACCCTGTACCTGTCCGGCGGGGTGCGCCACCGCTGGCGCGCCACCGGGCCCGGCACCCGCCTGCTCGTGGTCGCCGTCGCCGAGCACATCGGGACCGGCTCGGCGTCGTGACGCGCGTCGTGTCACTGGTGCCCTCCCTCACCGAGGCCGTCGCCGTCGGCGTGCCCGGTGCGCTCGTCGGCGCCACCGACTGGTGCAGCCATCCCGTGGGGCTGGACGTCCGCCGGATCGGGGGCACCAAGAACCCGGATGTGGCGGCCGTCGTGGCGCTCCGCCCGGATCTCGTCGTCGCCAACGAGGAGGAGAACCGCGAGCCCGACCTCGCCGCCCTGCGCGCCGCCGGGCTGGACGTCCTGGTCACCGAGGTCCGCGGCCTCGACCAGGCCTTCGGCGAGCTGGAGCGGGTGCTGCGCGCCTGCGGCGCGGCCGCCCGGCCGCGCTGGCTGGACGAGGCGGAGGCGGCCTGGGCAGCGGTGACCCCCGACGCCCCCCGCACCGCCGTGGTGCCCGTCTGGCGGCGCCCCTGGATGGTGCTGGGCCGCGACACCTTCGCCGGTGACCTGCTGGCCCGCCTGGGCGTGAGCAACCTGTACGCGGACCACCCCGAGCGCTACCCGCGCGTCCCGCTCGACGAGCTGCGCCGGAGCGGAGCCGACCTGGTGGTGCTGCCGGACGAGCCGTACCGCTTCACCGCCGACGACGGCCCCGAGGCGTTCGGGGGCCTGCCCGCGGCGCTGGTCGGCGGTCGGCACCTCACGTGGTACGGGCCGTCCCTGGCCGAGGCGCCGGCGGCGCTGCGAGCAGCGCTCCGCCGACCAGTCCGCGCAGCGTCCGCGCCGCCGCGGTGACCCAGGCCGCCACCAGGAGCGCGTACAGCGCCACCGCCAGCCACCGCAGGGCGGTGAGCCCGGTGTGCTGGGCCAGCCCCCCGGCACCGGTCACGCAGGTGCCCACGGGGAAGGTGAACGCCCACCACGTCATCGTGAAACCCATGCCGCGCCGCCGCGCCCGCACCACCATGGCGCCGGCCAGCGCCAGCCACATCAGCGCGAAGCCCATCACCGGCACGCCGTACAGCACCGCCAGCGCCGCCGCGTACGGGACGGCCGGTGCCGCGTCGGCGAACGTGCCCGCCGCGGTCGCCGACTGGCCCAGCGGACCCAGCACCAGGAACAGCGTCGGGGTCAGTGCCACCGGCAGCGGTCCGCCGGTCATCAGCCGGCCGAAGACCAGCGGCAGCACCACCAGCGTGGCCAGCAGGCTCACCCCGAACATCCCGTAGCAGCCGGCCAGCAGCGTCGGCCGCCACTGCCCCTCGGGCAGGTGCGGCACCAGCAGCGGGCCGAACGCGGCCGACACCATCGGCGCGACCACCGGCAGCAGCCACACCGGCGAGGCCGCCCCCGCCTCGTGGCGCACCACCATCAGGTACGGGATCGCCACCGCCACCACCAGGCCGGCCGCCGTTCCCGCGGCGAACAGCACCGTGCCCAGGGCCACCGCCGCGTCCGGACCGATCCAGTCCCGGCCCACGATCAGGGCGCCACCGCCGACCGCGACCAGGGCCATGGCGGGACAGCCGTAGAACGGCGCGACCGCCGGGTCCAGCAGATGGGCCCTGGCCTGGTCGCGGTGGCGCGCCCAGTGCGCGGCGCGCGCCGCCAGCAGGGCCAGCAGCATCAGCAGTGACAGCGTCCACACGGCCGCGCAGGCGGTCCGCGCGCCGGGCAGCGGCACCGGGAGCGTGGCCCCCGCGTTGGCGACGATCGCGGTGCCCATCACGGGGGCGTACCAGTTGGGGCCGAGGTGCCGGACGGCCGCCAGGGAGGCGCGCCGGGGGAGGAGCAGGAGTGCTGCGGGGAGGGCCATGCCCCCACCCTCGCCGCCCCGAACCGCCCGTACCAGGGATCTTGTACCTATCACCCCATAAGCTGGAGTTATGAGCCTCTCCCATCGCGTGCCCGACCTCGGTGCCCTCGAACTGCTGCTCGCCGTCGCCCGGCACGGCAGCCTGGGGCGCGCGGCGCGCGAGGTGGGCATCAGCCAGCCCGCCGCCAGCAGCCGCGTCCGCTCCATGGAACGGCAGCTCGGTGTCGCCCTCGTCGACCGCTCGCCGCGCGGTTCCCGGCTCACCGACGCCGGCGCGCTGGTCACCGACTGGGCGCGGCGCGTGGTGGAGGCCGCCGAGGCCTTCGACGCGGGCGCCCAGGCCCTGCGGGACCGGCGTGACTCGCGGTTGCGGGTCGCCGCCTCGATGACCATCGCCGAGTACCTGCTGCCCGGCTGGCTGATCGCCCTGCGCGCCGAGCGTCCCGACACGGCTGTCTCACTGCACGCCGGCAACTCGGCGGCGGTCGCGGAACGCCTGCTCGCGGGAGAGGCCGACCTCGGGTACGTGGAGGGCCTCGCCGTCCCGGACGGCCTGGACGCGGTGGTCGTCGCCCACGACCGGCTCGTGGTGGTCGCCGCGCCCTCGCACCGCTGGGCCCGCCGCCGCTCTCCGGTCACCCCCGGCGAGCTCGCGGCCACCCCGCTGATCCTGCGCGAGTACGGCTCGGGCACCCGGCAGGTGCTGGACGCGGCGCTCGCCGGGCACGGCGGACTGGCGCGGCCGCTGCTGGAGCTCGCCTCCACGACGGCGGTCAAGGGCGCGGCGGTGAGCGGCGCGGGACCGGCCGTCCTCAGCGAGCTGGCGGTCACCGAGGAGTTGTCGTCCCGCCGCCTGGTCGAGGTCCCGGTGGAGGGCGTCCGCCTGCGCCGCGCCCTGCGCGCGGTCTGGCCGACCGGCCCCCGGCCCACCGGACCGGCCCGGGACCTGCTGTCGCTGGCGCGGCGCTAGGGGGTGTCCCGCCGATCCGGCCTGATCGGCGGGACACCCCCTGGGAAGGGCCCGGGGCCGCACCCGGCCGCCCGGCCCGACGGGCCCGCCGTCAGCACGACGCCCGCACCAGACCCGTCATCACCCGTGTGTCGGTGCCCATCTCGGGATGCCACTGCACCCCCAGCACCCACCCGGCCCCGGCCGGCGTCTCCACCGCCTCCACGGTGCCGTCCCGCGCGTACGCCGAGGGCGTCAGGCCCCCGGCGACGCGGTCCACCGCCTGGTGGTGGTAGGTCGGGACCTCCGTGGCCTCGGGCACCAGCGAGGCGTACCGCGTCCCCGGCACCGGCTCGACCGTGTGGTGGCCGAAGAGGCCGGGCCGCTCCACGTGCCCGTCCAGATGCTGCACCAGGGTGCCGCCGAGGGCGACGTTCAGCAGCTGCATGCCGCGGCAGATGCCGAGCAGCGGTGTGCCGGAAGCCAGGGCCGCGTCGATCAGCGCCAGCTCCCAGGCGTCCCGCCGCACGGCGGGCGGCCCCGTACGGGGATCGCGCTCGGCCCCGTACCGGGCCGGCTCGACGTCCGGACCGCCGGCCACGACGAGACCGTCGAGCCGGGCGACCACGTCGGCGGCGGCGGACGGCGCGTCCGGCGGGAGCATCACGGCGAGTCCGCCGGCGGCCTGGACCAGGCGCGGGTACCCCTCGGGCAGCAGCACGGCGGGCATGTCCCACACGCCCCAGGCCGCCCGGTCCAGGTAGGTGGTGACGCCGATCAGCGGCCTGGGCGCGTCGGCGGACCCTCCTGTGGGCACCCCGGTCGCTCCTCTCACCCGCGTTCCAGTTCGGCCTCGGCCGCGGCCAGTGCCGCGAACTCCTCCTCGGGAGCGCCGGCGACGAGACGCTTGCGACTGTAGAGCGCGAAGTAGGCCAGGGCGACGCCGTAGACACCGAGCGCGATGAACGCGGCCTCCTTGTCCACCAAGAACGTCGCCACCAGCGCGGACAGCGCCAGCGCGAGGGCGACGGACGAGGTCAGCACTCCGCCCGGGGTGCGGTAGGGGCGCGGCAGGTCCGGCTCGCGGCGCCGCAGCACGATGTGGGAGAGCGCCATCAGCGCGTAGCTGATGGTCGCGCCGAACACCGCGATGTTGAGCATCCGCGCGCCGTCCCCGGTCCCCGCCGCCAGCGCGAAGCCGAGCGCGCCCGGGACCAGCAGGCCCAGGTACGGGGACTTGCGCCGGCTGGTCAGGGACAGGAACCGGGGCAGGTAGCCGGCCCGGGACAGGGCGAAGAGCTGACGGGAGCCGGCGTAGATGAGGGAGAAGAAGGACGCCACCAGGCCGGCGAGGCCCGCGTAGTTCACGAACCGGCTCAGCGGGGTGGGGGCGCCGTCCCCCTGGAGCGCCACGACCAGCGGGTTGCCCGCCTCCTGGATCGCGGCCGAACCGCGCGCCCCGGTGGCCGCGAGGAACGTCAGCGCGGCCAGTGCCACCAGGATCAGCATCGACAGGGACAGCGCCCTCGGCATGGACCGCACCGGGTCCTTCGCCTCCTCGGCGGCCAGCGGCACGCCCTCCACGCCCAGGAAGAACCACATGCCGAACGGGAACGCCGCCCAGATGCCCAGCAGGCCGAACGGCAGCCACGAGCCGGCGCCGAACGCGCCGGTGTCGACCGGGATGTCGTCCAGCCCGGCGACGTGGAAGTCGGTGAACGCGCCGGCCGCGAAGATCAGCAGCGCCACCACCGCGATACCGGTCACCACGAGACTGAAGCGCAGGGCCTCGCCCACCCCCCAGAGGTGGATGCCGATGAAGACGGCGAAGCAGGCGAGGTGGACGGGCCAGCCGGACTCCAGGCCGAACAGGCCGAGCGATTCGACGTAGTCGCCGATGAAGATGGAGATCGCGGCCGGGGCGAGGATGTACTCGATGAGGATCGCCGTGCCGGTCAGGAAGCCGCCCCAGGTGCCGAGCGCCCGGCGGGCGAAGCCGTAACCGCCGCCCGCCGCGGGCAGGATGGCGGACAGTTCGGCCAGTGCGTGGACCAGGCAGGCGTACATCACGCCCATCAGGACGGTGGCGATCGCCAGCCCGCCGAAGCCGCCCTTGGCCAGGCCGATGTTCCAGCCGGAGAAGTCGCCGGAGACGACGTATCCGACACCGAGCCCGGTGAGCAGCAGCCAGCCGGCGCTGCCGCGCCGCAGGGCCCGGCGCTCGAGATAGCCGTCGGGACCGTCCGGCGCGGAGGTGTCCTTGGTGTCGTCCAGCGTCATGGCAGCAGAGCTCCCGCATCGGCCCAATGGAATGGACCCATACCTTTGCGGCGGTGCGGCCCGAGCGCAAGACCCGTACCCGACTTTCGGGCGAACGCCCCGCTCGCGCGACCCGCGCTCCGCGCCCGGCGGCGCGACCGCCGGTGACCCACGCGCCCCGCGCCCGGCCGGCCGCCGCCGTCGCTCCCGGCCGCGGGCCGCCGCGGGCCGCCGCCCGCCGACCGCGCACCGGCCGCCGCCGCCCGCGCGCCCGCTGCTCGCCGGCGCCCGGCGGCGCGCCGCCCCCGCCGGCCACCCGGCCACCCGTGCGCCCGCAGGCCGCCGCCCGCCGACCGCTCAGCCCAGGAACCCGCGCAGCAGCGCCGCCGTCCCCGCGCAGTGCTCCCGCATCACCTCGCGCGCCGCGTCGGCGTCCCCCTCCAGCACGGCCTCCACCAGCGCGGTGTGCTGGTGCTGCGAGTGCTCCAGGTTCCGCACCAGCAGCGGGATGCAGTCCAGCAGGTCGTTCACCGACGCCCGCACCGCCGCGTACTGCGCGGTCAGCGTCGGCGAGCCCGACAGCTCCGCCAGCGTCAGGTGCAGCAGCGTGTCCTGGCGCCGGTAGTCGTCCAGCGGCGCGTCGTGCGTCGCCGCCAGCGCCGCGCGCAGCCGCTCGGCACCCTGCCCGGAGAGCCCGTGCGCGGCGCACAGGCCGGCCGCGCCCACCTCCAGGACCTCCCGGAAGCGCAGGGTGTCCTCCACGTCCACCGCCGCGATCCGGCGCCGCAGCTCCTGCTCACCGGGGGTGCGGTCGCGGTGCAGCACAAACGTTCCGCCGTAGCGGCCGCGCCGGCTCTCCACCAGGCCCTGCTCCTGGAGCACCTTCAGCACCTCGCGCAGGGTCACCCGGCTGATGCCCATCCGCTCGGCCAGCTCCCGCTCGGCGGGCAGCCGCTCACCGCCGGGCACCAGGCCGAGACGGACCACCTGGAGGACCTGCTCCAGAGCCTCCTCGAAGCCGTTGCCGGCCCGCACCGGCCGCAGTACGGGGGCCAGCCGGTCCTCCGGCCCGCCCCCCGGGGTCTTCTTCGCCACCTCGCGGTTTCCCCTTCCCAAGCAATGGTCTTCGGCAATACCTTATGGCTTCCGGCTGACCGAAGGAGGAGCAATCCCGTGGCAGACCGCAAACCCCCGCTCGCCGTCGAGGAGCTGCGCAGGCTCGTCGCGCACGGTGAGATCGACACAGTGGTCCTGGCCTTCCCCGACATGCAGGGGCGGCTCCAGGGCAAGCGGTTCGCCGCGCCGTTCTTCCTCGACGAGGTACTGGAGCACGGCACCGAGGGCTGCAACTACCTGCTCGCCGTGGACGTGGAGCTGAACACCGTCGACGGGTACGAGATGTCCTCCTGGACCAAGGGGTACGGCGACTTCGCCATGCGCCCCGACCTGTCCACCCTGCGCCTGGCCCCCTGGAACGAGGGCACGGCCCTGCTCGTCGCCGACCTGGCCTGGGCCGACGGCTCACCCGTCGTCGCCGCCCCCCGCCAGATCCTGCGCCGCCAGCTGGAACGGCTCGCCGCACACGGCTACACCGCCCACGCCGGCACGGAGCTGGAGTTCATCGTCTTCAAGGACACCTACGAGCAGGCCTGGAACGCGAACTACCGGGGCCTGACCCCGGTCAACCAGTACAACATCGACTACTCGGTCCTCGGCACCGGCCGTGTCGAACCGCTGCTGCGCCGGATCCGCAACGAGATGGCCACCGCGGGACTGACCGTCGAGTCCGCCAAGGGCGAGTGCAACCCCGGCCAGCACGAGATCGCCTTCAAGTACGACGAGGCCCTGGTCACCTGCGACCAGCACGCCGTGTACAAGACCGGCGCCAAGGAGATCGCCGCCCAGGAGGGCGTCTCGCTCACCTTCATGGCCAAGTACAACGAGCGCGAGGGCAACTCCTGCCACATCCACCTCTCCCTCCAGGACGCCGGGGGCAACAGCGTCATGGCCGGCGCGGGACCGGGCGGCATGTCCCAGGTCATGCGGTACTTCCTGGCCGGGCAACTGGCCGCGATGCGCGACTTCTCCCTCCTCTACGCGCCGAACATCAACTCGTACAAGCGCTTCCAGCCCGGCTCCTTCGCCCCCACCGCCGTCGCCTGGGGCCACGACAACCGCACCTGCTCGCTGCGGGTGGTCGGCCACGGCCGGTCCCTGCGCTTCGAGAACCGCCTCCCCGGCGGCGACGTCAACCCCTACCTGGCCGTCGCCGGCCTGGTCGCGGCCGGCCTGTACGGCATCGAGCACGAGCTGGAACTCCCCGAGGCGTGCCAGGGCAACGCGTACACCGCCGACTACGCCCATGTCCCCACCACGCTGCGGGAGGCGGCCGAACTGTGGGAGTCCAGCCCCATCGCGCGGGCGGCCTTCGGGGACGAGGTGGTCGCCCATTACCGCAACATGGCGCGGGTCGAGCTGGACGCCTTCGACGCCGCGGTGACCGACTGGGAGCTGCGCCGCTCCTTCGAACGCCTGTGAGGAACGCCTTGTCCGCCGAGCACCACGTACTCAACCCCGCCACCGAAGAGGTCGTCGCCACCGTCCCGGCCGCCACCGCCGCCGACGTCGACGCCGCGGTGGCCCGCGCCGCCGTGGCCCAGCGCGGCTGGGCCGCCGCCGCCCCCGCCGACCGCGCCCGGCTGCTGCGCCGGTTCGCCGCCGTGGTGGACGACCACCGCGAGGAACTGGCCCTGCTGGAGGTCCGCGAGGCCGGGCACACCCTCGGCAACGCCCGCTGGGAAGCCGGGAACGTACGCGACCTGCTGGACTACGCGGCCGGGGGAGTCGAGCGGCTGAACGGCCGGCAGATCCCCGTCCCCGGCGGTCTCGACATCACCCTCCTGGAACCCCTCGGCGTGGTCGGCGTCATCGCCCCCTGGAACTTCCCCATGCCCATCGCCGCCTGGGGCACCGCCCCCGCGCTCGCGGCGGGCAACGCGGTGATCCTCAAGCCCGCCGAGACCACCCCCCTGACCGCCCTGCGCCTCGCCGGCCTCGCCCTGGAGGCCGGCCTGCCCGAGCACCTCTTCCAGGTCCTGCCCGGCGCCGGCGACGTGGCGGGGAACGCGCTGGTCGAGCACCCCGGCGTCGCCAAGATCGTCTTCACCGGATCCACCCGGGTCGGCAAGCGGATCATGGCCACATGTGCCGACCGCGTGAAGCGCGTCACCCTGGAACTCGGCGGCAAGAGCCCCAACATCGTCTTCGCCGACGCCGACATCGAGGCGGCAGCGGCCGCCACGCCCATGTCCTTCCTGGACAACGCCGGCCAGGACTGCTGCGCCCGCACCCGCGTGCTCGTCCAGCGGACGGTGTACGACCGCTTCATGGAGCTGCTGGCGCCCGCCGTGGAGGCGGTCGTCGTCGGCGACCCGGCCGACGAGAAGACGCAGATGGGGCCGCTGATCTCCCGTACCCAGCTGGAGCGGGTCCGGTCCTATGTCCCCGACGACGCGCCCGGTGTCCGGGGCACGGCCCCCGAGGGCCCCGGCTTCTGGTTCCCGCCCACCGTCCTCACCGGACTCGCGCCCGACGCGCCCGCCGCCGTCGACGAGGTCTTCGGACCGGTGGCCGTCGTCCTGCCCTTCGAGGACGAGCAGGACGCGGTACGGCTGGCCAACGCCACCGAGTACGGCCTGTCCGGCTCCCTCTGGACCCGCGACATCGGCCGCGCGCTGCGCGTCTCGGGCGCCGTCGCGGCCGGCAACCTCTCCGTCAACTCCCATTCCAGCGTCCGCTACTGGACCCCGTTCGGCGGCTTCAAGCAGTCCGGCATCGGCCGCGAACTGGGCCCCGACGCCCTGACCGCTTTCACCGAGACCAAGAACGTCTTCATCAGCACGGAGGCCTGAACCACATGACCGACCGCACCCCAGAGACAGTCTGCCGCCGCCTGGTCGGCCGTACCGCCGTCGTCACCGGCGCCGGCAGCGGCATCGGCCTCGCCGCCGTCCGCCGCCTCGCCTCCGAGGGCGCCCACGTCGTCTGCGGCGACATCGACGAGACGGCGGGCGGGGCCGCGGCCGACGAGGTCGGCGGGACCTTCGTACGTGTCGACGTCACCGACGCCGAACAGGTCGAGGGGCTCTTCAGGACGGCGTACGAGACCTACGGCAGCGTGGACGTCGCCTTCAACAACGCGGGCATCTCGCCGCCGGAGGACGACTCCATCCTGACCACCGGTCTGGAGGCCTGGAAGCGGGTCCAGGAGGTCAACCTCACCTCCGTGTACCTCTGCTGCAAGGCCGCCATCCCCTACATGCGGCGCCAGGGCAGGGGCTCGATCATCAACACCGCCTCCTTCGTGGCCCGTATGGGCGCGGCGACCTCGCAGATCTCCTACACCGCCTCCAAGGGCGGCGTGCTGGCGATGTCGCGGGAACTGGGCGTGCAGTTCGCCAGGGAGGGGATCCGCGTGAACGCCCTGTGCCCGGGACCGGTCGACACCCCGCTCCTGCGGGAGCTGTTCGCCAAGGACCCCGAGCGCGCCGCGCGCCGCCTGGTCCACATCCCGGTCGGCCGTTTCGCCGCCGCGGAGGAGATAGCCGCCGCCGTCGCGTTCCTGGCGAGCGACGACTCCTCCTTCGTCAACGCCACCGACTTCCTGGTCGACGGCGGCATCGCCGGGGCCTACGTCACCCCCGTGTAGCCCCCCGTCCCGGCGGCCGGGTGCCGTACGGCGCCCGGCCGGCCCGTACCCGCCGCCGGAACGGCCCGCCCGGACCGGCCGCCGGGACGGTGTACGGGCCGCGAAACCGCCCCCTATGGTGGCCGGATGAGCATGACGAGCCCGCCGGGCTGGTACCCCGATCCGGGCATCCCCGCCCTGGAACGCTGGTGGGACGGCGCCGCGTGGAGCGAGCACACCCGCCCCGCGGGCGCGCCGCCCCGGCGGCGCGGCCGGCCCGCCCTGCCCGTCGCGGTCGCGGGCGTGGTCCTGGTGGCGGCCGTCGCCGTGGCGGCGACGTTCCTGCGCCCCGGTGACGACGGGGCGGGCGGGGGCACCGGGTCCCCGCCCGCCCCGTCGGCCTCCGCGTCCGGCCCCGTGTCCGCGCCGGCGTCGCCACCGGCGTCCGCGCCCGCCTCCGCCCCGCCGTCCGACGGCCCGGCAGACGGCCCGGCAGCCGTCGCCGACCAGCTCAACGGCATCACCCTGCCCGTCCTCGACGGCTGGCGGGAGCCCGAGTACGGCACCGACGGCGCCCCCACCGTGGCCACCGTCGCCGACGCACCCTGCCCCTCCGCCACCGGCCGCCGCTGCGCGCGCGGCACCGTTTCCTCCCGCACCGCCCCGGCGAGTGACACGACCAGCCCCCAGGCGCTCGCCGAACAGGACATCGAGCGGGCCGCCGAGTGGGCGTACGGGGAGGACCGGCTGGGCAACCGGCCGCACGGCGGCATCCGTTCCCACCGGCTGCTCGCCGCCCGCCCCGCCGTCGTCGCGGGACGCACCGGCTACCTGGTCCGGTGGCGGGTCGTCACCGGCGCCGGGCCCGGTGGTTACGTCCAGTCGCTGGCCTTCCCCTCACCGGCCGGCAGCGAGGCACCGGTCGTCGTCCGCTTCGCGCTGGACGCCACCCAGGACGCGCCGCCGCTCACCACCATGGACGAGATCACGAAGGGCATCCGCCCCATCGGCGGCCCCACCGGCGGCGGGGTCGGCAGCACCATCGCCCCCTGACCGGGCGCCGGCCGCCGCACAGCGGGGGCCGGCGAGGGGACGCCGGTCACAGGAAGGTCCGGCCCTCGCCCCGGTAGGTCGGCACGGTCGCCGTGACCCGGTCGCCCTCGATCAGGTGCAGCGCGTCGAAACGCTCGCACAGCTCCCCGGCCTTGGCGTGCCGGAACCACACCTTGTCGCCGATCAGCAGGTCGTCGGCGGGCGAGCCCAGCAGCGGCGTCTGCACCTCGCCCGCGCCCTCCCGCGCGTCGTAGCGCAGCCCCTCCGGCAGGTACGGGACGGGCAGCCGGTCCCGGCCCGCCGCCCCGGACGCGGGATAGCCGCCCCCCAGCACGGTCACCGCGCCCATACCCGGCCTGCGCACGACCGGCTGGGCGAACAGCGCCGCCGGGCGCCCCGTGAAGGAGGTGTAGTGGTCGAACAGCCGTGGCAGGTACAGCCCCGAGCCGGCCGCGACCTCGGTCACCGCCGCCTCGGCGGCCGTGTGCTGGACGCTGCCGGTGCCACCGCCGTTGACGAACTCCAGACCGGGCGCCACCTCCCGTACCGCCCGCACCACCGCGGCCCGCCGGGCCGCCAGCTCCCCGCGGGCCGCCGCCTGCATCAGCCGGACGGCCCGGGAGCGCACCGGACGGCCCGGGACCGCGTCACCCACCCCGGCGACATGCCCCTCGTAGGCCATCAGCCCCACCAGCCGGAAGCCCGGCCTGCGGGCCACCGAGCGCGCCAGCTCGGCCAGTTGGGCGGGCTCCCGCAGCGGTGAGCGCCGGGCCCCGACCCGCACCCGGCCGCCCAGCAGGCGCAGTGAGGTGTCCACCTCCAGACAGACCCGGATCACCTCGCCCCCGCCGTCCCTGGCCCCGTCGATGAGGTCGAGCTGGGCCGGGTCGTCCACCATCACCGTCACCGCGCCCGCGAGCTTGGCGTCCCCCGCCAGCTCCGCGAACCCGGCGCGGTCCGCCGAGGGGTAGGCCAGCAGTACGTCACCGAACCCGGCCCGGGCCAGCCACACCGACTCGGCCAGTGTGAACGACATGATGCCGGCGAACCCCTCACGCGCCAGCACCCGTTCCAGCAGCGCCCGGCAGCGCACCGACTTGCTCGCCACCCGGATCGGCTTCCCGGCCGCCCGGCGCACCAGGTCGTCGGCGTTGGCGTCGAACGCCGCCAGGTCGACCACGGCGAGCGGGGCGTCCAGATGGGCGGTGGCCCGGTCGTACCGGGCGCGGTCAGCGGCACGCGGAGTCATGGCCAGAGCCTGCCAGAGCCGCTGGTCCGGGGGTAGGGGGACGTTCCGGTCACTTCCCGCCCCCACCTGCGGCCTCGTTGCCGACGACCCGGTCGGAGCCCGTAAAGTGACGCCCACGCGCTACGAACGGGCCTGCCCCGAAAGGCGAATACGAACGACACCGAGGGGGGCGGATGAGCACCGAAGCACGACACCCCTTCCGCTCCTCCTCGCGCGTCACGGACGCCCCGCTCCCGGGCGCCCCCGGACGCCCCGCCCCCGCGCCGGCCCCGCAGACGCCCGCCGGGCCGCCCCCGCCCATACCGCCGGGCGGTCCCGCGCGTCCCGCGGCCCGGTCCGCCGGGCCCGGCCACCGCGTGCCGGAACCGGCGGCCACGGAGATCACCACCCGGCTCCGGCCGGTCCGCCAGGCGGCCCCGGCCCCCGGACCGGCACCGGCCGAGGAGCCGGCCCGTCCCACGTCCCCGTCCGCCCGTCCGGTGCCCCCCTCCCGTTCGGGTGTCCCGCCGCGCCCAGGCCCGGCCGCGCCGGCCGGCGGACCCCGCGGCGCCGCCGCGGGCGCCCCGCCGGGCACACGCCGGGCCGGGTGGCCCGCCGAGGGCGCCCCGCCGCCCCGGCCCGCCGGCCCGCCGCCCACCCGCCGGCGGCCGGTCGGCTCCGTCGACCTGACGCCGGGGCCGGGCGCCGTCCCCTGCCCGCCGGTCGGCCCGGGCACGAGCCGCCCCGGCGACCGGTTCGCCTGGGCGCCGCCCGAGGCCCCGGCCGGGACCACCACCCGGCTGCGCCCCGTCCGCGCCCGGTCCGCCGGCCGGACCGCCGCCGCCCTGCTGTGCCTGGTGCTCGGGCTGGGGCTGGTCGGCGGCGCCGCCGCCGGGACCTGGCTCGTCGGGGACGCGGTCGGCGAGACCGCCGCCGGCACCGGGTACGCCCAGACCCGCACCCTGTGGCACAGCGTTCCCGTGGACACGCTCTTCCCGCGCACCCTCAAGGGCGACGGCGCCGGCCCGGGCGGGGCCGACCGGGTGTGGACCCGCCTGACCGTCGCGCCCGACGGGCCCTGCGCGGGCGCGCTGGACCCGCTCCTGGCCCGGGCGCTGCGGCCGGTGGGCTGCCTGCGTCTGCTGCGCGCCACCTACACCGACGCCACGTCCACCGCGGTGACCACCGTCGGGCTGGTCTTCACCGAGGCCGACGCCGCCGGTATGACCGCGCTGCACACCCGGTTCACCGACGAGAGCCTGGACGAACGCCCCGACCTGATGCCCCGCGCCCTGCCGGCCCCCGGTACCGCCGCCGCCGGCTTCGGCGACCGGCAGCGGGCGAGCTGGCGGGTGAACGTGCTCACCGAGGTGCCGGTGGTCGTGTACGCGGTGTCCGGGTTCGCCGACGGCCGTGCCGTCACCGACCCGCAGCCCGCCGCCGAGGCGATGGCCGACGGCCAGACCACCGCGCCCGCCCAGGCGGGCCTGGGCCACGAGGCCAAGGGCATCGCCGACCGGATCGAGCGGGGCCTGCGCGGCGCCGTCGGCGGGGCCACGGAGGAGCCCGGGTGAGACACCTCCGCCGTACCGCCGCCGCGGCCCTGGCCGCCACGGCGTTCGCACTGCTGCCGGCGCTCCCCGCCCAGGCCGACACCATCCGCTCGCGCCAGTGGGGCCTGGCGGCGCTGCGCACCGACGAGGCCTGGCGCACCACCAGGGGCGCGGGCGTCACCGTGGCCGTCCTGGACACCGGTGTCGACGCGAGCCATCCCGACCTGGCCGGCAACGTGCTGCCCGGCAAGGACCTGGTCGGGTTCGGCGCCCGGCGGGGCGACCGGGCCTGGGCCCGCCACGGCACCGCCATGGCGGGGATCGTCGCGGGACACGGGCACGGCCCCGGCCGCGAGGACGGCGTCCTGGGCATCGCGCCCGAGGCGAGGATCCTGCCCGTCCGGGTCATTTTGGAAGGCGGCGACCCGGCCCGTACCAAGGCCCGCAACACCCGGGGCACCGCCCTCGCCCAGGGCATCCGGTGGGCCGCCGACCGGGGCGCGGACGTCATCAACCTCTCGCTGGGCGACGACAGCGAGTCGGCCCACCCCGACGCCGGCGAGGACGCGGCCGTCCAGTACGCCCTGGCCAAGGGCTCCGTCGTCGTCGCCTCCGCCGGCAACGGCGGCGAGAAGGGCGACCACATCTCCTACCCCGCCGCCTATCCCGGGGTCATCGCGGTCACCGCCGTCGACCGGTACGGCACCCACGCCGCCTTCTCCACCAGCCGCTGGTACGCCACCGTCAGCGCGCCCGGGGTCGACGTGGTCATCGCCGACCCCGACCGCAAGTACTACGAGGGCTGGGGCACCAGCGCCGCCTCCGCGTTCGTCTCCGGCGCCGTGGCGCTGGTGCGGGCCGCGCACCCGGGCCTGACGCCCGCGCAGGTCAAGAAGCTGCTCGCGGACACCGCCCGGGACCGCCCGGTGGGCGGCGGCCATGACGACGACAAGGGGTACGGGACGGTCGACCCGGCCGCCGCGATCGAGGCGGGCACGCGGCTGCCCGGGGCCGGCGCGCGGGCCGCCGGCCACCGGGCGCGGTACTTCGGCCCCGGGCCGCCGGCCGTCCGCGCGGACGAGGCGGGCACCGGCCTGCTCGCCCCGGTCACCGGGGGCGCCGGCGTGCTGCTGCTGGCCGCGGCGGCCGTGCTGTGGCGCGGGGGCGCGCGGCACGGCGCTGAGCCCCGGATAGGCTCTCGGCGTGGCGCTCAAGAACATCCCTGACCCCGGTTTCTCCGACGACGACGGCACCGCCGACCCCAGGCTCACCGAGGCCCTCGCGGCCTGGGCCGTGGACCGGTCCGCCGAGCCGCGCGTCCTGGCCGCGCTGAAGGACGCCCGACTGCTGGTCCCGGTCGTCGCCATCCTCGGTGAGGCGGAGGAGGACGAGGAGACCGGGCTGCGCCGCGAGAAGACCAGCGACATGGCCGTCCCGACGCTCACCGCGGGTGACCGCCGCGCGCTGCCCGCGTTCACCTCCACCGAGTCGCTGGCCCGCTGGGATCCGGCCGCCCGCCCGGTCGCCGTGCCCCTGCACCAGGCGCTCCAGGCCGCCGCCCACGAGAAGGCCGACACCCTGGTGCTCGACCTCGCCGGGCCGGTGCCCTACCAGCTGACCGGTCCGGCGCTGCTCGCCCTCGCCGAGGGCCGCACCAGCACCGACCCGCTGGTCGACCCGGCCGTCGCGGCGGCGGTGCGGGCCGTGGTGGCCGCCGAGCCGGCGGTGCTCCGCGCCCACCTGGGCCCGGGCAGCGCGGACGGCACCCTCGCCCTGGTGCTGGCCCCGGACGCGGTGCCCGCCGAGGCGGTCCGGCGCGTCGCGAGCGCCCTGGCGGCCGACGAGACACTGAGGGCCCGCCTGGTGCGGGGCCTGGACCTGGCGCTGCTGCCGGCCTCGGCCACGCCTCCCGGCGAGCCCTTCCACGTACGAGGGTGAGGATCAGCCGAAGACCGGCCCGGTGTACTTCTCGCCCGGGCCCTGACCGGGCTCGTCGGGCACCAGGGACGCCTCGCGGAACGCCAGCTGGAGCGACTTCAGCCCGTCGCGCAGCGGCGCCGCGTGGAAGGAGCTGATCTCCGTGGCGCCCGCGTCCAGCAGGCCCCCGAGCGCGTGGATCAGCTTGCGCGCCTCGTCCAGGTCCTTGTACTGGTCGCCCTCCTCGGTGAGCCCCAGCTTGACCGCGGCGGCGCTCATCAGGTTGACGGCGACCGTCACGATCACCTCGACCGCGGGAACCTCCGCGATGTCGCGGGTCATGCTGTTGAAGTCGGGGGCGTCGTTGCTCGGCGTGGCGTCACTCATGCCCACACGATATGCGGCCCCCGCGCCGGTTGGCCCCCACCCCCTCGGTGCTGTTAACCTGGTGTGACGACCGGCCGGACACCTCATGTGACCGGCCCACAAGTGGAGGCTCCGATCTCCCACCTGGCCGTCCTCCGGGACGGCGGGTCACCGGTCAGGTGGCAGCCATCGTTCCGTACGGACGATGGGGCCGCCCGATGTGCGCCCCGCGGTAGACCGCGGCGGTGCTCCGGTATTCATCAGGAGCCCCGCCTGTGTCCCGTCCGGGGCATTTTTGCGTGCACCGGCGCGGTTGGTCTCAAAAAAAGACGTTACGCGTCCGTCCGCCAGGCGGTCGCGTGGTGCTACCGAGGAGGATCCATCAGCGCCGAGCCCCGCATCAACGACCGGATTCGCGTTCCCGAGGTGCGACTTGTCGGTCCCAGTGGCGAGCAGGTCGGGATTGTCCCGCTTGCCAAGGCCCTGGAGCTCGCACAGGAATACGACCTCGATCTCGTCGAAGTCGCGGCGACCGCCCGTCCGCCCGTGTGCAAGCTCATGGACTACGGGAAGTTCAAGTACGAGTCGGCCATGAAGGCCCGTGAGGCGCGCAAGAACCAGGCGCACACGGTCATCAAGGAGATGAAGCTCCGGCCGAAGATCGACCCGCACGACTACGACACCAAAAAGGGTCACGTCGTCCGGTTCCTCAAGCAGGGCGACAAGGTCAAGATCACGATCATGTTCCGTGGTCGCGAGCAGTCCCGGCCGGAGCTCGGCTACCGGCTGCTGCAGCGGCTGGCGGAGGACGTCCAGGACCTCGGGTTCGTCGAGTCGAACCCGAAGCAGGACGGCCGAAACATGATCATGGTTCTCGGTCCGCACAAGAAGAAGACCGAGGCAATGGCCGAGGCCCGCGAGGCGCAGGCCGCCCGCAAGGCGGAGCGCCAGGGTCTGCCCGCCGAGGCCGACCAGGCCACCGAGGCGGACCAGCCCGCCGACGAGGCCGCCGAGGCCTGAGTCCCGGGCGACCGCCCAGGAATCAACCGACACATCTGACGCTCCCGCGCCGGTCCGGCGGACCGGCTGGGAGCGCCACTGACGAGGAGAGAACGGCGCTATGCCGAAGAACAAGACGCACAGCGGTGCCAAGAAGCGCTTCAAGATCACCGGCTCCGGCAAGGTGCTGCGCGAGCGCGCCGGCAAGCGCCACCTGCTCGAGCACAAGTCGTCCAAGCTGACGCGTCGCCTCACCGGCAACGCCGAGATGGCCCCGGGTGACGCCGCGAAGATCAAGAAGATGCTCGGTATCTGAGCGTCCGACTGACTCTCGCCCCCGGTGACGGGGGCAGCCCGAAACCGGGACCCAATCGTTTCCGGGCCGTGTGAGCTCAACCACGGCCCCGCTACAAGGAGTTAACAAGTGGCACGCGTCAAGCGGGCAGTCAACGCCCACAAGAAGCGCCGGGCGATCCTCGAGCAGGCCAGCGGCTACCGCGGTCAGCGTTCGCGCCTGTACCGCAAGGCCAAGGAGCAGGTCACCCACTCCCTGGTCTACAACTACAACGACCGCAAGAAGCGCAAGGGCGACTTCCGTCAGCTGTGGATCCAGCGCATCAACGCCGCTGCCCGCGCCAACGGCATGACGTACAACCGCCTCATCCAGGGTCTGAAGGCCGCCAACATCGAGGTGGACCGCAAGATCCTGGCCGAGCTCGCGGTCAACGACGCCAACGCGTTCGCCGCGCTGGTCGAGGTCGCTCAGAAGGCGCTCCCGAGCGACGTCAACGCCCCGAAGGCCGCCGCCTGATCCCGAGGCCGGAGTTCTTCCGCGTTCATGCCCGGACCCGCAGGCCCAGCGCCTGCGGGTCCGGTGCGTTCGCCCCGGCGGCTCCCGGGTGCCGGCCACGCCCCCGCGCCGGGCCCCCGCCGCACCCGTAGGCCACCAGCCCCCTCCGCCCCGTCAGGAAAGAGCCGCCGAGCACCATGGCAACCCCCGAGCTGATCTCCCCGCGTTCCCCGCGCGTCGTCGCCGCCAAGCGGCTCGCCAAGCGCAACTTCCGGGGCAAGGACCGCCGGTTCATCGCCGAGGGGCCGCAGGCCGTGCGGGAGGCCGTCGAGCACCGCGGCGACGGGGAGCCGACCCTGGTCGAGCTGTTCACCACCGTGGAGGCGGCCGAGCGGTACGCCGACATCGTGGCCGCCGCCCGGGCCACCGGCGCCCGCGTCCACCACGCCTCCGACGCGGTGCTGGCCGAGGTCTCCCAGACCGTCACCCCCCAGGGCCTCCTCGGCGTCTGCCGATTCCTGGACTCGCCGTTCGAGGAGATCCTCCGGGCCCGCCCCAGGCTGGTCGCCGTCCTCGCCCACGTGCGCGACCCGGGCAACGCCGGCACCGTGCTGCGCTGCGCGGACGCGGCGGGCGCCGACGCGGTCGTCCTCACGGACGCCTCCGTCGACCTGTACAACCCCAAGTCGGTGCGCGCCTCGGTGGGGTCCCTCTTCCACCTCCCGGTCGCCGTCGGCGTCCCCGTCGAGCAGGCCGTGGCCGGGCTCCGGGGCGCCGGGGTGCGGATCCTGGCCGCCGACGGGGCGGGCGAGGACGACCTGGACGCCGAGCTGGACGCCGGGACCATGGGCGGGCCGACGGCCTGGATCTTCGGCAACGAGGCCTGGGGCCTGCCCGAGGAGACCCGGGCGCTGGCGGACGCGGTGGTGCGGGTGCCCATCCACGGCAAGGCGGAGAGCCTGAACCTCGCGACCGCCGCGGCCGTATGTCTCTACGCGTCCGCACGTGCGCAGCGTGCTGCCGGAGGGTGCCGTTCCGTCACCTTCAGCTAGTAGTGTGGCGGGCTCGGGGCCCACTGCGCTGGACGGAGAGGTGGGAGGCGGGATGACGGTCGGGACGAGCAGGCCCGCGGCGGAGCGGGGTGCCTTAGCGGGGGTGCCCGCCGGCCGCGCCGCGTCCGCCGCCACCGGTGCGGCAGGTGCCTGGGCCGACCCCGGCACGGCGCCCGGCATCGACCCCGACGACCTGCCCGACGGCCTGGTCGTCGCCGACGAGCACGGCCGGGTGGTCTGCTTCAACGCCGCCGCGGCGCGGATCACCGCCCTGCCGCGCGCCCGGGCGCTGGGCCGCCCGCTGGAGCAGGCGCTGCCGCTGGAGGACCTCAAGGGGCACCGCTGGTGGGCGATGACCGACCCCTACGGCGGGCTCGCCATCCGCAACGGCCAGCCCGAGCGCAACCTGCTGCTGCCCGGCAACCGCGAGGTGCTGGTCGCCGCCCGCTATGTGCGCGAGCAGCCGCTGGGGCCGGTCCGCAGAGTGGTCGTCACCCTGCGCGGCACCGAGGCCCGGCGCCGTACCGAGCGCAGCCACGCCGAGCTGATCGCCACCGTCGCCCACGAACTGCGCTCCCCGCTCACCTCCGTCAAGGGGTTCACGGCGACCCTGCTCGCCAAGTGGGAGCGGTTCACCGACGACCAGAAGCGGCTGATGCTGGAGACGGTGGACGCCGACGCGGGGCGGGTGACGCGGCTGATCGCCGAGCTGCTGGACATCTCCAGGATCGACTCCGGCCGGCTGGAGGTGCGCCGGCAGCCCGTCGACATCGCCGCCGCCGTGGGCCGCCACGTCCAGGCCCACACCACGCGCGGCCAGTCCCCCGACCGGTTCTTCGTCCGGGTGCGCCGCCCGCTGCCCGATCTGTGGGCCGACCCCGACAAGGTCGACCAGGTCCTCGGCAACCTGCTCGAAAACGCGGTGCGCCACGGCGAGGGAACCGTCACCATCGACGTGGCACCCACCACCATGGACCACGACGAGAAGGGAACGGCCGTCACCGTGAGCGACGAGGGCCCCGGCATCCCCGAGGAGTCGATGGGGCGTGTCTTCACCCGCTTCTGGCGGGGGAGCAAGCGCGGCGGGACCGGTCTGGGCCTGTACATCGTCAAGGGCATCGTCGAGGCGCACGGCGGGACCATCACCGTCGGCCGAGGTCCCGCGGGCGGGGCCGAGTTCCGATTTACGCTGCCCGTGGGCGCCCCGGCCTATCTGAGCTGAGGAACCCCGCGGGCTCATCCGCCTCCCAGTACCCCGTTAGACTCGACCTTTGGCACCTTTGCGTCCTCGGTCGTCGAGCGGGGGCCCCAGCCAGCCCATCGGAAGTACGGGAAGAAATGTCGGCACCCAATAAGTCGTACGACCCTGTTGAGGTCGAGGCACTGAAACCGGACGAGATCGAGCGCATGCGCGACGAGGCGATCGCCGCCTTCGCCGCCGCGGGCGACCTCGACGAGCTCGCGCACGCGAAGGTCGCGCACACCGGCGGCACCTCGCCGCTCGCGCTGGCCAACCGGGAGATCGGCGCCCTGCCCCCGCACGCCAAGGCCGAGGCCGGGAAGCGCGTCGGCCAGGCCCGCGGTGCCGTGGCCAAGGCGCTGACCGCCCGCCAGGCGGAGCTGGAGGCCGAGCGCGACGCCCGAGTGCTGGTCGAGGAGGCGGTGGACGTCACCCTGCCGCACGACCGCACCCCGGCCGGCGCCCGCCACCCGCTGACCACCCTCATGGAGCGCGTCGCGGACGTCTTCGTCTCCATGGGCTACGAGGTGGCCGAGGGCCCCGAGGTCGAGGCGGAGTGGTTCAACTTCGACGCCCTGAACTTCGTACCGGACCACCCGGCGCGCCAGATGCAGGACACCTTCTTCGTCGAGGGCACCTCCCCCGAGGGGAAGGCCACCTCCGGCGACGAGTCCGGCATCGTGCTGCGCACCCACACCTCCCCGGTGCAGGCCCGTACGCTCATCGACCGCGAGCCGCCCGTCTACGTGGTGTGCCCCGGCCGGGTGTACCGCACGGACGAGCTCGACGCCACGCACACCCCGGTCTTCCACCAGATCGAGCTGCTGGCCGTCGACGAGGGCCTGACCATGGCCGACCTCAAGGGCACCCTGGACCACATGGTCCAGGCGCTCTTCGGCTCGGACATGAAGACCCGGCTGCGCCCGAACTTCTTCCCGTTCACCGAGCCGTCCGCCGAGATGGACATGCTCTGCTACGTCTGTCGCGGCGAGTCCGTCGGCGACCCGGACCGGCCCTGCCGCACCTGCGGCAGCGAGGGCTGGATCGAGCTCGGCGGCTGCGGCATGGTCAACCCCAAGGTGCTCACCGCCTGCGGCGTCGACCCGGAGAAGTACAGCGGGTTCGCCTTCGGGTTCGGCATCGAGCGGATGCTGATGTTCCGCCACAACGTCGAAGACATGCGAGACATGGTCGAGGGTGACGTCCGGTTCACCCGGCCGTTCGGGATGGAGATCTGATGCGGGTCCCGCTTTCGTGGCTGCGGGAGTACGTCGACCTGCCGGCGACGGAGACCGGCCGTGACGTACAGGCCAAGCTCGTCCCGGCCGGGCTGGAGGTCGAGACCGTCGAGCGGATCGGCGCCGGCCTGTCGGGGCCCCTGGTGGTGGGCAAGGTCCTCACCATCGAGGAGCTGACCGAGTTCAAGAAGCCCATCCGCTTCTGCACCGTCGACGTCGGCGGCGCCAACGGGACCGGCGAGCCGCAGGAGATCATCTGCGGCGCCCGGAACTTCACCGAGGGCGACAAGGTCGTCGTCGCCCTGCCCGGCGCCGTGCTGCCCGGCGACTTCCGGATCGCCGAGCGCAAGACGTACGGCCGGTTCTCCCGCGGCATGATCTGCTCCGGCGACGAGCTCGGCATGGGCGACGACGGCAGCGGCGGCATCATCGTCCTGCCGCCCGAGCACGAGGTCGGCACCGACGCCACCGCGCTGCTGGAGCTGTACGACGAGGTCCTGGACATCGCCGTCACGCCCGACCGGGGCTACTGCCTGTCCATGCGCGGTGTGGCCCGCGAGGTCGCCATCGCCTACGGGCTGCCGCTGCGCGACCCGGCGCTGCTGGACGTGCCCGCGCCCAACTCGTACGGCTACCTGGTCAAGGTCTCCGACCCGATCGGCTGCTCCCGCTTCACCGCGCGCACCGTCGTCGGACTCGACCCGGAGGCCCGCTCCCCGATCTGGCTCCGGCGCCGCCTGCAGAAGGCGGGCATGCGCCCCGTCTCGCTCGCCGTCGACGTCACCAACTACGTGATGCTCGAACTGGGCCAGCCGCTGCACGCCTACGACCGCACCCGGCTCGACGGCCCCATCGGGGTCCGCCGCGCCGAGCCCGGCGAGAAGCTCACCACCCTCGACGGCACGGTGCGCGTCCTGGACCCGGCCGACCTGGTCATCACCGACAACCGCGGGCCGATCGGCCTGGCGGGCGTCATGGGCGGCGCCAACACCGAGATCGCCGACGCGCTGACCGACCCGGAGACGGGCGAGGTCAGGGGCACCACCGAGGTGGTCATCGAGGCCGCGCACTTCGACGCGATCTCGATCGCCCGCACCGCCCGCCGCCACAAGCTGGCGTCCGAGGCGTCCAAGCGCTTCGAGCGCGGTGTCGACCCGCAGGCCGCGGCCGCCGCCGCGCAGCGCACCGTCGACCTGCTGGTGCTGCTCGCGGGGGGCACCGCCGAGGCCGGTGTCACCGAGATCGTCGCGCCGTCCGCGCCGCACACCATCACCATGGCCGCCGACCACCCCGACCGGGTGGCGGGCGTCGCCTACGGCCGGGAGACCGTCGTCCGCCGCCTCCAGGAGGTCGGCTGCGACGTCCACGGGCAGGACGAGCTGGTCGTCACCGTCCCCTCCTGGCGGCCCGACCTGCGCGAGATCAACGACCTCGCCGAAGAGGTCATCCGGCTGGAGGGCTACGAGAACCTGCCCTCCACCCTGCCCAGGCCGCCGGCCGGCCGCGGCCTCACCGAGCGCCAGCGCACCCACCGGCGGGTGGGCCGCGCCCTGGCGGGAGCCGGTTACGTCGAGGCGCTGAACTACCCCTTCATCAGCGAGCAGGTCCTCGACCAGCTCGACATCCCGGCGGACGACGTCCGCCGCCGGGTCGTCAGGCTGGTCAACCCGCTCTCCGACGAAGAGCCCGTACTGCGCACCGCGCTGCTGCCCGGCCTGCTCGGCGCGCTGCGCCGCAACGACGGGCGCGGCAGCCACGACCTGGCCCTGTTCGAGACCGGGCTGGTCTTCCGGGCCGCCGAGCGGCGGGGTGTCGCGGTGCGGCTGCCCGTCGACCGGCGTCCGACCGACGAGGAGATCGCCGGCGTCGACGCCGTCCTGCCCGAGCAGCCGCGGCACGCCGCGGTCGTCCTCGCCGGGGCGCGCGAGCAGGCCGGCTGGTGGGGCGGGGGCCGCCCGGCCGACTGGGCCGACGCGGTCGAGGCCGCCCGGACCGTCGCCCGCGAGGCCGGTACGGAACTGATCGTGCGCAACGGCCAGTACGGGCCGTGGCACCCGGGCCGCTGCGCCGAGCTGGCGGTGCTCGTCGACGGCCGGGAGCACGTCGTCGGATACGCCGGTGAGCTGCACCCCCGTGTCGTCAAGGCGCTGCACCTGCCCGCCCGTACCTGCGCGATGGAGCTGGACCTCGACACCGTCGAGCAGGCCTCGGCCGGTGCCGTGCGCGCGCCGCGGATCTCCACCTTCCCGGTGGCCACCCAGGACGTCGCCCTGGTCGTCGCCCAGGACGTGCCGGCCGCCGATGTGGAGGCCGCGCTCCGCGAGGGCGCCGGTGAACTGCTGGAGTCCATCCGGCTGTTCGACGTCTTCACCGGTGACCAGGTCGGCGAGGGCCGCAAGTCCCTGGCGTACGCCCTGCGGTTCCGCGCCGCCGACCGGACGCTGACCGTCGACGAGGCGTCGGCGGCCCGGGACGCCGCGGTGGCGCTCGCCGCCGGGCGGACCGGCGCGGTGCTGCGCGGGGCCTGACGCCCAGGCGCGGCGGAGAGCCCTGATGAGGGGGTGCCCGGACCACCGGGCACCCCCTCACTCATTCGAGTGAGAAGTCTGGTGGACCTTCCGTCCCGACATGGACGATCGACTCAGTCGTCCCGTCCGCGTAAGGGGCCTGACGAAGGGCGGTCCGCATGACCCGTACGAGACCCGGGGTCCGTCGCTCCGCCCCGCTGCCCCCGCTGACCTGCCGGTTCTCCTTCGCCCCGCTGGTGCTGCCCGCCCTGTGGGGGGCGGCGGCCATCACCTGGAAGCTGGCCTGCCCGCTGGCCGAGCAGGAGGGGCTGGCCGGCCGGATCGCCACCAGCGCCGTCTTCTTCACCGTCGGCACCTGCCTGATCCTGGGCATCCGGCGCGGTCTGGTCCGGGAACTCAGACAGGCCCGCGAGATCGCGCGGGCGACCCAGCAGGTACTGCTGCGCCCGCTGCCGCCCCGGCTGGACGGCCTGTCCATCGCGGCGGGTCAGCTCTCCGCGTCCCGGGGCGCGACCGTGGGCGGCGACCTCTACGAGGCGGTCCTCACCCCGTACGGCGTACGGGTGATCATCGGCGATGTGCGCGGCCACGGGCTGGCCGCCCTCGGGGCGGTCGTCGCGGTGCTGGGCAGCTTCCGGGAGGCCGCGCACGACGAGCCCGAGCTCGGCGGGGTGCTGCGCCGGCTGGACCGGGCGATGAGCCGCCATGTGCGCGATCGGGCGCGCGACGACCCGCCGGCCCCGGGCGGCCGGGAGACCGGCAGCGCGTCGGCCGAGGAATTCGTCACCGTCCTGCTGCTGGAGATCCGCCGGGACGGCTCGGTGCTGACGCTCAACTGCGGGCACCCATGGCCCTACCTGCTCCATCACGGTGCCAGGCCGCTCGCCTGCGGTGACCCGCTGCCGCCGCTGGGCGCCTTCCCGCTGCCGCCCGAGCTGCCGGTACGGCGGTGCGTGCGACTGCAGCCGGGGGAGGTGCTGTTCCTGCACACGGACGGGGCGGAGGACGCCCGGGACGCGACGGGGCGGTTCTTCGGGCTGGTGGAGGTGCTGGCCGAGGCCGCGCGGGGCGATCCGCCGTCACCGGAGGCGGTGATCCACCGGGTGCACTCGGCCCTGCTGCGGCACACCGGCGGCCGGGTCACCGACGATGTGGCGCTGCTGGTGCTGCGCAACGACCGGGGCGACCGCGGCGACGGCTCCCGGGTGCCGGCACAGCCCGCCCGACCGCGGCTGCGCCGGTGCCGGCCCGCGCCTTCCTCCCGATAGCGGCTGGTACGGAAGGCGCGGGCGGCGCCGCCCGCCCCGCCGTCGGGGTCGGGCGGACCGGCGGTGCGGGCGGCGTGGTACGGGCCGCCGCACGGTACGAGGGGGAGCCGGCGGCCCGGTCGTCCCGGTGGGGGACGCCTCTCGGGGAGAGGGAGCTCAGTCAACCGGCGCCCGGCGGGCGGCGGCAGCGCACACGGGCCACGGACGCGGGCACTGCGTTCACACCCCGTGTGAACGCCGCTCCACTACGCTGGGCCGTACCGAGCCACCGGAGGCGTCTCGTGCAGCCCAACACCCTGCTCGACGCCCTGCTCGACGAGGCAGGGATCTCCCATGCCGGCCTGGCCGCCCACGTCAACCAGGCGGGCCGGGCCCGAGGTATGGCACTGCGGTACGAACACACCGCCGTGGCGCGCTGGTTGAAGGGGCAGCGTCCGCGCGGCCGGGTGCCCGACCTCATCTGCGAGGTGCTGAGCGCCCGGCTGCTCCGGCCGGTCACCCTCGACGACATCGGGCTCGGCGTGTCCGGTGAGGCGGTGGCGCCGCACGGTTCGCCGCTGTCCGGCTTCGTGGAGCGGGCCACCGCGCTGTGGCGCTCCGACGAGCAGCGGCGGCCCCACATACTGGGCGCGCAGGCGGTCACCGGCACGCCCGCGGTGATGCCCGTCTGGGAATGGGAGAACCCCCCGGAGGACGCCGACGTCTCGCGGGACGGCCAGACGCGCGTCAGCCACTCCGACATCCAGATGCTGCGCGCCGCCCGCGCCCACTACGAGTTCATGTACCGCAGGGCGGGCGGGGTGGCCACCCGGGCCCGGATCGTGCGGTTCCTCAACGCCGAGACCGCGCCGCTGCTGCGCGGGGCCTACAACGACGTACTGGGCCGCCAGCTGCACCGGGCGACCGGCGGACTGGTGGCGGTGGCGGGAATCTGCGCGTACGACTCCGACGCCCACGGGCTGGCCCAGCGCTACTTCCACCAGGCGCTGCGGCTGGCCAAGGCCAGCGGGGACCGGGGGCTGGGCGCCTATGTGATCGCGCTGCTCGTCAACCAGTCGCTGTTCATGGGCGAGTACCGGCAGGCGGTGGCGTTCGCGGAGGCGGCGCTGCGCACCGCGGGCCGGCAGATCACCCCGGCGCTCGCCACCGACCTGTACGCGATGCAGGCCAAGGCGTACGCCCACCTCGGTGACGGGCAGGGTGCCCTGCGGTGCATCCGGCGGGCGGAGTCGGAGGCGGAGCACATCCGGCCGGGGCACGAGCCGGACGAGACCGGCTACGTACAGCCCGGCCTGGTCAATGTGCAGGTCGCCGAGGCCCTGCTGAGCCTGGGCGACCTGCCCGCCGCCCGGGAGCACGCGGCGGCCGCGGTGCGGACCGAGGCGCACGACCGGGGCCGGGTGCACCGGCTGGCCATGCTCAGTGAGATCGAGCTGTGCCAGGGCGAGACCGACCGGGCCGCCCGTACCGCGGTCGAGATGGCGGAGCGGGCCCGGGGAATGGAGTCGCAGCGGCTCCGGGACCGGCTGCGCGCGGTGCGCGAGCGGCTGGTGGCGAGCGGGTGCCGTGACGCGGCGCAGGCGGCCGAACTCATCTCCGGGGCGTTGCGCGTTCCGCTGTGAGGACGTGCCTGCTGCGATATTGCCACCGACGTGTCGAAAGGTGGCAGAAACGTGCAGTGGACGAACTTAAGCGAACAGACGGTGTATGAGAACCGCTGGTTCAAGGTCAATCTCGCGGATGTGGTGCTCCCCGACGGCCGGCATCTGGACCACTACCTCATCCGGCTCCGGCCGGTAGCGGTGGCGACGGCCGTCAACGAGGCGAACGAGGTGCTGATGCTGTGGCGGCACCGGTTCATCACGGACAGCTGGGGCTGGGAGCTCGCCGCCGGCGTGGTCGAGGACGGCGAGGACATCGCGGCCGCGGCGGCCCGGGAGATGGAGGAGGAGACGGGCTGGCGCCCCGGCCGGCTCCGGCACCTGCTGACCGTCGAACCGTCCAACGGCCTCACCGACGCCCGCCACCACCTGTACTGGTCGTCGGACGCCAGCTACATCGGTCACCCGCAGGACGACTTCGAGTCCTCGCGCCGCGAATGGGTGCCGCTGAAACTGGTGCCCGACATGATCGCCCGGGGCGAGGTCCCGGCCGCCGGCATGGCGGCCGGGCTGCTGATGCTGCACCATCTGCGGCTGGGCTGACAGCCGGTCCGCCGGTCAGCGTCCGAGTGCCTGCCAGAGGGCCGTCGCCAGGGCTCCCGCCGCGGTGAGCGCGGACACCGCGGGCAGGGGCCATCGGGTGTGCTCCAGGGTGGAGACCCGGGCGGCCAGGTCGGTCAGGTCGCGGTCGATCTGGCCGTGCCGCTGGGCGAGCAGCGCGAGCTGCCCGTCCATCCGGGCGAAGCCGACGTCGAGGCAGCGGCGCAGTTCCGCGAGCTCCTCGACGGCGGCTAAGTGGTCGGGTTCGGTGGTCACGGTTCCGCTCCTCCGGGGGGAAGGTGTGCAGGTCCTGCACTGAGCGGGTCCGAGTCAACTCCCCCTGGTGGGGCCGGGGGAGCGTGTGCGCAGGGCATATGCGAACACGCTCCGCACACCCCGTGCGAATCACCGGCACGCGTCGGCGGCGCCCGCCCGGAGCAGGGGGGAGCAGCCCGTCAGGAGTAGGGGTAGAACCCGGAGCCGGTCTTGCGGCCCAGCCGCCCCGCGTCCACCATCCGCTGGAGCAGCGGGGGAGCGGCGTACAGGGGCTCCTTGTACTCGGCGTACATCGAGTCCGCGACCGAGGCGACCGTGTCCAGGCCGATCAGGTCGGCGAGCTTGAGCGGGCCCATCGGGTGGGCACAGCCCATCTCCATGCCGTTGTCGATGTCCTCGCGGCTGGCGATCCCCGACTCGAACATCCGGATCGCGGAGAGCAGGTACGGGATCAGCAGCGCGTTCACCACGAAGCCGGAGCGGTCCTGGGCCCGGATCGCGTGCTTGCCCAGCACCTTCTCGACCACGGCCTGGGAGCGGCTGATCGTCCCCTCCGAAGTGGTCAGCGCCGGGATCAGCTCCACGAGCTGCTGCACCGGGGCGGGGTTGAAGAAGTGGATGCCGATGACTTGGTCGGGGCGCGAGGTCGCCACGGCCAGCTTCACCAGCGGGATGGAGGAGGTGTTGGACGCCAGGATGGCGTCGGGGCGGGTGACGACCTGGTCGAGGACCTGGAAGATCTCCGTCTTGACCTGCTCGTTCTCGACCACCGCCTCGATGACCAGGTCCCGGTCGGCGAATTCGCCGAGGTCGGTGGTGAAGCTCAGCCGGGCCAGCGCCGCGTCGCGCTCCGCCTCGCTGATCTTGCCGCGCTCGGCTGCCTTGGACAGCGAGTTGTACAGCCGGGTACGGCCGATCTCCAGGGCCTCGCCGGTGGTCTCGGCGACCTTGACCTCCAGGCCGCTGCGGGCACACACCTCCGCGATGCCCGCGCCCATCTGGCCGCAGCCCACCACTCCGACGCGTTCGATGTCGGTCACATCGTGCCTTTCGCTGATCTTCCTGCGGCAGGTCCCCCGTGTGATTCCGGCGCCCGCCTCGACCCCCCGACGTTACTCCGTACGCACGGATGGATGGCGGCCCGGGGCGGGCATGCTCTGCGAGGACGGCGGGACAACTCACGACGTAAGGGGCGACGAATGGGGCACATCGGTAGAAGGCGGCTGGTGGCGGGGGCGGCAGGAGCGCTGGCGTCGCTGCTGGTCGCGGCGGACGCGGTCGCGGCGGGCGGGTCCTCGCTCCCGGCGGCGGGGGTGCCGCGGGGCGGGAGCGGAGGGGGTCACGGACGGGGCCAGGGGAACCGGAAGGGGCGCCGGAGGGGCAGGGCCGGCCAGGAGTTCCGGGGGATGTGGCTGGCGACCGTCGCCAACCGCGACTGGCCCTCGCGCCCCGGGCTGACCGCGGCCGAGCAGCGCGCCGAACTGCTGGCGTACCTGGACACCGCGGTCAAGCGGCGGCTGAACGCCGTGATCTTCCAGGTGCGGCCCACCGCCGACGCCCTGTGGCCCTCGCCGTACGAGCCGTGGTCGCAGTACCTCACCGGCGTCCAGGGCAAGGACCCCGGCTGGGACCCGCTGGGCACCGCCGTGGCGGAGGCCCACCGGCGCGGTCTGGAACTGCACGCCTGGTTCAACCCCTACCGCGTCGCCAACCACACCGACCCCGCGCGGCTGGCCGAGGGGCACCCGGCCAGGGTGCATCCCGACTGGGTGCTGCCCTACGGCGGAAAGCTGTACTACGACCCCGGACTGCCGGAGGTCCGGGACTTCGTGCAGGACGCGATGCTCGACGCGGTACGCCGCTACGAGGTCGACGCCGTCCACTTCGACGACTACTTCTACCCGTACCCGGTGGCCGGGCAGGTCTTCGCCGACGACGGGACCTACGCGGCCCACGGTGCCGGGTTCCCGGACAAGGCCGCCTGGCGGCGGGACAACATCGACCGGCTGGTGAGCGGGATGGCCGGCCGCATCCAGGAGACCGGGAAGGACGTGCGGTTCGGGATCAGCCCGTTCGGGGTCTGGCGCAACGCGGCCACCGACCCGCTCGGCTCGGACACCAGGGCCGGGGTGGAGACCTATGACGACCTGCACGCGGACACCCGCAAGTGGGTCAAGGAGGGCTGGATCGACTACGTCACGCCGCAGCTGTACTGGCACATCGGGTTCGCCGCGGCCGACTACGCCAAGCTGGTGCCCTGGTGGGACGGCGTGGTGGCGGGCACGGACGTCGACCTGTACGTGGGGGAGGCGCTGTACAAGGCGGGCGACCCCGCCCAGCCGGCCGCCTGGCAGGACCCGGCGGAGCTCTCCCGCCACCTCGCTCTCGCCGAGGAGTACGGCGGGGTGGGCGGCCATGTGTTCTTCTCGGCCAAGGAGGTGGTGGCGGACCGCATCGGGGCGATGGCCAAGGTGGTGGCCGACCACTACCCGACGTCGGTCCGCCCGCCGGGCTAGCGGGCGGAGCTAACCCATTTCCTTGTGCCGCACCACGGTGTCGGGGCCGGGTGACATCACGGCCTCGTGGTCGTCGTCGTTGAACCGGACGCGGTACGGGGGTGTGCCGTCGGGCCCGAGCACTTCGATGACCTCGGCGGTCCGGTCGTGCTGGCCGACGTGCCTGCCGTGCACCAGCAGTGTGTCGCCCACAGTCGCTTGCATCGGGAGTGACCTCCTCGTGCCGGTTATATCCCTCTTGTCGGTCTGTATGGGGAGTCTACGTCCGCCGGTGTGCCGCGTCGCGTCACATAGCCCGGCGGTGGACGGCCCGGCCGTCGGTCCCGCCCGGCCGGCCCTCCTGCCTGCCCGTCCGCTGGGTGACCGCGATGCACACCAGTACCGCTCCGGCCGCGACCGGCGCGGCGGCCGACAGCGGCTCCCCGAGCACGCACACCGACCACAGGAGGGTGAGCATCGGCTGGGCGAGCTGGAGCTGGCTGGCCCGGGCGATACCGATCGACGCCATGCCCCGGTACCAGACGTACAGCCCGAAGAAGGTCGACCCGGCCGCCACCCACAACAGGCCGAGCACTCCGTGGGCGGTGAGCCGCACCGGCTCGAAGGCCAGCGCCACCGCCGAGCCGGCCACCGCGAGCGGGAGGCAGAGGATCAGCGCCCAGCCGATCACCTGCCAGCCCGGCATCACCCCGGCCAGCCGGCCGCCCTCGGTGTAACCGGCGGCGCACACCAGCAGCGCGCCGAACAGGTAGAGGTCGCCGCCCGACAGCGCCCCGCCGCTCTCCAGCAGGGTGAACGCGATCACCACGGCCGCCCCGGTGAGCGCCGCCAGCCAGAACAGCCGGGGCGGGCGCCGCCCGGTGCGCACGGCGGCGAAGGCCGCGGTCGTCAGCGGGAGCAGCCCGACCACCACCGCGGCGTGCGAGGTGGTGGCGGTCCGCAGCGCCAGCGTGGTGAGCAGCGGGAAGCCCACCACCACACCGCCGCCGACCACCGCCAGCCCGGCCCAGTGGCGGCGCTCGGGAAGCGGGACGCGCAGCGCCAGCAGGAAGCCCCCGGCGAGCACCGCGGCCAGGACGCCGGCGGACCGCCACCAGCGACCACGGGCCGAAGCTCTCCAGCCCCCACACGGTGGAGGGGAAGGTCAGCGAGAAGGCGACGACGCCCAGTGCGGCGAGCAGCGTGCCGCCGCCGGGGCGGGAGGGGGAGTGGCCCGCTATCGGGCCGGAGTGAGTAGCGCTATCGTGTACTTTCATGCAAGAGCGTAGCAGTGTGGCCGAGTTGGCGCAGGTCCTGAAGCAGGAGCTCAACCGCTACTCCCCGGGTGAGAAGCTGCCGTCGAGCCGTGCCCTGGTGGAGCGCCACCGGGTCTCCCCGGTGACCGTCTCCCGCGCGCTCGCCCGGCTCGCCGCCGAGGGCCTGGTCGTGACCCGGCCCGGTGCGGGCGCCTTCCGGGCCCGGCCCCGCGCCGCGACCCCGCCGGCCGGGGACACCTCCTGGCAGGAGGTGTCCCTGAGCGCCGATTCCGCCGGTGACGCCGTGCCCCGCTCCGTCGACGCGTCCGGCGTCCTGGTCACCCTGGCCGCCCCGCCGACCGGAGTCATCGAGTTCAACGGTGGCTACCTGCACCCCTCCCTCCAACCCGAACGCGCCCTCGCCGCCGCCCTCGCCCGGGCCGGCCGGCGGCCCGGCGCCTGGGGCCGGCCCCCCGTCGACGGCCTGCCCGAACTGCGCGACTGGTTCGCCCGCGAGATCGGCGGCACGGTCGGCGCCGCCGACGTGCTCGTCACCGCCGGCGGCCAGGCCGCGATCACCACCGCGCTGCGGGCGCTGGCCCCGCCGGGCGCCCCCGTGCTGGTCGAGTCACCCACCTATCCGGGCATGCTGGCCGTCGCCCGCGCCGCCGGACTCCGCCCCGTGCCCGTCCCGGCCGACCGCGACGGCGTACGCCCCGAACTCCTGGCCGCCGCCTTCCGCGCCACCGGCGCCCGGGTCTTCGTCGCCCAGCCGCTGTTCCAGAACCCGACCGGCGCGGTCCTCGCCGGCGAGCGGCGGCACGAGGTCGTCCGGATCGCCCGCGAGGCGGGTGCCTTCGTGGTCGAGGACGACTTCGCGCGCAGCCTCGCCCACGAGGACGCGCCCCCGCTGCCCGCTCCGCTCGCCGCCGACGACCCGGACGGCGTCGTCGTCCATGTCCGCTCGCTCACCAAGGCCACCTCGCCCAGCCTGCGGGTGGGCGCGCTGGCCGCGCGCGGTCCGGTGCTGGAGCGGCTGCGCGCCATCCAGGTGGTCGACAGTTTCTTCGTGCCCGGACCCCTCCAGGAAGCCGCCCTGGAGCTGGTCGGATCGCCCGCCTGGAGCCGGCACCTCCGGGCGGTGTCGGCCGCGCTCAGAGCCCGGCGCGACACCATGACCACCGCGCTCGCCCTGCACCTGCCCGCGCTGGCCCTGCCCCACATCCCCTCCGGCGGCCACCACCTCTGGTTGCGGCTGCCCGACACCACCGACGAGCCCGCCCTGCTCGCCGCCGCCCTGCGCGCGGGTGTCGCCGTCGCCCCCGGCCGCCCCTACTTCTGCGCCGAACCACCCGCCGGGCACGTGCGGTTGGGTTTCGCGGGCGTCGCCGGCCCGGCGGAGATCGCCGAGGGGGTGCGCCGGTTGCGCGCCGCCCACGACGAAGTCACCGCCTGACCGGCCCCGTCCGCCGTCCCGGCGGGACGGAGCGTGGCATCCGCCACTGACAACGGGCACGCCCTCTGCGAACGTTGGGCCATGAACCGGACCACCGCCCTCGACGCGTACGAGATCTCCACCGACCCCGCCCGCCTGGACCGGGCCCGCGTCCACCAGTGGCTGACCACCGACGCGTACTGGGCGCTCGGCCGCAGCCGCGAGAAGCAGGACCGGGCCATCGACGGATCGCTCAACTTCGGCGCCTACGAGACCGGTTCGGGAGAGCTGGCCGCCTACGCCCGGGTCGTCACCGACCACGCCACCTTCGCCTGGCTCTGCGACGTCTACGTCGACCGGCGCGCCCGCGGCAACGGCCTGGGCACCGCCCTCGTCGAGGCGGTCCGCGACCACCTCGCCCCGTACGGGGTGCGCCGGATCGTACTCGCCACGCAGGACGCCCACGGGGTGTACGCCAGGGCCGGGTTCACGCCCCTCGACGTCCCGGAGCACTGGATGCACCTCGGGCCGGCGTGACGCCGCGGTCCGGGGCCACCGCCACCACCGGCTAGCCTGAAGGCACGATGAACCGTTTGACCACGCCCTGGGGCGAGCTCCGGCTCGCCCGCCATCCCGAGGACCCGCGCGACCCCCTGCGCGCCTGGGACGCCGCCGACGAGTACCTGCTGCGACACCTGGCGGAGGAGCACCCCGCCGGGCTCCCCGGGACCGTCGCCGTGGTGGGGGACCGGTGGGGCGCCCTGGTCACCGCGCTGGCCGAGTACCGCCCCGTACAGATCACCGACTCCTACCTCGCCCACCGGGCGACCCGGGCGAACCTGGCCCGCAACGGCGTCGACGAGAGCGCGGTCCAGTCGCTGACCACCAGGGACACGCCGCCCGAGCGGATCGATGTGCTGCTGGTGCGCCTGCCCAAGAGCCTGGCGCTCCTGGAGGACCAGCTGCACCGCCTGGCCCCCGCCGTCCACGCCGGCACGGTCGTCGTCGCGACGGGGATGGTCAAGGAGATCCACACCTCCACGCTCAAGCTCTTCGAGCGCGTCATCGGCCCCACGCGCACCTCGCTCGCCGTGAAGAAGGCCCGGCTCATCCTCTGCACACCGGACCCGGCTCTTCCGCGCACCGCCAGCCCCTGGCCCCACCGCTACGCGCTGCCCGGGGACGCCGCCACCGTGGCCGGCCGGACCGTCGTCAACCACGCGGGGATCTTCTGCGCCGACCGCCTCGACATCGGTACGCGCTTCTTCCTCCGGCACCTGCCCAGCGGGCTCGGCGACGCCCGGGTCGTCGACCTGGGCTGCGGCAACGGCGTGGTGGGTCTGGCCGTGGCGCTGGCCGACCCCGGCGCGGAGCTGCTCTTCGTGGACGAGTCCTACCAGGCGGTGGCCTCCGCCCGGGAGACCTTCCGGGCCAACGCGGCACCGGAGACGAGGGCGGAGTTCCTGGTGGGCGACGGCCTGACGGACGTCCCGGCCGAGTCCGTCGACCTGGTCCTCAACAACCCGCCCTTCCACAGCCACCAGGCGACCACCGACATGACGGCCCGGCGGATGTTCACCGGGGCGCGCCGCGCACTGCGGCGCGGCGGCGAGCTGTGGGTGGTCGGCAACCGTCACCTGGGCTACCACGTGACCCTGCGGCGCCTCTTCGGCAACTGCGAGGTGGTCGCGAGCGACCCCAAGTTCGTCGTCCTGCGAGCCGTCAAGAAGTGACACCCGGGGCCACCGGCCGCCCGGTGCCGCCACCGGCGCGACGGGCGGCGGGCCCTGGACCGGCGGCGGGGCGACGAGGACCGGCCGGCTACGACCGGCGGCGGGGCTTGCCGCGCTTGGCTCCCTTGCCGCCCTTGGGGCCGCCGGAGCCACCCCGGGAACCCTTGCCGGCCGCCGGCTTGCGCTGGGCGCCGCCCGCGTCGGGGCGCTTGCGCTTGGGCTGAGCGGGGGTCGCCGGGCGGCCCCGTGTGCTGTTCACGGTGCGCCCGCGGACGATCCCGATGAACTGCTCCACCAGATCGGTGGTCGCCTCCTCGGGCCACGACAGCGCGACGGCCGACTGCGGAGCGTCCGCGACCGGCCGGTACGTGAGGTCCTTGCGGTGGTGCAGGCGGGCGAGGGACTGGGGGACGACCAGGACGCCCACCCCGGCCGCCACCAGTTCGACGGCGTCCGCCGTGGTGGCGGGCCGCTCCTTGGCGGGCTTGCCGGGCAGGCTCTCCCATTCGAGGATGTCGTCGAGGGGGTGCAGCACGATGTCGTCGGCGAGGTCCTCGGTGGACACCTCCTCGACGGCCGCCACGACGTGGTCCTTCGGGACAACGACCACCGTCGTCTCGGTGTAGAGCGGGATCGCGCTGAGGTCCGTCCGGTCGGCCGGCATCCGCACGAGGCCGGCGTCGGCGCCGCTGCCGCGCAGCACGTCGGGCGCTTCGGCGGCGGTCACCGCGACCAGGGTCAGCGGGACGTCCGGCAGCCGCTCGTGCCAGATCCGCACCCATTTGCTCGGCGTCACCCCGGGGACGTACGCGAGCCGGAACGAGGGGGGTACTTCCGAGCCTGTCACCGGGCCAGCTTACCGGCCGTGGTCAGAGGTCGCGCACATGCTCGATACCCTTGACGCATGACGTCGCACCAGACCACCCAGACGATGAAGCCCGCCACGGCGGCGAAGAAGCTGGGTGTGTACCTCGAAGCCACCCCCGCCGAGTTCCGCGAGGGTGTCGTCTCACGCGCCGAGCTGAGCGCGCTGCAGACGGAGCCGCCCGAGTGGCTGGTGGAGCTGCGACGCAACGGCCCGCACCCCCGGCCGGTGGTCGCGGCGAAACTGGGCGTCTCCATCTCGGGCCTCGCCCGTGGCGGCGTCACGGACGCCCTCACCACCGAGCAGATCGAGGCGCTGAAGGCGGAGAATCCCGGCTGGCTGCGGCAGGAGCGCGCCACCCAGGCCGAGGTCCGCAAGGAAGCGGCGCGCGTCAAGGAGGAGAAGGCCGCGAAGGCCGGCCAGGTCTCCCAGCCGCGTTCCTGATCGCCCCGTCCTCCCGGCGCCCTCCCGAGCGCCGGTGGAGGACACACGGCTCGCGAGTCGCCCGCCGCCCGAGCGAGCACAGCGATCCGGGTGGCGGCGGCGGCCGAGCGTCGCCCCGGACAGTGGCGGGCCGCGGTCCGGCCGGCACCGGAGCCGTCGGCGCCGGGGTGCCGGGTTCGCCCGTCCGAGCGGATGCCGACAGGTGCACGGGGGACTCACGGCCGGCTTGCCCGGACTTGCCCGTCCCGTACGCATAGCCTCCCGTCCAGCGTCATCCGGCGACGAAACTGGAGGTACGGTCGTGGGTCTGCCCATCGTTGGTGGTTTGGTCGACAGCGTGATCGGCATCGTGACCGGCACGGCGAACGGAGTCGTGCCGCAGGTCGCGGCTCTGCTGCGGGGGCTGGGTCTGCCGGTGTGAGCGAGCCGCACACCGTGGCGCCCGGCGCCTTGGAGGCCGTACTCCTGGTCACGGGAGTACGGCCTCGGCGCGTGAGGGGGGCGCGCGGCCGTCCCGCCGCCACTCGACCGCACCCGCACCGCTCCGCCCGGTGCGCACTGTGACCGGGAGTTTCAGTCGGGGGATCACGGTCGTGGCACGTTCCGCCGTTGCGATGAGCCCGGTCCGGCGGGTGTCGGGCAGCGCCTTGAGCCGGACCACGCGGTCATCGAGTGCCGGGTGGCCGAGCCGTGTTCACCGATTGGCGGCCAGCACTGCCGCGAGGCCCTCCTGCAGATCCTTGACGAAGTACTCGGGGACCTCCAGCGACGGGAAGTGTCCCCCTGTTTCGGGCGACCTCCATCGGACGATCTGTCGGTACCGCTCCTCCGCCCAGGGGCGCGGACACTTCTCGATGTCGCGGGGGTACATACTGATCGCCGCCGGGACATCGACCCGAAGTTCGGGGTCCAGCGAGTTGTGGCTCTCGTAGTAGATGCGGGCCGCCGACGCGCCGGTCCGCGTCAGCCAGTACAGGGTGACGTCGTCAAGAAGGCGGTCCATGGAAATCGTCTCGAACGGGCTGTCCTCGGTGTCCGACCACTCGGCGAACTTGTCAAGGATCCAGGCGAGAAGCCCGACCGGTGAGTCGACGAGCGAGTGGCCGATCGTCTGCGGTCGGGTCGCCTGCTGCTTCGCGTACGCCGTGCGGTGGCGCCTGAATTCGCGGGTTTCCTCGGTCCACTCGCGCTCGACCGCCGTCAGCCCGTGCGTTGTCAGTCCGGGCGGTGCCTCAGCGAACGTTGTGTGGATACCGAGAACGCGCGCCGGGAACCTGCCACCGAGGACCGTGGTGATCACGCCTCCCCAGTCGCCGCCGTGGGCTGCGAACTCGCTGTAGCCGAGCCTTCCCATCAATTCCACCCATGCGGCCGCGACCTTCTCGGTTCCCCACCCAGTGGTGGCCGGCTTGTCGCTGTAACCAAAGCCTGGCAGCGAGGGCACCACGACGTGGAACGCCGGCGCGTCGACATCTGCGGGATCCGCCAGTTCGTCCACTACATCGACGAACTCGGCAATGCTGCCCGGCCAGCCGTGCGTCAAGATCAGAGGAGTGGCATCCGCGCGCGCGGATCGGCGGTGCAGGAAGTGGATTCCCAGATCATCGATCGTCGTGCGGAACTGGCCGATCCGATTGAGGCGCTCTTCGAACGACCGCCAGTCGTACCCGGTGCGCCAGTAGTGCACGACATCGACGAGGTCGGCGAGAGGAACGCCCTGTTCCCATCGGCGAGGGCCGGGCGCGGCGCGATGGACCGTCTCCGTCTCCGGTAGTCGCGCCGCGGCCAGTCGCGCGCGCAGATCGTCGAGGTCGGCGTCGGTCGCGTGGGCTTCAAAGGCTTGCACGTCGCTGGTCGGACGGGGCATGAGACCTCCTTGCCGTCGTGGAACCGGCCACGATCCACCGCGAACCGGCTAAGACGGTTCTAACAGGTCTTCGAGCCGCGCTGCAACCGGCTAAGGTGGTTCCATGTGTGCTGCCTTTCCAGACTTCCGCCTCGGTGACGTGCTGGCGACCAGCTTCACGGGGACTCTGTCGGAGCGGTATGGCAACGCTGTGGAGCGCATTCCCACGCCGCAGCGACTCATCGACTGGCTGGCGGTGAACGGGCTCGCCGTGGACTCCTGCTCCACAGCCCAGCTCGACCTCGCTCGGGAGCTGAGGGAGTCGATTCACGCCGCCGCGACAGCGGCCGCGATCCAGGCCGCTCTCCCTGCGTCTGCCGTCCAAGTCATCAACGGCCGCAGTGCTCAGGGCCGGGCCGTGGCGATACTGACTCCCGAGGGCGAGCGGCGATGGCGGCTCAGCTCGGCTACCCGCGTGGAAGACGCCCTCGGCGTGATCGCCGCCGACGCGATCAGCATCATCGCAGGTGAACGAGACGGAAGATTGGCCTTGTGTGCTTCGCCAACCTGCCGGGCCGCCTTCTTGGACACCAGTCAAAGCCGCACTCGCAAGTGGTGTGACATGAACACGTGTGGAAATCGTCAGAAGAAGGCGCGCTTCACCGCCAACCGGCGCGCAACCCTCGGATCGGCGGAGTGATCGTTACCTCGTGGTGCGCGACACCGCGCAACCGGCCGTCCGAGCCCCGGCCGGTCCCGCGGTGCGTCATGTCCGTCGTGCGCCGCGACCGGGTGGTTCGGATGACGTGTATCCGGCGGGTTCCTCGCGCTTGTCACCTTTCCCGTACATCAACGGCAGCGTCACGCGACCGGCGGCGGGGGCCGTTCCCGCGACTTGCGCCGGCCGAAGTTCTCGGTCGCGGCGTCTGTGACGAAGACCGATAGGTGGCCTAGAGGCCTCTGAGAGTTCCAGGTCGGTAGGTTGCAAGGAAGGGTAGTTGGCCCTAAGGAAGGCCTCTAGGTGGCCCAGACGGGCCTCGATGTAAGGCTGGGTCCCGCTGCTGGTGGGGAGACGTTGGTCCCACTAGCGTCCGTTCTGCCTTCGTCGGCTTCCAAGAATCTGCTCGTTCCGCCTGCCGTCGGGGAGGAGCCGGGCGGGGCGGTGCCGTCGGTATGTTTGCGCTGCAGAGGTGTCTGGGCAGGGGGCGGCTAGGCAGGTAGGCCAGCGAGTAGTCCTTGCAGAGGGTTGAAGGGCTCATACCATCTATGGCGAGCCGGTCAGGGCACCGTGTCTGTGTTCTGGCCGACTCACCGAAGACGCACTGGGTTAGGAGCGCTGCACGGCACCCGACGCGAACAGTTGGACCAAGGTCGAGGCGAGGTGCACCGCCATGAACGCCTCCTGCACGGTCTCGTCCCGGGTCTCCTGCAGGTTGCCGTGACGGCTGGTTTGTCCTGTCCACAGCAGGTCCATCATGCTCTCGACCACAGCCAGGCCCTCCGTCCCGGACTGTCCAGCGATCGGCACACTGAGCTTGGCCTTCACCTGGCGGAACTCCCCGAGCATCGTGCCCAGCGTCGCCTTGGCGTGCTTCGGCTGCAGGGTGGCGTGCGCGGCCGACTCGACCGCCTTGATCGCCTCGCTGTACGCCTTCACGGGGTCAGGCTGCAGGGCATACGCGGCGCCGAGGGCCTGCCGCAGGTGACGGGTGGCCGAACCGCGTTCGGGCTGGTCCGCTGTCTTGGCGGCCGCGTCGGTGACTGCCGCCACCGCCGAGTCGACACGCCGCACCAAGGCCCGCCCGTCGGCTCGGATCGTGTACAGCGAACCAGCGTCGTTGAGGAGCCGCTGCAGCGGAACGCGGTACTGCGAGTCGGGCAGGGAGTTCGCCGCTATGAGGGCGGCCTGCCAGGTTGGAAGGCTTGCGGTCAGCGGAGTGTTCTGCCATCCACCGGTGGGCGCCAGGTCAAGCAGCGCGTCGATAATGTCCAGCAGCTTCTCGGTGGGAGTCCAGTAGGCCAGGCGCTCGCCGGTGCCGACGTCCTCATGCCCGCCTTCCTCGGCGTACAGGACCACGTCGATTCGGAGGGCGGCCCGCTCGGCAGCACCGGTGTACCGCTCGGCGGTGGTGCGGATCCATTCCCTGAGCGGGAGTTCGAGGCTGGCGGGAACGCCGTCCCGCAGGGCGCGGGCAGCAGGAGCATCACGGTCGGACAGAGGCGTCCACTGGTCTTCGGTCACCCAGTAAACGGTAAAGCTCCGCCCTGTCGCACCGCACACGGGTTTCGGTTCGACTGCGCGGACCGTTAGGTGGCCATGCTTTGCGGCAGTGAGACGATCTCGAAGCCTGCCGCGGACCGACTTGAGGGCTCAGCCTTCTTCCTCGTCGTGCTCGACGGCGGACGGGACCCCCAAGAAGCGTAGATCCTGGCCGGAGCCGCTGCTCTTGACGTTGAACAGGGAGCGACCCAGGAGAACGATGTGCCCGCCCTTGGGCGGGGGAGGGGCAGGTAACGTCCTCATCGTTGACGTCGTGGCCTTCCGGCGTGAATTGCCTGGGTCTTGCTCAGCTGATCATGCCGGGCTAGTGCGGACAGCCGTAGACGTCAGTCGACGAGATCGGAGAGGCGCGAGTCTCCCGCCACCGTTAGTACGTCCACAATGCGTTGCCACTGCTGGGCAGTTGTTGATCCTTTGGCCGAGCTGTGTACGTCACGCAGCCAGCCAGGGAGTAGATAGGACTGCTGTGCGATCTCATCGGAGTTCTCTGATACGAGCTTCTCCAACCAGGGCATTCCGTATCGGATCTGATCGTCAATCGACAAAGTACGCAGCGCTGCAACAAGCGCGTCCACGCATGCGGGCACCCCTGTGCCGTACGGAAGCCAGCGGTCGATCTGAGCTGCCCATGATGAGAGCGCGGTCCACGTGCAAGGTGGGCCGGCAAGCTCCCGGTGCAGGTAGGCGTTGTCGTAGGTCGGTGCAGGCACAAGAGCTGCTACGGCTTGAGCGCCGAAGAACCCGTGGACGTCGGGCTTGTGTCCTGCATCAACGAGGTCGAGTACGTGATCCATGACTTCCGGCCAGATCTGTCTAGCCACGATGGCGAGTTGCTCATTCTCCTCCGCTGAGGCGGCCAAGGCATGCAGAGCCTCCGCGAGGGCATCCGCGCTCCCGGCGTATGCGGTGAGGTGGCGGCGGAGAGCAGTGCCGTCGCGATCGGTGATGGTCAGCAAGGCCCGGGCCGCGATGAGAGCGTCGTTGCTGCTGTGGTGGTACTGATACTCAAGGCTGGCGAGCCCACGACTGTGTGCTTCCAGTAGAACCCTCAACAGCGTCATAGCTTGATGCGAACGGCATCCGGATATAGCTGCCGGCGCCAGCCCCCGTATCGCGGGGCTTAGTTGGGGAACCAAGATCTCATCTCCTGGGATGCTCGCGAGATCTTGGGCGAGACTGCCATCCAGGTGACGAACGTCCCTCCGCTGGCCGTCCTGGTCCCATGGACCGATCGCGCTGTGTCGCGCAGAATCCTGCAGTACCTCAAAGGCGCTGTTGTGGGGGCAGTCATCTGGGACACAGGGTGCTGACCAGAGTGGATCAAGCGCAGCTGCAAAGAAAATCCGGGTTTCCAGCGTGGAAGCGCAACCCAGATCGTGCAGAGCATCGTTGAGCTGCTGCTTGCCCGTGTGGGTATCCAGTCCCAGGGAACGCCGCAGGGTAGTGGCTTGAGGTAGGAGTAGCAGGGGCAGGGCACGGGCAGCGCTTCGGTCTGCTCCCCAGGGGAAGGTGCTCTCATCGTCGATTGCATGCTGGATGGTTTCAGCGATGTCGAGAAGCGTGGTTGCCGCCCACGCAATGTCATCTGGTGAAAGATCCTCCCCATGGAGCAGGGCTGCTTGCAGGGCGTAGGCGGCCACGTCGGCGGGTGCCTGGGCTGGGTCGCTGGCGCTGATACGCGGCGGGTTGGCCTGCAGGTCGCGAGCGACGGCGAGGTCGCGTGTCAGCTCGCTAGCGGAGACAGGGCTGCTTACGGTGGAATGACGGTGCACTCCGTATCGATTGCTCAGAGCTAGAGCTTGATTGACGCGAGCAATATCCTCGTTTCCTGGCTGCAGTTGGGTAATGACGTCCTCGGGCGGCTCTGCCTGCGCCAGCACGGTGCCGTCAGGTCCTCGCTCGAAGGAGTAACGGCTTCGGTCCAGGCAGCTGGCCCAGTTGCGGACCATAGCTATGGTGGTTGTTGCTGCCTCATTGAATCGCTCTAGTTCTTCCGCGGAAACGGCGGCAGAGCGGAGACGATCGAGTTCTTGGCGTGCTTTCGCTTCCAAGATCTGTCCGATCTGGCGAAGCCGTTCCTGGCGACGAGCATCAGTCGCTTGCAGCGCGATGAGTGTCGCCGCATCGCGCAGGTTCCACTTGCGTCTCTCGACATGAGAAATACCTGGTGTAGCTGCAGCCAGGCCAATGTGTTCGCTGGTTGCTCGGGAGAACTCAAGGTGCCAAATCCCCGGTTCGCTGAGAAAGTCGTCCAGAGTCGTCCCGGCGGAATCTATGTGCCGAATGAGCATGCCGACAACCAGCCCGACCATGGCGAGGTTTTCGCATCCTTTTAGAAGGATGGATATCAAAACTGATGTAGGTGCACCGTGCTCGATGTACCTGTCGCAGGTAATTTCCAGTGCCTGCAGTGCGCTCATACAGGGATACGGCCCAACCCCGGTTCCGCGGTACCAGAGATATGTCTGCGCATCGCCTATGAAGCGACGTTCGACGGCATCGATTGTCAGGGTCTCGAAGTAGTCTTCGGCGTCCCTGTCAGAGTTTGATCCGAATCTTGGAGATGTCAATTTTCTGACTCGGTGCCGGGCGGCGGCGTTCAGCATGGCGTTGATTACCTCTACACCTTCACGGAATCCCGTTTGGAGCATCGGGAGGAAGGGGCCGCGATAGTAGGCGGCCAGTGGTGAGAACGGAACACTTCGCCCGTCGTGACGGCGGATTCCGTCGTCGAGGAACCCTGAAGCGAAATAGTCGTCTTCGGTATCTTTCTCTTCAATGTAGTAGGCTTTTACAAGCCTGCGGAGGAGTTCCGGGCTGTAGGCGGCAAGGGCTCGCCCCGTCCCGATCTCCTCCAACGCAGGTGCTAGATGATGAGGTTGGTGGTTGGCGACCTCAAGGAGAAGCTGCTCACCATCATCTCCGATGTCGGGACCAAGAAGAGCAAGCTGCTCCAACAATGCGCGGTCTGTCAGCTCCCTTGGTAGCTGATGTTGCCGCCGGCGTCGCCGGCGAGCGAGGGAAGTGGAGCTGAAGATCCTGAACTGTTCAGCTCGCTCCTCATCGGCAGCGACCTGCTCCGGCGTACGCGCGGCGAGTCGCGCCTTGCGCTCGGAGTCCTCTCGAGCCAGTCGTTCGGCACCCTCCCGACACCTCGCCACCAACTGGTCGCGCAGTTGCAGGCGCAGTGCATTGCTGGCCGGGGCGTCCATGGTGATCAGGCCGAGCTGCCAGTCTCGGATCGTCTCCGGGACGGCCTCGCTGAGAGGTGCTGTGAGGCCGTCATCGAGCAAGCAGGCGACGATAGGTGAAGCGGCTATCGGATCGAGAATTCCGTCTTGGCGGTGGCGTTGGTTCAGCAGACGCAGGAGGCGGTCGATCAGGTCTGGACTGGCTTGAGTGATATCGGGCCAAGCCGCCTTCCAACTAGCTGCATCACGGCCAGCACTCAGGAGAGCCTCGCCAGGCACATCGGCCCAGCGTTCACCAAAGCCTTTAGCAGTCAAGGCCTGAAACTGCTGGTGTAGCGAGGCGAAGCGCTGCGCAAGGGTTGTCCCCAAGGCATCTGCTGAGGTTGTCAGCAGAGCCTGACATGCAAGCCGTGCTGCTGGCAGTGCCCAGCGGGGGGCATGGCATGTATCAAGTTTGTCGCCGGGCTTGGCGTCAACGAGCAGCACGTGTGCCATTGCGTAGTTGCGCAACAGGTCGTGGGAGAAGACCGGAAGGGAATGCCACGGAAGCTCGAGGGCTGGGCGTAGCAACCCGTCCTGGCGCAGCCCAGCCACGGCTGCGTCGTCTAGCTGGCCTGCAACTTCCTCTGTGGACTGCTCGTCTAGCTGCTGTCGTGCAAGCAGGCGCATGACCCGATCACGGGCATTCGGCTGGCCGTTGCTGGAATTTTCGTTACGCCGGACCAACCCATGCCAAACCTCCCGCATTGCATCGGCGTCGGTGAGCGGGACTTCGCTGCCGCCGGCGCGAACAAGGAGGTCGGATACGGCTGGACGTCGAAGCAGTTCGCGTGCCTGGACGTTCTCGACGAGACGGCGCATCCGAGGGAATGCCACAGCGATGGTTGCCAGTTCCTCATCGTCCAAGCCAGAAACTTCGTACTCGGAGACACTGGTCATTGTCCGCCGCGTGGCGTCTCGAACAGCGCCCAGCGCTGCGTCGTTTGTGACGATGACAACCCTGATGGCAACACTCTTCGCAGTCTCAAGGAGATAGAGGAGCGCCTCGGTATGAATCTCCGCAGCCGCATCTGCACCATCGATGATCAGGACACTGGGCTGCGGTTGCAGAGCAGAGAGTGCTTGGTCTAGCTGCATGCCGAGTAGCTTTTCAAAATCGAGGAAGGCAGGCGGCAAGTGACGCAGGTTCAGACCTTGGCTGGTGTGACGGCTGTGCGATATGGCGTCGATGATCAACGCACTCTTGCCAGTGCCCGATGCTCCATGGATGATCAGAGCCCCGGAAGTCTCATCGATGGCTGCGAGCATCGCATCACGTGCTGCTTCTCGACCGAGGTGTTGAGTCTGATCTCCGTTGTAGCCACCGATTGCGTTTCGTACGTGGCCTCGCCAGGCGGTGTCAAGGCGGGTCAGCAGGTGGTGTGCCTGGGCGAGACGGCTGACCTCGTCCGGTGCGGTGGAGTGGAGGTGCAATTCGCCGACGCCACCACTGATCGCGAGACCACCGTCGGTGGCTGTCGCGTCGCCGGTACCGACGACTGTGAGCGGCATGCTGTGGTGGTCGGTCGTACCCCGGTAGCCGGTTAGCGCTGAGGAGTTCTGAGAAGCCATCGCATCCCCGGTATCTCTCACCTGCACCGCTGCGTCTGTCGAGGTCGGCGCTGGCGAAGACGTGGCCTTGCGGAACTTCCAGAAACGTAGCCTCATGGCAAAGACCTCTCACCCCACGGTTCAGCTGTAATCGACGCCTGTCCCAGCGCTGCTGTCAGGGCCGTCAGCCGTTGCATTGCCTGTGTTCTCCGCGCGGGCACCCCGTGCACCCTTGCCGCCAGGCCGCCGAACTCCCGTGTGAGCCCGCCCACCCTGGACAGATCGAGCTTCGCCAGTACTGATTGCTTCGTCACGCTGACCGTTTCCGCTCAAGACAGCCCATAGAAGTGCGAGCGCCCCTGTACCGGCCTGAATGGATGCACCGACGATCTCGCCAGCACTCGGGCCGCCGAGCAACCAGACCAGAGGGGTCGCCAGTACCGCGACAGCTCCAGCCACGGCCACAACAAGTTTCCAGCCATGAGGCAAGGAAGATCTCCGTCTCGTCAAGGAATGCACCCCTCTGCTAGGGGTTGCGTGTTCAGGTAGTGCACCCAGTCTCTCTCAAACCGCTCCTCTTCGACAGCCTCGCCAGCAGCGGTCGTAGCCCCGCGCTGCGAGGTACATCAAGCGTTGGGGGTACGGCTTCGGCGAGCCGCCGTGTCGGCAGCCCATGTAGTCACGCTTGGTGACCTGCCCTTGGCGGGTAACTGAGACAACCACGGCAAGACCTCAGGCATGTAGGTGTCGCGACTCTCTTGCCGCCTGAACTGGTCATCGATGAAGTTCTGATGCCAGCCGCTGATCTGCACCACCCCCGCGGTCGATGCTTCGGGCTAGATCTTCCGCGTACTCGGCGAGGACGCGGCGAAGGGCGACGTAATGCGGGCCTGGGTTGACATGGGAGTAGAGAAGGTGCCACGTGGTGTTGCGTCGGGCGGCCCACCGCTCCTGGACGTGAGGAGGCTGGGCGGCTTCGATGGGCCGGGGCGCGAACAGGTGCTCTCCGTGGGTGACGCGGACCCAGACGAACACGGAGGCATCCTGGCGCTTGCGATCGTCGAGGACAGGCTGTTTGCCAGGACTGTCCTGTAGCTGACTGGTCAGTTCCCGCCAGGTCTCGGGGGTGAGAGCCCAATCGCTGAGAGCCTCGCGGCGGCGCTTGTAGTTGATGAGCATCTCGGCCCGCTCTTTGAGCTCTGCGGCCAGGTTGCCCAGTGCAACGCCGAAGTCTTGGACGTCATGTGAGGAGTTCAACCAGAGGAGCACGTTGTCCTCGGTGTGCTGCATTTTCTCGGGTGTGATGCCGAGATAGCGGGTTGCTGCCTCGACGGAGGTGTTTGTGGCCCACTGGACAAGTTGAATGGCCGCCATCCGGCGTAGGACTCTGTGGTTCGTCAGTCCGGTGAGATCGCGGAAGTATCGGTCGTGCCAGTCCGGCTCCAGATGTGCGGGGACGTGTTCGGCCCGGTAGCCGACAGGGGGTGTGGAACGTGGTGCGGTCCATCCGGGAGATGGTGAGTAGGTACGGATCAGGGGAGCCATAGCAGTGCGCAGACGCAGCGAGCATGAGGTCTCGTACTTGGCAAAGACCCGGGCCCAGCCGGCTCTGGCCGGGACGCTGGTGAAGGCGGATTCGAGGGAATCGGCGAGCACGTCGCGAAAGGCGTCGGCATGCAGCAGAGAGTTAGCGACGCCAAGCACGGCTCCGCTCGCGACAGGGTCGGCAGGGGCAGCGTCGTGGAAACGGAGTGTGCCGAAAGTCCTTCTCGCACGGACCTCGGCATCGACAGCTGAGACGAATGCGGGGTCCACCATGTGACTGCTGTGGGCCACGAGGCTGTGATCAGCACGCTCAGAAGGTGCAGGTCGTTGAAGTATGCGCGGACTTCATGGTCGTCCCTATGAGAGGCCAGGAGGCTCAGGAGCTGAGTTTGCAGGTCCAGGAGCTGCCGGGTGGGGCGTACGGAAGGCAACGGAGCGCGGTCGAGCCGGGCCCGGCAAGGAAGACGTCTGAGTTTGCGAGCGGTAGGCGGTAGTGGATAGCGGCACTCGGCCGGGTGGAGGCCGCGTACACCGTCGTAAGGGATCAGTCCCGTCGCACGGTCGTAGTCAGGCGGTTCTCCTCCCTGCGGACATCGGTGCTGGAGGAAGCCATCATGTTGTGGGCAGGCGAAGACGATCCCGAGGTGCCATTCCTTCTTCCAGGGGCCGCCGTACTCGCGCTGGATTGGGCTGCCATCACCCGCCAGGCAGCGTGGACAGTAGCGCGTGAGTCCGCCCGGCAGCCACTTGTCCATTTGTGGGGCTGGCCCGTGCGGAGGAGGTAACCACCGGTGAATGGGCGGATAGTTCTGCCGCCACGGGCCCAGGGTGAGGGCAGAGGCTTCGCCGCGTGACAGTCGCGTGGCCTGGGTGAACTCGTCGAGCGCAAGGCCGGTGAAACCGAGGATGAGCCTGCGGGGGAGATAACCGCCACTTGTGGACACCAGGCCCGCGAAGCGTCCTAGCTCGGCAGGCGTCAGACCGAGCCGAAAGGACAGCCGCAGCAGGTACCCGGGCAAGGACTCATCAGACAACGGATCGAGGCTTCGCGGAAGTGGAGCCATGAGTGGCCTCGTCAGCTTCCAGTGTCTGCGGCGGTGGGACCACGGTCGTCAAAGCTGCTGTTACGTGCACGCCTGCGCTGGCCAGCGGTCTCGTGCTCGGGAACGCGAGGGACTTCCCCGGCCTGATGGTCACGGTGGGGGTCGTCGGTGATGTCGATGTCGATGCCGTCCAACAGAGTTTCGGTCAGGCATTCTGTGCCGGTGTCGATCGCCTCCTCGCAGCCGTCTTCGATGAGTCGTTCCAGTAGGCCGACGACGCCGTTCGTGCGCCTGTAGAGGTATTCGGGCATGGCTCCACCGGTGAGCATTCCCATAGGTGCCTTGAGCAGCCGAAGGCAGTGCTCCACGCCGGCCAGGTGCTCGGCCCATGCGGAGATCTGGACGGGGGTGCCGTAGTGGAACCGGTCGAGTTCCACCAGGTCGAAGCGCCGCTCGGTCTGCGTGGACTCCAAGCCGAATACCTTGGCGCTCTTCGGGGCCGGGAAGGCGACCTGACCACGCTGCGTGTCAAAACGGCCCTCCCGTAGGAGCCCGGAGGAAGGAATGTCGACACCGATGAGGACGAGCGTGACGTGCATGCTCATGAACGCCCGGATCAGATCGAGGGTGTCCTGGTCGTCGGCCCGGTGCATGCGAAGCCGCGTGATGTCATCCAAGACAAGGACACGCGTCCCGTGATCATGCAAGGATGCGGCGACCTGGCGGACGAGGTCGGGCAGGTCCATCCGGCTGGCTACCGGGGCATCGTAGAAGCTCAAGATGGCCTTGCAGGTGCTTTTCGGCTTCGCTGTCACCGGCGTCTGGACATAGGCGACCGGCGCCGTGACGTCGCGGGTGCCGGGCATGCCAGGTGCCATGAGCCGACCCAGTCGCTCCCAGTCGTCCTGAAAGGTGGCGATGATCTCGCAGACAGTCTCCGTCTTACCCTGAGCACCGCCGCCCGTGATCATGATGCCCGCGCGGGTGGTCGGCTTCTGCTTCAGCCAGTTGGTCTTCAGACGAGCCGTCAAGCGCCGGGCGATCTTCCTGGTCATCGGGGTCTGCAGGACGGGGAGGTTCGAGTGCGTGGCTGCCCGGTGCAGGTCGTGCAGCAGCCGCTCGCGGGGGCTGAGGACTCGCCACGTAGCCAGGTCCATCTGCGGGGCCGGGGCGAACTCGGCCCGTGCCGTCCGCCACTGCTCCCATCCGGAAAGTGTTTCGCGCACCGGAGGCGGTCCGCCCGTCATGAGGCGGGCAAGAGTGGCGGCGGTGTGCTCGTCGTCTTTCGTCATGCACCCTCTCCTGCGGCCCCACCAGAGGGCATGTCAGCTTCGTCATCCAGGTCGTCCAGCAAGGCGAAGAGTCCTCGGCGCCGCAAAGCTTCCCCAAGTCGGGGAGGTGGCGTGGGACGGTTTGGCACGGCTGCTTCGCGGCGGCGCCGCATGTCGGCGCGGAGAGCGTCGTCGGCCCCACGGGCCTCGCGTGGCCAGGACAGTGCAACTACCTCGTCGGCGATTGGCTCCCGCAGCTCCGGTACCGGAGGGGAGGGCGGACGGTCGGCACGGGCCGCAGCAGCCTGCGTGGAACGGCGGGCATGCTGGGTGCGCGCGCCTTTGCTAAAACCGGTCGGCCATTTGTCGACCGGGACGGTACCGCCGAGCAGCTCCAGCAGCACCGGCAACAGGTCGCCATCCGAGTGAGGGGAGATGCCTCTGCTGCGGGCCTCCGTCAGGAGGGCCTCGGCCGTGGTTGAGGTGAAGGCCGGAACCTCGTCCTCGGCCGGCAGCCCGTTCCACCGCAGCTGGTGCCACACCTCGGCGTCGGCAGGGTCCTGGAAATACACGCTGCGGCGATCACGGCGATCGGAGCGGACCACCCACTTGCCCTTATGCCGGCCGCCACGTGTCGACGGCTGGTCCCAGTGTTCGCCCAGAGCGGCCTGATCCTTGCCGTACCAGAGGCCGCCGATCTTCACCCCGCGCCGGGCGTGGATCTTCACGTAGTGCCGTGGCAGCAGCAGGTAGTACAACTCCGGCTGCGGGATCTGCAGGGCGAACCCGCCCTGATTCATTGCCGCTGCGAAGAGGGTGTTCGGGCTGTGTTCCTCGCCGGGGCCCCAGGCCGGCGCGTACTCGCCCAGCCTGCGGTTCTGCCACACCTTGACGATCCAAGTCGCGATCAGGTGCTCCATCTCGTCCAGCGTGAGCGTCGCATCGCTCTCCGGGTCGGCTCCGCGGTCAGCGACGTCGACTCCCGTGTAGCCGGGCAGCACTTCGAACAGCAGGCTCCGGACTCCACCAAACGTCCGCTCGATGACGTGCTTGTCAGTAGGACGCAGCGTGCGGGCGGGGAGCACATTGCAACCCAGCACACGTTCGGCCTCCACGAGGTGATGGTTCTTGTAGGGGCCGCCGTGGTCGGTGGTGACCGTTTCGGGGGCGACAAACGGCAGCGCGGCTGCTCTGTGGCCGGCCAGCTGGGCGACCACCGTTGCAGGGACGCCCGGGTACGGCCACTCCATTTCATCTCCCCAGCCGGCCCGCATCGGCAGGGGCATCATCACCTCTCGGAGCAGCATCGCCACGTCCACCGACGTGTCCGAGACGAGCGTGAGCCGGAAAGCGACCAGTGAGTGGGAGTAGCAGTCCAGCGCTAGGGTCAGGTGTACGGACACAGGTTCGCCGAAGACTGTCTCGCGGACCTTTACCGGCAGGACGGTGGTGTCCAGCGCGACCACCTGACCGGGTCGGTGCACCACCATCCGTGCAGTGGAAGTCTCGGTCTGCTCGGCGGAGCGCACGTACCGTTGCCGGGCTCCTCCGGGGCCGAACCACTCACGCCAGACGGCCCTGAGCGTGTCATACCCCGGGACCGTGACGTCGCTCCCGTGCTTTTCTCGGACGTACTGGTGGATCAGACGCTCGCGGCTTCGCATGCTCATCCGCGAGCGGTGAATGGTCTCCTTGCGCACCGCGAAGATGGCCTCGCGTACCTCCTCGGTGATGCTGCGACGCCCGCCCGAGATCCGCAGCCATCTCCCGTCTGCGCAGCCCAGCAAACCTTTGTCGCACCAGGCGGCTGCCATCCGCTTCAGCGTACGTTCGCTGATCTGCGCCAAGCCGAGCGCTTCTGCCTCCTGCCGGCCCAGAGCCTTCAGCTCGGCGACCTTCGCACGGCGCCGCTGGCCCACAGTGGTGTGATCCGGGTCGTAGGCCGGGCGCGGTTCGCCCGGGTCGGCGAGTCGAGGGTCGCCGGAGCGGAAGCCGGTCTCGGCCTCCAGCAGGTGTGCCGCCCGTAGTCGAGCCTTGGTCTGCTGGCCTTCGGTGAGATCTTCCCAGCCCGCAGGTTGCCGGTCGCCCGTCTGTCGCGGGGCCTGGGGAAGAGTCCGGCAGTCGGGGTGTTGGATAAGCCAGCGGAGAGAGCGCCGCTCGGCCTGACCGCTCTCACTCAGCAGCAGCACCCGTCCGAACTGCGGCTCGATACTGAGAACCTCCCAGTCCAGGCCGTCGAAGCGGAGCCGGGAACCCGTCCGGACCTGCAGTAGCCCCACCTGGCCTGTCATCGTGAAATCTCCGCCGCTGGCCAGACGGCCGAGCCGTTGTCCAGTGGGCGACCCAGGTCTACCCCAGACGGCGGTGCCACAGCAGGTGAAGTGTATGAGCCCTGGCCACCACCGGTAGTGACGTGCGACTGACGAGCTCACTGAAGGTAACCGGACCGCGAGCCGCCTCCTGCAGAACCTCTTCTTGCAGTTGGAACGGATCACTGAGCGGCCGACGCTGGGACGAAAGTGCGTCTAGCACCGACCACACGTGCCGTTGCCAGCCGACGACCACCGCGTACCGCCAGCCACACGACAGCGCGACCTCAGCTGCCGCAGCGAACTTGAGCTCGTCCGCCTCCTTGACCAGGTGGCGGGGGCGCACGTCGAACAGCCACCGCGTTCCGTCGGCCATTACCGCCAGAAAGTCCGGCGTGTGCTCCGCGCGGCCCGCGTCGTGTGCGAAGGCCATCCGGAACGGTTGCGGCAGCACCTCCTGCACACGCAGGAAATCCAAGGCCAGCAGCAGGCGGCCTTCTTCCAGCGACTCGAACCCATGATGACGTCCGGTCGACACGAGAAACTGCAAACCCGGTCGGTGCCGCTGCCGAGCCCGCCAGGTGAAGCGACGGACCGGTTGAGACGAGAACAGTGGTACCGCCATGAGGTCCCGCACGGGCCACGTGACCTCATCGCCGTCGATGGACCAAGCAGTCGTCCATGAACGTGCCCACCCCTCGCGCAGCGCGAGTCGGGAACGTACGGGCTCGATGATCGCGTCGGTCGTGATCATCTGCTCCAGCCTGCACTGCTCCGAGGGGGCAGCTGCACCGTCATTGGCGTACATGTCACCAGAAAAACAGTTGCTGAGTGGTAAAGGGGATGGGCCTCGCTATTTGACCGAAAGGTGGCAAGCTCGGAGTGAGGTGGGGCCAGCAAACGATCGGAGGGGCCAGCTATCGATCGTCGTCACAGCGTCCGCGCAGCGACCCCTCGAACCCTCTTTGCATAAACGTGCGGCAATGCGTATGGTCATGCCATCGACGAGGAGGGCTCGATGGCAGTACGTGCAGCAGTGGCGGGCGCGAGCGGTTACGCGGGCGGAGAGGTGCTCCGTCTGCTCCTCGGCCACCCCCATGTCGAGCTCGGCGCCCTGACCGGCAACTCCAACGCCGGACAGCGGCTCGGCGCGCTCCAGCCGCACCTGCCGCCGCTCGCCGGCCGGGTCCTGGAGCCGACCGGTCCCGAGACCCTCGCCGGGCACGACGTCGTCTTCCTGGCTCTGCCCCATGGCCAGTCCGCCGCCGTCGCCGAGCGGCTCGGAGACGATGTCCTGGTCATCGACATGGGCGCCGACTTCCGGCTGAAGGACGCGGCCGACTGGGAGCGGTTCTACGGCTCCCCGCACGCCGGGACCTGGCCCTACGGGCTGCCCGAGCTGCCCGGCGCCCGGGCGGCGCTGGAGGGTGCCCGGCGGGTCTCGGTGCCCGGCTGCTATCCCACCGCCGTGTCGCTCGCGCTCTTCCCCGCGTACACCGGCGGTCTGGTCGAGCCGGAGGCCGTGATCGTCGCCGCCACCGGGACGTCCGGGGCGGGCAAGGCCCTCAAACCGCACCTGCTCGGCTCCGAGGTCATGGGCTCCATGTCCCCGTACGGCGTCGGGGGCGGCCACCGCCACACCCCCGAGATGATCCAGAACCTCAGCGCGGCGGCCGGCGAGCCGGTCTCCGTCTCGTTCACCCCGACCCTCGCGCCCATGGCCCGCGGCATCCTCGCCACGTGCAGCGCCAGGGCCAGGCCCGGCACGACGGCCCAGGACGTGCGGGCCGCCTACGAGAAGGCGTACGCCGACGAGCCGTTCGTCCACCTGCTCCCCGAGGGGCAGTGGCCGGCGACGGCGTCCGTCTACGGTTCCAACACCGTCCAGGTGCAGGTCGCCCATGACGAGGCGGCGGGCCGCGTCATCGCCATCAGCGCCATCGACAACCTCACCAAGGGCACCGCCGGCGGCGCGGTGCAGAGCATGAACATCGCCCTCGGACTTCCCGAGGACACGGGTCTCTCCACGACAGGAGTCGCCCCGTGAGCGTCGCGCGGGCAGCCGCCGGGCCGCGGATGACGAAGAGAGCCGCGCCCTCGTGCTGCGCGGGCGGAGAAGCGAACGGAGAAGCACCGTGAGCGTCGCGCGGGCAGCCGCCGGGCCGCGGATGACGAAGAGAGCCGCGCCCTCGTGCTGCGCGGGCGGAGAAGCGAACGGAGAAGCACAGTGAGCGTCACGGCAGCCAAGGGATTCACGGCGGCGGGCATCGCCGCCGGAATCAAGGAGAACGGCAGCCCGGACCTGGCCCTCGTGGTCAACAACGGGCCCCGCCGCGCCGCCGCGGGCGTCTTCACCTCCAACCGCGTCAAGGCCGCGCCGGTCCTCTGGTCCGAGCAGGTCCTCAAGGCCGGTGAACTGCGCGCCGTCGTCCTCAACTCCGGTGGCGCCAACGCCTGCACGGGCCCGCGGGGCTTCCAGGACACCCACGCCACCGCCGAGAAGGCCGCCGAGGTCCTGGACATCGGCGCGGGCGAGGTCGCCGTCGCCTCGACCGGACTCATCGGGGTGCCGCTCCCCATGGACAGTCTCCTGGCCGGCGTGGAGAAGGCCGCGGGCGCGCTGTCCGAGCACGGCGGCGAGAAGGCCGCCATCGCCATCAAGACCACCGACACCGTCCACAAGACCTCCGTCGTCACCAGGGACGGCTGGACCGTCGGCGGCATGGCCAAGGGTGCGGGCATGCTCGCCCCCGGCCTGGCCACCATGCTCGCCGTCCTCACCACCGACGCCGACCTGGACGCCCCCGCGCTCGACAAGGCGCTCCGCGAGGCCACCCGGATCACCTTCGACCGGGTCGACTCCGACGGATGCATGTCCACCAACGACACCGTCCTGCTCCTCGCCTCCGGCGCCGCCGGCGTCACGCCCGGGTACGGCGACTTCGCCGACGCCGTACGCGAGGTCTGCGCCGATCTGGCCCGTCAGCTCGTCGGTGACGCCGAAGGGGCCTCCAAGGACATCCGCATCGAGGTGGTCAACGCCGCGAGTGAGGAAGACGCCGTCGAGGTGGGCCGCTCCATCGCGCGCAACAACCTTCTCAAGTGCGCCGTCCACGGCGAGGACCCCAACTGGGGCCGGGTGCTGTCCGCCATCGGCACCACCGCCGCGGCCTTCGAGCCCGACCGGCTCAACGTGGCCATCAACGGCGTCTGGGTCTGCAGGAACGGTTCCGTCGGCGAGGACCGCGAGCTGGTCGACATGCGCTACCGGGAGGTACGCATCACCGCCGACCTCGCCGCCGGGTCCGAGTCCGCCGTCATCTGGACCAACGACCTCACCGCCGACTACGTCCACGAGAACAGCGCGTACAGCTCATGAGCCCTTCGAACCCCGCGCGGAAGCACACCGCGCTGCCCAAGGCGCAGATCCTCATCGAGGCGCTGCCCTGGCTGACCCGGCACCACGGCAAGACCGTCGTCATCAAGTTCGGCGGCAACGCCATGGTGGACGAGGAGCTGAAGGCCGCCTTCGCCCAGGACGTCGTCTTCCTGCGCCACGCCGGCCTCAAGCCGGTCGTCGTGCACGGCGGCGGCCCGCAGATCAGCGCCCAGCTCGACCGGCACGGCCTGGTCAGCGAGTTCAAGGCCGGGCTGCGGGTGACCACGCCCGAGGCGATGGACGTCGTACGGATGGTCCTCGCCGGACAGGTCCAGCGCGAGCTCGTCGGGCTGCTCAACCAGCACGGCCCGCTGGCCGTCGGCATGACCGGCGAGGACGCCCACACCATCACCGCCACCAAGCACCGACCGCGTATCGAGGGCGAACTCGTCGACATCGGCCGGGTCGGTGAGATCACCGACATCGACACCGGCGCGATCGAGGCGCTGCTCGCCGACGGCCGCATCCCGGTCGTCTCCTCGATCGCCCGTTCCCAGGACGACGGACATGTCTACAACGTCAATGCTGATACGGCGGCTGCGGCACTCGCTGCGGCGCTGGGTGCCGAGACCCTGATGGTCCTGACCGACGTGGAGGGCCTGTACGAGGACTGGCCTCACAGTGACGAGGTCATCAGCCGGCTCACCGCCACCCAGCTGGAGAAACTGCTGCCCGAACTGGCCAGCGGCATGGTCCCCAAGATGGAGGGCTGCCTGCACGCCGTGCGCAACGGGGTCAACACGGCCCGCGTGATCGACGGCCGGGTCCAGCACTCCATCCTGCTGGAGATCTTCACCGACGAGGGCATCGGCACGATGGTCGTGCCCGACGCCCTTCCCGACGAGCGGTCAGGGGGAGCCCGGTGACCGGACAGGAACTGACCCGGCGCTGGCAGGGCGCGCTGATGGACAACTACGGCACGCCCAGGCTGTCCCTGGTGCGGGGCCGGGGCGCCCGGGTGTGGGACGCCGACGGCACCGAGTACCTCGACTTCGTCGGCGGGATCGCGGTCAACGCGCTCGGCCACGCCCACCCGGCCGTCGTGGAGGCGGTCTCCCGGCAGATCGCCTCCCTGGGCCATGTCTCCAACCTCTTCGTCGCCGAGCCGCCGGTCGCGCTCGCGGAACGGCTGCTCCAGCTCTCCGGCCGCCCCGGCAAGGTCTTCTTCTGCAACTCCGGCGCCGAGGCCAACGAGGCCGCGTTCAAGATCGGCCGACTGACCGGCCGCACCCACATGGTCGCCACCACCGGTGGCTTCCACGGCCGCACCATGGGCTCACTGGCGCTGACCGGCCAGCCCGGCAAGCAGCAGCCCTTCCTGCCGCTGCCCGGGGACGTCACCCACGTGCCGTACGGGGACGCCGGGGCGCTGCGCGAGGCGGTCACCGACCGGACCGCCCTCGTGATCGTCGAACCGATCCAGGGCGAGAACGGCGTGGTCGTCCCGCCGCCGGGCTACCTCGAAGCCGCCCGCGAGATCACCCGGGCCACCGGCACGCTGCTCGTGCTGGACGAGGTGCAGACCGGTATCGGGCGGTGCGGGCACTGGTTCGAGCACCAGGCGCACGGTGTCGAGCCCGACATCGTCACCCTCGCCAAGGGGCTGGGCGGCGGGCTGCCCATCGGCGCGGCGATCGCGTTCGGGGAGACGGCCGGCCTGTTCCGGCCGGGACAGCACGGCACCACCTTCGGCGGCAACCCCGTGGCCTGCGCCGCCGGACTCGCCGTGCTGGACACCCTCGCCGCCGATGGAGCGCTCGACCGGGTCAAGCGCCTCGGCGAGCGGTTCCGCGAGGAAATCGAAGCCCTGGACCACCCGCTGGTGTCCCACGTCCGCGGCGCGGGCCTGCTGCTGGGTATCGTGCTCACCGAGCCCCTCGCGCCCCAGACGCAGCAGGCGGCTCAGGACGCCGGCCTCCTGGTGAACGCGCCCGCCCCCGATGTCGTACGGCTGATGCCACCGCTGATCCTCGGCGACGACGAGGCGGACGCCTTCCTGCGGGCCCTGCCCGGTGTCCTCCAGGCAGTGCACGGGGACAGATGATCCGGAGATTGAGACGACGATGAGCGAGGCCCAGGACATCGAGCACGGGGGGCCGTCCGTTCCGCAGACGCGCACCGCCCGCCACCGCCGGATCGTGGACATCCTCAACCGGCAGCCGGTGCGCTCGCAGAGCCAGCTGGCCAAGCTCCTCGCCGACGACGGGCTGAGCGTCACCCAGGCGACGCTCTCCCGGGACCTGGACGAGCTCGGCGCGGTGAAGATCCGCAACACCGGCGGCGAGCTGATCTACGCGGTCCCCAGCGAGGGCGGCTTCCGCACCCCGCAGGCCCCGCTCGGCGAGTCCGCCAAGGAGGAGCGGATGCGGCGCCTCTCCGGCGAACTGCTGATCTCCGCCGAGGCCTCCGCCAACCTGGTGGTCCTGCGCACCCCGCCGGGCGCGGCCCAGTTCCTGGCCTCCGCCATCGACCAGGCCCAGCTCCACGCCATCCTGGGCACCATCGCGGGCGACGACACGCTGCTGCTCATCTCCCGCGACCCGGCCGGCGGCCAGGCCCTCGCCGACCACCTGCTGCGGCTGGCGCAGAAGGAGAGCTGAGGGGTTTCGGGCCACGGGCCGGGATGTCGCACGCGTCCGGCGGGTGGTGTCAGTACCGCACGACGGCCGTCTTCCCGCCGTCCGTCCCGATCGCGATGTGCGGCCGGCGCTCCGGCCTCGCCCACGCCAGGATCCGGGCCATCGCGCCCTTCGGCACGGAGACACAACCCGCCGTCGGCCCGCGCCCGTCGACGTGCAGGAAGATCCCGGCGCCCCGCCCGCGCACCGGACGCGCGTAGTTGAAGCCGACGACCAGCGCGTGCGCGTACTGCGCGCGGTGGTCGATCAGGTGCTCGGCCTCCGCGGCCCGGCAGTCGGCGGGCAGCCCCTCCACCCAGCGGTTGTAGGCGCGGGACCGGTTGTCCTGGCACCACCAGGAGGCGCGGGTCACCCGCCGGTAGGCGTGGCCGGTGCGCGGCGGCGCGGGCTCGATGCCGAAGGCGTACGGCAGGTCGTAGAGCCCGGCCGGTGTGGTGGAGGTGCCCTGCACGCGCCGGGCGCCCTCGACCAGGCCGCCCGCGCCGAACCGGGCCCGCGCCGTTCCCGTCCTGACCCACCGTCCGCCGCGCCGGTCCCACCACGTCACCGTCCCGGTGGTCGCCCCGGCGTGCGGCGCCACCGCCGTGATCAGCTGAGTGCCACCGCCGGTGTCCGCCATCCGGGCGGGCAGCGGCGCACCGTCCACGGGGGCGAGCGTCAGGAGCACGGACGCGAGTACGAGGCCGAGGCGCATGGTCGGGACCGTACGCGGGCCGGCCCCCGGCCGCTTGTGGAGCGGGCCCGAACGGGGGCGCTCGGGCGGTGCGCGGCGGCTGCGGCGGTGCCGGCAGGCCGCCGACGCTGTACCGGACGGGCTCCTCACGCCCGCCGCAGGCGGCCGGCCACCGGTCCGGCGTGCGCCCGGAGTGCCCGGCGCGCCGGATGCGCTCCTCGGGGACCGGGGGTGGTCCGCGAAGGGCCGGCGGAAGCGCACGCGTCGCTGATCCGCCGGCGCGCGGCCGATGACGACGGCGCCGGCGGCGGGTTCGCCGGCGTCCGTGGACCGGCCGGGGCACTCGGCCCACCGGGGTCCGGCGCGGAACACCGCTCGGCCCCAGCACCTCGGGCGGGCCGCTGAACGCGCGCCGCAGCAGGGTGATCCGGCCGGTTCCCCCTCCCGCGGGGCGCGCCGGTCCCGCCGCCGTCGAAGTCCCGGCGGTCGCGGGCGCCTTCGTCGACCACGACGAGCGTTCCCCGCGGCCCTCGGGAAGAGGCCGGTGTGCCCGCCGCGGCGAGCGGGGCGGTCGCGGTGAAGCAGACGGGCCGGTCCTCGGCGCGAGCGCCGCCGGCGGGCCGCGCTTCCGGCCCTCGACGCGTGCGGTCACCGCCCGTGGCCGCGCTTCCCCGCCCCCCGTACACGCCGAGGGTTCCGGTTCTGCGGGCGGCGGTCACCCCCCCGGGGGACCGCGTTGACAAAACATACGGAGCTCTGCATAATTATACCCGTCAGTGATTGCACCGTAAGGAGAACCCCGTGACCGAGCGCGTCGTACTCGCCTACTCGGGCGGACTGGACACCTCCGTCGCCATCGGCTGGATCGCCGAGGAGACGGGTGCCGAGGTCATCGCCGTCGCCGTGGACGTCGGCCAGGGCGGCGAGGACCTGGACGTCATCCGCAAGCGCGCGCTCGCCTGCGGTGCGGTCGAGGCCGAGGTCGCCGACGCCAAGGACGAGTTCGCCGACGAGTACTGCCTCCCGGCGATCAAGGCCAACGCCCTGTACATGGACCGCTACCCGCTGGTCTCGGCGCTCTCCCGGCCCGCCATCGTCAAGCACCTGGTGGCCGCCGCCCACAAGCACAACGCCTCGGTCGTCGCCCACGGCTGCACCGGCAAGGGCAACGACCAGGTCCGCTTCGAGGCGGGCATCCAGGCCCTCGGCCCCGAGCTGAAGTGCATCGCCCCGGTCCGCGACTACGCCATGACCCGGGACAAGGCCATCGCCTTCGCCGAGAAGGCCGAGCTGCCGATCGCGACCACGAAGAAGTCCCCGTACTCCATCGACCAGAACGTCTTCGGCCGGGCCGTCGAGACCGGCTTCCTCGAGGACATCTGGAACGGGCCGATCGAGGACATCTACGAGTACACCTCCAACCCGGCCATCCCGCGGGAGGCCGACGAGGTCGTCATCTCCTTCAAGGGCGGCGTGCCGGTCGCCGTCGACGGCAAGCCCGTCACCGTGCTCCAGGCGATCCAGCAGCTCAACGAGCGGGCCGGCGCCCAGGGCGTCGGCCGGATCGACATGGTCGAGGACCGGCTGGTCGGCATCAAGTCCCGGGAGGTCTACGAGGCTCCCGGCGCGATCGCCCTGATCACCGCCCACCAGGAGCTGGAGAACGTCACCGTCGAGCGCGAGCTGGCCCGGTACAAGCGGCAGGTCGAGCAGCGCTGGGGCGAGATGGTCTACGACGGCCTGTGGTTCTCCCCGCTCAAGCGGGCCCTGGACGGCTTCATCGACGAGGCCAACCAGCACGTCACCGGTGACATCCGGATGACCCTGCACGGCGGCCGCGCGGTCGTCACCGGGCGCAGGTCCGAGGAGTCGCTGTACGACTACAACCTCGCCACCTACGACTCGGGCGACACCTTCGACCAGTCCAAGGCCCAGGGCTTCATCGACATCTTCGCGCTCTCGTCGAAGATCGCCGCACGGCGTGATCTGCGGGCGTAGCCATCGCGCGCCCGGCCGGGCGCGCCCCGTTCCACCGCCGCCTCCCCGTTCCTCCACCGCGCGGGGAGGCGGCCGCACACCCACCCTCTTGAGGCTTTCCGAGGAGCAGCAGCTGTGAGCAGCAACAACGGTGACGTCCGGCTCTGGGGCGGCCGGTTCGCCGACGGTCCCGCCGAGGCGCTGGCCAGGCTGTCGGCGTCCGTGCACTTCGACTGGCGGCTCGCGCCGTACGACATCGCCGGCTCCCGCGCCCACGCGCGCGTACTGCACCGGGCGGGCCTGCTCACCGAGGACGAGCTCACCCGCATGCTGGCCGGGCTCGACCGGCTGGAGGCGGACGTGGCGGACGGTTCCTTCACCGGGACCATCGCCGACGAGGACGTGCACACCGCCCTGGAGCGTGGCCTGCTGGAGCGGCTCGGCCCGGACCTGGGCGGCAAGCTGCGGGCCGGCCGGTCCCGCAACGACCAGGTCGCCACGCTCTTCCGGATGTACCTGCGCGACCACGCCCGGGTCATCGGCGGCCTCGTCGCCGACCTCCAGGACGCGCTGGTGGGCCTGGCCGAGGCCCACCCGGACGTCGCCATGCCGGGGCGCACCCACCTCCAGCACGCCCAGCCGGTGCTCTTCGCCCACCACGTGCTCGCCCACGCGCAGTCGCTGTCCCGGGACGCGGAGCGGCTGCGGCAGTGGGACAAGCGCACCGCGGTCTCCCCGTACGGTTCGGGTGCGCTGGCCGGGTCGTCGCTCGGCCTGGACCCGGAGGCGGTCGCCAAGGACCTCGGCTTCGAGAACGGCAGCGTCGGCAACTCCATCGACGGCACGGCGTCGCGGGACTTCGTCGCCGAGTTCGCCTTCATCACCGCGATGATCGGGGTGAACCTGTCCCGGATCGCCGAGGAGATCATCATCTGGAACACGAAGGAGTTCTCCTTCGTCACCCTGCACGACGCCTTCTCCACCGGCTCCTCGATCATGCCGCAGAAGAAGAACCCGGACATCGCCGAGCTGGCGCGCGGCAAGTCGGGCCGCCTCATCGGCAACCTCACCGGCCTGCTGGCGACCCTCAAGGCCCTCCCGCTGGCGTACAACCGCGATCTCCAGGAGGACAAGGAGCCGGTCTTCGACTCCTGCGACCAGCTGGAGGTCCTGCTGCCCGCCTTCACCGGCATGGTCGCCACGCTGACCGTCAACCGGGAACGGATGGAGGAGCTCGCCCCGGCGGGCTTCTCGCTCGCCACGGACATCGCGGAGTGGCTGGTCAGGAAGGGTGTGCCGTTCCGGGTGGCCCACGAGGTGGCGGGGGAGTGCGTCAAGGAGTGCGAGGCGCACGGCATCGAGCTCGACCAGCTCACCGACGAGCAGTTCGCCAAGATCTCCGAGCACCTCACGCCCGAGGTGCGGACGGTCCTCGACGTGCCGGGCGCCCTGGCCTCCCGCAACGGCCGGGGCGGCACCGCCCCCTCCGCCGTGGCCACCCAGCTCGCCGAGGTCAAGGCCGACCTGGTGATCCAGCACGCCTGGGCCACCGCCAAGAAGTAACGCCGCCACAGCACAGCACAGCACAGCACGACACACCACAGCGTCGCCGCCCGGTCCACGAGCGCGCCGGAGCCCGGCCCGGCTCCGGCGCCCGCCGCGCCGGGCGGGGGGCGGGGCGCCGCCCGCGGGGGGTGGGGGACCC
>NZ_JBFAGV010000006.1:0-302203 GCF_040653855.1 Streptomyces sp. NPDC050856 | reverse complement strand
ATCAACATATCTGGCGTTGATTTTTGGCACGCTGTTGAGTTCTCAAGGAACGGACGCTTCCTTTGTACTCACCCTCTCGGGCTTTCCTCCGGGCGCTTCCCTTCGGTATTTCGTGTTTCCAACCCTACCAGATCCTTTTTCCGTTCCGTTTCCGGTCTGGATTTCGTATCCGGTGGCCGTTGGAGGGCCTTTGCCTTTCGGCTGCTCCGACTTTATCAGAAGTTCTGAGTCGGAATTTCCCGCCTGCCTGGGTTCCCTGTGTGGCACGTAGTCGTACCGGGTTCCCGTCTGGCGGAGCCGTAAACGTACTGGAGCGGGGCTCCTCGATGCAAATCGAGGAGCCCCGCTCCGGCGTGCGAGCCGACGGGGCGTCAGACCTCGACCACGACCGGCAGGATCATCGGGCGCCTGCGGTAGGTGTCCGAGACCCACTTGCCGATGGTGCGGCGGATGAGCTGCTGGAGCTGGTGGGGCTCCGCCACGCCGTCCGCGGCGGATCGGGCGATGGCCTCATGGATCTTCGGGACGACCGCGTCGAGCGCGCTGTCCTCGATGCCGGAACCTCGCGCATGGAGGTGCGGGCCGCCGACGATCTTCCCGGTGGTCGAGTCGACCACCACGAAGACCGAGACGATGCCCTCGTCCCCGAGGATGCGGCGGTCCTTGAGGTGGGCATCGGTGACGTCGCCGACCGAGAGGCCGTCGACGTAGACGTAACCCGCCTGCACCTTGCCCACGATCCTGGCCTTGCCGTCGACCAGGTCGACCACGACCCCGTCCTCGGCGATGACGATGCGGTCCTTGGGGACACCCGTCAGGGCACCGAGCTCGGCGTTGGCCCGCAGGTGGCGCCATTCACCGTGCACCGGCATCAGGTTCTTCGGCCGGCAGATGTTGTAGAAGTACAGCAGCTCGCCGGCCGAGGCGTGGCCCGAGACGTGGACCTTGGCGTTGCCCTTGTGGACGACGTGGGCGCCCCACCGGGTCAGACCGTTGATCACGCGGTAGACCGCGTTCTCGTTGCCCGGGATCAGGGAGGACGCCAGGATCACCGTGTCGCCCTGGACGATCCGGATCTGGTGATCGCGGTTGGCCATCCGGGAGAGCGCCGCCATCGGCTCGCCCTGGGAGCCCGTGCAGACCAGCACCACCTCGTGGTCCGGCAGGTCGTCCAGCGTCCTGACGTCGACCACCAGGCCGGCCGGCACCCGCAGGTACCCCAGGTCACGGGCGATGCCCATGTTGCGGACCATCGAGCGGCCGACGAAGGCGACCCGGCGGCCGTACTCGTGGGCCGCGTCCAGGATCTGCTGGATGCGGTGCACATGGCTGGCGAAGCTCGCCACGATGATGCGCTTCTGGGCGTTCGCGAAGACCGAGCGCATGACGTTGGAGATGTCACGCTCGGGCGGGACGAAGCCCGGGACCTCGGCGTTCGTGGAGTCCGAGAGGAGGAGGTCGATGCCCTCCTCGCTCAGGCGCGCGAACGCGTGCAGGTCGGTGAGGCGGTTGTCCAGCGGGAGCTGGTCCATCTTGAAGTCACCGGTGTGGACCACCATGCCCGCGGGGGTGCGGATGGCGACCGCGAGGGCGTCCGGGATGGAGTGGTTGACCGCGATGAACTCGCAGTCGAACGGGCCCAGGCGCTCGCGCTGGCCCTCGACGACTTCGAGGGTGTAGGGGCGGATGCGGTGTTCCTGCAGCTTGGCCTCGATCAGGGCGAGGGTCAGCTTGGAGCCGATCAGCGGGATGTCCGGCTTCAGGCGCAGCAGGAAGGGGACGCCACCGATGTGGTCCTCGTGGCCGTGCGTGAGCACGATGCCGTCGATGTCGTCCAGGCGGTCCCGGAGGGTGGTGAAGTCCGGCAGGATCAGGTCGATACCGGGCTGCTCCTCCTCGGGGAAGAGCACACCGCAGTCCACGATGAGCAGCCGGCCGCCGTACTCGAAGACGGTCATGTTGCGGCCGATCTCACCGAGACCGCCGAGCGGGGTGACGCGCAGGCCGCCCTTGGGCAGCTTCGGGGGCGCGCCGAGTTCAGGATGCGGATGACTCAAAAGACTCTCCTCACCACACACGCCACGTACCGCTTGGGCACGTGGCGCGCATGTCATTCGTGCACTTGCTGTTGTCGGTTCTTGATCTCGTATGCAGTTATGAAGTCAGTGGCTACAGCTCTACCCCGCCGGCGGCGAGGTCGAGCTTGAGCTGAGCGGTTTCCTCCGGGGACAGCTCCACGAGCGGCAGCCGCAGGGGGCCGGCCGGGAGGCCCTGGAGGGTGAGGGCGGCCTTGGTGGTGATCACGCCCTGCGTGCGGAACATGCCGGTGAAGACCGGGAGCAGCCGCTGGTGGATCTCGGTCGCCTTCTGGACGTCACCGGTGAGGTGGGCGTCGAGCAGGGCGCGAAGTTCGGGGGTGACGACGTGGCCGACGACGGAGACGAAGCCGCAGGCGCCGACCGAGAGCAGCGGCAGGTTGAGCATGTCGTCGCCGGAGTACCAGGCCAGGCCCGAGCGTGCGATGGCCCAGCTGGCGCGGCCGAGGTCTCCCTTGGCGTCCTTGTTGGCCACGACGCGGGGGTGCTCCGCGAGGCGGACGATCGTCTCGGTGTCGATCGGGACGCCGCTCCGGCCGGGGATGTCGTAGAGCATCACGGGCAGGCCCGTGGCGTCGGCGATCGCCATGAAGTGGCGGTACAGGCCCTCTTGCGGAGGCTTGTTGTAGTACGGCGTCACCGCGAGCAGGCCGTGCGCGCCGGCGCGTTCGGCGCCGCGGGCCAGCTCGACGGAGTGGCGGGTGTCGTTGGTCCCGATGCCGGCGACCACATGGGCGCGGTCGCCCACCGCCTCCAGGACCGCCCGTACGAGCTGGTCCTTCTCCGCGTCGCTGGTGGTCGGGGACTCGCCGGTGGTGCCGTTGACGACCAGGCCGTCGTTGCCGGCCGCCACCAGGTGGGCGGCGAGTCGCTGAGCGCCGTCGAGGTCGAGTGCGCCGTCCGCCGTGAAGGGCGTGACCATAGCGGTGAGGACCCGCCCGAAGGGGGTCTGCGGAGTCGAGATCGGAGCCATGGGTAACACGCTACTCGCTGCTCAGGCCGCCGGGTCCCCTCGGGGGGACGTGAGGGAGAGGAGCCCGGCACTGCCTGCTCGGGGGTTCAAGCAGTGCCGGGTCCGTTTGATCAGCCTAGATGAAGTACTTGAAATGCCGCAATACGGACACTTCGGGCGGCCGGTCCGCACATCTGTGCCGTATGGGACTACGGAGCGACGCGGCCGTTGGCGTTGAAGGCGGCGTGGGTGAGCGGCATCAGCCGGGCCCACTCCCGCTCCATCCTCTCGCCGACCATCTCGATCTCCCGCTGCGGGAAGGACGGCACCTTGGCCAGCTCGTGCTGCGTGCGCAGGCCGAGGAAGTGCATCAGCGAGCGGGCGTTGCAGGTGGCGTACATCGAGGAGAACAGCCCGACCGGGAGGACCGAGCGGGCCACCTCGCGGGCGACACCGGCGGCGAGCATCTCCTGGTACGCCTCGTAGGCTCGGAGGTAGGCGTCCTGCGTCGTACGGGCGACGAGGCGCTGCTGCTCCTCGGTGCCCTCGACGAACACGTACTTGCCGGGGCGGCCCTCCTGGACCAGCTTGCGGGAGGCGTCCGGAACGTAGAAGACGGGCTCCAGCTCGCGGTAGCGGCCGGACTCCTCGTTGTAGGACCAGCCCACGCGGTGCCGCATGAACTCGCGGAAGACGAAGATCGGGGCGCTGATGAAGAACGTCATCGAGTTGTGCTCGAAGGGGCTGCCGTGCCGGTCGCGCATCAGGTAGTTGATGAGCCCCTTGGACCGCTCCGGGTCCTTCCGCAGCTCGTCCAGCGACTGCTCGCCGGCCGTGGAGACACGGGCGGCCCACAGGACGTCGGAGTCGGCCGCGCTGTGTTTGACGAGCTCGACCGTCACATCGCTGCGGAAACTGGGCTTGCGGTCTTCGGCGGGTGCGTCGGTCACCGGCGGGGTCCTTCCCATTGCGTCGCTCGGGCGGCGCCCACTCTACGGCCCGGCGCTGACAGCGGGTGACCGGGCGCGGGCCCAGGACATTCTCCGGTCCATCGCGGGAATTCGGGCACCAATCCGCGGCTGCGCACGTCTGACCCAGTAGCAGCGTCCATCCCGATCCTCAAAGGAGGGTTCCTTTCATGTTCCGCCGGCGTGAGGCAGTCCCATTCGCGTTCGTCGCCGAGGCCGAGCGATTCCGCAGCAACGTCACCCCACCCGCACCCGAGCGTCCCAGTCCGTCCCAGCTGGCGGGCCGTACGCTGGTCGGGCTGACCGTGGTGGCCGGTCTGGTCGGATCCCTGCTCTTCGGGATCCCGGCACTGGACGCCGGCCCGTCGCACGCGATCAAGCAGCACTCCGAGGCCTCGACCGGGCGTTGACACTCCCATGGCCCCCCTGGAGTGGCCGGTCGTCACGTCGCTGGGTAGCCTCACCGGGCACAGCCAACCGAGCGTGCGTATGAGTGAGGATCAGTCGTGCCCCTGCCCTTCCTGACGGCCGACCGTGCTTTCGACACGGCATCGGACGACGTCGCGCTTCCCTTCGAGGATCACGATCAGTGGCGTCGTCCGTACCGCCCCGGGCCCTGGCGCGTGGGGGCCGCCGCCCTGGTCCTGCTGCTCGCCTCGTTCATGCTGCTGGCGGCGCTGATCACCGCGTTCGCCGGAGCGCTGCCCGGCGCGCTGGGCTGTCTGGGCGCGGCCGTGGTGATGATCGCGGGCGCGCTGCGCCTGTTGCGCATGGGCGCGTGGGTCAGCCGGCACGGGGTGCGCCGCGTGCGGTTGTTCCGGACGGTCACCGTGGCGTGGGGACAGACCTCGGCCGTCCGCACGGTGCAGCAGCCCGTGCGGCTGCTGGGGCTGCCGCGCACCGTGCAGGGGCAGGCTCTCGTCGTCGTACGCCGGGGTGGTGAGCAGCTCGCGCTGCTCACCGACCACAACGCGGACTTCCTGGCGCGGGTCGAGGCCTTCGACCGGGCCGCCGACGCGGTGGAGGCGTGGAGCGAGGAGTACGCCCGCTGACGTCCGCTAGGACGCGACGGGCCGTCCGTCGTGGAGCGCGATCGCCCGCTGCATCGCCTTGCGGGCGCGCGGGGTGTCGCGGGCGTCGTGGTAGGCGACCGCGAGCCGGAACCAGCAGCGCCAGTCGTCCGGCGCGTCCTCGGTCTCCGCACGGCGGCGGGCGAAGACGGCGTCGGCCGAGTCGCGGTCGATCCGGCCGCTCGGGGTGCGCTTGAGCTCGTCCACGGGCAGTCCGCCCTCGGCCTCCAGCTCCGCCGCGAGCTGGTTGGCCCGCGCGACGAACCGGGTGTTCTGCCAGAGGAACCAGACACCGATGACCGGAAGGATCAGCACCGCGACACCGAAGGTCACGGTCAGCGCGGTGCCGTGCTGAATCAGCAGCAGGCCACGGCTGCCGACCAGGACGAAGTAGACGACCAGGACGGCTGCCGTGACGAAGTACGTGATCTTTGCGCGCATGGGGCCCTCAGGGCTCAATTCAGGTCGAGGAAGTGTTCCAGGCCGAAGGTGAGGCCCGGGGTGGTCACCACACGGCGGGCGCCGAGCAGGATGCCCGGCATGAAGCTGCTGTGGTGCAGCGAGTCGTGCCGGACCGTCAGCGTCTCGCCCTCGCCGCCGAGCAGCACCTCCTGGTGGGCGAGCAGTCCGCGCAGCCGTACGGCGTGCACCGGGACGCCCTCGACGTCGGCGCCGCGGGCCCCGTCCAGCGCCGTGGCCGTCGCGTCGGGCTGCGGGGCGCAGCCCGCCTCCCGGCGGGCGGCGGCGATGAGCTGGGCGGTGCGGGTGGCGGTGCCGCTGGGGGCGTCCACCTTGTTGGGGTGGTGCAGCTCGACGACCTCGACGGACTCGAAGTACGGCGCGGCGAGCTGCGCGAACCGCATGGTCAGCACCGCGCCGATGGAGAAGTTGGGGGCGATCAGCACCCCGGTGTCCGGCGACTCCTCCAGCCAGCCGGCCAGTCGGCCGAGGCGCTCCTCGGTCCAGCCGGTCGTGCCGACGACGGCGTGGATGCCGTGCCGTACGCAGAAGTCCAGGTTGTCCATCACCGACGCCGGCGTGGTCAGCTCGACGGCGACCTGGGTGCCCGTCCGCGCGAGGGTCTCCAGATCGTCGCCCCGGCCGAGGGCCGCGACCAGTTCCATGTCGTCGGCGGCCTCGACGGCGCGTACGGCCTCGGAGCCGATGCGTCCCTTGGCGCCGATGACCGCGACCCTCAGCTTGCTGCTCATGCTCGTACTTCCTTCGATTCCGGTCGGACGGCGGGCGGTCAGGCCACCGCGTCGTGGAGACGGGCGGCCTGCTTGTCCTTCAGGGGGCCGATCACCGACAGCGAGGGGCGCTGGCCGAGGATGTCGGCGGCCACTTCCCGCACCTCGTCGGGGGTGACGGCGGCGATCTCGGCGAGCATGTCGTCGACCGACATCTGGTCGCCCCAGCACAGCTCGCTCTTGCCGATGCGGTTCATCAGCGCGCTGGTGTCCTCCAGGCCCAGGACCGTGGAGCCGGAGAGCTGGCCGATGGCGCGGCCGATCTCGTCGTCGGACAGGCCCTCGGACGCCACCCGGTCCAGCTCGTCCCGGCAGATCCGCAGCACGTCGTGGACCTGGCTGGGGCGGCAGCCGGCGTACACGCCGAACAGGCCGCAGTCGGCGAAGCCGGAGGTGTACGAGTACACGCTGTAGGCCAGGCCACGCTTCTCCCGGACCTCCTGGAACAGGCGGGAGGACATGCCGCCGCCGAGGGCAGTGTTGAGGACGCCCAGCGCCCAGCGGCGGTCGTCGGTGCGGGCCAGGCCGGGCATGCCCAGGACCACGTGGGCCTGCTCGGTCCTGCGGTTCTGCACCTCCACGCGGCCGGCCGCGCGGATGGTGCGCCGGCCTTCCCGGGGGCCGGCCGGGGTGACGTCGGTACGGGTGAGGGCGCCGGCCCTCTCGAAGGCGCGGCGGACCTGGCGCACCACGGTGGCGTGGTCGACGTTGCCGGCGGCCGCGACGACCAGGTGGGTGGGGTCGTAGTGCTTCTTGTAGAAGCGGCGGACGCGGTCCGCGGAGAGCGCCTCGATGGTGTCGACGGTGCCGAGGACCGGGCGGCCCAGCGGGCTGTCGCCGAACATGGTCCGCGCGAAGAGGTCGTGGACGACGTCACCGGGGTCGTCCTCGGTCATCGCGATCTCCTCGAGGATGACTCCGCGCTCGGCGTCGACGTCCTCCTGGAGGATCAGCGAGCCGGTGAGCATGTCGCACACCACGTCGATGGCGAGTGGCAGGTCGGTGTCGAGCACCCGCGCGTAGTAGCAGGTGTACTCCTTCGCCGTGAAGGCGTTCATCTCGCCGCCGACCGCGTCGATCGCGGAGGAGATGTCCAGGGCGCTCCTGCGTTCGGTGCCCTTGAAGAGGAGGTGCTCCAGGTAGTGGGTGGCGCCGTTGAGGGCGGGCGTCTCGTCGCGGGAGCCGACGTGCGCCCAGATGCCGAAGGTCGCGGAGCGTACGGAGGGCAGGGTCTCGGTGACGACGCGCAGGCCACCGGGGAGGGTGGTGCGGCGGACCGTGCCGATGCCGTCCTTGCCCTTGAGGAGCGTTTGGGTACGGGCGACGGCCCGCGCCTCCGAAGAGGTGCGGGCCGTCGGCCGGGAACTACGGGACGTCACTGGTCGGAGTCGTCCTTCTCGCCCTCGGCGGCGTCCTCGTCCGCCAGGACGGGGACCAGGGAGAGCTTGCCGCGCTGGTCGATCTCGGCGATCTCGACCTGCACCTTGGCTCCGACGGCGAGCACGTCCTCGACGTTCTCCACGCGCTTGCCACCGGCGAGCTTGCGGATCTGCGAGATGTGCAGCAGGCCGTCCTTGCCGGGCATGAGGGAGACGAAGGCACCGAAGGTGGTGGTCTTGACGACCGTACCCAGGTACCGCTCGCCGACCTCGGGCATGGTCGGGTTGGCGATGCTGTTGATCGTGGCGCGGGCGGCCTCGGCCTGCGAGCCGACCTGGGCACCGATGTAGATGGTGCCGTCGTCCTCGATGGTGATCTCGGCGCCGGTGTCCTCCTGGATCTGGTTGATCATCTTGCCCTTGGGGCCGATGACCTCACCGATCTTGTCCACCGGGATCTTGACGGTGATGATCCGCGGGGCGTTGGGGGACATCTCGTCCGGGGTGTCGATCGCTTCCATCATCACGTCGAGGATGTGGAGGCGGGCGTCACGGGCCTGCTTGAGGGCCGCGGCCAGGACGGAGGCCGGGATGCCGTCCAGCTTGGTGTCGAGCTGGAGGGCGGTGACGAACTCCTTGGTGCCGGCGACCTTGAAGTCCATGTCGCCGAAGGCGTCCTCCGCACCGAGGATGTCGGTGAGGGCGACGTAGTGCGTCTTGCCGTCGATCTCCTCGGAGATCAGGCCCATGGCGATACCGGCGACGGGGGCCTTCAGCGGCACACCGGCGTTCAGCAGCGACATGGTGGAGGCGCAGACCGAACCCATGGACGTCGAGCCGTTGGAGCCGAGGGCCTCGGACACCTGACGGATCGCGTAGGGGAACTCCTCGCGGGTCGGCAGGACCGGCACGATCGCGCGCTCGGCGAGGGCGCCGTGGCCGATCTCGCGGCGCTTGGGCGAACCGACGCGGCCCGTCTCACCGACGGAGTACGGCGGGAAGTTGTAGTTGTGCATGTAGCGCTTGCGGGTCACCGGGGAGAGGGTGTCCAGCTGCTGCTCCATGCGGAGCATGTTGAGGGTGGTGACGCCCAGGATCTGGGTCTCGCCACGCTCGAACAGCGCCGAGCCGTGCACGCGCGGGATGGCCTCGACCTCGGCGGCGAGCGTACGGATGTCCGTCAGGCCACGGCCGTCGATGCGGACCTTGTCCTTGATGACGCGCTCGCGGACCAGCTTCTTGGTCAGCGTGCGGTACGCGGCGGAGATCTCCTTCTCGCGGCCCTCGAACTGCGGGAGCAGCTTCTCGGCGGCGATCTCCTTGACGCGGTCCAGCTCGGCCTCGCGGTCCTGCTTGCCGGGGATGGTGAGCGCGGCGGACAGCTCGTTCTTCACCGCGGCGGTCAGCGCCTCCAGGACGTCGTCCTGGTGGTCCAGGAAGACCGGGAACTCGCCGACCGGCTTGGCGGCCTTGGCGGCGAGGTCGGCCTGGGCCTTGCACAGCACCTTGATGAAGGGCTTCGCGGCCTCGAGACCGGCGGCGACGACCTCCTCGGTCGGGGCCTCGGCGCCGTCCTTGACGAGCTGGATGGTCTTCTCGGTGGCCTCGGCCTCGACCATCATGATCGCGACGTCGCCGTCCTCCAGGACGCGGCCGGCGACCACCATGTCGAAGACGGCGTCCTCGAGCTCGGTGTGCGTCGGGAAGGCGACCCACTGGCCCCTGATCAGGGCGACACGGGTGCCGCCGATCGGGCCGGAGAAGGGCAGGCCGGCCAGCTGCGTGGAGCAGGAGGCGGCGTTGATGGCGACCACGTCGTACAGGTGGTCGGGGTTGAGCGCCATGATCGTCTCGACGATCTGGATCTCGTTGCGCAGGCCCTTCTTGAAGGAGGGGCGCAGCGGCCGGTCGATCAGACGGCAGGTGAGGACGGCGTCCTCGGAGGGGCGGCCCTCCCGGCGGAAGAAGGAGCCGGGGATCTTGCCGGCCGCGTACATCCGCTCCTCGACGTCCACCGTGAGGGGGAAGAAGTCGAGCTGGTCCTTGGGCTTCTTGGAAGCCGTGGTGGCCGACAGCACCATGGTGTCGTCGTCCAGGTACGCGACGGCGGAGCCGGCGGCCTGCTTGGCCAGGCGGCCCGTCTCGAAGCGGATGGTGCGGGTACCGAAGGCGCCGTTGTCGATGACGGCCTCGGCGTAGTGGGTCTCGTTCTCCACCAAAGCGAATTCTCCGTTTGCTTGTCGTCTTTGCGTCCCGGTGCGCCCGTGTGGCGCGGGGACGGGGCGGAGAAGCGCACCTCGGGTGCGGGGCCGGTCTTCGATCGAAGCGCCCGGGGTGATGTCTCCCGGGGGCCACTACCGAGGACCGGCGACGGCGCTGGGGCGCCTCTCCAGTGTCTGGTTGTCGCTTTACCGTTATTGCGTTGTGTCAACCAGCCTACAAAGGGCTGGTCACACTCCGCACGTACAGCAAAGGGAGCGGCCCCCTAAGAGTGGGAACCGCTCCCTCCACGGCGTCTTACTTGGCACCGCCGGCCGCACCGCGGCGGATGCCGAGGCGGTCGACCAGGGCGCGGAAGCGCTGGATGTCCTTCTTGGCCAGGTACTGCAGCAGGCGGCGGCGCTGGCCGACCAGGATCAGCAGACCACGGCGGGAGTGGTGGTCGTGCTTGTGGGTCTTGAGGTGCTCGGTCAGGTCCGAGATGCGGCGCGAGAGCATGGCGACCTGGACCTCGGGGGAGCCGGTGTCACCCTCCTTGGTGCCGAACTCGGCCATGATCTGCTTCTTCGTAGCGGCGTCGAGAGACACTCGGTACTCCTCTTGGTGTTCGATGCGCCCGCGAGTGCCCCTGGTCTTGGTCTCAGGGGAGCTTCCGTGACTCGTGCGGCGAAGGTCCGATGAGCGCTGCTCCCAGATGCTCCGGGAACGCGTACACAAACGGCCGTCACCCAGCGTACCAGCCCCCCGGGACCCGACCGCCCGCCCCCGGGCGGTGGCCCGGCCCGCCCGGCCGGCGCGCGGGCCGGGCACGGGGCCGGGTCACCCGGGAACGGGTCACTTGCTGGTCAGCGAGCGGGCCGCCATGAAGACGTCCAGCACCGCCAGGCACAGCGGGACCAGCGAGAGAAGGACCGCGCCCTCGGCGATGTCGAGCAGCCGGCCCCAGAAGGGGGACAGCCCCTTCTTGGGGATGACCAGGCCGATCGCGGTGATCAGCGCCGCGCCGGCGGCCACCGCCGCGGTGAGCCAGATGGTACGGATGTCCAGGCCGCCCCGGTCCCCGTACATGATCAGGTCCTTGACCAGGTCGGCCGGCGGGTTCAGGGACAGGCCCAGGACCAGCAGGGCGATCGCGGCGAGGCCCGCGACCAGGACGCAGGCGATCTGCGCGGTGTAGCGGAAGAGGCGGGCGCGCAGCAGCATCGCCAGGCCGGCGGCGAGCGCCAGGAGCTGGCCCCAGACGTTGCCCGCGAAGCCCAGTACGGCGGCGGAGGCGACCACGACGGCCGCGCACCCGCCGACCAGGCCCAACAGCATCTCGTGGCCGCGGCGGGCCTGGAGCGCGATGCGCTCGGCGTCCACCGGCTGGGCCTCGGGGTCCTCGTCCGGGCCGGCGGCGGGGTCGTCGTCGTAGCCGGCGGTGGCGCTGCGCGGCGAGGCGTAGCCGATGGGCAGGCGGGCGAAACGGGCCGAGAGGCCCGGCAGGAAGGCGACCAGACCGATGGCGACCGGGGCGCAGACGGCGGCGGTCTCGGTGGCGGAGGCCTCGGTGAGGATCGCGACGAAGGTGGCGAGGGTGCCGACGACGGCGAGGAAGGTGGCCGCCACGAACGGCGCGTCGCCGCTCGGGGTGAGCGCGACCAGCGCGACGGAGGCGACCAGCACGGTCACGCAGCCGAGCAGGAACTGCAGGCGGCCGGGTCCCTGGCCGGCGACCGGGCCGATGATGCCGGAGCCGGCGATGAGCAACAGCGGCAGTGCGCCCAGGCCCAGCGCGACAGCGGTGGCACGGTCGCCGTACACCCGGGCCCGTACGCCCGCGAAGGCGGTCAGCAGCAGGCCGGCGGCGGCGGCGATGACGCCGGGGAGGCTGTGCATGTCGTGGCGCAGGGGGTCGGCGAACCACAGCACGAACCCCATCAGGACGAGCAGCAGGACGCCGCCGGCCAGGCCGGCGCCGCGCAGCAGGTCGTCGCTCCACAGGTGGCGGTCGCGGGTGACGGCGGAGGCGACGGCGTCCGAGACGTCGTCGAAGACGGCCGGGGGCAGCGACTCGGCGAACGGGCGCAGCGAGAGCACCTCTCCGTCGAGGACCTGCTGGGCGGCGAGGGTGCGCGCGCCGTCCAGGACGGTGCCGTCACGGCGGACGAGGTGGTAGCCGGTGGGGGTGCCGGCCGCCTGGGTCTGGCCGGTCAGCCGCAGGATCTCCGGGTAGACGTCGGCGACGGCGATGTCCTCGGGGAGGGCGACGTCTATCCGGCTGTCGGGCGCCACGACAGTGACGCGGCAGAAGCCGGTCGCTGCGGTCGTACTCACGTGTCTGGACCCCCTGATTCGCGGTTGCGCACGGTGCGCGCGCCACCCTACCGGGCAGTGGGGCCGGTCACGGCAAGTAGGATCGCCGTCGCGCGGGAGGAGGCCGTCGCCACGGGGGCGCCGGTGCGGAACCTTCTTCCGACTTCCGCCCGTATCCGAGGGATTGATGTTCCGGTGAGCCAGATCGTCGTCAAACGCCCGCCGAGGTCCCTTCCGCCGGAAGTTCCCGCGGAACAACTGACCCTGGAATCCCCGCCGGAGCTGCCGCGGGGGCAGCAGGAGGGCATGCTGATGCAGGTCCTGCCGGTCCTCGGCATGGCCTCCTCGGTGGTCTTCTTCTTCTCGCCGCAGGCGCCGCCGTTCATGCGCATCATGGGTGTGCTGATGCTGGTCTCGACGGTCGCCATGATCGCCGCGCAGATCGTCCGGCACCGTCGCGGTACGCAGGGGCAAATCGCCGATGTCCGGCGCGACTACCTCAAATATCTCGCCCAGACCCGGCGCACGGTCCGCAGGACGGCCCGTGCGCAGCGCGACGCGCAGCTCTATCTGCACCCCTCCCCGGAGCAGTTGTGGTCGGTGGTCGCCGAGGGCTCACGCGTGTGGGAACGGCGGGTGGGCGACAAGGACTTCGGGCAGGTACGGGTCGGCCTGGGCGCGCAGCAGCTGTCGACGCCGCTGATCGCGCCGGACACGGCGCCGGTGGACGAGCTGGAGCCGTTGTGCGCCGGGGCGATGCAGCAATTCCTGGCGGTGCACGGCTCGTTGGACGGGCTGCCGATGGCCGTGTCGATGCGCGCCTTCTACCACGTGACGGTCTCCGGTGAGCCGGAGGCGGCACACGGCACGGCGCGGGCGATGGTCGCGCAACTGGTGACGCTGCACTCCCCCGAGGACCTGATGGTGGCGGTGGTCGCCGCGCCCGGCGCGGTGGCGCGGTGGGACTGGACGAAGTGGCTGCCGCACACGCAGGTGCCCGGCCAGCTGGACGGGGCCGGCACCAAGCGGCTGTTCGGCGACGACCTGGGTGAGCTGGAGCAGTTGCTGCGCGGGCGGCTGGACGGCCGGCCGAGGTTCGGCCGGGACAGCCAGCCGGTGCTGGACCAGCCGCACGTCGTGGTGGTCCTGGACGGCGGGATGGTGCCTCCGGACTCGCTGATCGCGGCCGCCGAGGGCCTGCAGGGCGTGACCATCGTCGAGGTGGTCTCCGGCGACCTGGACGAGCCGCGCGGCGGCCTGTCGGTGGTGGTCCGGCCGGGGCGGCTGCGGCTGGAGTCGGGGTCGGGTTTCGCGTACGAGGGCGTGCCGGACACCATGTCGCTGCCCGCCGCCGAGGCACTGGCCCGGCAGCTCGCGCCGCTGCGGATGGGCGGGGGCGACGACGACGAACCGCTGCTGGCCAACCTGGACTTCACCGACCTGCTGAACCTGGGCGACGCCGCCGCGGTGGACGTGGCGCGCACCTGGCGGCCCCGGTCGACGGCCGAGCGGCTGCGGGTGCCGATCGGTGTCGGCGAGGACGGCCAGCCGGTCATGCTGGACCTGAAGGAGGCCGCGCAGGAGGGCATGGGCCCGCACGGGCTGTGCGTGGGCGCGACCGGCTCGGGCAAGTCGGAGCTGCTGCGCACGCTGGTGCTCGGGCTCGCGGTGACGCACTCCTCGGAGACGCTGAACTTCGTCCTCGCGGACTTCAAGGGCGGCGCGACGTTCGCGGGCATGTCGCAGATGCCGCACGTCGCGGCCGTCATCACCAACCTCGCCGACGACCTCACCCTGGTCGACCGCATGGGCGACGCGATCCGCGGTGAGCTCCAGCGGCGTCAGGAGCTGCTGCGGGCGGCCGGCAACTACGCCAACATCCACGACTACGAGAAGGCCCGCGCGGCCGGCGCCCCGCTGGAGCCGCTGGCCTCGCTGGTGCTGGTCATCGACGAGTTCTCCGAACTGCTCACCGCCAAGCCGGACTTCATCGACATGTTCATCCAGATCGGCCGGATCGGCCGGTCCCTGGGTGTGCATCTGCTGCTGGCCTCGCAGCGCCTGGAGGAGGGCAAGCTGCGCGGCCTGGACACCTATCTGTCGTACCGGATCGGCCTGCGGACCTTCTCGGCGGCCGAGTCGCGTACCGCGCTGGGCGTGCCCGACGCGTACCACCTGCCGTCCGTGCCGGGCTCCGGCTACCTGAAGTTCGGTACCGACGAGATGGTCCGCTTCAAGGCGGCGTACGTCTCGGGCACGTACCGCACCGGCGGGCCGCGGCTTACCGCCGACCAGTTGCCCATCGAGCGGCGCCCGGCGGTCTTCACCGCGGCGCCGGTCCCGGTGGTGTACGCGGCGCCCGACCCGGCGCGGCAGGCGGGACCGTCCGGCGAGGAGGACGACGCGCTGGCGGACACGGTGCTCGATGTCATCGTGCGCCGGCTGGAGGGGCAGGGTGTGCCCGCCCACCAGGTGTGGCTGCCGCCGCTGGACCAGGCGCCGTCGCTGGACCACCTGCTGCCGGGCCTGGCGCCGACCGCCGACCGCGGGCTCACGGCGACCGAGTACACCCGGCCGGGCGGCCTGACCGTGCCGCTGGGCCTGATCGACAAGCCGTTCGAGCAGCGCCGTGAGGTGCTGTACCGGGACTTCTCCGGCGCGGCCGGCCACATGATGGTCGTGGGCGGTCCGCAGTCCGGCAAGTCGACGCTGATGCGCACCCTGATCTCGTCGTTCGCGCTCACCCACACCCCGCACGAGGTGCAGTTCTACGCGCTGGACTTCGGCGGTGGCGGTATGGCCTCACTGGCGGACCTGCCGCACGTCGGCGGGGTCGCCTCCCGGCTGGACCCGGAGCGGGTCCGGCGTACGGTCGCCGAGGTCATGGGCGTGCTGAACCGGCGCGAGGAGTTCTTCCGCTCGCACGGCATCGACTCCATGGCCGGCTACCGGCGCAAGCGCGCGGCGGGTGAGCTGCCGGGCGAGGCGTGGGGCGACGTGTTCCTGGTCATCGACGGCTGGGGCCAGTTCAAGAACGACTACGAGATGCTGGAGCCGGTCGTCTCCGACCTCGCCGCGCGCGGTCTGGGCTACGGCATCCACGTGGTGCTCACCGCCGCCCGGTACATGGAGGTGCGGGCGGCGCTGAAGGACCAGGTGCTCGGGCGGCTGGAGCTGCGGCTCGGTGACGTCATGGACTCCGAGTTCGACCGGAAGGTCGCGGCGAACGTCCCCGCCGGGGTGCCGGGCCGCGGCCAGGTGCCGGAGAAACTGCACTTCATGGGTGCGCTGCCGCGCATCGACGGGTCCAGCAGCGGCCACGACCTGTCCGAGGGCACGGCCGCCTTCGTCCAGGCCGTCAAGAACGCCTGGGCGGGCCCGGCGGCGCCGGGGGTGCGGCTGCTGCCGCGCAAGCTGCCGTTCGAGCAGCTGCCGAAGGGGTTCGAGTACCCGCAGCACGGTGTGGCGATCGGTATCGACGAGACCAACCTGGAGCCGGTGTTCGTCGACTTCGAGTCCGACCCCTTCTTCCTGATCCTCGGTGAGTCGGAGTCGGGCAAGACGGCACTGCTGCGGCTGATCGCCAAGCAGTTGTGCGAGCGGTACACGCCGGAGCAGGCGCGGATCGTGGTCGGTGACTACCGGCGCACGCTGCTGGAGGCCGTCCCGTCCACCCACCTGCTGGAGTACGCGCCGATGGCGTCGGCCATGCAGATGCACATGGAGGCGATCGGCACGGTGATGGAGAAGCGGGCGCCCAAGCCGGACATCACCCCGCAGCAGCTCCGCGACCGCAGCTGGTGGACCGGTCCGCAGCTGTTCGTGCTGATCGACGACTACGAGCTGGTGGCGACCAACTCGGGCAACCCGCTCGCGGTGCTGGTCGAGCACCTGCCCTTCGCCCGGGACGTCGGTATCCGCTTCATCGTGGCGCGCAGCGCCGCCGGTGCCTCGCGGGCCATGTACGAGCCGTTCCTCCAGCGGATGAAGGAGCTGGGCGCCCAGGGCGTCGTGCTCTCCGGTGACCCCGGTGAGGGAGACATCCTCGGCAACGTGCGGGCGCGTCCGATGCCTCCGGGGCGGGGCACCTTCGTGTCGCGCAAGCGCGGTACGCCGCTGGTGCAGCTCGGGTGGACGCCGGACCGGTAGGCGGCGGGGGATCGACACCGGGGCCGGCGGGGGCCGGGCACCCGGGGCGCGGCGGCGGGGCCCGCGGCGGTGGTCCGGGCCGGTCGCCGCGGGTGGCTGCCGGCCGGTCCGGTACCGATGGGAGCACCCGTTCGAGTGACCCACGGGCGTTGTCCCTTGCCATAGTGTGACGGGGACCTCGTTCGTATCACCGGGAAGGGACCGCCCATGGCTGACGCAGCCGACAAGGAACGCCAGAAGGAAGAGCTCTACGCCCTGGACATCTCCGGCGTGGAGTGGCAGGGCGCGCCCGGTACGACTCCGGACGAGGAGCGCGTGGAGATCGCGCACCTGCCGGGCGGGGCGGTGGCGATGCGGTCGTCGCTGGATCCCGACACGGTCCTGCGGTACACGGAGGCCGAGTGGCGGGCGTTCGTCCTGGGGGCGCGCGACGGGGAGTTCGACCTCACCTGAGGTGCCGGGGAACGGCGAGGGGGTTGCCCGCGACAGCGGGCAACCCCCCGGGTGCACGGCGGTGCCGAGCGTCAGGTCACATACGGAAGCGGGCGGCGTTGCCCCGGTCCGTGTCCTGGTAACCGATGACGGACTCGTCCAGCAGGCGCGCGATGGTGGCCAGTTCCTGCGTCATGCCGGCCATGTCCGTGGCGAGCTGGGTCTGGATGGCCTGGTAGGCCTCCTTGGCCTCACCCTCCCAGGTCTCCGCCACTCGGCGGACGTGCCGCATCAGCGTCTCGAGCTGCTCGTTGAGGTGCGTCGAGGTGGCGCGGACATCGCTGGCCGCCGTGGTGACTGTGTCGTAGTTGACCGCTGTGGTGGTCATGGCTGGGCTCCCTCGTGATGGTTCAGCGGGCGTGGTGACGCCAGGATCAGATGCCGAGAATGGCGCTCTGGTTGGCGCCGTTGGACTGCTCCATGCTGGTGAAGGAGCGCAGTCGCCTGGACTCCTCCTCGTCGAAGCCGTCGGCGCTGATCTTGATGAGGTTCTCCAGGTTCTCCAGGCTCTGCTGCATGCCCCGCAGACGCCGGTTCAGGTTCTCCTGGGTGACGTCGTACGCCTTGCTGGCCGCGCCCTGCCAGCCCGCCTGGATCCGGTCGACCACGCCGTTGAGCGAGGTGATGCGGCCGTTCAGTTCGTCCTGCAGCGTCTGTACCTTGCCCGCGAGAGCGACAAGCTCACTACTGGTTACGTTCAGGTCTTTGCCCGACATCTTGCCCTTCTTCCTCTGACTGTTGGACGGAAGCCGATGGGATGCCGCCCCCGTGTTGGCTCACTCGCGTGAATTCCGACCGTCACTCTAGTCACTCGGTACGACAGTTCCAACTGCAAAGGAACATGAGGGACTTGCCCCGCGGGGCCCTCAGTGGGTCCTTTTGCGGCGGCTGTCCCGGATGACCGTCGCGCTGCCCGCCACCACCGCGACCAGGACCCCGCCGATGCCCAGGGCGTAGGTCGCGTAGCGCTCGTCGCGCTCCTGGGCGGTCTCCACCACGGCCAGGTGGGCCGGTTCGGGCGCGGGTGGTCTGGGCGGGCCGGGGTCGGGGGTCGGGGAGGCCGGCGGGCCGGCGTCGCCGTCCAGGGCGCGTACGGGGTCGACCACGCCCCAGCCGACGTAGTCGTCCCGGCCGTTGATGGACCGCTCGGCCGTCTGCTCGATCTGCGCGACGATCTCGCGGGCCTTCCAGCGCGGGTACTTGGCGCGCAGCAGGGCGGCGACCCCGGCGACGTACGGAGCGGAGAAGCTGGTGCCGTTGTCGACACACTGGCCACCGCCCGGGACGGTCGACACCACGTCCACTCCCGGGGCGGCGACCCCCACGAACGAGCCGGCCTGTGAGAAGGCCGCCCGCTCGTTGTTGCGGTCGGAGGACGCGACGGCGAGGACGCCGGGGAAGGCGGCCGGATAGGTGTTCTTGAGCTTGCCGTCGATGCCGTCGTTGCCGGCCGAGGCCACCACCACGATGTCCGCTTTGAGAGCCCGCCCGACCGCCCTGCCCAGGTCCGACTGGGGGCCGAGCGGCTGGGTGGTGTCCTGGGAGATGTTGATGACCTGCGCCTTCTTGGCGATCGCGTGGTCGATCGCCTGCGCCATGGTGTCGGACTTGCCGCTGTTCTTCTCGTCGTTCTGGCGGATCGGGATGATCGTCGCCTCGGGGGCGAGCCCCACGAACCCGGTGCCCTCACGCGGCCGGGCGGCGATGATCCCGGCGACCTTGGTGCCGTGGCCGACCTCGTCCACGGTGCCGTCGGTCTTGCCGCGCTTGCTGTCCGGGGCGTCGTCCTTGCCGGGCTTGAGGAAGTCGGCACCGGCCGAGGCGTCCACGGCCGTCCTCAACTGGGGGTTGACGTCGTCGACACCGGTGTCGATGACCGCGACCCTGACGCCTTTGCCCTTGGTGTCCTGCCACAGCTCGTCCAGGAGGACGCGCTGGAGCGGCCAGGGCGTGCCCTCGATCTGCTTCTTCATAGGGAAGGTGCACTCACCGCTGCCGTCGACGGTGAGCCCGGCGGGGCGTTCGGCCGGGCCTTCCGCGGCGTACGCGGCGGGCGGGGCGGCCACCAGGCCGGTGAGGGCCGCGGCGGCGGTCAGCAGGGCGCTGTTGCGGTACGGCATGTGGTGTGTCTCTCCCCCGGTCACGAACCCTGCGGCTGCCGGGCGCTGTTGGTGTCCAGGCGCGGCCCCTTGGACAGGAACTCCGACCAGGCGATGGGCACCAGGGCGGGGGTGACCTTCTCGTACCCGAGGCGGATCTGCGCCTGGCTGGGTTCGGGGCGGCCGTCCTGCTGCTTCTGCTGGTCGCCGGTGCCGATGGCGGACCGCCGGGCGTCGCTGTCGCCGTTGGCCTGGACCGCGTACCGCAGGCCGGTGTCCGTGACCAGGAAGAGCGACCCGTCGGGCTTGGTCTGGTTGCCCTGCACCTGGGTGTAGAGCAGACCGGTGCCCGGCGTGACGTAGGTGCTGCTGCCGCCGGCGGTGATGTCGGCGGGGTAGCCGGTGCCCGCCCAGGTGGACAGGGTGGTGCGGCCCTTGTCGTCGACCTCGCGCAGCACGTTGCACACGGTGTCGCGGGCGTTCTCGCCACCGGCGGAGTTGACCTGCGCCGCCTTGCGCGCGGGCCAGCGGTACTGGGCGGCGAAGGTTTTCGCGTCGGGCTCGAAGGACTGGGCGTCGACGGTGGTGGCCTTGCCGTCCATGTCGAGCCGGTCGGTCTGCGGGGAGTTGATCAGCAGCCAGGCGGTGAAGTCGGAGACCGGCTGGACCTTGCCGGGCAGGACCACGAAGTGCTGGGGGCCGGAGCCGGTCTGGGCCCGCAGGACCATGCCCACCCGGTCCTCGGTGTCGCTGAGCCCGCCGCCGACCCCGGCGTCGGTGGCGACCTGACCGGGGATGGTGGGGAACTCGACGGGGCTGCCGTCGTGCAGGGTGGCCAGCCAGTCGTCGGTGACGGCCTGGGGCTCCTTGCTCAGGCCGACGAGGGTACGGGTGAGGACGGCGGAGTCGGCCGCGGTGCCGCGCACCTCGTACTTGGTGCCGGAGGCGTCCACCAGGTAACGGGTGCCCTTCTGCCCCTTGACATAGAGGACCTGGCCGTCCTTCAGCCGCTCCCTGCCGTCGGTGCGGGCGAAGTCGCGGTCGGCGAGGACGAAGGTGGCCTTCTGCACGCTGGCGCCCTTGCCGCCGCCGGGCTGTTCGCACACCGCCCAGCGCTTCGCCCGCCCGGCCTCGCCGGTGGTCGGCAGCCGGTCGGGGGCGTAGGGGATGCCGAGGATGGGGCCGCGCGGCGGCTTGCCCCCGTCGAGGATGTCGTCGCTGACCTGGATGACGCCGAACTTCTGCGGGTCCAGCAGGAGTCGGGCGGAGGCCAGGTTGAGCACGGGGTGGAGCAGCACCTTGCGGCCCTTGCCCTTGCCGGTGGCGAGGACCACGTAACGGCTCGTGGACTGCTTGCCCACGATCACCTTGGCTCCGGGGGTGTCCCAGCCCTTGGGGGCCTTGGGGCTGAACATGCCCCAGGCGCCGAATCCGGCCAGCACCACGGCCGCCGCGATGAGACTGGGGACCACGGCACGCAGCGGGCGCGGGGCCCCCTCCTCCGTGCCGGTGGGTGAGGGTTGGAGGAATGCGGCCACCGTGCGCTTCTTCGCAAAGGTGTACGCGTTGAGCTCATCCCGCCGTGATGCCATGGGTCCCCATCTTCGAAAGGCACAGTCACCGCGAGACCCTGGGGAGCATGGCACCCGGGGCCTCGTTGTCGGACCGGCCCCCTACTATGCCTGTTGTCCGGGGCCACTTGTGGGGCGGGTAGGGTGATCCAGCCGCCAAAGCCCTGGCAGGCCAGGGTGTTCGGGACGAATCGGGGGAATCTCCATCATGGCTTCCGCGACGCAGACGCGGCCCGCCGAGACCACGCCGGCCGGGGTGCCGGACCGGTCGGCCGCCGTGCTTCGCCTCAAGGGCCGTCCCGGACACTTCGGATCGTTTCGACTGCAACAGTTCGTACTGATCGAGCTGGCCGCCGCGCTGCTGCTGGTGGCGTGGGTCATCGACCCCCTGCTGCTGGTCCCGGCCGGTGTGCTGGCGGCGCTGCTGGTGCTGCTGGCGGTGGTGCGCCGGCACCGGCGCTCACTGCCGGAATGGCTGGCCACGGTGCTCGCGCTGCGCGCCCGCGCGCGCCGGGCGGCCTCCCTGACCGTGCCGCCGGGTACGGAACCGGGCCTGGCGCCTGTCGTGGAGTGCGACCCCGCCCTGCGTACGTACACCTACAGCGACCGCGACCGGCGGCCGGTGGGAATGATCGGCGACGGTACGTTCCTGACGGCCGTCCTCCAGGTCGAGTCGGACTCGACGGCGCTGCGGCCCGAGCGCACCGCCCGGCCGCTGCCGCTCGGTGTCATACGGGACGTGCTGGAGGTCGACGGGATCCGGCTGGAGTCGGCCCAGATCGTGCAGCACACACAGCCCGCGCCGGCGCCGCACCTGCCGCAGCAGTCGGTGGCCGCGCGCAACTACGCCCCGCTCCAGGCCCGGACCGGCTCACCCGCGCTGCGGATCACCTGGATCGCGCTCAAGCTCGACCCCGAGCTGTGCCCGGAGGCGGTGGCGGCGCGCGGCGGCGGCCTGGAGGGCGCGCAGAAGTGCCTGGTGCGCGCGGCCGACCAGCTCGCGAGCCGGCTGACCGGCGCCGGATTCCGGGCGACCGTGCTGACCGAGCAGGAGCTGACCTCCGCGCTCGCCACCTCCACCTGCGCCAACCCGCTCGCCATCGCGCAGGCGGGCCGGGCCAGGACACCGGCCCGGCGCACCCAGGAGACCTCCCGGACCTGGCGGTGCGACGACCGCCGGCACACGACGTACTGGGTGGGGCGCTGGCCGCAGTTCGGACCGGGCGGGGCCTCGATGCCGCAGCTCGTGGCGCTGCTCACCTCGATCCCCGCGCTGGCGACCACGTTCAGCCTGACGGTGAGCGGCGGCGACCGCCAGGAGGCCACGGTGACCGGGCACGTGCGGATCACCGGGCGCAGTGACGAGGAGCTCGTCACGGCCCGCCATGAGCTGGAGCGGGCCGCGCGCGGCGTGAGGACCGGACTGGTCCGGCTCGACCGGGAGCAACTACCCGCGATGCTCGCCACTCTGCCGCTCGGGGGTGCCCGCTGATGTCCGTGCCCGTCTCCTCCGCTTCCACCGGACGTCCCGCTCCCACCGGACGTCCCGGATCCGCCGACCGCCCCGGCTCGACCGAGCGTTCCGGACCCGCGGTGCGCACGGGGCGCGGCGGCCGGCCCCGGATCGGCTTCGGGCTCATCGGGCCGCGCCGCGACCGGCACGCCGTCCCCCTGGAGCAGCTGGAGTCGCTGGGCCTGCCGGTCGGTGACGACGGCATGGTGATCGGGGTCGACGCCGAAGGACGGCCGGCGGTGCTGGGCATCAACCGGCCGGCGCCGTACGAGGTCACGCTGATCGGTGGCCTGTGGACGGCGCAGGTGATGGCGCTGCGGGCGGCCGCCACGGGCGCGCGGGTCGCCGTGGAGACGGGCCGGGCCCCGGCGTGGACCGTGCTCGCCCAGGCGGCGGGCGGCGGGCAACCGTGCCTCACACTGCACGACGTCGGCCGGGTCCCACCGCAGGGGCCGTCGGCGGGCAGTCCGGTGGTGGTGGTGCGGGACTGCGGGATGCGGCCTCCGCGCGGGCGGGTGGTCTCCGCGCCCTGGCAGTCGGTGGTCACGCTGCTGCCCTACCTCAGCCCGGTCGCGCCCCGGCTGATGGAGAAGTCCGCGCTCGTCGGTGTCCAGCGGGTGTCGCCGGACGAGGCGGCCCGGATCGGGCGGATCATGAACCTGTCGCGGGCCGAGACCGAGGCCCTGTCCACACTCGCCGACGGGGTCACCCTGTGGTGCACGGGCCGCGACCGGCAGTTCGTCATGACCCAGGGCACGGATGCCGAGACCGGATTGTTGGGCAGCGCGCGCCGGATGGACTGAGCGTCCCGACGACCCTGGAACGCATACCCCCATATGCCGTTTTGGCGGGGTGATTCCTCACGCTGCGGCGCAAGCGCGTCACTTGGGGACGGCCGGTGGCGCGGGGGACCGCCGACGGGGGGCCCACGGGCCTGACGTACCCACGCCGTTGGCGATTAGGGTGGGATGAGCGCGGCGAGAACCTGCCCGCAGGTGCGCGGCGTCCCACGGGGGAGAGCCGGGCGGACGGACGGCAGTAGCGGTCGCCCCCACCCATGACGGCACAAGGGTGCTCGACCACACCAGGAGGCAAAGTGAACGGCGATCGGGACGAGATCCGCGGGGGCGGCTGGAACACGCCACCCGCCGACGATCAGTCCGACGCGGATCCCGCCGAGATGACGGGTGAGTTCACCATCGACTACACCCCGCCCGCCTGGTACACGCAGAACGCGGGAGACCCGTCGTCGGGTGGTGGCGGAACGCCGGCTCCGGCCACCGGGAGGACGCCCGGGTCCACGCCTCCTCCGCCACCGCCGAACGGCATGGCGCCGGTGGCGGTGCCGGGGCTGCCGCGGGGCGGCGGGTTCGAGCCCAACTGGGCACCGACGCCACCGCCCGCCGCCCCGGCGCCCGCGCCGGTGCCTCCGGCGCCCGTGCCTCCGGCACCCGTGGCTCCGGCACCCGACGCGGTGCCCGCGCCTGTCCCCGCCCCCGCGCCCACCGCGGCGCCCGCGCCCGCTCCCACCGTGGCACCCGCCGCCGATCCGGCCGCTCCGGCCGCCGCCGGTGGACCCGATGTTCCGGGCCCGGCCACCGGGCCGGACGCGGGCGGGGACGGCGGGACGGTGGCGGCCGGCCAGGCGCCCGAGGCGTTCGGGGGCGGCGGTGCCGAGAGCGGCGCCACCATGCGCTTCTCCCCCGCCGAGCTGAGGCGGGAGATGGCCGGGACCGCCGAGCGCGAGGCGGCGGACTCCACGGCGAGCCAGGAGCCGGAGGCTTCCCGGAGCGACGACACCCCGGAGGCCCCGCAGACCCCGGACGAGAACGGGGACACCCAGGCGTCCTCCTCGCCCGAGGCCGGTGAAGGGGCGGGCGAGGACGGGGAGACACCTGAGGAACCGTCCGCCCAGGCGGCGGGCGGGACGGCCACGGCGGCGGGGGCTCCGATCGACTCCGGGACGGATCCCGCGTCGGAGTCCGGCGCCGCGTCCCGGGCCGAGGCCGCGTCCGGGGCCGTGTCCGAGGCCGGCGCTCCGGCTGACGGTGAGGGCGCCGAGGCAGCCGACGGCGCCCCGGGCGCCGATGACGGGCCTCGCGCCGAGGTCGCCGAACCTCCGGTCGCCACCGGGCCGGCCGCCGCACCGCAGGAGGCTCCCCCGGCGCAGCCGTGGTCGCCCGCGCCGGGCCCGCAGGGCGCCCCGGGGCTTCCGCCCCTGCCGCCCGCGTTCCCGCCCGCCGCGCCCACGAACGCGCCGCAGTGGCCGTCCGGGGCGCCCGGCGAGCAGCCGGTCACGCCGACCACCGCCCAGCCGCCGGCCGCTCCCCCGCCCGCCCAGCCGCCCGCCGCGCCGCTGCCGCCACAGGCACCGGGTCCGTACCCGTACCCCCCGGCGCCGCACGGCGGGTACGCGCTGCCGCAGCCGGACCAGCACGGCGGGCAGCAGGGTGCCTACGGGTTCCCGCAGCCGGGCCACCCGTACCCGGGGCAGGCCGGACAGCCGCAGGCCGGCTACGGTTTCCCGCACCCCGCCCAGCCCGGACAGCCGCAGGCGGGCTACGGTTTCCCGCACCCCGCCCAGCCCGGACACCCCGCCCAGCCCGGCCAGCCCTGGCAGCAGTCCCCCGCCCAGCCCGGACAACCCCACTCCGGACACCCCGCGCAATCCCAGGCACAGCCCGGCGGGCCGCAGCAGGCCCAGCCCCAGCCCGGCCAGCCGCAGGGCGGCTACGGCTTCCCGCACCCCGGACACCCCCAGGGCGGGCCCGGGGCGCTGCCTCCGCAGGCGACGCCGCCCAACGCGCCTGACACGCCCGGCGGTACCGGCTTCCCGCACCAGGGTCAGCCGCAGTCACAGGCCCAGCCGCAGCCGCCGGCCAATCCGGTCGACCCGCGAGCCGGCGGCTGGCCCACACCGGTGGCGCACGACCAGCGGGAGCGTTCCGTACCGGGCGCGCCGCTGGGTTACACGGCGGCCGTGGAGCTCTCCTCCGACCGCCTCCTGCGCAACAGCAAGCAGAAGGCGAAGTCCAGCCGGACCCCGTCCGCCGCCGCCCGCTTCAAGCTCGGCGGCAAGAAGGAGGAGGCCGAGCGGCAGCGGAAGCTCGACCTGATCCGCACGCCCGTCCTGTCCTGCTACCGGATCGCCGTCATCTCCCTCAAGGGCGGCGTCGGCAAGACCACGACGACCACCGCGCTGGGCGCCACCCTGGCGACCGAGCGTCAGGACAAGATCCTGGCCATCGACGCCAACCCGGACGCCGGTACCCTCGGCCGCCGGGTGCGCCGCGAGACCGGGGCCACCATCCGGGACCTGGTCCAGGCGATCCCGTACCTCCACTCGTACATGGACATCCGCCGCTTCACCTCGCAGGCGCCCTCCGGTCTGGAGATCATCGCCAACGACGTGGACCCGGCCGTCTCGACGACCTTCAACGACGAGGACTACCGGCGGGCGATCGACGTCCTGGGCAAGCAGTACCCGGTGATCCTCACCGACTCCGGTACGGGCCTGCTGTACAGCGCCATGCGCGGGGTACTGGACCTCGCGGACCAGCTGATCATCATTTCCACCCCGTCCGTGGACGGTGCGTCGAGCGCCTCGACCACGCTGGACTGGCTCTCGGCACACGGCTACGCGGAGCTGGTGCAGCGGTCCATCACGGTGATCTCCGGAGTCCGGGAGACCGGGAAAATGATCAAGGTCGAGGACATCGTGCAGCACTTCGAGACACGCTGCCGCGGTGTGATCGTGGTGCCGTTCGACGAGCACCTGGCCGCGGGCGCCGAGGTCGACCTCGACATGATGCGGCCCAAGACGCGGGAGGCGTACTTCAACCTCTCCGCGATGGTCGCCGAGGACTTCGCGCGGGCACAGCAGGCGCAGGGTCTGTGGACCGGGGACGGTCAGGGCGGCATGCCGCCGCACATGGCGCCGCCGATCCCGGGGTACCCGGGCGCGCCCGGTCAGCCGTACGCGCCGCAGCAGCCCATGCCGGGCCCCGGTCAGCCGTACGTGCCGCAGCAGCCCATGCCGCAGCAGCCCTATCCGCCGCAGGGCTGGCAGCAGTCCGGCCGGCCCGTGCCGGGTCAGAGCGTGCCGGGTCAGCCCGAGCCGGACCAGTCCGCGCCCGGCCGGCCCACCGCGCCCCCCGGCTGGCCCCAGCAACCGCCGCAGGCCCCGCAGTAGGGCGGCGGCGACCGGATGTCGAGGGCCCGTACCAGCACGGCGGTACGGGCCCTCGGGTGTTCACCGCTCAACCCCGCTCACCGCCCGGGCCGTTGCCCTAGCCCTTGCCCTTTCCCTTGCCCGGGGCCTGCTCCCGGCCCTTGGCCTTCCCGTTGCCGTGGCCGTTGCCGTTGCCGCTGTCCTTGACCTCGCCCTTGCCCTTCGACTTGGCGGCGTCCTTGGGCTTGTCCTTCCCCGGCCGCTCACGAGGCTCGGGGTCCTCGTACCGCGGTACCGCGCCACGGGTGTCACCCTCGTCCCGGCTCTCGCCGTGGGTGACGGCGAGACCGGTGGCCGTGGGCTCGTCGGCCGTGCGGTGGGCCACGGCCGCGCTCGCGTCGCCGGCCGGCGGCCGGGTCGCCCGGTCGGGGGTGGTGGAGGGCCGCTCCGGCGCGTCGGTGCCCGGCTGCACCGGGGAGTGCACGGGCGGCCGGGAGGCGGACCGCTCGCCCTCGGCGGTCGACCCCGGGCCCGAGGCGGACAGGGTGGCCCCGACGACGGCGGCGGCGATGGCGGCCGTTCCGGTGGACACCAGCACCCGCCGGCGGCGCCGGAGGATGGGCACGGCAGGCACCCGCCGCCGAGCCGTCACCGCGTCGCGCCCGGTCGTCCCGTCACCCGGGATACCGGCCCCGCTCCCGCCCGCCGTGCCGTTCCCGCCTGTCCCGTCACCGCGGTTCGCCGACTCCGCCGCGCCGCCCGCCCGTGCGGCCGGGGCCACGCGGTCCGGGCCGCCGCCGCCCGCCGGGGCGGGAAGAACAGGCCCCGGGCCCACGGCGTGGGCGACGGTCCGGGCCGGGCCCTCCCGCAGGGCCGCGAGCGCCTCGGCGCAGGCGTGCGCGTCGGGGCGCTCGGCCTCGTCCTGCGCGGTCATGGCGGTCAGCAGATCGGCCATCCCGGCGCCGAGGGAGTCGGGCAGGACCGGCGGGCGGTGCAGCCTGGCCATCGCCGCCTCCAACGGCGGGCCGTCGTATTCGAGCCGGCCCTTCAGGCACTCCAGCAGCACCAGCCCCAGGGCGTAGACGTCCGCCGCCGGACCGGCGCCCCTGCCGAGGACCTGTTCGGGGGCCAGATAGGCGGCGGTGCCGATCAGCGCGCCGGTGACGGTGCGGGTCGTGGTGGTGTCGATCAGCCGCGAGATGCCGAAGTCGGTCAGGTACGGGTTGTCCCCGGCGTCCAGCAGGACATTGGACGGTTTGACGTCACGGTGCACTATGCCGGCGTCGTGCACGTGGGCCAGGGCCTGCGCCAGCCCGGTGCCGAGCGCCGCCGTCGCGTGCGGGGTCAGGGGCCCGGAGGCTATGCGGCGGCGCAGGTTGGGCCCCTCCACCAGTTGCATGACCAGGAAGGGGCACCCGTCGTGCCGGCCGGTGTCGTAGACGGTGACCAGACCCGGGTGCTGGAGCCGGGCGAGCAGGACGGCCTCGTCGGTGAAGCTGTCCTCCCACTGCGTGTCGGTGCCGGGACGGAAGAGCTTCACGGCCACCGGCCGCCTGAGGCGCAGGTCCAGTGCGCGGTGGACGTCGGCGGCACCGCCCGTGCCGACCCGTTCGTCCAGCCGGTACCGTCCGGCCACGACCCTGTCGGAGAGCCTGGCTTCCGGCCGGAACGGCCATTGACGGACCCTCATGTCTACTCCTACGTCTGCGGCGGGCGGGCTCGGGGCGCCGGTCGGGAACGCCCTACCCGGTGCGGGTGCCCGCTGTGCCCGTCGGCAGACGGGCCACTTCGGCGCCGTGCCGTGCCGCCGGCGGAGGAAGAGGGGGATCAGGCCCCGGCGGGCGCGCCGGCGTCGTAGGCGCCGGTCAGTTCGCGGCAGCGTTCGACGTCTCCCGCGATCGCCTCCAGCAGTGCCTCGATCGAGTCGAACTTGCGCTGGCCGCGCACATAGGCGAGGAAGTCCACCGCCACGTGCAGTCCGTACAGGTCGAGCCCCACCCGGTCGATGGCGTACGCCTCGACCGTCCGCTCGGTGCCGTCGAACTGCGGGTTGGTACCGACCGAGATCGCCGCCGGCATGCGCTCGCCGTTCGCGGTGAGCCAGCCCGCGTAGACACCGTCGGCGGGAACGGCGGTGTGCGGCAGGGTCTCCACGTTCGCCGTCGGGTAGCCCAGCTCCCGCCCGCGCTGCGCGCCGCGCACCACGACGCCCTCGACACGGTGCGGCCGGCCCAGGATCTCGGCGGCGCCCTCGATGTCGCCCTCGGCGACCAGGCGGCGGGTCAGCGTGGAGGAGAACGGCTCGCCGCCGCCCGCCTCACCGCTGACGTACAGGTCCACGACCTCGACCTCGTAGTCGTAGGTGCGGCCCAGGTCGGTGAGGAAGCCGACGTCCCCGGCGGCCCGGTGGCCGAAGCGGAAGTTGGGGCCCTCGATCACCGCCCGTGCGTGCAGCTTGTCGACCAGCACCTTCACCACGAAGTCGGCCGGCGACAGCTGGGAGAACTCCCGCGTGAACGGCAGCACGAGCACCGCGTCGACACCCAGACCGGCCATCAGTTCGGCGCGCCGGTGGTGCGGCGCGAGCAGCGGTGGGTGGCTGCCGGGGCGGACGACCTCGGAGGGGTGCGGGTCGAAGGTGACGACGACCGAGGGAAGGCCCAGTTCGCGGGCCCGCTCCACCGCCCGGCCGATGATCAACTGGTGGCCCCGGTGGACACCGTCGTAGGAGCCGATGGTGACGACGCTGCGTCCCCAGTCCTGGGGAATGTCCTCCAAGCCACGCCAGCGCTGCACTGTGACCGCTCCTCGCCCGAACCTGTGTACGTCATGACCGATTACGCAGGTCTAAGACTGCCATGCCCCGCGCTCCCGGCCCGCATCGGCATCGGACCGCCCAGCCGCTCGACCGCGCGGCGCGTGCCGGCCCCGGCCACCGGGGCCCGTTCCCGCGGTGACTCGGCCAGCCGTCCCGCGACCAGGGCGGCGAAGCCGGGCACCTCGCGGGCCAGCTCCGCCAGCCGCTGTTCGAACCGGGTGGCGCCCTCCGGTGTACGGAGCATGAGCAGTCCGGCGCGGTGGACCAGGTCCCGGGTGCGGTCGCGCGGGCGCCACCCGCAGCCCAGCGCGGCGGCCCGCAGCAGCGCGTCCGGCACGGCCAGGTCCCGGTCGTCGTACCGCCCGTACCGCACGTGCTCCTCGTACTCCAGGAGTACGTCGAGCAGTTCGGCGCGCAGCGGCCGGGACGCGGGTGAGCCGGGCGCCGCCAGGACCGCCGCGAGGGCACCGCGCATCTGTGGGGGCCGTCCCCGTAACAGGCCGGTGACCAGGGGGAAGAGCACGGCGCGGGCGCCGGGTCCCTGTTCCAGGCGGCGGTCGACGAAGGCGGCGGCGTGCTCGGCGCCCTCCGGGTGCCGCTCGGCGTACTCGTGGACCAGTACGGCCGCCCGGCGGGCCGGCCCGGGCGCACGGGCCTCGGCCAGGGCGTCCAGCACCCCGGCGGCGTCCGCCGGGGTGCCGGGGGCACGCAGCCGGGCCCGGAAGGCGGCGAGGACCGGCTCGGGGTGGGTGTGCAGGGCGGCGGCGAGCGCGCTCGCGGGCAGTCCGGGGTCGCCGGCCAGGAAGACGGCGACGGCTCGCTCGAGGTGGTGCGAGCGGGTGTGCGGGTCCCGTACCAGGAGGGCGAGCGCCGGCCCGTGCAGGTCCGCGTCGGCGGGCCGGGCGAGCAGGGCCAGCGCCGCGTACCTGAGCGCCGCACGGTCCGCGTCGGCGGTGACCCGCTCGGCGAGCAACCGCCCGTACGCGGCGGCGGCCACGCGGCGGCCGGGCCGGGCCTCGTCGTGCGCCCAGCGGTCGACGGCCCGGCACAGCGCGGCCGGCTCGTCCCGGGCGAGGGCGGCGAGCAGCTCGTCGGCGCGCGGGTGGGCGGTGGCGACCAGCGCCTCGCACAGGTCGTCGGTGGCCGGTCCCCGGCAGGCGTACAGCAGGGCCTGCGCGGCGCCGGCGACGGTGGGCCGCGCCCAGGCGCCGGGCCGGGCCGGCAGCGGCCGTTCGTCACCGAACCAGCGGCACAGCAGGGGCTGGACGCCCCGGGGATCGGCGGCCAGCCGGGCGGCGACCGCGTCCAGGTACCCGGGGGTCGCGGGCGAGCCGGGCGGCCCGTCGGCGGCCACCAGCCGGCGCAGCAGGTCGATCCGGTCGTCCTCGCCGATCCGCAGCCGCTGCCAGAAGTCCGGCCCGAACTCCCCGTGCGCGTCGAGGCCGGGGCGGGCGGCGATCCGCGCGGCGAGCAGTCGCAGCACCGCGAGGTACGGCCGCGCGTCCGGCAGGCCCAGCAGGGTCCGGCCCACCAGCCGCCCCGCCCACCACCCGGCGGCGTCCACCCGGCCGGCGGGGTCCGGTGCCCCGGATCCGGCCGTGTCCAGGGCGCCGATCAGCCCGGTCAGGTGGCGGGCGAGGGCGGCGGGCCCGTGGACCCGGTGCGCGCGCAGAAGGGCGTGGACGACCGGTCCGATCCGGTCGCGCGGTACCGGCGGTGCGTCCTGGCCGCCCTCCGGGAGGGGCGCCAGCCGGCGGTGGACCAGCGACGTGAGCGCCTCGTCCAGGTCGAGGTGGACGGCCTGGGCCCAGTCGGCGAGCTCCTCGTGGGCGAACCGGTAGCCCGGACCGGCCGGGACCAGCAGCCCTTCGGCGAGTACCGCCCGCGCCCAGCCGGTGGCCGGGGGGAAGAGCTCCTCGAACGCCTCCCGGTCCAGTGCTCCCTGTCCCCGGCCCAGGCAGCGGCGGGCCGCCTCGTGGACCCGTCCCGCCACCCGGACCGCCAGGCGCCGCACCTCCGTGCCGCCCGCCGGGGGCCGGCAGGCGGCGGCGATGCGCACGGCCACCCGCAGGCACATCAGATCCAGGTGGGCGGTGAAGACCTCGTCCCGTCCCGGCCGCCCGGGCACCTCACCGGGCAGCGCCCGCCGTACCTCCGCCAGCAGCCGCAGTGTCAGCGGATGGCGGGCGTCGGCCTCGGCCACGGCGTCGGCGGGCAATCCGTACCGCTGCCGGGCCCGTTCGGCCTCCCGCGCGGTCAGCTCACCGGTCCGCACCTGGCGCGGCGACCCGTACAGGGCGGCGGCCCGCTCCCAGTGCTCGGGCCGGCAGGCCACGACGAGCCGGACGCCGTGCGCGCGCAGCCAGTCCACCGTCCTGGCCGTCCACTCCGGCAGCCGGTGCGCCAGGCCGGGGGGCATCTCCTCCGGGCCGTCCAGCAGTACCAGCAGGGGGCGCGCGGCCTCCCGGGCCAGCCGCGCCACCCGCTCGGGCGCGGCGGGGCCGCCGGTGGGGCTCCCCGCCCGGCTGCCCGAGCCCGCCAGGATCCGGCCGGCGTGCCGCAGCGTCCGCGTCAGCGCGTCGGCCAGGGTGGTGTCCCCGGCCAGCAGGTCGGCGCCGCGCAGCAGCACGGTGGGGGCGGGTGCGGGTCCGCGCGCCCGGCGGGCGGCGAGCGCCGCCAGCTCGGTGCTGCGTCCGGTACCGGGGTCACCCACCAGCGCGAGGACCGGGGCGCCGGAGCGGGTGAAACGGTCCAGCTCACCGGTCACCCCGGGCCGCTCCACCGGTGGCAGGACGGGGTCGCCGTCCGGTCCGTCCCCGGCGGCGCGGTGACCGGTGCCGGGACCGGCCACCGCCGCGCCGGCCGCCGCCGCGCCGGCCGTGGCGGTGGTGGTGGCGGTGGCGGTTGCGGTGAGTTCCAGGACGCCCGCCAGGTTGAGGTCGGGTCCGTGGGCCGGGACGGTGGCGGCGGCGCGCCGCAGCAGGGCGGCCAGCGGCCCGCCGGGGTCGAGCGCCGCCGCCGGCGCGAGCGGCACCGCGAAACCGGCCGCCCGGTGGTCGCCGTGCAGCGCGGTCCCCAGCACGGCCAGTACCGCGCCGGTCGCCGCGTCGAGCACGGGCCCGCCGGCGGCCTCGCCGCCCCGGCGCAGCGCCTCGCTGCCGTCCGTGCCCATGGCGAGCTCCAGGACGTCACCGAGCGGGTGGAAGCGGTCGGTGGCGGTGTAGGTCACCCGGGCGGTGCCGAGCACCCGCGCCTCGCGCCAGCCCGGTGCGGCCAGCCGCACGTACGTGCCCGGCTCGACGGCGGCTCGTCCGGCGAGGGGCAGCGGGGGGACGCCGAGCCCCCGGGCGCGGACGAGGGCCAGCGCGGACTCGGGCAGGGGTGTGATGGCGTCGGCACCGGCGACGGCGGTGCGCCCGTCGGGAGCGTGCAGGACCACCCGGACCAGGCCGTCCACGACTTCGTGGCCGGTCACCACGGTGCCGTCGTCGTCCGCCACGAAGCCGGTCCCGCGCGTGCGGCCCGCCGGGTCGCAGATGCGCACCAGCGTGGCCGGTTCCCCGCGTTCCATGCTCCGACGGTAGGTCCGGGGTGATCACCGGCAGGGGGATGCCGGTGAACGCGCCCCCCAGTACTCCGCCCTTCACTCCGAGCGCCTGCCCAAGCGGGTGAATACGCGTAACCGGACGGACAGACCCTGTGCGAGGGGGATCGTGGAGCGGGCGGGGGGACCCCGCCCGCTCCACGGTGCACGGACCGGACCGCCCGGACCGGACCGCGCGAACCGAACGCGCAACCGGGCGGACCGGGCGGACGGGCGGACGGGCGGACGGGCGGGCGGATCGACCCGCACCGGACGACCGCACCGGACCGGCCGGGGCGGGCGGACCGAGGCGGGCTGGGCCGCTCAGCCGAAGACGGCGAGGCTCTTCGCCTTGCCGTTCTTCTCCTCGACCAGTGCCAGGAAGCGGCCGTCCGGCCCGAAGACGGCCACCGGCGACGCCCCATGGGCCGGCATGTCCAGCCGGACGCCGTTGAGCACCAGCCGTGCCCGCCGCTCGTCCACGTCCCAGCGGGGGAACGCGGCCGCGGCGGCCTCGGCGATCGGCATCACCGCCAGCTCCTGCTGGTGCTGGTCCAGGGTGCGCGCCGCGTCCAGCTTGTACGGCCCGACCCGGGTGCGCCGCAGCGCCGTCAGGTGGCCGCCGACGCCGAGCCCGGCGCCGAGGTCGCGGGCGAGCGCCCGGATGTAGGTGCCGGAGGAGCAGACCACCGATACCACCAGGTCCACGACGGCGGTACCGTCCTCGGCCACCGCGTCCCGCATGTCGTACACGGTGAACTGGGAGACGGTCACCGGCCGGGCCGGGATGTCGAACTCCTCGCCGCCGCGCACCCGGGCGTAGGACCGCTTGCCGTCGATCTTGATGGCGCTGACCTTGGACGGCACCTGCATGATGGCGCCGGTCAGCTTGGCCACCTCGGCGTCGACGGCCTCACGGGTCACCCCGGCCGCGTCGGTGGACGAGGTGATCTCGCCCTCGGCGTCGTCGGTGACCGTGTTCTGCCCGAGCCGGACGGTGCCCAGGTACTCCTTCTCGGTCAGCGCGAGGTGTCCGAGGAGCTTGGTGGCCTTCTCCACGCCGAGGACCAGCACCCCGGTCGCCATCGGGTCGAGCGTTCCGGCGTGGCCGACGCGGCGGGTCCTGGCGATCCCCCGCATCTTGGCGACGACGTCGTGCGAAGTGAAGCCCGACGGCTTGTCCACGATGACAAGCCCGTCGGGCGTCCTGTTCTGCTGTGTCATTCGGAGGCTTCGTCCTCGTCCTCCGGCTTGCGGTACGGGTCGGCGTCACCGGCGTACGTCTTGCCGGTGGACACCTCGCGCACCTCCGCGTCCCTGGTCCGCGCCTTGTGGAGGAGGTCCTCGATGGTGCGGGCGTTGTCCGGGAGCGCGTCCGGGACGAAGGTCAGGGTCGGCGTGAAGCGGACCCCGGTCTGCCTGCCGACCTCGGAGCGCAGCACGCCCTTGGCCGACTCCAGGGCCGCCGCGGAGGCGGCGCGCTCCTCGTCGTCGCCGTAGACCGTGTAGAAGACCGTGGCCTCCCGCAGGTCACCGGTGACCCGGGCGTCCGTGATCGTCACGAAACCCAGCCGCGGATCCTTGATACGCCGGTCCAGGGTCTCCGCGACCACGACCTGGATGCGATCGGCCAGCTTGCGGGCCCGCGCGTTGTCGGTCACCGGTCCGTCTCCTCTTTCGTCTTGCGTTCAGTCTTCATCGGTGTGCATACGCCGGCGTACCGACAGCAGCTCCACCTCCGGACGGCCGGCGACCATGCGCTCGCACCTGTCCAGTACCTCCGTGAGATGCCCGACGTCCCCCGAGACCATCGCCAGGCCGATCTCGGCCCTGCGATGGAGGTCCTGGGCCCCGGTCTCCGCCGCGCTCACCGCGAATTTGCGCTGGAGCTCGGCGACGATCGGCCGGACGACGGAGCGCTTCTCCTTCAACGACCGTACGTCGCCCAGGAGCAGATCGAAGGACAGCGTCCCCACATACATGTATGCCCGGATATCCCGCCGGTTCGGGTTCATGGGCCCCGTCAACCACTTGGCGGGGACACCAGAACCGTACACGCAACGGCCGGGGCCGATCGACGGAAATATCTTCCGCCGACCGGCCCCGGCTCTGCCGTACGGGATCAGCCGCGCGGCTTCTCGCGCATCTCGTACGTCGCGATGACGTCGTCGACCTTGATGTCGTTGAAGTTTCCGAGGTTGATACCACCCTCGAAGCCTTCGCGGATCTCGGTGACGTCGTCCTTGAAGCGACGCAGGCCCTCGATGTTGAGGTTCTCCGCGACCACCTTGCCGTCGCGGATGAGGCGCGCCTTGGTGTTGCGGCGGACCTCGCCGGAGCGGATGAGCACACCGGCGATGTTGCCCAGCTTGGACGAGCGGAAGACCTCGCGGATCTCCGCCGTACCCAGCTCGACCTCTTCGTACTCCGGCTTGAGCATGCCCTTGAGGGCCGCCTCGATCTCCTCGATGGCCTGGTAGATCACCGAGTAGTACCGGACGTCGACGCCCTCGCGCTCCGCCATCTGCGCGGCACGGCCGGCCGCGCGGACGTTGAAGCCGATGACGATGGCGTCGGAGCCCATCGCCAGGTCGATGTCCGACTCCGTGACCGCACCGACACCGCGGTGCAGGACCCGGATGTCGACCTCTTCACCGACGTCGAGCTGGAGCAGCGAGGACTCGAGAGCCTCCACCGAACCGGACGCGTCGCCCTTGATGATGAGGTTGAGCTGCTGGATCTCGCCGGCCTTGAGCACCTTGTCCAGGTCCTCGAGGGAGACGCGGCGCACCCGCTTGGCGAACGCGGCGTTGCGCTCACGGGCGGCACGCTTCTCGGCGATCTGACGGGCCGTACGGTCCTCGTCGACCACCAGGAAGTTGTCGCCGGCGCCCGGGACGTTGGTGAGACCGAGGACGAGGACCGGGGTCGAGGGACCCGCCTCCTCCACGTTCTCGCCCTTGTCGTCGAGCATGGCGCGGACCCGGCCGTAGGCGTCGCCCGCGACCATCGTGTCGCCGACCCGCAGGGTGCCTCGCTGGACCAGGACGGTCGCGACGGCGCCGCGGCCCTTGTCCAGGTGCGCCTCGATCGCGATGCCCTGCGCGTCCTGCTCCGGGTTGGCCCGCAGGTCGAGCGAGGCGTCCGCGGTGAGGATCACGGCCTCCAGCAGGGAGTCGATGTGCAGACCCTGCTTGGCGGAGATGTCGACGAACATGGTGTCGCCGCCGTACTCCTCGGCCACCAGACCGAACTCGGTGAGCTGACCGCGCACCTTGACCGGGTCGGCACCCTCGACGTCGATCTTGTTGACCGCGACCACGATCGGCACGTCGGCCGCCTTGGCGTGGTTCAGCGCCTCGATCGTCTGGGGCATCACACCGTCGTTCGCCGCCACCACGAGGATCGCGATGTCGGTGGACTTCGCACCACGGGCACGCATGGCGGTGAACGCCTCGTGACCCGGGGTGTCGATGAAGGTGATCTTGCGGTCCTCGCCGTTGACCTCGGTGGCGACCTGGTACGCACCGATGTGCTGCGTGATACCGCCGGCCTCGCCCGCGACGACGTTCGTCTTGCGGATGGCGTCCAGCAGTCGGGTCTTACCGTGGTCGACGTGACCCATGACCGTCACGACCGGCGGGCGGGACACGAGGTACTCCTCGCCGCCCTCGTCCTCGCCCCACTCGAGGTCGAAGGACTCGAGCAGCTCGCGGTCCTCCTCCTCGGGGCTGACGATCTGAACCGTGTAGTTCATCTCGTCGCCGAGCAGCTGCAGCGTCTCGTCGGAGACGGACTGCGTGGCGGTGACCATCTCGCCGAGGTTCATCATGACCGCGACGAGCGACGCCGGGTTGGCGTTGATCTTCTCCGCGAAGTCGGTGAGCGACGCACCGCGCGACAGGCGAACGGTCTCGCCGTTGCCGCGAGGCAGCATCACGCCGCCGACCGACGGGGCCTGCATGGCCTCGTACTCCTGGCGCCTCTGCCGCTTCGACTTGCGGCCACGACGGGCCGGACCGCCGGGACGGCCGAACGCGCCCTGCGTGCCACCACGGCCACCGGGGCCACCGGGACGGCCGCCGAAGCCGGGACGACCGCCGAAGCCGCCGCCACCGCCACCGGGACCACCGGGACGACCGCCGCCGCCACCGCCGCCACCGGGACGGCCGGCGAAGCCGCCGCCACCGCCACCGGGACCGGCCGGACGACCGGCGAAGCCGCCGCCGGGACGACCGCCGCCACCACCGGGACGACCGGCGCCGCCACCGGGACGGGGGCCACCGGGGCCACCGCCGGGACGCGGGCCGGCAGCCGGACGCTGCGGCATCATGCCCGGGTTCGGGCGGTTACCGGCGGGGCCGCCACCCGGGCGCGGGGCCTGGGGACGCGGCATGCCGCCGGGAGTGGGACGGGCGCCGCCGGGACCGGCCTGCGGACGGGGACCGCCCTGACCGGCGCCCTGCGGGCGCGGACCGCCCGGGGCGCCCTGGCCGCCGGGACGCGGGGCGCCGCCCGGACGGGGCGCCTGGGGGCGCGCCATACCGGTGGAGCCGCCGGAGGTGAAGGGGTTGTTGCCCGGACGCGGACCCGCGGGACGGGCACCGCCCGGACGGGGTGCGCGCTCGCCACCGGGGCGCGGGGCGCCGGGACGGGCACCGCGCTCGCCCTGACCGCGCTCGCCCTGCGGGCGGCCGGCGGGGCGGGGACCGGGGGTGGCACCGGGCCGGGGACCGGCGGCCGGGGCCGACGGAGGCGCGGTGAACTCCGGGTTGGCGGGAGCCGGCGACGCGGGTGCCGGCTTCGGCGCCGCTGCGGGCTTGGGACCCGGCGTGGGACGCGGGCCGGGGGCCGGCGACGCGGGCTTCTCGGCCGCCACCGGCTTCTCGGCCGCCGCGGGCTTCGGCGCGGGAACGCCGGGCTTCGGGGCTGCCGGACGGGCCGCCTGCGCCGGAGAGGGCGCGGGGGCGGCGGGAGTGGGGGTGCCACCCGCACGGTTGGCGGGGGACGGCGCGGCCTTGCGAGGCGCGCCGGGCTTGGCAGCGGACTTGCCGGCGTTGCCGCCGGGCCCCTGCAAAGCGTCAGTCAACTTGCGGACAACCGGCGCCTCGATCGTCGAAGACGCCGAACGCACGAATTCACCGAGTTCCTGGAGCTTGGCCATGACGACCTTGCTCTCTACACCGAACTCCTTGGCGAGTTCGTATACCCGGACCTTAGCCACTTCGCTCCTTTGAGGTCCGGTTACCGCCGGACCGTCGCTACTTCATGGGCGTACTCATCGCGTACTCATCGAGTGCTCATCGCAATCTCGACCTACTTCCAACTCGCGAGGTACCTGACCGCACGGGATCCCGTGCCGTTCTTCTTACAGATTCCGCTGCTCGACAAACCGGCGAATTTCCGCGGTGTCGAGCGGACCCTGGACCCGGAGGGCCCTCGGGAACGCCCGGCGGCGGACCGCCAGGTCGAGACAGACGGAGGCGGGATGCACATAAGCACCCCGGCCGGGCAGCGTACCGCGAGGATCGGGGGCACAGTCGCCCTCGATCGCCACGATGCGCAGCAGTTCGCTCTTGACCGCTCGCTCCCGGCATCCCACACAGGTTCGCTCAGGGCATGCGCGGGCATGCGTCCGGCCAGACACAGCTAAGTCTACCTCCCCGTACCGACCTCACCCCTTTGAGGCAAAAATCGAACGGTTGTTGTCGTGATCTCGCCATGCCACAACGTGACCATGGCGTGATCTATTCCCACCGGATCCGGCGGGACGCGCTCAGTCCCGGTCGCCGGGCTGCTCGGTGTCCGGGCGGATGTCGATGCGCCAGCCGGTGAGGCGGGCGGCGAGGCGGGCGTTCTGCCCCTCCTTGCCGATCGCCAGCGAGAGCTGGTAGTCCGGCACCGTCACCCGGGCGGAGCGGGCGGCGAGGTCGACGACCTCCACCTTGGAGACCCGGGCCGGGGAGAGGGCGTTGGCCACCATCTCGGCCGGGTCGTCCGACCAGTCGACGATGTCGATCTTCTCGCCGTGCAACTCGGCCATGACATTGCGCACACGGCCGCCCATCGGGCCGATGCAGGCGCCCTTGGCGTTCAGGCCGGACCGGGTGGAGCGTACGGCGATCTTGGTGCGGTGACCGGCCTCGCGGGCGATCGCGGAGATCTCGACCGAGCCGTCCGCGATCTCCGGGACCTCCAGCGCGAACAGTTTCTTGACCAGATTGGGATGCGTACGCGAAAGGGTGACGGACGGGCCGCGCACTCCCTTGGCGACCCGCACCACGTACGTGCGCAGCCGCAGGCCGTGCGTGTACTCCTCGCCCGGGACCTGCTCCTGCACCGGCAGGATCGCCTCCAGCTTGTCGTCCAGCCGGACCAGGACGTTCTTGGGGTCCTTGCCCTGCTGCACCATGCCGGCGACGACGTCGCCCTCCCGGCGGGCGTACTCGCCGAAGGTGACGTCGTTCTCGGCGTCGCGCAGCCGCTGCTGGATGACCTGGCGGGCGGTGCTCGCGGCGATCCGCCCGAAGTCCGACGGGGTGTCGTCGAACTCCTTGGGCTCCTGCCCCTCCTCCAGGTCGGCCTGGTCCTCCTTCGCCCACACCGTCACATGACCGCTCTGGCGGTCCAGCACGACACGGGCGTGCCGGCGGGCACCCTCGGTGCGGTGGTAGGCGATGAGGAGGGCCGACTCGATCGCCTCGACCAGCAGGTCGAAGGGGATCTCCTTCTCTTGTGCCAAGCCCCTCAGGAGCTTCACGTCGATGTCCACGGCTACGCCTCCTCTTCCTTCTTGTCCTTGCGGTTGAACTCGATCTCCACACGCGCCTTCGCGATCAGGGGGAACTCCACGCGGCGGGCGGTGGGCCTGCGCCCCTTCACGCCCGGTACTTCGAGGTCGAGTCCTTCGTCGTCCACCGCGAGGACACGGGCCACCACGTCGTCGCCCTCGTGCAGCTGGAGTCTGACCAGCCGGCCGGTGGCGCGTACGTAGTGGCGGTGTTCGGTCAGGGGGCGGTCGGCGCCGGGGGAACTCACTTCGAGGACGTACTCGCCCTCTCCCATCGCGTCCGTCTCGTCCAGCTTCCCGGAGATGGCGCGGCTCAGCTCGGCACAGGCGTCGAGCTCCACGCCCTCGTCCGAGTCCACCACGATCCGGAGCACTCGCCGCCGGCCCGCCCGGGACACCTCGATCTCCTCCAGATCCAGGCCCTCCGCGCTGACCAGCGGTTCCAGCAGCCCGCGCAGCCTTTCGCTCTGGGTGGTGCTCATCCGGGTGACTCCTCGGCCGCGTGTGCTGTTGTGGGATCGTCGTGTGTCAGACAGAAGGGTATCCGGTCGCGAGGGGTGTTGCCGTCCACCACCGGCCGACCCGCGGGTACGCTCGCCTGCGGTGATCTTCGAACGGGCCGAGGGAGTGACGCGTGGGGCGCACGGGGACGACACGCAGGCGCGCGCTCCTGCTGACGGGCGCGGCGGCCACCGCGACGGCCACCGGTCTGCTGACCGGGTGCTCCACGGACGGCGACCCGGACGGCCCGGCGGCGCGCGAGCGCGCGGCCCGGGCGGAGGAGGCCCTGCGCCGCCGGTCCACCGCGACGAGCGCGGTGCTCCTCGCGCGCTACGACGCGGTGCTGGCCGCCCACCCCCCGCTGGGCGCCCGGCTGGCCCCGCTGCGGGCGGCGGTGGCCGCGCACACGGCCGCCCTGGCCCCGCCCGGAACGGCTTCGCCGGCGGCCCCTCCGACGGGGGCGGCACCGAGCCCCGCCACGGCCCCCTCCCCCTCGCCGCCCGCCGCGCGCCGGCCCGCCGTGCCGGCCGACCCGGCCGCCGCGCTGCGCGAGCTGGCCACGGCCTCCCGGCGGACCGCCGACGCCCACACCGCCGCCCTGCCGGCCGCCCCGCCGGAGTACGCCCGGCTGCTCGCCTCGGTGGCCGCCGCGGGCGCCGCGCACGCCTACCTGCTGTCCACGGCCCCGGGGAGCGGCTCGTGAGCGCCCTGGACGCCGTCCGGGCGGCGCTGGCGGCCGAGCACGCCGCGGTGTACGGGTACGGGGTCGTCGGCGGCCGGGTCGGCGACGACCGCGAGGACGAGGCCACCGCCGCGCACGCCGCGCACCGCGCCCGGCGCGACGCGCTGGAGCGCACCGTGCGCGACCTGGGCGGTACGCCCGAGGCGTCCGCCGCCGCCTACGCACTGCCGTTCCCGGTGCCGGACGGGCCGGCCGCGGTACGGCTGGCCGCCGAGCTGGAGGACCGGATCGCGGGCGTCTACGCCGACCTCGTACGGGCCGCGGAGGGGCCGCTGCGGCGGGAGGCGGCGGCCGCGCTGCGGGAGGCGGCCGTGCGGGCCGTGCGCTGGCGCGGCAGCGGCGTAGCCTTTCCGGGGCTCGCCGAGCGACGGTGAGTCCGGGCAGAGCTCGGAAAGGGGAACGACGCGCGCATGGGTTTCGAACCGCCGCAGCGGCTGGCGCGGGCGCTCGGCGAGACGTACGGCGGGGCCGCCGCCCAGGAGTGGCTGGACCGGTTGCCCGGTGCGGCCCGCGAGGCCCTGGCGCGGGGCGGGCTGGAGGCCGAGCGGGCCGTGGTCCCGGGGGGCCGCAGCAGTCTGGTGGTGCTGGTACGGCGGTCCGGTGGCGAGCCCGCCGCGCTGAAGCTGGCCCCGCCGTTCGCGGCGCCGGAGCTGGAGCGGGCCGCGCTGGCGCACTGGAACGGTTGGGGCGCGGTACGGCTGCTGGACGGAAGCGGCCTCGGGCTGCTGCTGGAGCGGCTGCACCCCGAGGTGTCGCTGCGCTCCCTGCCCGAGGCCAAGGCGCTGCTGGAGGCGGCGGGCACGGTGCGCCGGCTGTGGGTGGAGCCGCCCGCCGGGCACGGCTTCGAGTCGGTGGCCGAGCGGACGGCGCGGCAGGCCGAGGCGATGCGCGGGCAGCCGGACGCGCAGGCGCGCGCCCTGGTCGACGCCGCGCTCGACGCCCGGGAGGCGCTGGTGGCGGACGCTCCCGAGCGGCTGCTGCTGCACGGGAACTTCCGCCAGGGCAAGGTCCTGGCCGCCGACCGGGTGCCGTGGCTGGCCGTCGGGCCCGATCCGCTGGTCGGTGAGCGGGCCTACGACCTGGCCCGGCTGGTGCGGGACCGGGTGGAGGACCTGGTCGCGGCGGCCTCGGGGGCCGCGGCGGGCCGGCGCCGGGTGAACAGGCTGGCCGACTCGCTGGACGTGGACCGCGAGCGGCTGCGCGGCTGGACGCTGTTCCGGGCGGTGGAGTCGGGCACCCGGGCGCTGGCGGCGGGGCGGCGGCAGGACGGCGAGCTGCTGCTGGAGTTCGCGAGCTGGCTGTAGAGCTCCCCAGATGGCCCCATAGGTGCGATATTGGGCATACGCACCCGTAACACCCGGCTCGGACGGCAGGGGGTTGTCATGGTCGAGGAGCTGATCGCGGCGGTCGCGGCGACGGGGTCCGTGGGCGCGGTGGGCCTGGCGGCCGCCGCCCGGATCGTCAAGCAGTACGAGAGAGGTGTGGTGCTGCGGTTCGGCCGGCTCCGCAGCGGCGTCCGGTCGCCCGGTTTCACACTGGTCGTGCCGTTCGTCGACCGGCTGCACAAGGTCAACATGCAGATCGTGACCATGCCGGTGCCCGCCCAGGAGGGCATCACCCGCGACAACGTCACGGTCCGGGTGGACGCGGTGGTGTACTTCAAGGTCGTGGACCCGGCGGCGGCGATCATCCGGGTCGAGGACTACCGGTTCGCGGTCTCCCAGATCGCCCAGACCTCACTGCGCTCGATCATCGGCAAGAGCGACCTGGACGACCTGCTCTCCAACCGGGAGAAGCTCAACCAGGGGCTGGAACTGATGATCGACAACCCGGCGGTGGAATGGGGCGTGACCATCGACCGGGTGGAGATCAAGGACGTCTCGCTGCCGGAGACGATGAAGCGCTCGATGGCCCGCCAGGCCGAGGCCGACCGCGAGCGGCGGGCCCGCGTCATCAACGCGGACGCCGAGCTCCAGGCGTCGAAGAAGCTGGCGGAGGCGGCCTCGGAGATGTCCGCGCAGCCCGCCGCCCTCCAACTGCGGCTGCTGCAGACCGTGGTGGCGGTCGCCGCCGAGAAGAACTCGACGCTGGTGCTCCCCTTCCCGGTGGAGCTGCTGCGCTTCCTGGAGCGGGCCGCCCAGAACCCGCCCGCCCAGCCGGCGCAGACCCAGCCGCAGCCGCACCTGGTGCACCACATACACGAACCGGCGCCGCCCGTCCCGGTGCGGGACGACGACGCCGGTACGGCGGGCTGCATGTGACGGCCGCGCGGACCGCCGCGGGCGGCGTCGCGCGGGTGGTCAGGCGCCGAGGCGGGCGATCGCCTCGTCGACCGTCAGCTCCTCGCGCTCACCAGTGCGGCGGTCCTTCAGCTCCAGGACGCCCTCGGCCGAGCGGCGGCCCGCGACCAGGATCTTCGGTACGCCGATCAGCTCCGCGTCGGTGAACTTCACCCCCGGGGAGACACCCGCCCGGTCGTCGACCAGGACGCGCAGACCGGCCTCCCGCAGCTTCTCCGACACGTCGAGCGCCAGCTCGGTCTGGAGCGCCTTGCCGGCGGCGACCACGTGGACGTCGGCCGGGGCGATCTCGCGGGGCCAGCACAGGCCCTGCTCGTCGGCGTGCTGCTCGGCCAGGGCCGCGACCGCGCGGGAGACCCCGATGCCGTACGAGCCCATGGTGACGCGGACCGGCTTGCCGTTCTGGCCCAGGACGTCGAGCTGGAAGGCGTCGGCGTACTTGCGGCCGAGCTGGAAGATGTGGCCGATCTCGATGGCGCGGTCCAGCTTCAGGCCGGTGCCGCAGTGGGGGCAGGGGTCGCCGTCCTGGACCACGACGACGTCCAGGTACTGGTCGACCTCGAAGTCCCGCCCGGCGACGACGTTCCTCGCGTGCGTGCCGGGCTTGTTGGCCCCGGTGATCCAGGCCGTACCGGGCGAGACGCGCGGGTCGGCGATGTACCGGACCTTGTCGAGGCCCCGCGGGCCGACGTAGCCGCGCACCAGGTCGGCGCGGCCCTCGAAGTCCTCGGCGGTGACCAGCTCGACGACGGCCGGGGCCAGGTGGTCCTCCAGCTTGCCGAGGTCCACCTCCCGGTCGCCGGGCACACCGACCGCGACGATCTCGCCGTCCACCTTGACCAGCAGGTTCTTCAATGTGTGGGAGGCCGGGACGCCCAGGTGCGCGGCGAGCGTCTCGATGGTCGGCGTGTCGGGGGTGTCCAGCTCCTCGACCGGGCCGTGCGCGGTCGGGTCCTCCGGCTGCTGCTGGAACGTGACGGCCTCCGTGTTGGCGGCGTAGTCGCAGTTCGGGCAGTGGACGAAGGTGTCCTCGCCGGCGGCGGCCGGGGCCAGGAACTCCTCGGAGGCCGAGCCGCCCATGGCGCCCGACACCGCGGAGACGATCTTGTGCCGGAGGCCGAGCCGGTCGAAGATCTTGATGTACGCCTGGCGGTGCAGCGCGTACGACTCGGCCAGGCCCTCGTCGGTGGTGTCGAAGGAGTACGAGTCCTTCATCTGGAACTCGCGGCCGCGCAGGATGCCGGAACGGGGACGGGCCTCGTCGCGGTACTTGGTCTGGATCTGGTAGAGGATCACCGGCAGGTCCTTGTAGGACGTGCACTGGTCCTTGACCAGCTGGGTGAAGATCTCCTCGTGGGTGGGGCCGAGCAGGTAGTCGCCGCCCTTGCGGTCCTTCAGGCGGAACAGCTCGGCGCCGTACTCCTCCCAGCGGCCGGTCGCCTCGTAGGGCTCCTTGGGCAGCAGCGCGGGCAGCAGGACCTCCTGCGCGCCGATCGCGTCCATCTCCTCGCGCACCACGCGCGAGACGTTCTCCAGGACCTTCATGCCGAGCGGCAGCCAGGACCAGATGCCCGCGGCGTTGCGGCGGACGTAACCGGCGCGGACGAGCAGCTTGTGGCTGAGCGTCTCGGCGTCCGCCGGGTCGTCGCGCAGTGTCTTGACCATCAACCGGGACATGCGCTGGACCTGGGCCATGGGGAACTCTCCTGCGGTGAAAAGTGTGATGGCTAGGAGGTTAGCCCTGGGGTACCTGCTGGCGGAAATCAGTTGGGGCCGCCCACCGCGGCGGCCGGGCGCCCCTCACCCCCGCCGCAGCGGCAGCGCCGCCCCCATCACGGCGTACGGCTTCGCCGCGCTCGGGAAGTGCACCCGGCGGGCCAGGTCCTCGTAGCCGAGCGCGCGGTACAGCTTGCGGGCCGGGTTCTCGATGTCGATGGCGGAGAGGATGGAGCGCGGCTCCTCCGCGGTGTCGGTGATGGTGGTGATCAGCTCGCGGCCGATGCCCCGGCCCTGGAAGGCGGGGTGGACGTGGAGCTCGGTGATGACGAAGGAGCCGTCCAGCCAGTCGTCGGTGCCGGTGTTGCGCAGGTACGGCTCCACGACGGTGGACCACCAGTGGGCGCGGTCGTTGGGCATCCCGTACACGAAGCCGACCAGCCGCCCGTCGCCGGTCAGCGCGCCGTACGCGCGGGCGCCGGGGCTGAGCAGGTGGCGCAGCACGATGTGGCGGCGCACCGCGACCTCCTCCTCGCTCAGTCCGAAGGCGAGGGCCTGCACGGCGAGGGCGTCGTCCACGCGCACGGCGAGGTCGACCGGTCCCACCGCGACGTCATCCACGTCATCCATGCGCCGAACCCTAGCTTCAGAAGAGCACGCTCATGAAAGCGCCGACCTCGCGGAAGCCGACGCGGCGGTACGCGGCGCGGGCGGGGGCGTTGTAGTCGTTGACGTACAGGCTGACGAGCGGGGCGACATCGGCGAGCGCGTAGCGCAGCACGGCCGCCATGCCGGTCTCCGACAGGCCCCGCCCCCGGTGCTCGGGGGCCACCCACACGCCCTGGATCTGGCAGGCCCGCGAGGTCGCCGCGCCGATCTCGGCCTTGAAGACGACCTTGCCGTCCTCGACGCGCGCGAAGGACCGGCCCGAGCCGACGAGTTCGGCGACGCGGGCCTGGTAGAGCAGCCCGCCGTCGCCGGCCACCGGTGAGACGCCCACCTCCTCGGTGAACATCGCCACGCACGCCGGCATGATCACGTCCATCTCGTCCTTGCGGACGCGGCGCACGTACGGGTCGGGCGTGATGTCCGGCGAGGGGCGGTCGGCGACCATCAGCGGCTGGTTGGGGCGCACGTCGCGGGCGGGGCCCCAGCTCGGTTCGAGCAGCCGCCACAGCCTGGCGGTGGGTCCGGCCGGGCCGACGATGGAGGAGCAGCGGCGGCCGGCCCGGCGGGCGCGGTCGGCGAAGGCGCGGACGGCTTCCGGGGTCGCGCCGACGGGCACCAGGTTGGCGCCCGAGTAGCACAGCGAGCGCAGCCGCCCGTCGGCGTACCAGCCCCACATCTCGCCGCCGAGGCGCCAGGGGTCGAGCCCCGCGGCCTGGACGCGGGAGGTGACGAAGGCGTTGGCGACGGGGTCGCTCTCCAGGACGGCGAGCGCCGCGCCGAGGTCGCTGGGTTCGAGGACCCGGGTGGTGGTCTGCGTCAACACGAGGGGGGCCTCACCATGCGGTCTGACAGGTCCTGGCACTGTACCCGGCGTGGCGGAGGCCATGTCGGGTCGCCCGGGCCGTGAGCCGGGCGCCCGGCGGGACGGGGGCGGGCGGCGCGAAGCCCCGCCGCGGGCAGCGCGACGGGGCTTCGGGACGTACCGGGGGGGCGGGCTGCCGGGTCAGCTGATGGAGACCTGCGGTTCGCCGGAGGGGATGCCGTCCTTCTCCATCTGCTCGGCGATCTTCATGGCTTCCTCGATCAGGGTCTCGACGATCTTGGACTCCGGGACGGTCTTGATGACCTCGCCCTTGACGAAGATCTGGCCCTTGCCGTTGCCGGAGGCCACCCCGAGGTCGGCCTCACGGGCCTCGCCGGGGCCGTTGACGACACAGCCCATGACGGCGACCCGCAGCGGCACCTCCATGCCCTCCAGGCCCGCCGTCACCTCGTCGGCCAGCTTGTACACGTCCACCTGCGCCCGGCCGCACGACGGGCACGAGACGATCTCCAGACGCCGCTGGCGCAGGTTGAGCGACTCCAGGATCTGGATGCCCACCTTGACCTCCTCGGCCGGCGGGGCGGACAGCGAGACCCGGATCGTGTCACCGATCCCCTCGCTGAGCAGCGCCCCGAAGGCGACCGCCGACTTGATCGTGCCCTGGAAGGCCGGACCCGCCTCGGTCACCCCGAGGTGCAGGGGGTAGTCGCTGGCCGCCGCCAGCTGCCGGTACGCGGCGATCATCACGACCGGGTCGTTGTGCTTGACGGAGATCTTGATGTCGCGGAAGCCGTGCTCCTCGAACAGCGACGCCTCCCACAGCGCCGACTCCACCAGCGCCTCCGGCGTGGCCCTGCCGTACTTCTCCAGCAGCCGCTTGTCCAGCGATCCGGCGTTCACGCCGATCCGGATGGGCACCCCGGCGTCGCCCGCCGCCTTGGCGATCTCCTTGACCTTGTCGTCGAACTGCTTGATGTTGCCCGGGTTCACCCGCACCGCCGCACAGCCCGCGTCGATCGCCGCGAACACGTACTTCGGCTGGAAGTGGATGTCGGCGATGACCGGGATCTGCGACTTGCGCGCGATCACCGGCAGGGCGTCCGCGTCGTCCTGCGTCGGGCACGCCACCCGCACGATCTGGCAGCCGGACGCGGTCAGCTCCGCGATCTGCTGCAACGTCGCACCGATGTCCGACGTCCTGGTCGTCGTCATCGACTGCACCGACACCGGGGCGTCACCGCCCACGGCCACCGACCCGACCTGGATCTTGCGGCTGACCCTGCGCTCGGCGAGCTTGGTCGGTACGGACGGGATACCGAGAGAAATCGCGGTCATCTGCTGTGCAACCCCAAGGTGTGGATCGAGGTCCCGAGATCGGCGGGCTCCAGCCTCCGAGATTACCGCTTCGCACGGACGCGGCCGGACACCCAGGGGGTGCCCGGCCTCGCCGGACGGCTCGCCCGCGCGTACCGCTAGGAGATCTTCACCGGGTTCACGATGTCCGCGACCAGCACGAGGAGCGTGAAACAGATGAAGATTCCCGCCACCACATAGGCGACCGGCATCAGCTTGGCCACGTCGAACGGGCCCGGGTCGGGGCGACGGAAGACCTTGGCCACGTGCCGGCGCAACGACTCCCACAGCGCGCCCGCGATGTGCCCGCCGTCCAGGGGCAGCAGCGGCAGCATGTTGAACAGGAACAGCGAGAGGTTGAAGGTGGCCAGGAGCATCAGGAACGAGGCGACGATGTTCTGCGCCGGGATGTCGAGGTTCATCACCTCACCGCTGATGCGGGCCGCGCCGACCACGCCCACCGGGGAGTCGGCCTTGCGCTCGCCGTCGCCGAAGGCGGCGGCCCACAGGTCGGGGATCTTGGACGGCAGGGCGAGGACGGAGTCGACACCGCTCTCGATCATGTCGCCCATGCGGTCCACGGACTGGCCGAAGCTGAGCGGCAGGATCTCGGTCTTCGCGGCGAAGCCCAGGTAGCCGGCGGGTACGTACTCCTCCGGGATCACCTTGCCGTCGGCGTCCTTGGCGACCACCTCGTTCTTGATGAGCGTGGGGTGCAGGACCAGTTCCCTGCCGTCGCGCACGACGGTCAGGGTGGCCGGGCCGATGGTGTCGCGGATGCGGGCGGACAGCTCGGGCCAGTCGTCGACGCGCTCGCCGTCGAAGGCGACGATCCGGTCGCCCGCCTTCAGGCCGGCGGCGTGGGCGGGCGAGACCGGGTCGCCCTTGGCGCAGGTGTCGCGCTTCTCGCTCTGCTCGATGACGCACTTCTGGACGCCGGCGACCTGGGTGGTCTCGGTCTGCATGCCGAAGGTCATGCAGACGCCGAGGAAGATGGCGACGGCCAGGACCAGGTTCATGAAGGGGCCGGCGAACATCACGATGACGCGCTTCCACGGCTTGCGCGTGTAGAACAGCCGGGTCTCGTCGCCGGGCCGGAGCTCCTCGTACGCGGCCGAGCGGGCGTCCTCGATCATGCCGCGCCACGGCGAGGTGGACCGGGCCTCGATCCGGCCGTCCTCGCCCGGCGGGAACATGCCGATCATCCGGATGTAGCCGCCGGCCGGGATGGCCTTGATGCCGTACTCCGTCTCGCCCTTCTGCCGCGACCAGAGGGTGGGCCCGAAGCCGACCATGTACTGCGGTACGCGGATGCCGAAGAGCTTGGCCGTGGAGAGGTGGCCGAGCTCGTGCCACGCGATGGACACGAGCAGCCCGACGGCGAAGAGCGCGATGCCCAGGATCGTCAGAACAATGGTCATGCGCGCGCCTCCGCGGTCGCCTCAGCCGCCAGTTCCCGGGCCCGGGCACGTGCCCAGGTCTCGGCCTCTAGGACGTCCGTCACCGTCAGCGGGGTTCCCCGGTCGGGCGCCCCGTGTTCGGTGACCACGGCGGTCACCGTATCCATGATGCCGTTGAACGGCAGCCGTCCGGCGAGGAACGCCGCCACGCACTCCTCGTTGGCCGCGTTGAACACCGCCGGGGCGGTGCCGCCCAGCTCGCCCACCCGCCGGGCCAGGCCCACCGAGGGGAAGGCCTCGGTGTCCAGCGGGAAGAACTCCCAGCTCGACGCCTTGGACCAGTCGAAGGCGGGGGCCGCGTCGGGGACCCGCTCGGGCCAGCCGATGCCGATGGCGATCGGCCCGCGCATGTCGGGCGGGGTGGCCTGGGCGAGGGTGGAGCCGTCCGTGAACTCCACCATCGAGTGGACGTACGACTGGGGGTGCACGACGACCTCGATGCGGTCGAAGGGGATGTCGTACAGCAGGTGCGCCTCGATCACTTCGAGGCCCTTGTTGACGAGTGTCGCGCTGTTGACGGTGATCACCGGGCCCATGGCCCAGGTGGGGTGCGCCAGCGCGTCCTCCCGGGTGACATGGGCCAGCTCGGCCCTGGTACGGCCGCGGAAGGGGCCGCCGGACGCGGTGACGACGAGCTTGCGCACATCGCCCCGGGAGCCGGCGGCCAGCGCCTGGAACAGGGCGGCGTGCTCGGAGTCGACCGGGATGATCTGGCCCGGCTTGGCGACGGCCTTCACCAGCGGGCCGCCGACGATCAGCGACTCCTTGTTGGCGAGGGCGAGGGTGCGGCCCGCTTCGAGGGCGGCGAGGGTCGGGGCCAGGCCGATGGACCCGGTGATGCCGTTGAGCACCGTGTGGCACGGGGAGGCCGCGAGCTGGGCGGCGGCGTCCGGTCCGGCGAGGATCTCCGGCAGTGGCTCGGAGCCGTAGTTCTCCCTCAGCGCCTCCCGCAGCGCGGGCACGGCGTCCTCGCGGGCCACCGCCACCGTACGGACCCGCAGACGGCGCGCCTGCTCGGCGAGCAGCCCGGCCCGGCCGCCGGCGGCGGAAAGGGCGGTGACGCGGAACCGGTCGGGGTTGCGCAGGACCAGGTCGATGGCCTGGGTGCCGATGGACCCGGTGGAGCCGAGGACGACGATGTCCCGGCGGCCTTCGGCCGGATCGAAGGCGATGTGCGGGTCGGCGAGGGGGGCTGGGCTGTCGCTCATGCCCCCCATTCTTGCCGCATCGGCGGGGTGCCCCGACCCGGTGTCCCCCGTCGTGGCGTTTTCAGCCGGTGACGCGCCAGTGCGCTTCGAACACCCGGTGGAAGGCGGGGAAGGTCTTCCGTACGCGACCGGGGTCGTCGAACCGGATCCCGGGCGTGCGCAGGGCGGTGACGGCGAACGACATCACGACGCGGTGGTCGCCGTGGGTGGCGATCTCGGCCGGGCGCGGGGTGCCCGGGAGGATCTCGATCCAGTCGGGGCCGGTGGTGGCCGTGATGCCCAGGCGGCGCGGGTTCTCGGCGCGGGCCGCCAGCCGGTCGCACTCCTTGACGCGGGTGTTGGCGACGTCCTCGATACGGACCGGGCCGTCGGCGAACGGGGCGAGGGCGGCCAGGGTCGGCATGGTGTCGGAGATGTCCCGCACGTTCACGGTGAGCCCGCGCAGCCGGCCGGTGCCGCGCACGGTGCTGGCCTCGGCGGTGGTGCGCACCTCGGCACCCATGCGGCGCAGCACGTCGGCGAAGGCCGGGTCGCCCTGGAGACGGACCTGGAGCCGGGGATGTCGATGACGGTCACGGCGCCCACCCTGCCGTTCGGGGCCGGGCGGGCGCCGCGCGTCCCCCACTTCCTGGTCAGCGGATGGGGCGGTGGACGTTCTCGTGGGTGGAGGGACCCGGGGTGGCGTCGGCGATCCACGGACCGTCGCCGCTGGGGTCGACGATGCCCTCCTCCAGCCAGCCGTACGTGCCGGACAGGACGCCCTTGACGACCTTGCGGTCGAGGTCGTCGGTGTTGTCCCAGAGGCGGCCGAAGAGCTCCTCGACACGCAGCCGGGACTGGTGGCAGAACGCGTCGGCGAGCTGGTACGCCTCACGGCCGTGCGCCTCGGTGGTGCGCAGCAGTTCGGCGCGTACGCAGGTGGCGCTCATCGCGAACAGCTCCGCGCCGATGTCCACGATCCGACCGAGGAAGCCCTGCTTGGTCTCCATCCGGCCCTGCCAGCGGGACATCCCGTAGAAGGTGGAGCGGGCCAGCTTGCGCGCCGAGCGCTCCACGTAGCGCAGGTGCGGGGAGAGGTCGGCGTGGCCGGGCGGGTGGAACTCGCCGTAGGAGCCCGGGAGCCGGCCGGGGCCGAGGACCAGCTTGGGCAGCCAGCGGGCGTAGAAGACGCCCGCCTGGGCACCCGCCCTCGCCTTGTCGCCGAGGGACTTGTCGGGGTCGATGATGTCGCCGGCCACCGAGAGGTGCGCGTCGACGGCCTCACGGGCGATCAGCAGGTGCATGATCTCGGTCGAGCCCTCGAAGATGCGGTTGATCCGCAGGTCGCGCAGCATCTGCTCGGCGGGCACGGCCCGCTCGCCCCTTGCGGCCAGCGAGTCGGCGGTCTCGAAGCCGCGCCCGCCGCGGATCTGGACCAGTTCGTCGGCCATGAGCCAGGCCATCTCGGAGCCGTACAGCTTGGCGAGGGCCGCTTCGATGCGGATGTCGTTGCGGTCCTCGTCGGCCATCTGGCTGGACAGGTCCAGTACCGCTTCGAGGGCGAAGGTGGTGGCCGCGATGAAGGAGATCTTGGCGCCCACGGCTTCGTGGTGGGCGACCGGCTTGCCCCACTGCTCGCGCACGGCGGACCATTCGCGGGCGATCTTCAGGCACCACTTGCCGGCACCGGCGCACATGGCGGGCAGGGAGAGCCGGCCGGTGTTGAGCGTGGTCAGCGCGATCCGGAGACCGGCTCCCTCGGGGCCGATGCGGTTGGCGGCGGGGACGCGGACCTGGTGGAAGCGGGTGACGCCGTTCTCCAGGCCGCGCAGCCCCATGAAGGCGTTGCGGTTCTCCACGGTGATGCCGGGCGAGGCCGCTTCGACGACGAAGGCGGTGATGCCGCCCTTGTGACCCTCCGACCTCGGTACCCGGGCCATGACGACGAGCAGGTCGGCGACCACGCCGTTGGTGGTCCACAGCTTCACGCCGTCGAGGACGTAGTCGTCGCCGTCCGGGACGGCGGTGGTGGCCAGCCGGGCGGGGTCGGAGCCGACGTCCGGCTCGGTCAGCAGGAAGGCGGAGATGTCGGTACGGGCCAGGCGAGGCAGGAAGGTTTCCTTCTGCTCCGGGGTGCCGAAGATCTTCAGCGGCTGCGGTACGCCGATCGACTGATGGGCGGAGAGCAGCGCGCCCACGGCCGGGCTCGCCGAGCCGACCAGGGCGAGGGCCTTGTTGTAGTACACCTGGGTGAGGCCGAGCCCGCCGTACTTGGGGTCGATCTTCATCCCGAGGGCGCCCAGCTCCTTGAGGCCGTCGATGACGGCGTCCGGGATGCGGGCCTCGCGCTCGATCAGAGCGCCGTCGACCTTGGTCTCGCAGAAGTCCCGCAGCTTGGCCAGGAACTCCTCGCCGCGCTGGGCGTCCTCGGTGGGCGGCAGCGGGTGCGGGTGGATCAGGTCGAGCCGGAAACGGCCGAGGAACAGCTCCTTGGCGAAGCTGGGCTTGCGCCAGTCCTGTTCGCGGGCCGCCTCGGCGACCTGGCGTGCTTCGCGTTCGGAGACCTTGGGCTTGTGGTGGGGGCCGGACATGGTGGGCTCACCTCGCCGCGGAGTCGGGGGCGGCCGGTTGTTCCCACCGGCCGGTTACTCGACCGTATCTACCCGATTCCGGCACATACGAAAAGACGGCCGGAGCCCCCGCACAGTGGGCTCCGGCCGTCGGCTTGCTGCGTACGGGTGACCTCGGTCAGAGGGCGAGGCCGGTGAGGACCAGCACCCGCTCGTACGTGTAGTCGTCCATCGCGTAGCGCACGCCCTCGCGGCCCACACCGGACTGCTTGGCGCCGCCGTACGGCATCTGGTCGGCGCGGTAGGACGGGACGTCGCCGATGATCACGCCGCCGACCTCCAGGGCGCGGTGGGCGCGGAACGCGGTCCGCAGGTCGTGCGTGAAGACGCCCGCCTGGAGGCCGAACTTGGAGTCGTTGACCTTGGCGAAGGCCTCGGCCTCGCCGTCGACCTTGTGCAGGGTCAGGACCGGGCCGAAGACCTCCTCGCAGGCGAGGGTGGTGTCGTCGGGCAGGTTCTCCAGCACGGTCGGGGCGTAGGTCGCGCCGTCGCGCTTGCCGCCGGTGAGCAGCTTGGCACCGGCGTTCACCGCCTCCTCCACCCAGGACTCGACCCGCTTGGCGGCGTCCTCGCTGACCAGCGGGCCGACGTCGGTGGCGTCGTCGGACGGGTCACCGGTGCCCTGGGCCTCGACGGCCGCGACGACCTTGGTGACCAGGCGGTCGTAGACGGAGGCGTCCACCACGACCCGCTGCACCGAGATGCAAGACTGGCCGCCCTGGTAGTTGGAGAAGGTGGCGATGCGGGTGGCCGCCCAGTCGAGGTCCTCCTCGGAGGACCAGTCGCCGAGCACGACCGCGGCGGCGTTGCCGCCCAGCTCCAGGGTGCAGTGCTTGTGCGGCACCGACTTCTGAATGGCGTAACCGACCTTGTCCGAGCCGGTGAAGGAGATGACCGGCAGGCGCTCGTCCTCGACCAGGGCGGGCATCGACTCGTTGAGCACCGGCAGCACGGACCAGGAGCCGGCCGGCAGGTCGGTCTCGGCCAGGAGCTCGCCGAGGATCAGGCCGGACAGCGGGGTGGCGGGGGCCGGCTTGAGGATGATCGGCGCGCCGACGGCGATGGCCGGGGCCACCTTGTGGGCGCACAGGTTCAACGGGAAGTTGAACGGCGCGATGCCGAGGACGACGCCCTTGGGGAAGCGGCGGGTGAGGCCGAGGCGGCCGGTGCCGCCGGCGTCGGTGTCGAGGCGCTGGGCGTCGCCGCCGTTGAAGCGGCGGGCCTCCTCGGCGGCGAACCGGAACACGGACACGGCGCGGCCGACCTCGCCGCGGGCCCACTTGATGGGCTTGCCGTTCTCGGCGGAGATCAGCCGGGCGATCTCCTCGGTGCGCTCGGCGAGCCGCTTCGACACGTGGTCGAGGGCGGCGGCGCGGACGTGGGCGGGGGTCGCGGCGAACTCGTCCACGACGGCGTGCGCGGCGGCCACGGCCTCTTCGACCTGGGCCTCGCTGGGCACGCTGACCTGGCCGACGAGGCGGCCGTCCCAGGGGGAGGTGACGTCGAAGGTGGTCTCGCCGGTGGCCTCGCGGCCGGCGAGCCAGAAGGCGTGGGTGGCAGTCATTCGCGTGTCCCGGCCCTTCCGAGGTAGTGGGGGTCTTCTCTGCTCACACGGTAGGGCCGGGGACTCGGCGTGTGGTTTGTCCGTGGTGGAGTGGTCGGGCGGCCGGATCCGCCGGTTCGGCAGGTCACGACCGCCGGCCGGTGCTGACGATGAGGCAGACGCCGGCCACCACGATCGCGCCGCCCAGGGCGATGGGCCAGGTCAGCGGCTCACCGAGGATCAGGGCGCCCAGGGCCACGGCGACGACCGGGTTGACGTAGGCATAGGTCGCGACGAGCGAGAGGGGGGCGGTCTGGATCAGCCAGGCGTACGCGGTGAAGGCCAGCAGTGAGCCGAAGACGACGAGGTAGGCCAGAGCGGTCCAGGAGCGGGCGGAGAAGGCGGAGACGTCCAGGCCGCGCTGCTCGCCCCGGGCCAGCCCGAGCAGCAGGCAGCCGAGCCCGCCGGCGAGCATCTCGTAGGCGCTGGCGGTGAAGGCGTTGGCGGGCATCGGTATCCGTGACGAGGCGAAGGACCCCACCGACCACATCACGGTCGCCACGATCACCGTGAGCACGCCGCCGATGCGCACGTCGCCGCTGAGGCCGGGCAGGGTGAGCACGGCCAGGCCGGCGAGCCCGAGCAGCACCCCGGTCCAGGCGCCGAGCCCCGGCCGTTCCCCGAAGGCCGTGCGCAGCAGCACGACCCAGGCCGGTACGACGGCGATGAGCAGCGCGGCGAGCCCCGAGGGCACGGTGGTCTCGGCGAGCACCACGAGCCCGTTGCCGCCCAGCAGGAGCAGCAGTCCGACGACGGCGGCGGAGGCCAGTCGGGCGCGGGTCACCCGGAGCACGGCGATGCCGTTCCGCCAGGCCAGCAGGGCGGCGAGGACCAGCCCGGCGGTCACGAACCGGGCGCCGGCGGAGAGGAAGGGCGGCATGGTCTCGACGACGACCCGGATGCCGAGGTAGGTCGACCCCCATACGACGTACACGATCGCCAGGGCCCCCCACAGGGCGGCGCCGCCGGTGCGGCGGGCGGGACCGGCGGGCGGGAGCGGGAGCGGCGCGTCGGGGGCGGCGGGCGGGGTCGGCGCCTGCTCGGGGTCGACGGGAGCAGTTGTCATGCGCAGGAGACTATGGACTCTCCCCGACCCAGGCCAGGAATCCTGCCCGGTTCCGGGCAGATGTGGCGGGTTCGATGCGCTGTGGTCTCGGTAGGTCTCGGTGGCCTCGGTACGGGGAGGAGCTGCGCCCGAACCGCCCCCGCCGGCGACGCGGGCCGTCCCGGGGACGGGTGGCGGTGCGTCGGCGCCCGCGGTCGGCCAGGCTCCCCGACGGCCGGCGGTCCGCGGGGTTCCCGCTGGCGGCCGGCGGAGCCCGTGGTCCCGTCCGGCGGGCCGGGAGTCCGGGGACCCGGTCACGCCCGAGGGCGGGGTCCGGGCACCGGGGCCGGGCGCGCGGCCCCGGTGCGCGGCCGGTGCGGCCGGTGGCCGGTGCGCGGCCGGGTGGGGGGGTTACTTCCCCGCGCTCTCGCCCGCCGTGGTCTTCAGGGCCAGCCACAGCTCCATCCGTACGTCCGGGTCGTCCAGGGAACGGCCCAGGATCTCCTCCACGCGGCGCATCCGGTAGCGGAGCGTGTGGCGGTGCACGCCCAGGTCCGCGGCGGCGGCGTCCCACTGGCCGTGGCGGGACAGCCAGGCGCGCAGGGAGGCGACCAGGTCGCCCCGGCCGGTGGCGTCGTGCTCGCGCAGCGCGCGCAGCAGTCCGTCGGCGAAGGCCCGTACGGCGTCGTCGGCGAGCAGCGGCAGCACGGAGCCCGCCGCCAGCTCCTCGTGCTCGACCAGTGCCCGGCCACGCCTGCGGGCCACCGAGAGGGCCTGTTCGGCCTGCTTGTACGCGGAGGCGGCCGCGACCGGGCCGGCCGGCGCGGACAGGCCGATGAACGCCTCCGCCTCCTCCGCCTCCTGCTCGGCGTACGCGTCACACGCCGAGACCACCGCTCCCCCGTCGCCGGCCAGCACCACCAGGCGCTCCTCGCTCTCCGGCACCGTCAGCACCGCCTCCCCGGCGTGGGCGGCCGCCGCCTCCAGGGCCTCGGCGAGCGCCGGGAGAGCCGGTTCGGCACCCGGGTCCCGCTCTCCGGCGGGTTCGGCGATCAGCAGGCGGAAGGGGGCGTCGAGGAGGGTGCCGTACAGGTCGCCGGCGACCGCGCGGGCGTGGTCCGGCTGTCCGGAGAGCAGCATCCGCAGCACGGCGGCGCCGAGCCGCTGCTCGGCCGCCTGGAGGGAGCGGGAGCGTTCCGTGGTGAGGGTGAGCAGGGCGACGGCCGAGTGCACGGCGTAACGTTCCGCCGTCCCCAGGGGCGCGCCCGTGCCGACCGCCAGGGCGCCGCGCACCCGGCGTCCGGTGCCCAGCGACTGGAGTTCGACGCGGTCGTCGGTGCCGCCGACCACCGCGCTCGCCGGGGCGGACCGCTCGCGCAGCCGTTCCACGTCGGCGGTGAGCCGGGCGGCCCGCCGGGCCGCCCACTCGGGGGCGGCGGCCAGCACGGCGCCGGAGGTGTCGTACAGCGCGGCCCAGCCGTTCACATGGGCGGCCAGCTTGGCGACCACGGCCGGCGGGCCCTCGGCGAGCGCCGCCCGGGTCAGTTCCCGCTGCGCCTCGAAACCGGCCGTCACCGACCGGTACTGGTCGGCCGCGATCGCCGCCGACACCTCCTTGGAGATGGCCAGGAACGGCGTGCGGCGCGGGACCTCCAGCAGCGGCAGCCCCTCCTCCCGCGCGGCCTCCACCAGGGCCTGCGGCGTCTCGTCGTAGGTGACGCCGACCGCGAAGCCGAGCCCGACCACCCCGGCGCGCACCAGCCGCCGCACATAGCGGCGGGTGGCCTCGGGGTCCTCGGCGTCGAGCTTCATGCCGGTGATGAGCAGCAGCTCGCCGCCCTCCATGTACGGAACGGGGTCGGCGAGCTCGCTCACATGGGCCCAGCGGACGGGCGTGTCCAGCCGGTCCTCCCCGGCGCGGACGGTGAGTTTGAGCGCCGAGTGCTGGACGAGCGAGGCGAGCGTGGGCGGCATGGGACCGTCGGACCTTCGGAGCGGGGATTACGCCGTCCCGTATGAACGGCGTGCCTCAATTCTGCCAGGGCGTACGACCCGGGGCGGCGCGGCACGTCATGTCCGCAGGTCGACCAGGAGCGGTGGGGTGTGCTCGCCGCGCACACCCGTCAGGGACAGCACCGCGTGCCCGGGCGGCACCGCGTGCGCCAGCTCGGAGGCCGACCAGCGCTCCCGCTCCACCTCCCGCACCGTCACCGCCTCGGCCGTCGCCGCCCGTCCGGTCACCAGGCGGCGCATGAAGTGCATCGCCTTGGTGAGCGGTTCGTCGGAGATGATCTGCCGGTTGGTGACATCGCGGGTCTGCACCCACTCGGTGCCCCAGGTCTCCGCGAACCGCCCGCCGTCCCAGGGCGCCAGTCCGGCGAACGCCATCCGGCAGCCGACCGCCCCCAGCAGCGGCCCGCGCAGCGGCTCCGGCACGTCCTGGAGGGTGCGCAGGGCGAGGACGACACCGGCGTTGGCCGAGCGCAGCCGCTGGATGGCCCGTACCGAGTCGGCGGTGACCGTGTGCGTCGCGTCGTCGAGGACCAGACAGGCGAAGAGCGACCGGTCGGCACGGCCGAGCGCCGCGTCGGTGAACTGGGCCAGCAGCAGCCGGGCGATGATCCGGGACGCCTCGGCGTGGCCGCGCTCGGGCAGGTCGACGCGGACCCTCAGCGGGTGTTCGATGGCGCGCAGCGAGAACCGCGGCGCCTCCTCCCCGGCGGGGCCGTCGCCCGCGCGGACCCGGCCCACCCGTTCGCCGGCGGTGTCGCCACCGGTGGACGGGCCCGTGCGGAAGAACCGGGCGAAGGCCGGCCGGTCCAGGAAGGCGATCCGCTCGGCGAGCAGCACACCCACGTCGTCGCCGCGCTCGGCCTGCCGCGCCCGGGCGTCCAGCTCGCGCAGTTGCGCCGGATCGGCCGCGACCGCAGCCCGCAGGGCCGCCAGCGCCCCGGGCGCGCCGCCGAGCAGCTCACGCAGGTCCGGTACGGCCGGGAAGTGGCCGTACGCCGTGCGGTACGGGCCGATGAGCTGGGCCAGCGCGGTGGCGGCGCGGCGGCTGTCCGGCACCAGGTCCCCGACGAGCGCCTCGGCGAGCACGCGGGCGGCCTCGTCGGGGTCGTCGGCGCCGCCGTACAGGTCCAGGTCGTGGCTGGAGTGCGGGCGGCCGACGGCGACGACCACGTCGAACGCCTCGTCGGGCGCGAGCGCGGTGCCCTGCGCGGTGACGGCGACCACCGCGGCGCGGTTGGCGAGCGCCTGGAGGCAGAGGGACTCGGTGACCGGGCGGGTCAGCCGTACCGTCTTGCCCGCACCGGCCGGGCCTACGGCCAGCAGCGAGGTGCCCAGCAGCTCCGGCTCCAGGGCCATGCCGGTGGTGCGGCGGGCGTAGGGGTTGCGCGGGTGGTCGGCGACGGTGCCGATCCGCACCTGGGCGGTGGCCAGGTCGTGCGCGGCGGTGCGCACGGGCAGGTCACGGACGCCGGAGGGGTGCGCGCAGGCGGCGGGGCCGTGGGCGCGCACGGCGTCGGTGAAGGCGGCGAGGCGCGCGGGGTGGGTGCGCACGCCCTGCCAGGCACGCCGGATCCGGGCGTAGTCCACGTCACCGAGGGCGCCGGAGCGGGTGGCCCGGGCCAGTTCCTCGGCCGCCTCGGCCAGCCCGGCGTCCCGCAGGTCGGGCCAGTCGGCGGGATCGGCCCCCGGGGGCGGGGGCGGCGGCGGGGTCTCCTTCCGCTTCGCGTACCGGCGCCAGATCTCGGGGAGGTGCCCGATCCTCGCGAAGAAGACGAGCAGCCCGCCGCCGACGAGCGCGTAGTAGACGTAGCTGGCGGCGGTCCAGGCCTCCGGGTCGGTGCGCCAGGTGTCGGGGGTCAGCACGAGGAGCGGCCAGAGCCAGTAGTGCCCGAGGTAGCCGTTGTAGAGCAGCGACCACAGGAGCCACCCGCTGAGCAGGGCGATCAGCGCCCCGGCGATCAGCCGCCGCGCCGGTACCGCGTCGGGCTCCTCCTCCGGCCGGGGCCGGTGCCCGAACCGCCACACCCCGGGCCCGGCCGCCGGCCGTGGCGTCCGCAGCCACTGCGCGGTCCCGCCGGTGACGGAGGCGGGCGGGTGCCGGGGCGGGGGCGGCACGGCGTGGAGGTGGGTGCCCCGTGCGTCGTACGTACCGTCGGTGTCCATGAACCATGCCCCCAGGTCGCGTCTGTGCACCCGTCAATCTAGTGCCCCGCCGCCCACTTGAGGGGGCCTGCCCCGCACGGACCGGTGCGCGGGAGCGGGCAGCGGGCCGGCCGGCCGAGGACCCGGCTCCAGGGCCCCGGCCGCCGGGGCCCCGCCCGCCTCCCCCCGGGGGGACGGCGTGGCCGCCGCACCGGGCCACCGGGGTGACCGGGCCGGCCGGACACGGCGGCGGCGCGGGGGTGCCGGCCGGAGGAGCACCGGGCCCCGCGCCGGGCCCACGCCGGGCCCGCCCGGGTCGCGGCGCGGTCGCGCCGGCGGAGCGACGAGCACGGTGATGGCCGGTGCGGCCTTCACCGCGCCGACCGCGCTCACCCGGGCGTCACGGCCCCGGTCCGCTCTATGTCCGCCACGGACAAGGACACGCCCCCAGCACTCCCGAACGGCGCATGCCCGCACCCCTCCGGCACGCCTAGCCTGCGGAAGAAAGAGTCACCACCCGCGTCCGGAACACCCCAGGAGCCCCGCATGACCGCTATCCCGCAGGAGCGCCGCGTCGTCACCGCCATTCCCGGCCCGAAGTCGCAGGAGCTTCAGGCCCGCCGCCTCTCCACGGTCGCGGGTGGCGTGGGCTCCGTGCTGCCCGTCTTCACGGCCCGCGCCGGCGGCGGGGTCATCGAGGACGTCGACGGCAACCGCCTGATCGACTTCGGCTCCGGTATCGCCGTGACGTCGGTGGGCGCGTCCGCCGAGGCGGTCGTACGCCGGGCCAGCGCCCAGCTCGCCGACTTCACCCACACCTGTTTCATGGTCACGCCGTACGAGGGGTACGTCGAGGTCTGCGAGGCGCTGGCCGCGCTGACCCCGGGCGACCACGCCAAGAAGTCCGCGCTGTTCAACAGCGGCGCCGAGGCCGTCGAGAACGCCGTCAAGATCGCCCGTGCGTACACCAAGCGCCAGGCCGTCGTCGTCTTCGACCACGGCTACCACGGCCGGACGAACCTCACCATGGCGCTGACCGCCAAGAACATGCCGTACAAGAACGGCTTCGGCCCGTTCGCGCCCGAGGTGTACCGCGTGCCGGTGGCCTACGGCTACCGCTGGCCCACCGGTGCGGAGAACTGCGGCCCGGAGGCCGCCGCCCAGGCCATCGACCAGATCAGCAAGCAGGTCGGCGCCGACAACGTGGCCGCGATCATCATCGAGCCGGTGCTCGGCGAGGGCGGCTTCATCGAGCCCGCCAAGGGCTTCCTGCCCGCCATCGCGCAGTTCGCCAAGGACAACGGCATCGTCTTCGTCGCGGACGAGATCCAGTCCGGCTTCTGCCGTACCGGCCAGTGGTTCGCCTGCGAGGACGAGGGCATCGTCCCGGACCTGATCACCACCGCCAAGGGCATCGCGGGCGGTCTCCCGCTCGCCGCCGTCACCGGCCGCGCCGAGATCATGGACGCCCCGCACGCGGGCGGCCTGGGCGGCACGTACGGCGGCAACCCGGTGGCCTGCGCCGGTGCGCTCGGCTCCATCGAGACGATGAAGGAGCTCGACCTCAACGGCAAGGCCAAGCGCATCGAGGAGGTCATGAAGGGCCGCCTCACCGCCATGCAGGAGAAGTTCGCCGGCAAGCCCGGTTGCGCCATCGGCGACATCCGTGGCCGCGGCGCCATGATCGCCATCGAGCTGGTCAAGGACCCGGCGACCAAGGAGCCCGCCCCCGAGGCGGCCGGCGCGCTCGCCAAGGCCTGCCACGCCGAGGGGCTGCTGGTCCTGACCTGCGGCACCTACGGCAATGTGCTGCGCTTCCTGCCGCCGCTGGTCATCGGCGAGGACCTGCTCAACGAGGGCCTGGACATCATCGAGGCCGCCTTCGCCGCTGTCTGAGGCACCCGGATCCGGGGCCCGGACACGGCGCGGACGCGCGAAGCGTGAAGAAGGTGTGGGGGGCCGATGGCGGGATGGGGATCCGTCTGTCGGCCCCCCGCCCGCTGCCGTACGGTCTTCCCCAGATGAGAGAAACACCCCGCCCGCAGGGGACTGCGGGCGGCTCCAGGGCGGCGCGTCCCCAGCCTCGTCCTGGCCGTGCCCTCGCGCACACCGCTGGAGCCTCCGGCTCCGGAACTCCTCACCGATCGGATCGCCGCCCGCCCCACACCCCCCGGGGCGCGCGGCACACCGGTCCTGGCGGCCGCCCCGGAACTTCCCCCCCTGTTCCGGGGCGGCCGGCGTCTCTCCTGCTCCCGGCGCTGCTCCTGACGCTGTTCGCGGCGATCACCTGGCAGGTCGCCGCCGGGGGGCCGCTCGCCCGGCTGGACGAACGGGTGGGCCTCGTCCTGGCGGGACGCGGACCGGCCCCGCTGACGGAGTTCCTCGCCGACCTCGGCAATCCGCCGGTGGCCCTTCCGGTCCTGGCCGCCGCCCTGGTGTACGCCGGCTGGCGCGGCCACTGGGCGCGGGCGCTGTACGCGGGGTCGGCCATGGCCCTCGTACCGGTGCTGATCGTGCCGCTGAAGCTGCTCGTCGACCGGGCCGGGCCGCTCACCGCGGAGACCGGCTACTACCCGTCCGGGCACACGGCCACCGCCTTGGTGGCGTACTGCGGGGCGGCCCTGCTGGTGCACCGGCGGCTGCTGCCGGCCGCCGCCCTGCTGGCGGCGGCGACGGGCGCCGGCCTCGTGCTGCGGGGGCACCACTGGCCGCTGGACGTGGCGGGCAGCGCGTGCCTGGGCGGGGTGCTGCTGTGGTCCGCCCTGCATAGCCGACGTTTCTGAATAGTTTGTCCCGGTTTGGGCACCTCGTTCGCGTACTGCCAACGAAAGGAGCCACCATGGTCATCAAGAAGCTCCACGACATGGGCGTGCGCAGTGAGCACGCCTACCTGGCCGCCTTCGCCTCCATCGGCCTGTCCGTCGCCACCTGGGTCGGGTCCCTCAAGATGGAGCCCGGAACCGGGCTGGCCCGCGCGGACCGCTGGGGAATCTTCGTCGGCGAGTGGGCGCCCACCTTCTTCGGTCTCGGGCTCGCCCTCTCCCACTACGAGCAGCACGACGGCACCCTCACCGCCGACGTCCACGAGCTGCACCGCAAGGCCGGATAGCCGCGGAGCCCCGCCCGGTCCCGGGCGCCGGAGGTCACGCCCCCCGGCGCCCGGCCGGGCCGGCCGCCGCCTCGTGCATCGCCAGCTCCAGCAGCGCCGGGTCGGTCAGCGTGCCGGTGCCGTCCGGCAGCACCGGCCAGCGGGCGGCACCGCCCGGCCGGCCGGGGTGGGGAGTGGCGATCCAGCTGCCGCGCCCCGCCACCCGCGTCCCCGTGCCGACCCAGCGGGCGGCCGTGCCCGGGGGGACGAAGAAGCCCATCCGGGTGGCGCCGGGGGCCCCGGAGCCGGTGAGCACCGGGCCCGGGCGGCCGACCAGACACCCAGGGCCGGCCGGCCCAGCCCGTCCGGGACGATCAGCACGTCCCAGCGCCTGCCGGCGGGCAGGAGGGCCACCCCCAGCGGGCTGCGCTCCCACTCCCACCGGCAGGCGCCCGGATCCGGTGCCACCGACACCAGCCACTCCACTGCGGCCCTGGCCCCCGCATCAGTCATCGCGCCCGCCTCCATGTCCGTGTCCACCTGCCCCGGGGAACGGGGCGCTCACACGGGCAGAGCGAGGCGGGCGCGGGTCATGACGCCGGTTTCGCCACTCCCAGGGGGTGAAGGGGCGGACAAGGGGGCGCACACCCGGCGCACGCACCACCCGACCGGCGCGTCACCCACCCGACCGGCGCGTCACCCGCACGGCCGGCGCACGGCAGACCACCCGGCCGGGTCCGGCTCCCCGGTACCGGGTCCGGCCCCGGGTCCGCCGCTAGCTGTCGAAGCCGAGCCCCATCCGGTCCAGCGCCCTCAGCCACAGGTTGCGCCGCCCGCCGTTGGCGTCGGCCCGGGCCAGCGACCACTTGGTCAGCCCGATGCCCGCCCACGCCAGCGGCTCCGGCGGGAACGGCAGCGGCTTGGAGCGCACCATCCGCAGCCGGGTGCGCTCGGTCCGCTCCCCCGCCAGCAGGTCGAGCATCACATCCGCGCCGAACCGGGTGGCTCCCACGCCCAGCCCCGTGAAACCCGCCGCGTAGGCGACCCGGCCGCCGTGCGCGGTGCCGAAGAACGCCGAGAAGCGCGAACAGGTGTCGATGGCGCCGCCCCACGCGTGGCTGAAGCGGACGCCCTCCAGTTGCGGGAAGCAGCGGAAGAAGTGCTCGGCCAGCGTCAGGTAGGTCTCCGGGCGCTGGTCCAGCTCGGCGCTGACCCGCCCGCCGAACGGGTAGATCGCGTCGTAGCCGCCCCACAGGACGCGGTTGTCCGCGCTCAGCCGGAAGTAGTGGAACTGGTTGGCGCTGTCCCCGAGACCCTGGCGGTTCCGCCAGCCGATGGAGGCCAGTTGGCCCGCGGTCAGCGGCTCGGTCATCAGCGCGTAGTCGTACACCGGGACGGTGTACGGACGGACCCGCCTGACCAGGGACGGGAAGACGTTGGTGCCGAGGGCCACCCGCCGGGCGAGGACCCGGCCGTAGGGGGTGCGCACGGCCATCCCCGTGCCGGCGGCGGCCAGTTCCAGGCCCCGGGTGTTCTCGTACACCTGGACACCCAGCTCCTGGCAGGCCCGCTTGAGTCCCCAGGCGAGCTTGGCCGGGTGCAGCAGGGCGACGCCGCGGCGGTCCCACAGCCCGCCCAGGAACGTCGGCGAGTCGACCTGGGCCCGCACGGCGTCCCGGTCGAGGAGTTCCAGGTGCGCGGCCAGTCCGAGCCGGTCGGCCTCCTCGTACACGGCACGCAGTTCGGTGAGCTGGTGCGGCTCGGTGGCGACGTCGATCTCACCGGTGCGCTCGAAGTCGCAGTCGATGCCGTACGCGGCGACCGTCTCCTCGATCGCGTCGAGGTTCCCGGCGCCCAGGGCTTCGAGCCGGGCCAGCTCGTCGGGCCAGCGGGCCAGGCCGTTGCCGAAGCCGTGGGTGAGGGAGGCGGCGCAGAAGCCGCCGTTGCGGCCGGAGGCGGCCCAGCCCGCCTCCCTTCCCTCGATCAGCACGACGTCCCGGCCCGGGTCGCGCTCCTTGGCGCGCAGCGCGGTCCACAGTCCGCTGTAGCCGCCGCCGACGACGAGCAGGTCGCAGTGGGCGGTGCCGGTGAGGGCGGGCAGCGGGGCGGGCTTGCCGGGGTCCTCCAGCCAGAAGGGGACGGGCTGGGCGTCGGAGAGTGATCGTGCGGCACTACGCATGGCTGCTGGGGCCATGGTTTCCAACTCCTTCAGGAACTCATGAGACCTTTGTGCGCTTCCGCCGGGCGGCCGCGGCCTGGCCGGCGACGACCACCAGGACGGCGATGGCGAACATGGCCGTACCGATGACGTTGATCTGTACGGGCGTGCCGCGCTGCGCCGATCCCCAGACGAACATGGGGAAGGTGACGGTCGAGCCCGCGTTGAAGTTGGTGATGATGAAGTCGTCGAACGAGAGCGCGAAGGCGAGCAGCGCGCCCGCCGCGATGCCCGGGGCGGCGATCGGCAGGGTCACCCGCAGGAAGGTCTGCGCCGGCCCGGCGTACAGGTCGCGTGCCGCCTCCTCCAGACGGGGATCCATGGACATCACGCGCGCCTTGACCGCCGTGACGACGAAGCTCAGGCAGAACATGACGTGAGCGATGAGGACCGTCCAGAAGCCAAGCTCCGCACCCATGTTGAGGAAGAGGGTCAGCAGGGAGGCGGCCATGACGACCTCGGGCATCGCCATCGGCAGGAAGATCAGCGAGTTGACCGCGCCGCGTGCCCGGAAGCGGTAGCGGACCAGCGCGAAGGCGATCATCGTGCCCAGCGCGGTGGCGCCGAGGGTCGCCCACGCGGCGATCTGGAGCGACAGGGCGAGCGAGCCGCACAGGTCGGCGACCCCGCACGGGTCCCGCCAGGCGTCCGTGGAGAACTCCCGCCAGGAGTAGTTGAAGCGCCCGGCCGGCTTGTTGAACGAGAACACCATCACGACGATGTTCGGCAGGATCAGGTACGCGAGCGTCAGCAGTCCCGCGACCACGACCAGGTTGCGCCGTATCCAACGCGTCATCAGACCAGGTCCTCCGTTCCGGCCCGGCGGATGTAGACGGTGACCATGAGCAGCACGACCGCCATCAGGATGAAGGACAGCGCGGCGGCCGTCGGGTAGTCCAGGACCCGCAGGAACTGGGACTGGATGACATTGCCGACCATCTTGGTGTCGGTCGAGCCGAGCAGTTCGGCGTTGACGTAGTCGCCGCTCGCCGGGATGAAGGTGAGCAGCGTGCCGGAGACGACCCCGGGCATGGACAGCGGGAAGGTCACCTTGCGGAAGGTGGTGGCGGGCGAGGCGTACAGGTCCTTGGCCGCCTCGTGCAGCCGGCCGTCGATCCGCTCCAGCGAGGTGTACAGCGGCAGGATCATGAACGGCAGGAAGTTGTACGTCAGGCCGCACACCACCGCCAGCGGGGTGGCCAGCACCCGGTCGCCCTCGGTCCAGCCCAGCAGGCTGGTGACGTCCAGGACGCGCAGCGCGTCCAGGGCGCCGACGAGCGCGCCGCCGTCGGCGAGGATCGTCTTCCAGGCCAGCGTGCGGATCAGAAAGCTGGTGAAGAACGGCGCGACGACCAGGACCAGGAGCAGGTTGCGCCAGCGGCCGGCCCGGAAGGCGATGAGGTACGCCAGCGGGTAGCCCAGCAGGAGGCACAGCAGCGTGGCGGTGCCCGCGTAGAGCAGGGACCGCACGAACTGCGGGTAGTACTCCCGCAGCGCCTCCCAGTAGGTGGGGAAGTGCCAGGTGACCTGGAAGCCCTTCTCCAGGGAGCCGGTCTGTACCGAGGTCGACGCCTGGTAGACCATCGGCAGCGCGAAGAAGACCAGCAGCCACAGGATGCCGGGCAGGAGCAGCCAGTAGGGGACGAGCCGGCGGCGGGCGGACGCCTTGCGGACGGCGGGCGTTCCGGTGACGGGGGTCGCGGTCACGTGCCGTCCTCCACCTTTTCCACACCCGCGTCGATGTCCTGGCCGGCGTCGAGCCCGAAGGTGTGCGCCGGGTTCCAGTGCAGGACGACCTCGGCGCCCGGGGCCAGCCGGGAGTCGCGCTCGATGTTCTGCTCGTACACCTGGAGGGCGCTGCCGGCCGGGCTGTCGACCAGGTACTGGGTGGAGACTCCGATGAAGGAGCTGTCCACGATGCGGCCGGTGACCTTGTTGCGCCCCTCGGGCAGCGTGCCCGCGTCGTCGGCGTGCGCGAGCGAGATCTTCTCCGGCCGGATACCGACCAGCAGCCGCCCGCCGGTGGCGGTGGGGGCGGAGCACCGGCCGGCCGGGAGCCGCAACCGGCCGCCGCCCGCCGTCACGACGATGTCGGCCGCCGCCTCGACGACCTCGGCCTCGATGAGGTTGGAGGTGCCGAGGAAGTTGGCGACGAACGTGGTGCGCGGGTTCTCGTAGAGCTCGGCGGGGGCGCCGAGCTGCTCGACCCGGCCGCCGTTCATCACCGCGACCGTGTCGGCCATGGTCATGGCCTCCTCCTGGTCGTGGGTGACATGGACGAACGTGATGCCGACCTCGGTCTGGATGCGCTTGAGCTCCAGCTGCATCTGGCGGCGCAGCTTGAGGTCGAGGGCGCCGAGCGGCTCGTCCAGGAGCAGCACCTGGGGGTGGTTGATGAGCGCGCGGGCGACCGCGACGCGCTGCTGCTGGCCGCCGGAGAGCTGGTGCGGCTTGCGCTTGGCGTAGTCACCGAGCTGGACCAGGTCGAGCATCTCGCCGACCTGCTTCTTCACCGACTTCACACCACGCCGGCGCAGTCCGAAGGCGACGTTCTCGTGGATGTCGAGGTGGGGGAAGAGGGCGTACGACTGGAAGACGGTGTTGACCGGCCGCTTGTACGGGGGGAGGTCGGTGACGTCCTCGTCGCCGAGGAAGACGGTGCCGGTGGTGGGTTCCTCCAGGCCCGCGATCATCCGCAGGGTGGTCGTCTTGCCGCAGCCGGAGGCGCCGAGGAGGGCGAAGAAGGAGCCCTGCGGGACGGTCAGGTCGAGCGGGTGGACGGCGGTGAAGGAACCATAGGTCTTGCTGATGCCGGTGAGACGGACGTCGCCGCCGGTGCCGGTGTGCTCAGTGGTCATGGGTGGGTGTCCCGGGTGTCGGTGTCGGTGTCGGAGGGTGGCGGCGGCGGTTCAGGCACCGATGAGCTTGGCGAACTTCTCCTCGTACGCCGTCTCCTCGGCGCTGCTCAAGGAGCGGAAGGCGCGGGACTTCGCGGCCATCGCCCGGTCCGGGAGGATCAGCGGGTTGGCGGCCAGCGACGGGTCGATCCTGGCGAGTTCCCCGCGTACGCCGTCGACCGGGCAGACGTAGTTGATGTACGCGGCGAGCCGGGCGGCGACCGGGAGCTCGTAGTAGTAGTCGATGAGCTTCTCGGCGTTGGCCTTGTGCCGGGCGCCCGAGGGGACCAGCAGGTTGTCGCTGGAGGTGAGGTAGCCGGCTGACGGGATCGCGAAGGCGATGTCGGGGTTGTCCGCCTGGAGCTGGATCACGTCACCGGCCCAGGCGAGACAGGCGGCGAGGTCGCCCTTGCTGAGGTCGGCGGTGTAGTCGTTGCCGGTGAAGCGGCGGATCTGGCGGGTGGTGACGCCCTTCTGGAGCCGCCCCACGGCCGCGTCGAAGTCGGCGTCGGTGAACGTCCCGGGGTCCTTGCCCATGTCGATCAGCGTCATGCCGACCGAGTCGCGCATCTCGGAGAGGAAGGCGACCCGGCCCTTGAGCCGGGGGTCGTCCAGGAGCTGGCTGACGGAGTCGACCTTGCGACCGCCGGTCGCCCTGGTGTTGTACGCGATGACCGTGGAAATGCCGGTCCAGGGGTAGGAGTGGGCGCGGCCCGGGTCCCAGTCGGGGCGGCGGAACTGGGCGGAGAGATGGGCGTACGCGTGGGGGAGGTTGGCCGCGTCCAGCTTCTGGGCCCAGCCGAGGCGGATGATCCGGGCGGCCAGCCAGTCGGTGACGCAGATCAGGTCGCGGCCGGTGTCCTGGCCGGCCGCGAGCTGCGGCTTGATCTTGCCGAAGAACTCGACGTTGTCGTTGATGTCCTCGGTGTACTTGACCGTGATGCCGGTCCGGCCGGTGAACGCCTCCAGGGTGGGGCGGCTCTTCTCGTCGTCGCTGATGTCGATGTACTGGGTCCAGTTGGAGAAGGTGAGCCGTTTCTCCCGGTCCGAGAAGTCGGTGGAGGCGGGGCCCTGCCCCTCCCGCTTGGCGGGCGGGATCCCGCAGGCGCTCAGGGAGGCGAGGCCGCCGGCCGTGAGCGCGCCGACGCCCGTGGCGCGCAGCATGGACCGGCGGGTGAGGGCTCCCCTGCCGTTCGTCAGGCTGCGCCGCATCGCGGCCAGCTGTGCCGCGGAGAGGCTGTCGGGCTCGTACTGCTCCATGTGCTGTGCCCTTTCGGGATGGGTGTGGCCGCTGGTCGGGGCGGCTGCCGCTGCTATCGGTCCCCGAAGACGGTGCGGTGCCAGTCCTTCCTGGCGACCGCCGTGTTGTCGTACATCACATGCTTGACCTGCGTGTACTCCTCGAAGGAGTAGGTTGACATGTCCTTTCCGTAGCCCGAAGCCCGATAGCCGCCGTGCGGCATCTCGCTGATGATCGGGATGTGGTCGTTGATCCAGACGCAGCCGGCCTTGAGCTCGCGGGTGGCGCGCCCGGCGCGGTAGACGTCCCGGGTCCAGGCGGAGGCGGCCAGCCCGTAGGGGGTGTCGTTGGCGAGCGCCAGGCCCTGGTCGTCGGTGTCGAAGGGGAGGACGGCCAGGACGGGCCCGAAGATCTCGGCCTGGACGATCTCGCTGTCCTGGGCGGCGCCGGTGACCAGGGTGGGCCGGTAGTACGCGCCGTCGCCCCGGGGGGCGACGCCGCCGGTGACGACGGTGGCGTAGGCGCGGGCGCGGTCCACGAAGGCGGCGACCCGGTCGCGCTGCGCGTGGCTGACGAGCGGGCCGAGGTCGGTGTCCTCCTGGAACGGGTCGCCGAGCCGGACGTCCGCCATCAGGTCGGCGACGCCCGCGACGAACGCCTCGTACAGCGGCCGCTGGACGTACGCGCGGGTGGCGGCGGTGCAGTCCTGGCCGGTGTTGATGAGGGCCGCGGCGACGGCGCCGTGGACGGCGGCCTCCGGATCGGCGTCGTCGAAGACGACGAAGGGAGCCTTGCCGCCCAGTTCGAGGTGGAGGCGCTTGACGGTGGCCGTGGCGATCTCGGCGACGCGCCGGCCGACGGCGGTGGAGCCGGTGAACGACGTCATCGCCACGTCGGGGTGGCCCACCAGGTGCTCGCCCGCCTCCCGGCCCGCGCCGGTGACGATGTTGACCACTCCGTCGGGGATGCCCGCCTCCCTCGCCGCCGCGGCGAACATCAGGGAGGTGAGCGGGGTGAGCTCGGCGGGCTTGAGCACGACGGTGTTGCCGGCGGCGATGGCCGGCAGGACCTTCCAGGCGGCCATCTGGAGCGGGTAGTTCCAGGGCGCGACGGAGCCGACGACACCGATCGGTTCGCGGCGGACGTAGGAGGTGTGGTCGCCGCTGTACTCGCCGGCCGACTGCCCCTGGAGGTGGCGGGCGGCCCCGGCGAAGAACGCGGTGTTGTCGACCGTGCCCGGCACGTCGAACTCCCGCGTCAGCCTGACGGGTTTGCCGCACTGGAGCGACTCCACCAGGGCGAGGTCCTCGGCCTGCTCGGCGAGCACCCCCGCGAAGCGGTGCATCGCCTCGGAGCGTTCACCGGGCGTGGCCCCGGCCCAGCCGGGGAAGGCGGCGCGGGCGGCGGCGACGGCCGCGTCCACGTCGGCGGTCCCGGCGAGCTCGTAGGTGAGCACGTCCGCGCCGGTGGCCGGGTCCACGATCGTGTGCGAGCGTCCCGAGGTCCCGGGGCGCGCCCGCCCGTCGATGTACTGCGCGCCGGCCGCGAAGCGGTCCCGCGCGTCCTGCACCTGGAAGCGGTTGCCCATGACGCTCTCCGTTGTCCCAGCTGGAATTGAGTGCCGATCCTGGCAGAGCGGAACGACCCCAACAAGGGATTCCGTTGTTGCCTTTTGGTTACGCGACGGAATCGGTCGACCATGTGTCGCGCCGTCCCCGGTATCTCCGTACGGAGTGTCCGTGGCGGCTGCCAGACTGGCGTGCATGGGGCGCTTCGAGGACCTGGTCGAGCAGGTCGGCAAGGGTGAACGGGTCAGGTTTCTGCACTTCTGGGGGCACACGCCGCGCGGGGACGGGACCGTGGGGGCGAGCTGTCTGAGCCAGTGGTGGCCCGCGCCGTTCACGGTCGACGGCGTGGAGTACGCGACGGCCGAGCACTGGATGATGGCGGCCAAGGCGAGGCTGTTCGGCGACACCGACGCGGAACGGCAGGCGGTCCGGGCGCCGAACCCGGCGCTGGCCAAGAAGGCGGGCCGGCTGGTGCGCGGCTTCGACGAGACGACGTGGGAGCGCGAGCGGTACGGCGTCGTGGTGGCGGGCAGCGCGCACAAGTTCGGACAGCACCCGGGGCTGCGCGACTACCTGCTGGGCACCGGCGACCGGGTGCTGGTCGAGGCCAGCCCGGTGGACCGGATCTGGGGCATCGGCCTGGCCGCCGACGACGAGCGCGCCCACGACCCGTTCCGCTGGCGCGGCCTGAACCTGCTGGGCTTCGCGCTCATGGAGGCCCGGGACCGATTGCGCGCCGGCTGAGCCGGTCCGGCGGGCGGGACGTTCCGTCAAGGGGGCGGCGCGGGCCGTGGCGGCCGGCGCCGGGCGCCGGCCCGCCGGTGGCCCGGGTGGGGGCCGAGGGCCGCCCACCCGGGGCCGGTCAGCGGGAGGCGCCGGCCACCACCAGCGAGGTGGCGAACGGGTCGGTGTCGTAGTCGGCACCGTTCTTCCCGCCCTGCACCACCGCCCAGATCAGGAACGCGAGGAACGCGGCACTGATCACCGTGCCGATCGCGCCCAGGACGATACCGGCGACCGCCATGCCCCCGTTGTTGGCCTCGCCCCGCTGCGCCCGCTTGCGGCCGACGACGCCGAAGATCAGCGCCAGGACACCGGGGATGATGCCGATGCCCCACATGCAGAACGCGACCACGGAGATGATGCCGAGCACCATCGCGGTGATGCCCATGCCGTTGGACGGCGTGCTCTGCTGCCAGCCGCCGGCTCCGTACGGGGCCTGCCCGGAGTAGCCCGGGTAACCGGGATACCCGTATCCCCCGCCGGCCGGGACGGGCGCGGGTGCCGGAGTGGGCGCGGGCGCCGGGTAGCCGTAGGGGCCCGGCGCGGGCTGTGCCGGGCCGCCCGGAGCGGTCGGCGGCGGCGGTATCTCCCCGCCGTCCTCGGGCCCGAAGCCCCCGGACGGCATGGACGTCTTCGTGGGCTGGTCGTGCACCCGCGGCGGCTGCGGCCGCGCGGGCGGCTGCTGGCCGTTCCCCGGCTGCTTGCCCAGTTCCACCCGGTCCTGGGGCGCCCTGCTCTCCGGCGGAGCCCAGGGATCGTTCGGCTCGCTCTTCTCTGACATGGGCCTCCCCCATCGTGTTCGGTCATGCTAACGGCCCCCGCCCCGGGCGGGTCCGGCCCCGCCTACGATGATCCCTGACCAGCCCGGCCCACTGCACACGGAGGACCCGATGACCGATCTGCACCCCTTCATCGCGGGGCTGCCCAAGGCCGAGCTGCACGTCCACCACGTCGGTTCCGCCTCGCCCCGTATCGTCGCCGAACTGGCCGCCCGCCACCCCGACTCGAAGGTGCCCACCGACCCCGAGGCGCTGGCCGACTACTTCACCTTCACCGACTTCGCCCACTTCATCGACGTCTACCTGTCCGTCGTCGACCTGATCCGCACCCCGGAGGACGTCCGGCTGCTGACCTACGAGGTCGCCCGCGACATGGCCCGGCAGAACATCCGGTACGCCGAGCTGACCGTCACGCCCTTCAGCTCCACCCGTCGCGGCATCGACGAGAAGGCGTTCATGGCGGCCATCGAGGACGCCCGCGTCGCCGCCGCGGGCGAGCTCGGCGTCATCCTGCGCTGGTGCTTCGACATCCCGGGCGAGGCCGGCCTGGAGGCCGCCGAGGAGACCACCCGGCTGGCGGTGGACCTGCGCCCCGAGGGACTGGTGTCGTTCGGGCTGGGCGGGCCCGAGATCGGTGTGCCGCGCCCGCAGTTCAAGCCGTACTTCGACCGGGCCGTCGCGGCCGGGCTCCACTCCGTACCGCACGCGGGCGAGACCACCGGGCCCGGCACCATCTGGGACGCCCTGACGGAGCTGCGCGCCGAGCGCATCGGCCACGGCACCAGCGCGCCCCAGGACCCCCGGCTGCTGGCGCACCTGGCCGAGCACCGCATCCCGCTGGAGGTGTGCCCGACCTCCAACATCGCCACGCGCGCGGTCACCGACATCGAGGCGCACCCCATCAAGGAGATGGTGGCCGCGGGCGTGCTGGTCACCGTCAACTCGGACGACCCGCCGATGTTCGGCACCGACCTCAACAGCGAGTACGAGGTCGCGGCCCGGCTCCTGGGCCTGGACGAGCGGGGCGTCGCCGACCTGGCCAGGAACGCCGTGGAGGCGTCCTTCCTGGACCCGGCGGGCAAGGCGCGCATCACCGCGGAGATCGACGCCTACACCACCGAGTGGCTGTCCCGGTAGCAGCGGCCACAATGGGCCCATGCGTACCGTGACCGCCGTGGCGCACCGGGGCGACCCGTATCGCGTCCGGGAGAACACCCTGGCCTCGATCCGGTCGGCGATCCGCCGCGGGGCGGACGCGGTGGAGATCGATGTGCGGCTCACCCGCGACGGCGTCCCCGTGCTGCTGCACGACGACTCGCTGAGACGGTTGTGGCGCGTCGACCGGCCGCTGGCCGGCCTCACCCTCGCCGAGGTGCGCGAGCTGACCGGTCCCCAGGGCGTGCCCACCCTGCGCGAGGCGCTGCTCGCGGCCGGGGACCACCGGTTGATGATCGACCTGCCCGGTGCCACCGGGGCCTCGGTGCGCGCCGTCGTGGGCACCGTCCGCGAGTGCGGTGCGGACGAGCGCGTGTACTACTGCTCCAGCGCCGCGGCCATGCTGCTGGTCCGGGCCGCCGACCCGCGCGCCGAGATCGCCCTGACCTGGACCACTCTCGCTCCGCCGCGCCCCGTCCTGCTGGCCGCGGTGGCGCCGCGCTGGCTCAACTACCGCTTCGGGCTGGTCGGTCGGGCACTGGCCGACCGGGTCCACCGGGACGGGCTGCTGGTCTCGGCGTGGACCGCCGACACCCGTAGGACCATGCGTAAGCTGATCTTGAACGGGGTGGATTCGATCACCACCAACCGCGTGGACGCGCTCGCCTCCGTACGGGGCGCCGGGGAGAGGACTCGAAGGTGACCAGCAGGATCCGCACCGACATCGCGCACAACGCGCGCGTCTGGAACTACTGGCTCGGCGGCAAGGACAACTACCCGGTCGACCGCGCGGTGGGGGACCGGATCACCGGGATGTACCCGAGCATCGGCGAAGTGGCCCGCGCCGACCGGGCGTTCCTGGGCCGGGCGGTGTCCCACCTGGCCGGGGAGGTGGGCATCCGGCAGTTCCTCGACATCGGCACCGGCCTGCCGACGGCCGACAACACCCACGAGGTCGCCCAGCGGGTCGCGCCGGACTCGCGGATCGTGTACGTCGACAACGACCCGATCGTGCTGACCCACGCCCGGGCCCTGCTCACCAGCGCCCCGCAGGGGGCCACCGAGTACATCGACGCGGACGCGCACGACCCGCGGCGGATCGTCCGGGCGGCCGGGCACCTCCTCGACCTGGACCGGCCGGTGGCCGTGATGATGCTCGGCATCCTCAACTTCGTCCTGGACACCGAGGAGGCCGGGTCCATCGTCCGCACGCTGATGGCCGCGGTGCCGTCCGGCAGCCACCTGGTGCTGACCCACCCGACCCTGGAGCTGGGCGGCGAGGGCAACGCCGAGGCGATGGAGTTCTGGAACGCGAACGCCACTCCGCCGATCACCGCCCGCAGCCGCGAGGAGGTCGCCTCGTTCCTGGACGGCCTGGAGATTTTGGAGCCCGGCATCGTCTCGTGCGCGAGCTGGCGGTTCGCGGCGGCGACGGAAGTGGCGCAGTTCGGCGCGGTCGCCCGCAAGCCGTAGGCCCCCGGGCGCGGTCACCGGGGTCCGCCCGGTGACCGTCTCCGGCACCGGGCGCCGGGTCACACGGGAAGCGTCCGGACGATCCGGCTGCCCACCGGCGCGGTCAGCGACTCCAGGCGCTTGATCAGGCGGTGCACCACCAGCAGCGGGATCACCCCGAAGACCCCGAAGGACATGTCGATCAGCGACCACCAGAAGGGGATGCCCCGGATCGGGCCGCAGATCAGCGCGAGCGGGACGATCCCGGCGCAGGCGATCATGCCGAACTCGACGACCCAGATGTTGCGTACCGGGTCGCGGTACGGGCCGTAGAACGCGACCGCGATCACCAGGTGGGCGAAGGCCAGCCAGTCCGTCCCGTACAGGAGGAAGGGGTGGCGGGCGTCGGCGGCGTCGAGACCGGCGCGCACCCGCCCGACCCACTCCAGCAGGCCGGGGAACGTCTCCGCGACGGGCGCCGCCCAGGTGGTCAACGCGCCCTCGGCGAAGCGCATTTCGGTGACCAGCGGGAAGGCCGTCGCCCCGCTCAGCACCAGGCACACGATGAAGAAGGCCAACCAGGCACGTATACGCCGCAGAAGGGCGCCGGTCTCGCTCATGTCCGCAGCGTACGCCGGGATTTATCCGGCCTTTACCACCACCCCGGCGCCCGGCGCCGGACGGGCCGCGCCAGGCGGGGCACCCCGCCCCGGTCCGGGTGCCGGGGTGGGCGCCGGAGCGGACGCCGTGCGGCCGGCGGGGCACGGCGCCGCGCCAACGGCCGGCGCCTAGCCCTGGGACGCCTGGTTCCCGCCCTCGGTGCGCGGGTCCCCGGTGGCGTCCGCGCCGTCCGTGCCGTCCGGGGACTCCCGGCCCGCGCCCGCGCCGCCGTCCTCGTCGGCCTCGTCGTCCCGCTCCACCCCGGTGAGCGCCTCGCCGCCCGCTGTTCCCTCGCCCGGGCGGTAGCCCTCGGCGGCGCTCGCCGTGCCGGGGACGGTGCGGCGGTGTGCCGGGTCCTCGGCTCCGGAGTGCGCCCCGGGCTCCTCCTGGCTCCGCCGGCGCGCGCGGTCCTGCGGCGTGCTGTCGTTCATGGCTCTCCTCCCGGGTCGGGGACGGTCCGAGTACCCAGCGGGAGCGTGCTCATACGTGCCGGGGGAACGACGACGGGCGGGCCGGGGACCAGGTCCCGGCCCGCCCGTGCGGCGGCGGTGTGCGTCAGCCCAGGGACGTCATCACGTGCTTGACGCGCGTGTAGTCCTCGAAGCCGTAGGCCGAGAGGTCCTTGCCGTACCCGGACTTCTTGAAGCCGCCGTGCGGCATCTCCGCGACCAGCGGGATGTGGGTGTTGATCCACACACAGCCGAAGTCCAGGGCCTTGGACATCCGCATGGCACGCGCGTGGTCCTTGGTCCAGACGGAGGAGGCGAGCGCGTACTCGACGCCGTTGGCGTACTGGAGCGCCTGCTCCTCGTCGCGGAAGGACTGGACGGTGATGACCGGCCCGAAGACCTCGTTCTGGACGATCTCGTCGTCCTGCTGGAGGCCGGAGACGACGGTGGGGGCGTAGAAGTACCCCTTGTCGCCGACCCGGTGCCCGCCGGCCTCGACCTTGGCGTGCGCGGGGAGGCGCTCGATGAAGCCGCTGACCTGCTTGAGCTGGTTGGCGTTGTTCAGCGGGCCGTACAGCACGTCCTCGTCGTCCGGCTGCCCGGTCTTCGTCTCGGCCGCGGCCTTGGCCAGCGCCGCCACGAAGTCGTCGTGGATCGACTCGTGGACCAGGACGCGGGTGGCGGCGGTGCAGTCCTGCCCGGCGTTGAAGAAGCCCGCGACCGAGATGTCCTCGACGGCCTTGTCGATGTCGGTGTCCTCGAAGACCACGACGGGCGCCTTGCCGCCGAGCTCCAGGTGGACCCGCTTGACGTCCTTGGCGGCGGACTCGGCCACCTGCATGCCGGCGCGTACGGAGCCGGTGATGGAGGCCATCGCCGGGACCGGGTGCTCGACCATGGCGCGGCCGGTGTCGCGGTCGCCGCACAGGACGTTGAAGACGCCCTTGGGCACGATGGAGCCGATGATCTCGGCGATCAGCACGGTGGACGCCGGGGTGGTGTCGGACGGCTTGAGCACCACGGTGTTGCCCGCGGCCAGCGCCGGGGCGAACTTCCACACGGCCATCATCATCGGGTAGTTCCACGGCGCCACCTGGGCGCAGACACCGACCGGCTCACGCCGGACGATCGAGGTCATGCCCTCCATGTACTCGCCCGCCGAGCGGCCCTCCAGCAGGCGCGCGGCGCCCGCGAAGAACCGGATCTGGTCCACCATCGGCGGGACCTCCTCGGTGCGGGTCAGGCCGATCGGCTTGCCGGTGTTCTCCGACTCGGCGGCGATCAGGTCCTCGGCGCGCTCCTCGAAGGCGTCGGCGATCTTCAGCAGGACCTTCTGGCGCTCCGCGGGCGTGGTGTCGCGCCAGGCGGGGAAGGCCGCGGCGGCGGCCTCCATGGCGGCGTCCACGTCGGCCTGTCCGGAGAGCGGGGACGTGGCGTACACCTCGCCGGTCGCCGGGTTGACCACGTCGATGGTCCGTCCGTCGGCGGCGTCCCGGAACTCCCCGTTGATGTAGTTGCGCAGACGACGCAGCTCGGTGGTCACTTGCCACCCCTCCTGTCGATCTCGGTGTCCAAGCGGTGAGACACCCCACCCTAGTCGCTGTACCGACGCATTCGACAGGGCCGACGCCCCACAACTTCGGATTCAGTGAGATCCGATCGCCACAACAACGGATTACATCGGTTTGGGGTTGCCAGACAGACGAGTCCCGGTGCAAAGTGAAGACGTGGCCAGCCGAAGCGCAGACTCCAGGACCGGAAACGGATCGTCCCCGTCGATCGATGCCGTGTCCCTGGCGATCATCGAACAGCTCCAGGAGGACGGGCGCCGTCCGTACGCCGCGATCGGCAAGGCCGTGGGCCTGTCCGAGGCGGCCGTGCGCCAGCGGGTCCAGAAGCTCCTCGACCAGGGCGTCATGCAGATCGTCGCCGTCACCGACCCGCTCACCGTGGGCTTCCGGCGTCAGGCGATGGTCGGCATCAACGTCGAGGGCGACCTGGACCCGGTGGCCGACGCGCTGACGGCCATGGCCGAGTGCGAGTACGTGGTGATGACCGCGGGCTCGTTCGACCTGATGGTGGAGATCGTCTGCGAGGACGACGACCACCTGCTGGATGTGATCAACCGGCGCATCCGCACCCTCCCCGGCGTGCGCTCCACCGAGAGCTTCGTCTACCTCAAGCTCAAGAAGCAGACCTATATGTGGGGAACCCGATAGCCGTGAGCAAGGACCTCTCCAAGACCGCCTACGACCACCTGTGGATGCACTTCACCCGCATGTCGTCGTACGAGAACGCCCCCGTGCCGACCATCGTGCGCGGCGAGGGCACCTACATCTTCGACGACAAGGGCAAGCGCTACCTCGACGGGCTCGCCGGTCTGTTCGTGGTCCAGGCCGGCCACGGTCGCACCGAACTCGCCGAGACGGCGTACAAGCAGGCCCAGGAGCTCGCCTTCTTCCCGGTGTGGTCCTATGCCCACCCGAAGGCCGTCGAGCTGGCCGAGCGCCTCGCCCACCACGCCCCCGGCGACCTGAACAAGGTCTTCTTCACCACCGGCGGCGGCGAGGCGGTCGAGACCGCCTGGAAGCTGGCCAAGCAGTACTTCAAGCTGACCGGCAAGCCGACCAAGTACAAGGTCATCTCGCGCGCGGTGGCCTACCACGGCACCCCGCAGGGTGCCCTGTCCATCACCGGCCTGCCCGGCCTGAAGGCGCCCTTCGAGCCGCTGGTCCCCGGCGCGCACAAGGTGCCGAACACCAACATCTACCGCGCCCCGATATTCGGCGACGACCCCGAGGCCTACGGCCGCTGGTGCGCCGACCAGATCGAGCAGCAGATCCTGATGGAGGGCCCGGACACCGTCGCCGCGGTCTTCCTGGAGCCGGTGCAGAACGCCGGCGGCTGCTTCCCGCCGCCGCCCGGGTACTTCCGCCGGGTCCGCGAGATCTGCGACCAGTACGACGTGCTGCTCGTCTCCGACGAGGTCATCTGCGCCTTCGGCCGCCTCGGCACGATGTTCGCGTGCGACAAGTTCGACTACGTGCCGGACATGATCACCTGCGCCAAGGGCATGACCTCGGGCTACTCCCCGATCGGCGCCTGCATCATCTCCGACCGGCTGGCCGAGCCGTTCTACCGGGGCGACAACACCTTCCTGCACGGCTACACCTTCGGCGGCCACCCGGTCTCGGCGGCCGTGGGCCTGGCCAACCTGGACATCTTCGAGCGCGAGAACCTCAACCAGCACGTGCTGGACAACGAGGGCAACTTCCGCGCCACGCTGGAGAAGCTCCTCGACCTGCCGATCGTCGGCGACGTGCGCGGCAACGGGTTCTTCTACGGCATCGAGCTCGTCAAGGACAAGGCCACCAAGGAGACCTTCACCGACGACGAGACCGAGCGCGTCCTGTACGGCTTCCTGTCCAAGGCGCTGTACGACAACGGCCTGTACTGCCGTGCCGACGACCGCGGCGACCCGGTCGTCCAGCTGGCTCCGCCGCTGATCTCCGACCAGTCCACGTTCGACGAGATCGAGCAGATCCTCCGGGCCACCCTCACCGAGGCCTGGACCAAGCTCTGACCCTGTCGCGACCCGCGTCGCGATAGTCCGATCGTAGGCTGAACGCGGCCCGGTTCCTGCCCCATCCGAGTGAGATGGGCGGGCCCGGGCCGCGTGCTGTGCGGTCACCCGGTCAACCAATACCTACGGTTCCAGTGACCCGTCGACCCCGCCTTCGTTCCCCCGTACGGGGGAAGGGGGCGGCAGCACGGGGGACGACTCATCAGATCTGATACCGAGGTGTACGCCATGGTGGCCCCGCCGGACAACGACGTGCTCTGGGCACGTGCCCTGCACCACTCCCACAACGGCTCGCCCGCGCTCCAGGGTGTGTCCCTCGGCGTACGCGAAGGCGAGATCCTCGCCGTGAACGGGCCCCGCGGCTGTGGGAAGACCACCCTCCTGCGGTGTCTGTCCGGCCAGCTCGTGGCCCAGCGCGGCGAGGTCTGGTTCAACAGCGCCCCGGTCCACACCATGAGCCCGCCCCAGCGCGAGCGGCTGCGCCGGGAGCGGTTCGGCTGGATCGACCCCGAACCCGGCCTCGTGCCCGAGCTGAACACCTGGGAGAACGCCGCGCTCCCCCTGATGCTCCGCGGCACCCCGCGCCGCGTCGCCAAGGCGGCGGCCCTGGAGTGGCTGGAGCGGCTCGACATCGGCGAGTGCGCGCGCAAGCGCCCGCACGCCCTGCTGCAGGCCCAGCGCCAGCGCGTCGCGATCGCCCGCGCCCTGGTGACCATGCCCGCGCTGCTGTTCGCGGACGAGCCGACCGCGCCCCTGCACCGCGCCGACCGGGCCCAGGTACTGCGCACCCTGACGGCCGCCGCCCGCTCGCACCGCATCACCGTCGTCCTCGCCACCCACGACGCCGACGTGGCCGCGCTCGCCGACCGCACGGTCACCCTGCTGGACGGACGGCGCGTCAACTCCGTACAGCTCGACGGACTCGACGAAGCGGAGGGCCGCGACGCGTGCTCGCTCTCCGTCTAGCCCGCGGGGCCCACCCCCTGGTGCTGCTGCGCCGGTTGCTGGTCGCGGCGGCCTCCGCCGGCGTCGGCTTCCTGCTGCTGTGCGCGCTGGGGTACGCGATGGGGCACCCCGGCGAGGCGCCTGCGGCCGTGCGGCGGCTGCTGTGGTGCGTGCTGCCGCTCGCCGCGACCGTGCACTTCGCGGTGGCCGTGGCCCGTACCGACCCCGGCACCAAGCCGCGCTCGGCGTTGTCGGCGGTGGGGCTCGGCCCGGCCAGGCTGACCGTGCTCGCCGCGGTGTCGACCGCCGTGTCCTGCACGCTCGGGTCGACGGCCGCGCTGCTGCTCTTCCTGCACCTGCGCGGCGACCTCACCGGCCTGCCGCTGGACGGGGCGGCGGCCGAGCTGCTCGCCGCCGGCCGGCCGCTGCCGGTGCCGGCCGCGCTGACACTGCTCGCCGTGGTGCCGGTGACCGCCTCGGTGGCCGCCGCGCTGGCCCTGCGCCCGCGCCGGGTACCGCTGCCGGGCAAGGACGGGGCCCGGGGGCCCGAGGGTCCGGCGGACCGGCCGGAGCCGGACGGCGCCGCGCCTCGGCCGGCCGGACTGCCGGCCGGACTGCCCTGGGGCGTGGCGCTGCTCTCGGTGGGCCTGGCCGTGGAGACGTACGCCGCCCGGGGCGCCACCGGCCCCGGGCTCTCCCCGTCGGGCGGCTTCGGCGCCGGCTCGGCCGGCGTCCTGGCCGGCTGGGTGCTCACCGCGCTGGGCCTGGCCTTCGCCGGGCCCGGCGTCACCCATCTGTGCGGGAAGCTGCTCCAGGCGTGGCGGCCGGGTGTGACGCGGCTGCTGGCGGGACGCGCCCTGATGGACGAGGCGCGCCGCATCGGCCGGCCGCTGGGCGTGGCGTGCGCGGTGGCGTCGGCGACGATCACGGCGAGCACCCTGTACGGGACGGACGGGGCCCGCGCGTTCGGCCCGCTGACCGGGCTGGGCGCGGCGCTGGTGCTGACGTGCACCACGGCGACGCTGCTCACGGCCGCCCTGGAGTCCCGGCAGTCCCGCGTGTCGACCAAGGACGCGCTGCTGCGGCTGGGTGCCTCGGCGGCGCTGTTGCGCACGGCTGCCGCCCTGCGGGCGCTGGCCCTGCTGGCCGTTTTCGCCCCCCTGACCTGGACGGTTGCGGTCCTGGCGACCCTGCCGCTGCGGGGCTGAGCCCGCGGCCCGGCACGCCGGCACCGCACGCGTACCGGACCGCGCGGGGCCCGCGCGAGCCGCGTGGGACCCCCCCGTGGCGGGAGCCGACCCGGGGCGCCCGGGGCACGCCGTCCCCCACGGCATATCGTGGCCGGCATGGCGCACTCCCCCCGGCACGGCCACGACCGCGAGATCGAATCGCTCCAGGAGTTCGACGAGGTCGTCGCGCGCGGCAGTCTCGTCGGCCACCGTGTGCAGTCCGTCGACCTCACGGACCGCACGTTCGCGCTGCTCTCCGTCCCGGTGGCCGCCGCCGTCTTCCTCGGGTGCCCGATGCAGCCCGACGCGGCGGCCAAGGTGCGGGCCGACGGGGCGCTGGTCTTCCCGCCCGTACCGGACCTGGCGTTCGATCCGTACCGGGGGGAGCTCTACACCCCCGACGAGCTGTTCGCCGGACTGTCCGAGCACGGATACGCCGGCACCCCCGACGCGCTCGCCTACGCGTGGTTCCGGCGCACCCGGGCCGACGGCGACATCTTCGCCTCGATGCTGCGCGCCGTCCACGACGACTCCGTCTCCGACGCCCTGGACGAGCGCCTCGCGGGGGCCCGGGTGGTCGGCGTGATGGGCGGGCACGCCATGGCCCGGGGCTCCGACGCCTACTCCGGGGCCGCCCGCCTCGGCCGGGCACTGGCCCGCGACGGGCTGACCGTGGCGACGGGCGGCGGGCCCGGAGCCATGGAGGCCGCCAACCTCGGCGCGTACGCCGCCCCGTACGACGACGCGATGCTGGACGACGCGCTGCCGCTGCTCGGCAAGGAGCCCTCGTTCGTCCCCTCGGTGACCCACTGGGCGCGGGCGGCCTTCGAGGTGCGCTCCCGCTGGCCGGACGGCGGCGACTCGATCGGCGTCCCGACCTGGTTCTACGGGCACGAGCCGCCCAACGCCTTCGCCGGGCACATCGCCAAGTACTTCTCCAACGCCACCCGGGAGGACGGCCTGCTGGCCCGCTGCGACGCGGGCGTGGTGTTCCTGCCGGGCGCGGCCGGCACCGTCCAGGAGATCTTCGACAACAGCACCCCCAACTACTACGGTTCGCGCGGCGAGCCGACCCCCATGGTCCTGGTCGACCGCAGGCACTGGACCGAGCACCTGCCGGCCTGGCCGCTGCTGAGGTCGCTGGCCGCCGGGCGGGCGATGGAAAAGCGGATCGCCCTGGTCGACACCGTGGAGGAGGCCCCCGAGGCCCTGTCGCGGCTCACCTCCTGACCGGCGCGCCCGGCGGGGCGGGAACCCTGCCGGGGAGGGGGGCGGCGGGCCCGGACCGGCCGGAAGGGGCGGCCTGCGCGACGGAGTCGGACTCCGAGGCAACTTCCGGGCCGGAAGTCACGTCTGGCAGACGGACACCCACCCCACTGAACGGAGCCCGACGTGCTCATAGGACTGCTGACGGCCGTCGCGGCCTCCATCTGCTACGGCACGGGCTCGGTCCTGCAAGCCGTCGGCTCGCGCAAGTCCGCGCGCCGCGAGGCGGCGGCGGGCAGCACCACCCAGCACGGCGGGCCCTCCCTGTCGTCGACCGCGAAGGCGGCGATGACCTGGGAGTTCATCGTCGGCACCATCCTCGACTTCGTGGGCTTCGGGCTGGGCGCGCTGGCCGCGCGGCTGCTGCCGCTGTTCCTGTCCCAGACGGTGATCAGCGCCAACCTGGTGATCACGGCCGTCCTGAGCGTGAGGCTGCTCGGCATCCGGCTGACCCGGGCCGAGTGGACCTCGATCGGGGTGGTCTGCTCGGCGCTGGTCCTGCTGGCCACGGCGGCGGGCCCGGAGGGCAGCGGCCACACCCCGGTGGCCACCCACTGGTGGCTGCTGGCGATCTCGCTGCTGCTGATGGTGGGTGGCACCGTCGTGGTGCGGCTGCTGGGCGCGCGGGCCGCGATCCTGGCGGGCCTGCTGTCCGGCCTGGGCTTCGGCGCGCTCGGCGTGGGCGTGCGGGTGCTCAACGGCATCGACCCGTTCGACCTGGGCGCGCTGCTGGGCGACCCGGCGCTGTACGCGATCCTGGTCGCCGGGGTGGGCGGGATGTACCTGCACACCATCGCCCTCCAGATCGGTTCGGTGAACGGGGCGACGGCGGCGCTGGTGGTCGGCGAGACCGTGCTGCCCGGCATGATCGGGGTGCTGTGGCTGGGCGACGCCTCCCGGCCGGGGTTCGCCTGGCTCGCGATCACCGGGTTCGTGCTGGCGGTGGCCGGAGCGGTGGCGGTGGCGTGGTTCGGCGCGCCCGAGGGGGAACCGGAGCTCGCCGACCGTCCCGAGGCCAAGGAGCTCTCCCGGGTGGGCTGACCGGGACCGGAGCCGGGGGCCCCGGGCGCCGCCCGGGGCCCGGCCTCGCGCCCGGGGCCGGGCCCGCCCGTGCCGTACCGACCCGGCGGACCGCCCGGCGGGCGGACCCGGCGCGCCTCAGTCCAGGACGACGACCTCGTCGGCGGTGAAGACCGCTCCGACCACCGCGCCCTCCTCGGGCGCGTCCCGCAGCCCGCACTCCGCCTCCAGCGCCGGGGCGTCCCCCTCGGGGCGCAGCCGTACGGCGACGTGGCTGCCCCGGAACGTGCGGCCCTCGACCACGCACCGCAGCCCCTCGGCCGGGTCCCCCAGCCGTACCCCGCCGGCCCGCACCAGTACCCGCCGGGCGCCCTGCGGGGATCCGGCGGGCACCGGGACCTTGCCCCAGACCGTGTCGGCGGCCTCGCCGCCGACCGTCGCGGCCACCACGTTGTCGAAGCCCAGGAAGCGGGCGACGAACTCGTCGGCCGGGCGCTGCCAGACCTCCAGCGGGGTACCGGCCTGGGCGACGCGCCCGTCCCGCATCACCACGACCCGGTCGGCCAGCGCGAACGCCTCGCCCTGGTCGTGGGTGACGGCGAGCACCGTCGTACCGAGCCGCCCGAACAGTTGCCGCAGCTCCACCACGAGCCGCTCGCGCAGCCCCCGGTCGAGCTGGCCCAGCGGCTCGTCCAGCATCAGCAGCCGGGGGCTGGGCGCCAGGGCCCGCGCCAGGGCGACCCGCTGCTGCTCGCCGCCCGACAGCGCGGCCACCGCCCGCCGCCCGGCGCCCGGCAGCCCCACCAGGTCCAGCAGCTCGGCGACCCGCGCGGCCTGTTCCCGCCCGGAAGCGCCGCGCATGCGCAGCCCGAAGGCGACGTTTCCGGCCACGTCCCGCTGCGGGAAGAGCTGGTGGTCCTGGAACATCAGGCCCACACCCCGCCGGTGCACCGGCACCCCGGCCTGGTCGGCGCCGTCCAGCAGCACGCGTCCCGCGTCCGCCCGCTGGAGACCGGCCACCACGCGCAGCAGCGTCGACTTGCCGCTGCCGCTGGGGCCGAGCACGCAGACGATCCGGTGGTCGGCGACCGTGAGGTCCACGGCGTCCAGGGCGGTGCGCCCGCCGAAGCGTACGGTCACGCCGTCGAGAACCAGCACGGTCACCACTCCCCCGAACGGTCGACACGGATGCGTTCCAGGAGCAGCAGCGCCACCGCGCACACCACCATCAGGATCGTGGACAGGGCCATGGCCTGCCCGTAGTTGAGCTCACCGGGCCGCCCGAGCAGGCGTGCCACGGCGACCGGCAGGGTCGGGTTGTCGGGCCGCGCGATGAACACGGTCGCCCCGAACTCCCCCAGGGACACGGCGAACGCGAACCCCGCCGCCACCAGCAGCGCCCGCCGCACCAGCGGCAGGTCCACCTCGCGCCACACCCGCAGCGGTGAGGCGCCGAGCACGGCGGCGGCCTCACGCAGCCGGTCGTCCACCGCGCGCAGCACGGGCAGCATGGTCCGCACGACGAAGGGGACACCGACCAGGGCCTGGGCCAGCGGCACCAGGATCCACGAGGAGCGCAGGTCCAGCGGCGGTTCGTCCAGGGTGATCAGGAAGCCGAAGCCGACGGTCACCGCCGAGACCCCGAGGGGGAGCATCAGCAGCGCGTCGAAGCCCCGCACCAGCCGCCCGGCCCGCCGCCGGGTCACCGCGGCGGCGGCCAGTCCGCCGACCACCAGCGCGATGGCGGTCGCGGCGAGCGCGTACTGGAGCGAGTTGCCGATCGCCTCCAACGGGGGCACCAGGAAGGTGCCGCCACTGGCGTCCACGTCCCGCAGCGCCCGGTAGTGGCCGAGGCCACCGCCGAAGGAGCGCGCGACCAGCACCCCGAGCGGCAGCAGGAGCAGCAGCAGGACGGTCGTCAGCACGCCGGCGAGCAGTGTCCACTGCCCCGCTCCGCGCGGCCGGCGGGCGGTACGCGCCGCGTCCACCAGCCTCAGCGCGGTCTCCCGCCTGCGTACCGTCCAGGCGTGGACCGCGAGGACGGCGCCCACCGCCACGAACTGCACCAGTGTCAGCACCGCCGCCGTGGGCAGGTCGAGCAGCTGCGCGGTCTGCCGGTAGATCTCCGCCTCCAGCGTGGCGTAGGCGGGCCCGCCGAGGATCTGTACGACGCCGAAGGAGGTGTACGTGAAGAGGAAGACCATCAGCGCGGCCGCCGCCACGGCGGGCCCGAGCGCGGGCAGGGTGACGCGCCGCCACGCGCCGAAGCGGGAGGCGCCCAGCACCCGGGCGGCCTCCTCCTGGCGCGGGTCGAGCTGGGACCACAGGCCGCCCACCGTCCGCACGACCACCGCGTAGTTGAAGAAGACGTGCGCGAGGAGGATCGCCCACACCGTGGTGTCGAGCCGCACGCCCCACAGCCCGTCGGTCAGCCCGCCCCGCCCGACCACGGCCAGGAAGGCCGTCCCGACGACCACGGTCGGCAGCACGAACGGCACGGTGACCACGGCCCGCAGCAGCTGCTTGCCGGGGAAGTCGAGGCGGGCGAAGACATAGGCGCCGGGCAGGGCGAGCAGCAGGGTCAGCGCGGTGGAGGCGAGGGCCTGCCAGGTGGTGAACCACAGCACGTCCAGGATGTCCGGGCGGCTCAGCACCTCACCGAGCCGCCCGAACCGCCAGCCGCCGTCCTCGGTCCGAAGCCCGCGTCCGACGATGGCGGTGACGGGGTAGGCGAAGAACAAGGCGAAGAACACGACGGGCAGGGCCAGCAGCCCGCCACGTACCGCTCCGTCCCTGACGGCCGCGCGCGCGCCGGCCCTCACTTGAGCACGAGCGAGGACCACGTCTTGATCCACTGTTCGCGGTTCTCGGCGATCCTGTCGGGAGCGACCGTGTGCGGCTTGTCGATCCTGGCCCCGTGCTCGGTGAACAGCTCGGGCAGCTTCGCGTCCTTGGCGACCGGGTTCACGAACATCTGCAGCGGCAGGTCCTCCTGGAAGGTCCTGCTGATCAGGAAGTCGATCAGCGCCTTGCCTCCGGCCTCGTTCCTCGCGCCGGCCAGCAGCCCCGCGAACTCGGTCTGCCGGAAGCAGGTGCCGGTGGCCACGCCGGTCGGCGCCTGCGCGGGCCGCGGCTCGGCGTACAGCACCTCCACCGGCGGGCTGGAGGCGTAGGACACGACGAGCGGCCGGTCGCCCTTGGCCTGCTTGCCGCCGGCCGAGCCGGAGAACTCCTGGTTGTAGGCGAGCTCCCAGCTGTCGACCACCTTGACGCCGTTGGCCTTGAGCTTCTTCCAGTAGTCCGGCCAGCCCTCGTCCCCGTACTCGGCGGCCGTGCCGAGCAGGAATCCGAGCCCGGGCGAGGACCGCTCGGGGTTCTCCACCACCAGCAGGTCCTTGTAGGCGGGCTCGGCGAGGTCGTCGAAGGTGCTGGGCGGCGCCAGCTTCCTGTCGGCGAAGTACTTCTTGTCGTAGTTGACGCAGATCTCGCCGGTGTCGACGGGCGTGACCCGGTGCTCGTCCTTGTCCAGCTGCACGGCCTCGGGGATCCGGTCCAGGCCCTTGGCCTCGTACGGCTCGAAGAGCCCGTGGTCGAGGGCCCGGGAGAGCAGGGTGTTGTCGACGCCGAAGAAGACGTCGCCCTGCGGGGCGCCCTTGGTGAGGACGGCCTTGTTGACGGCCTCGCCCGCGTCACCGCTCTTGAGGACCTTGACGGTGTACCCGGTCCGCTTCGTGAACTCCTTCAGGACCGCCGGGGAGGCGTTGAAGGAGTCGTGGCTGACGAGCGTGACGGTCTTCGAGCCCGTGCCGCCGTCGCCGGAGGTCTCGCCGGACCCGCCGCCGCAGGCGGTGAGCGCGGTGACGCCCAGCGCGGCCGCCAGCGCGCCGACCGTGATCTTCCTGGTGGTGCTCACTGAGATTCCTCCTGGGTATGCCAGGAGAAGACGCGGCCCTGCCCGCCGGGTCTCCGGCGGGCAGGGCGCAACAGCTCGAGTAACGACCGAACTTCCTACCCAGAATGACCTGGGCGAGGTTCAGAGGGTCTGCGGCCACCCGCGCTGGTTCCCCAGGCGTGTGCCGCACTCTCAGCGCTGTGGCGCTCCCCTGTCGGAATATGAAGATGTTCTCGAGCCAAGACTACAAGCTCACCGCTCGGCGGCGGCCAGCTGTCCACAGGCGCCGTCGATCTCCTGCCCGCGCGTGTCACGCACGGTGACCGGTACGCCGTGGGCGGCGATCGCCTCGACGAACGCCTTCTCGTCCTCCGGCCGCGACGCGGTCCACTTGGAGCCCGGCGTCGGGTTGAGCGGGATCAGGTTGACATGCACCCGCTTGCCCTTGAGCAGCCGGCCCAGCAGGTCACCGCGCCATGCCTGGTCGTTGATGTCCCGGATGAGCGCGTACTCGATGGAGACGCGGCGGCCGGACTTCTCCGCGTACTCCCAGGCGGCGTCCAGCACCTCCCGCACCTTCCAGCGCGTGTTGACCGGGACGAGGGTGTCGCGCAGCTCGTCGTCCGGCGCGTGCAGCGAGACGGCGAGACGGCACTTGAAGCCCTCGTCGGCGAACCGCAGCATGGCCGGGACCAGGCCCACGGTGGAGACGGTGATGCCGCGCTGGGAGAGCCCGAGCCCGTCCGGTTCGGGGTCGGTCAGCCGGCGGATGGCTCCGACGACCCGCTTGTAGTTGGCGAGCGGCTCGCCCATGCCCATGAAGACGATGTTGGACAGCCGGGCCGGGCCCCCGGGGACCTCGCCGTCGCGCAGGGCGCGCATGCCGTCCACGATCTGGTGCACGATCTCGGCGGTCGACAGGTTGCGGTCCAGGCCCGCCTGGCCGGTGGCGCAGAAGGGGCAGTTCATGCCGCAGCCGGCCTGCGACGAGATGCACATCGTCACGCGGTCCGGGTAGCGCATCAGCACGGACTCGACCAGCGTGCCGTCGTGCAGGCGCCACAGGGTCTTGCGGGTGGTGTCGTCGTCACAGGAGATGTGCCGGACGACGGACATGAGGTCGGGCAGCAGCTCGCCGGCGAGCCTCTCGCGCGAGGCGGCCGGAATGTCGGTCCACTGGGCCGGGTCGTGGGCGTACCGCGAGAAGTAGTGCTGCGAGAGCTGCTTGGCGCGGAACGGCTTCTCGCCGATCGCGGCCACCGCCTCCTTGCGCTCGGCGGGCGTCAGGTCGGCGAGGTGCCGGGGCGGCTTCTTGGCTCCGCGCGGCGCGACGAAGGTAAGTTCTCCCGGAGCGGGGGGTGCCATGAGCTGTAACTCCTCAGAAAAGACGAGGCCGGGCTGCCCCCGCTGAGCGCGGAGCCGACGGCAGGGCACTGCCGGAGCCAGGAGACCTCACAGGATCACCCCCGCAGACGCGGGGCCGAAAGGGCCCGCCGCTCATACATGCCTCATATGCGACGAGCCCTTCCAGGGTAACCGCCTCGCGGCTCAGCCTGTTCCGACGACGGACCTCACGGCCGCCGGTCGCGGCTCAGCCCGCCCCCACGAACACCACCAGCAGCAGCCACACCACCGGTGCCGTGGGCAGCAGGGAGTCCAGCCGGTCCATGATGCCGCCGTGGCCGGGCAGCAGCGTGCCCATGTCCTTGATGCCCAGGTCACGCTTGATCATCGACTCGCCGAGGTCGCCGAGCGTCGCGCTGGCCGCGACCGCGAGTCCCAGCAGCAGGCCCTGCCACCACGCACCGCCGTGGATCAGGAACTCCATGCACAGCGCACCGGCGGCCATGGCGAAGGTCACCGCCCCGACCAGGCCCTCACGGGTCTTGCCGGGGCTGATGCGCGGGGCCAGCTTGCGCCTGCCGAACCGCCAGCCGACCGCGTACGCGCCGGTGTCGCTCACCACGGTCAGCAGCAGGAAGGCGAGCACCCGCTGGGGCCCGTCCTCGGCGGCGAGCATCAGCGCCACGAAGGTCGCCAGGAACGGCACGTAGAACGCGGCGAACACACCGGCCGTGACGTCCCTGAGGTAGCCCTCGGGCGGTTCGGCCATCCGCCACACCAGCACCGCGAGCGCGGTGAGCGCCATGGCGACCCAGGCACCCTCGGCACCCCGCACATAGCCGGCCACCACCATCGCCGCGCCGCCGAGCGCGACCGGCACCAGCGGGGCCTTGATGGACGTGCGCTCGGCCAGGCGGGAGGTCAGCTCCCACAGCCCGACCACCACGGCGACGACGACGACGCCGACGAAGGCGGCCTTCCAGATGAAGAGCGAAGCGATGATCACCGCACCGAGCGCGACCCCGACGCCTATGGCGGCCCGCAGATCCCGACCGGCCCGCTTCTTCTGCCGGGCCTGGGAGGAGGAGGGCTCCGGGGACTCCGGAGGCTGCGGTGCCACCGGCGGTGGGCTGGGCATGGGCTCCTGCGGCATCTCGTCAAGGAAGAGGGGACCGCTCAGCCGAGCGGTCCCCGGTTCACGGTCATCCTGGTCCGCGCCGGCGTGGCCGCCGGCACCGCCACCGGCATGGCCGCCGGCGGGAACGCCGGGTACGACGGGCATGGGCCGAGTCCGCTGTGCGTCACGCCCATCGTATGCGGGACCCGCCGGGCCGGCCGGAGCACGGCCCTGGTCGGGCGGGCCCCAGTAACCGCCTCTCGGCGGGGCCCCCCAGGAAGAGTCGTTCATCAGACCTCGAGCAGCTCGGCTTCCTTGTGCTTGAGCAGCTCGTCCACCTGCGCGACGTACTTCGCGGTGGTGTCGTCGAGCTCCTTCTCCGCGCGGCGGCCCTCGTCCTCGCCGACCTCGCCGTCCTTGACGAACTTGTCGATCGTCTCCTTGGCCTTGCGGCGCACGGAACGGATCGAGATCTTGGAGTCCTCGGCCTTGGTCTTGGCGACCTTGATGTACTCCTTGCGGCGGTCCTGCGTGAGCTCCGGGAACACCACCCGGATGATGTTGCCGTCGTTGCTCGGGTTGACGCCCAGGTCCGAGTCGCGGATCGCCTGCTCGATGTTGCGCAGCGCGCTCTTGTCGAACGGGGTCACGACGGCCATCCGCGCCTCGGGCACCGAGAACGAGGCGAGCTGGTTGATCGGGGTCAGGGCACCGTAGTAGTCGGCCACGATCTTGTTGAACATGGCCGGGTGCGCGCGACCGGTACGGATCGCGGCGAAGTCCTCCTTGGCGACCAGGACGGCCTTCTCCATTTTCTCCTCTGCCTCGAGGAGGGTCTCTTCGATCACCACTTGCTCCTGCGTGTCTTGAGTAGGCGCGTCTTCTCCTGCACGGTGTCCGACCGGCAGGGGCTTTGTCCATCCCCTCGCGGGCCCGGGAGGGCCTGGGACCAGGGGGTCCGGAGGGTCAGTTCCGGGTGCCCTGGTCGCTCACGAGAGTGCCGATCTTCTCACCCTTCACCGCACGCGCGATATTGCCCGCCGCGAGCAGTTCGAAGACGAGGATCGGCAGGTTGTTGTCGCGGCAGAGGGTGATGGCGGTGGCGTCGGCGACCTTGAGGTCGCGGGAGAGCACCTCGCCGTACTCCAGCGCGTCGAACTTCACCGCGTCCGGGTTGGCCTTCGGGTCGGAGTCGTAGACCCCGTCGACGCCGTTCTTGCCCATGAGGAGGGCCTCGGCGTCGATCTCCAGCGCGCGCTGGGCCGCGGTCGTGTCGGTGGAGAAGTACGGCATGCCCATGCCGGCGCCGAAGATGACGACGCGGCCCTTCTCCAGGTGGCGCACGGCGCGCAGCGGGATGTAGGGCTCCGCGACCTGGCCCATGGTGATGGCGGTCTGCACCCGGGAGTCGATGCCCTCCTTCTCCAGGAAGTCCTGGAGCGCGAGGCAGTTCATGACGGTGCCGAGCATGCCCATGTAGTCGGAGCGCGCCCGGTCCATACCGCGCACCTGGAGCTCGGCTCCGCGGAAGAAGTTGCCGCCGCCGATCACGACCGCGATCTCCGCGCCGTCGCGGACGACCGCTGCGATCTCACGTGCGATGGCGTGAACGACATCGGGGTCGACGCCGAGGCCACCACCGCCCGCGAACGCCTCACCGGACAGCTTCAGCATGAAGCGGCCGGCCTTTTTGCCCTGGTTGTCGTCGCCCTGTGCGGCGTCCTGATTCATGGGGATCTCCTCGTGCGCATACGAGGAAGGCCATTGCCGGTGGGTGCTGGTGTCCCTACGGCAATGGCCTCCTCGTCAGATCTGCGGCTGTCCGGCGCGTGTGCGCGGGGCGTCCGCTCGGGAAAACCCTAGCGGGCTCCCGCGTTGACCGCGTACCGGCTCAGATGCCGACCTTGATGCGCGTGAAGCGCTTCAGGGTGACACCGGCCTCGTCCAGAATCTGCTGGACGGACTTCTTGTTGTCGAGCGCGTACGGCTGGCCGAGGAGGGTGGCCTCCTTGAAGAAGCCGTTGACGCGACCCTCGACGATCTTCGGAAGGGCGGCCTCGGGCTTGCCCTCGGCGCGCGTGGTCTCCTCGGCGACGCGGCGCTCGGCCTCGACGACCTCGGCCGGGACGTCCTCGCGGGAGAGGTACTTCGGGGCGAAGGCGGCGATGTGCTGCGCGACACCCTTGGCGATCTCGGCGTTCGCCTTGTCCAGCTCGACCAGGACACCGATCTGCGGGGGCAGGTCGGGCATGGTGCGGTGCATGTAGGCGGAGACGTACGCGCCGGAGAACTGCGCGAAGCGGTCCAGGACGATCTTCTCGCCCAGGTTGGCGTTGGCCTCGTCCACGAACGCCTGCACGGTCTTGCCGGACTCGATCTCGGAGGCGAGCAGCGCCTCGAGGTCGGCCGGGGAGGTGGCGGCGACGTGCGCGGCGAGCTGGTTGGCGACGGCCTGGAACTTCTCGCCCTTGGCGACGAAGTCCGTCTCGCACTTCAGCTCGACCAGGACACCGGAGGTGTTGTCGTCGGCGATCAGGGAGACGACGGCGCCGTTCTCGGCGGAGCGGCCCTCGCGCTTGGCGACGCCCTTCTGCCCCTTGATGCGCAGCGCCTCGACGGCCTTGTCGACGTTGCCCTCGGCCTCGTCCAGGGCCTTCTTGCAGTCCATCATGCCGGCGCCGGTGAGCTCGCGGAGCTTCTTGACGTCAGCGGCGGTGTAGTTCGCCATGATCTTTGAATCTCTCTCGAAGTCTGGAAGATCTACGAAGATCTACGGGTGGACGGCGGGGGGCAGTGTGCGCGCCCCCGCCGTCTCCAACCGAAACTGTGAGGTCAGGCCTGCTCGGCCTCGGCGGCCGGAGCCTCGTCGGCAGCCGGGGCGTCCGCGGCCGGAGCCTCGTCGGCCGGGGCCTCGTCGGCGGCCGGAGCCTCGGCAGCGGCCTCGGCCGGCTTCTCGGCGGCCTCGTCGGAATCCGCCTTCTTCTCACCCTCGAGCAGGTCGCGCTCCCACTCGGCGAGGGGCTCGCCGGCGGCCTTCTCGCCCGGCTTGGAGTCGCCGGTGGCGGCGCCGGAACGGGCGATGAGGCCCTCGGCGACGGCGTCGGCGATCACGCGGGTGAGCAGGGTGACGGAGCGGATCGCGTCGTCGTTGCCCGGGATCTTGTAGTCGACCTCGTCGGGGTCGCAGTTGGTGTCGAGGATCGCGACGACCGGGATGTGGAGCTTGCGCGCCTCACCGACGGCGATGTGCTCCTTCTTGGTGTCGACGATCCAGACGGCGCTCGGCACCTTCTGCATCTCGCGGATACCACCGAGGGTCTTCTCCAGCTTGGCCTTCTCGCGGGAGAGGACCAGGAGCTCCTTCTTGGTGAGACCGGAGGCGGCCACGTCGTCGAAGTCGATCTGCTCGAGCTCCTTGAGGCGCTGCAGACGCTTGTAGACGGTGGAGAAGTTGGTGAGCATGCCGCCCAGCCAGCGCTGGTTGACGTACGGCATGCCGACGCGGGTCGCCTGCTCGGCGATGGCCTCCTGCGCCTGCTTCTTCGTGCCGACGAACATGATGGAGCCGCCGTGGGCGACGGTCTCCTTGACGAACTCGTAGGCGCGGTCGATGTACGACAGCGACTGGAGCAGGTCGATGATGTAGATGCCGTTGCGCTCGGTGAAGATGAACCGCTTCATCTTCGGGTTCCAGCGACGGGTCTGGTGACCGAAGTGGACGCCGCTTTCCAGCAGCTCCCGCATCGTGACGACGGCCATGGCCGTATCTCCTTGGGTTTCTCGGTTATGTGCCTGACGCCCCGACGCGCCGTGCCACGAGGGACCGATGGGCGCTGCCACGACTTTTGAGGGCTGTGGCGGGGCGTGCGAAGTCGACCCGGTGACCCGGGTCGCCAGAAGAAGTGTACGGGACCTTGGCAGCGCCGGGTGACGGCGATGTCCACAACCGCCCGGTAGTCCACAGTTCCGTTCCAAGATCAACGCGGCGCGGCGCACCCGCGGGACAGTGCTGGCCATGAACCGCGTCGTGCTCGTCCTGACCGCGCTGATCGCGCCGATCGCGGCCGCTCTGCCGCCCGCCGCCGCGACGGGGCCGTCGCCACCCCTGGCGGCCGCCGTGGCCGCCGCCCCGCCGCCGGGGCGGGCGGGTCCGGCGTCGCCGCACGGTGGGCCGGCGGCGGTGACGGGGCCGGGGCCGGCGGCAGGAACGCGGCCGGGGCCGGCGGCCGGGGCTCCGGAGCTGGACGTGCCTGAGCCCGGAGCGGGAGGGCAGGAAGGCGGGCGGGGGCCGGGTACCGGGGTCGGATCGGGGGCGGGGGCAGGGGCCCCCGCGCCACCGGGATACCGGTGGCCGCGGCCGCCGGCCGGGACCGGCCCGACGTGGCCGCCGCGGCCGGTGGGCGTCTGGCCGGTGGGCGTCTGGCCGGTGGGCGTCTGGCCGCTGGGGCCGCCGCGGCCGGTCGTCGTCCGGGGCTGGGAGCCGCCCGCGTCGCCTTACGGCCCGGGTCACCGAGGGGTCGACCTCGACGCGCCGCCCGGCACCCCGGTGCGCGCGGCGGCGGGCGGCCGGGTCTCCTTCGCCGGTCCGGTGGCCGGCCGGGGCGTCCTCACCATCACCCTCACGGGTTCGGGCTCCCCTCCGCTGCGTACCACCTACGAACCGGTGCGCCCCCTGGTCCCCGTGGGGGCCGAGGTGGCGGCGGGCCAGGTGGTGGCGGCCGTGGTGGACTCCCGCTCGCACTGCGCGCCGGTGTGCCTGCACTGGGGCCTGCGCCGGGGCGAGGCCTACCTCGACCCGCTCTCCCTGCTCCCCCCGCACCTGCTGCGTCGCCCGCCGTCCCGCCTGCTGCCCCTGCTGAGGGGCGCCTGACGCGGCTCAGGCGCCGCGCACGCCGTGGAGGGCCATCGCCACCGCGGTGTCCGCGATGGCGGACGGGTCCTCCGCGGCGCCCAGCTCGATACGCCGTACCGCCGCGTCGACCACGCCCTGCAGAAGCATCGCGGCCAGCCGGGGCTGGTCCTGCCCCAGCTCCCGGAGCGCCTCGACGATCATGGCGACGAGGCCGCCGTGGGCCGCGCGGATCTTCTCGCGGGCACCGTCGTCGAGCTCGCTGGCCGAGATGGCGACGACCGCCCGGTGGCGCCGGTCGCCGACCAGGTCGAGCTGCTTGCGGACATACGCCTCGACCTTGCCCTGGGGCGTCCCGGCCCGTTCCATCGCCGTCTCCACCTCCGCCGCCCACAGAGGGAAGTCGACGGCGCACAGCTCCTCCACGACGGCGGCGCGCGAGCGGAAGTACTCGTAGACGGAGGAGCGCGCCAGGCCCGTGCGCTCGGCGAGGGCCGGGAAGGTCAGCGCTTCCGTTCCGCCTTCGGACAGCAGGGAACGCGCGGCGTCCAGCAGGGCGCCGCGCTGCATGGTCCGGTGCTCGGCCACGGAGGCCGCTCGAATCCTTGGCACGACCACCACTTTACGGCCGCCCGTTCGAGATCAGCGTCCTACATCGGCCAGCTTGGCCCTCAACTGGAGCACGGATTTGGTGTGGATCTGGCTGACCCGGCTCTCGGTGACACCGAGCACGTTGCCGATCTCCGCGAGCGTCAGGCCCTCGTAGTAGTAGAGCGTGACAACGGTCTTCTCCCGCTCGGGCAGGGTGTTGATCGCGCGGGCGAGCAGCCGCCGCAGCTCGCGGTCCTCGGCGATCTCCACCGGGTCGTCCGCGGCGGTGTCCTCCAGCGTGTCCATCAGGCTGAGCCGGTCACCGCCCTCGCCGCCGGCGTGCAGCAGCTCCTCCAGGGCCACCACGTTGGCGAGGGACAACTGGCTGAAAACCGCGTGCAGTTCCTCCAGCGCGATGCCCATCTCGGCCGCGACCTCGCCCTCCGAGGGAGTACGCCGCAGCTGCGCCTCCAGCGTGGCGTACGCGCGCTCGACGGCCCGCGCCTTCTGCCGGACGGAGCGGGGGATCCAGTCCAGGGCCCGCAGTTCGTCGATCATCGCGCCACGGATCCGGGTGATGGCGTACGTCTCGAACTTGATGGAGCGCCCGATGTCGAACTTCTCGATCGCGTCGATCAGTCCGAACACCCCGGACGAGACGAAGTCGGCCTGCTCCACATTGGACGGCAGCCCCACGCTCACCCGACCCGCCACGTACTTCACCAGCGGCGAGTAGTGCAGGATCAGCTGCTCCCGCAACCGCTCGTCGCCCGTCTCCTTGTACGACCGCCACAGTTCCTCGAGGGACGAGGGCGCGGGCGGGCGCACGGTGCCCCGCGCGGCGGGGGGCACGGCCGCGCGGTCGGACCCGGAGGTGTGCTGGGGCATGCGTCGCCTTGAGCCGTTCTGCTGTGAGGGGGAGCGGGGACGAGGACGGTCGGGGGGCGTAATTCTCGTGAGCGTAGCGTGACTGTGCTGTCGCTTTGCGCGAACGGCGCCCGATCGTGGCCCTGTCCGGGCGGGCCGTCGGCCGCATCTTCGAATGGGGCCGACGGCGTGCTCGCCGGCCCCCCGGGCGTCACCGAGAGAGCTACACAGATCATCGAAGTCACCTTTTCACCCGAATGCTCCAGGTCAAGCACCGCCTCGCCGGGTGTTCGGGTCGGGTGGGGCGGCAGGCGCCAACTGCCAGGCGTCGCCCCGGCGTTCCACGAAGCCGAGGGCGTGCAGTTCGTACAGCCTGCCGAGCACGTCGTCAACGGTGGCGCCGGCGCCACGCGCGAGGGAGGGCGCGGTGACGGTTCTCCCCCGGGCGGGCATCGCTTCCAGCACCCGCGCGCCGGCCGGGTCCAGCAGGTCCCTGGGCAGCACCGGTCCGCGCCGGGCCGGGGCGAGGTCGCCGATGCGCCCGACCAGTTCGGCCACTTCCGCGGCCTCGGTGACCAGGACGGCCTCACCCCGCAGCAGTTCGTGCACCCCGGCGGAGAGCCCGCTGGTGGCGGGGCCGGGAACCCCCATGGTGAACCGGCCGAGGCGCTGGGCGCCGCGGGCGGTGACGAGTGAGCCGCTGCGGTACTGCGCCTCCACCACGACGGTGCCCCGGGTGAGCGCCGCGATCACCCGGTTGCGCAGCACGAACCGGCTGGGCGTGGGGTGGGCGCCGGGCGGCAACTCGCTCATGACGAGGCCCTGTTGGGAGATCCTTTCGAGCAGCTCGGCATGGCCGCGCGGATAGACGACGTCGACCCCGCAGGCGAGGACCGCGACGGTGGCCCCACCGACGGCCAGCGTGCCGCGGTGCGCGGCTCCGTCGATGCCGAAGGCGGCGCCCGAGACGACGACCCAGCCGCGCTCGGCGAGCCCGGAGGCCAGTGTCGCCGCCATGTGCGCCCCGTACGGCGTGCAGGCCCGCGCGCCGACCACCGCGACCGAGCGCAACGCCCATCTGCGCAGGTCCGGACGGCCGCGTACCCAGAGTCCGACCGGCCGGGCGTCCCCCAGGTCGTCCAGTTGGCTGGGCCACTCCGGGTCCCCCGGTACGACGAACCGTGCCCCCGCCGCGCGGGCGGCGTCGAGGTCCCGGCCGGGTTCGACCCCCGCCGCCCGTATCCGCAAGCCCTGGACACGCCGCTCACTCGCCCCCGTGAGGGCCCCGTCCCGGTACGGTGAGGAGGTCAGCCGCGCGAGCACCTCCGCCGCGCCCAGTTCGCGCAGCCAGCGTCCGGCGTGCTCGTCCCCCGGCTCGATGACCCTGGTCAGCGCCGCGCGCGCCAGCCGCTCCTCGTCCGGCACCCCACCGCCCGTGGCGCCGTCGCCATCCGCCCCTCGGCCCGTCGTTCCCCGGTGCGCCGCCTCCTGGTCCGTCACCCCCCGGCCCGCCGGCTCCCCGCTCGTCGCCCCCTCCGCCGAGGCGGCCCCCCGCTCCGTCCCGCCGGCCCGGCTCACGGCCCCTCCTCCACCGCCACCGGCACACCCCGGGAGATGCCGGTGCGCAGTTCCAGCGCCAGCCGCACGTCGTGGGACTCCGGCCGGTCACGGCCGGCCAGATCGGCGAGCGTCCAGGCCACCCGCAGGACCCGGTCCACCCCGCGAGCGGTCAGCAGGCCCCGTTCGATGTCCCGCTCGGCGGCGGCCAGGGCCCCGGGGGCCACCTGCCACCGGGTGCGCAGCTCATGACCGGGCACCTCGCGGTTGAGGCGCCACGGCGTGCCGGCCAGGCGGGCCGCCGCGCGCTCCCTCGCGGCCAGCACCCGGGCCGCGACCGACTCGGTGCCCTCCCCCCGCCGGCCCGGGCCCAGCAGGTCCGCGCGGCTGACCGGTTCCACCTCCACCCGCAGGTCCACCCGGTCGAGCAGCGGCCCCGACAGCCGGGCCTGGTACCGGCGGATCACCGAGGCCGGGCACTCGCACCCCGCCCCGTGCAGGGTGTGCCGCCCGCACGGGCACGGGTTCGCGGCGAGCACCATCAGGAAGCTCGCGGGCAACCGCACCACGCCCGCGCTGCGCGCCACCACCACGTGCCCCGACTCCAGCGGCTGGCGCAGCGCGTCCAGGACCTTGCCGGAGAACTCCGGTGCCTCGTCCAGGAAGAGGATCCCCCGGTGTGCCAGGGAGACGGCGCCCGGCCGTGGCAGCCCGTTCCCGCCGCCGACCAGGGACTGCATGGTCGCCGAGTGGTGCGGCGCGCAGTAGGGCGCCCTGCGCACCAGTGGTTCCCCGGGTGGCAGGATGCCCGCCACCGAGTGCACGGCGGTGACCTCCAGGGCCTCGTGCCGGGTCAGCGGCGGCAGGACGCCCGGCAGCCGCTCGGCCAGCATCGTCTTGCCCGCGCCCGGCGGGCCGGACAGCAGGAGGTGGTGCCCGCCGGCCGCCGCTACCTCCAGGGCCACACGGGCGCCTCGCTGCCCCACCACGTCCGCCATGTCCGGCCCGTCCGCCGGGTCGGCGGAGAGCCCGGTGCCCACGCCGGCGCCGGGCACCAGCAGCCCGGCCAGCATGGCGTCGGGCCGTCCCTCGTCGTCGGGGTCGTCCGGCGGCACCGGTTCGTCCGCCAGCACCGCGATGAGCTGCCGCAGCGTTCGGACGCCCAGAACCGACACGCCCGGCACCAGGGCGGCCTCGCCCGCGGTCCGTTCCGGCACCACCACTTGCCGGTAGCCGGCCTCGGCCGCGGCGAGCACCGCGGGCAGCACGCCGCGCACCGGCCGGACCCGCCCGTCCAGGCCCAGCTCCCCGATGAGCACCAGGTCGGCGATGGTCCGGGGATCGACGCGCTCGGCGGCCCCCAGGACTGCCGCGGCAACGGCGAGGTCGAACCCGCTCCCTCCCTTGGGCACGGAGGCCGGGCTCAGCCCGACGGTGAGCTTCTTCTGCGGCCATTCCGCGTCCGAGTTGACGATCGCCGCCCGCACCCGGTCGCGGCTCTCGGACAGGCTCTTGTCCGGCAGCCCGACCAGGGTGAAGGCCGCCACCCCCGGCTCCAGGTCCGCCTGCACCTCGACGACCACGCCTTCGACGCCGACCAGGGCCACCGAGCACGTACGCGCGAAGCCCATGTCAGGCCACCCCCCGCGCGTGCTCGACGACGGGTGCGCCCCGGCGGGGCAGCAGCACCCCGATCACATCGACGCGCGCACCGCCCCACGGGCCGCCGTGCCGCTCCAGCCAGCAGGCGGCGAGCCGTCTGAGCCGGTCGGCCTTGGCGGGAGTGACGGCCGCCATGGGGTGCTGGAAGTCCCCCGCTCTGCGGGTCTTGACCTCGCAGAAGACCACCGTGTCGCCGTCCCGGGCCACGATGTCGATCTCGCCGGCCCGCCCGCACCGCCAATTCCGTGCGAGCACGGTCATCCCGGCCCGGCCCAGCAGCCGGACCGCCAGCCGCTCGCCGTACTGCCCCAGTGCCCCCGTCGCGTTCATCCCGGCACCACCTCCGTCACCGAATGTGACGGATAGGCCGGGGAGCAGTGGATCTTGGTGGACAACCGGCCGGTTGTGGAGAACTCCCTCACCCACACCGGTGAACACGCCGGCCGCCCGGGATCCGGCGGAGACCCGCCGGGCACCTGCCGGACACACCCGCGGATGCCCCCGGCCCGGCGCCCGGCCGTCGCTCAGGTGCCACGTCGCCCAGGTGCCCCGTCGCTCAGCTCCGCTCAGCTGCCGGGCAGCTCCAGGTCGCTCTTGTTCAGCTCCTCGATGTTGACGTCCTTGAACGTCAGCACCCGCACCTGTTTCACGAACCGCGCCGGCCGGTACATGTCCCAGACCCACGCGTCCGCCATGGACACCTCGAAGAAGACCTCGCCCTGGACCGAGTGCACCTGCATCTCGTAGTCGTTGGTGAGGTAGAAGCGGCGCTCGGTCTCGATCACGTATTTGAACAGACCGACGACATCGCGGTACTCCCGGTAGAGCTTCAGCTCCATCTCGGTCTCGTACTTCTCGAGGTCCTCGGCGCTCATGGCATGTTCCCCTTCAGCCGTGCGTCCCCCCATTGTGCGCCAGCCGACCTCACCCCTGGACGATGTCCGGGGGCAGGACCACCGGCGTAAGGGGAGGTCCCTCGTCGAGCAGCGTGCGGAGCAGCCCGGCGAGTCGTGTCGGGTACACCGTCTCACGCGCCGCCGACAGTTCGGCGGAGGTCCACCACCTCAGCCCCGTGACACTGCGCCGCTCCAGCTCGGTCAGCGCGCCGAGGGCCACGGCGGTCCGCTCGGTGCGCGCCAGGTAGTACCACTCGTCCTGATGCCAGCGGCGCCCCGCGAAGGGGAACGAGCAGACCCGCTGCCACAGCACCGGCCCGAGTTCGACCTCGGTGATCCCCGTCTCCTCGGCCAGCTCGCGCAGCGCGGCCTGTTCCCGCGTCTCGTCGCCCTCCACCCCGCCGCCGGGCGTGAACCACCAGGTCACGGACGGGTCGTCCGGCTCGTAGCCGTGCAGCAGGAGGATCCGGTCGTCGGGATCGAGGAGCACCACCCTGGCGACCCGGCGCGGTGCCGCGTCAGGCATGGGCGGCGGCCTTCCCGCGCGGCCGGGACAGCCGCCGCGCGACCGGCCCGTACGCCGCGCCGCCCAGGATCAGCAGGGCCCCGGCGGCCACCGACCCCACGACGAGTCTCACCGGTCCCGGCTTCGATGTCCCGCCGGGCAGCGAGGCGAAGGCGGCGGGGCGGTCCACCATGTCTCCCAGCGGCCAGGCCACGGCGTCCACCCTGGCGCTCACCGCGCCGCGCGGCACCGACCCCTGGCCGGGCTCCTCGAGGTGGACGCGGGAATCCTGGGAGCTCCTCCGCTCGTCACCGAGCAGGAACAGCCGGCCGGCCGGGACGGTGGTCGTGAAGGTCGTCGGCGAGGCGGGCCCCCGGGTGAGCAGATACGGTTCCGCCAGCGCCGTGCCGTTCACGGTGAGCCGGCCGCCCGCGTCGCAGCAGACGACCCGGTCGCCGCCCACCCCGACCACCCGCTTGACCATCGGCAGGTCGCCCCACGACTCGTCCCGGAAGACCACCACGTCCCCGCGCCGCACCTGCGCGCCGTCGATCCGCTGGGCCAGCACCCGGTCCCCCGCCGTCACGGTGGGGGCCATGGAGTCGGTCGGGACGGTGTAGGGCTGGTACTCGACGGCGCCCCAGGCGAAGCCGCCGAGGAAGAGCACACAGCCGACGGCCACGGCCAGCCCCGACAGCGCGCTGCCGAGACGGCCGCGGCCGTCGCCCGTACGTACAGATCCGCTCATCCCAGCGCTCCCCACCCCGGAGTCCGTGCTCCGGAGACCGACGATCAGGGAGGCACCCTACCCGTGGGCCCCCACCTCGCGGTATGCCTCCCGGGAGGAGCCCGCGGGCCGGGGACCGGACGAACCGGAGCGCCGGGAAGCAGGAGGCCCGCCGGACCTTCGGAGAGGCCCGGGAGGGCGGATCAGCGGCTCATGAGCCGCTTCCGGCGCCACAGCACGATCGGCAGCGCGCCCGCGAGCCCCAGCGCGCCCGGACCGCCGGCCGTGACGGCGGCGCTCAGCCCCGGCTGGTCGAAGACGTCCGGCACCGGCAGCGTCGACCAGCGGGTGACCGGCCAGGCCACCACGACGGCCCGCCCGACGACCCGCTCGGTGGCGACCGTGCCGTTGCCGGGCAGTTCCTGGTGGTAGCGGGAGTCCAGCGAGTTCTGGCGGTTGTCGCCCATCACCCAGATCCGGTCCTGGGCGACCTTGATCGGGCCGAACGGCTCGTCGTCGCAGGGCGTGGAGCCGGGTGCGATGTAGGCCGTCTCGTCCAGCGCCTTGCCGTTGACGACGACCTTGCCGCCCTTCTTGCACTCCACGGTGTCCCCGCCGACCGCGATCACCCGCTTGATCAGGTCCTTGTCCTCGGAGGACGGCATGAGACCGATGAAGCTCAGGAAGTTCTGCAGGACGTTCGTCTCGGGGGTGGGCTCACCCTCCAGCCAACCGCCCGGGTCGTGGAAGACGACGACCTCGCCGCGCTCGGGCTCCGAGCCGAACCACGGGGTGAGCTTGTCCACCAGCACCCGGTCGCCCCGCTGGAGCGTGTTCATCATGGAGTCCGACGGGATGGAGAACGCCTGCACCAGGAATGTCTTGATCAGCAGCGCCAGCACCAGCGCGATACCGATCAGCAGAGGCAGTTCCTTCCAGAAGGAACGCGGCTTCTTGGGCCCCTGGTCCGCGCCGTCCGCCACGGTGTCACCGCCGGCCGGACCCGCCGGGCCGGACGCCGACGGGGAGAACTCCCCGGAGGTGCCGGACGAACCGGAGGATCCCGCGGCACCGGAGGAGCCGCTGGAACCGGCGGGGCCGGCAGGACCGACGCCACCGCCGGAGGATGGCTCGGCGGGCTCCCCGTGCCTCTTCTCGGGCTCGTCGTGTCCGGACCGTGCGCCGACCGCCAAATCCCCCACATCCACTCCTCACTCCGTGCGACCGCCCGACCCCTAGCAGGGGCAGGCCCACCACTCCCATAACGAGCGGGAGTTCCGCAGGGCTCGGGAGCCGGATCAATCCGTTCAGATTCCGAGAGGACACACTATGCGACGCGCCGTGCGCGGTGGCCGCGCCGGGCGGTGCGTCCGGGACCGAGGCGAACGTCCCGGGCTCCTCCAGCCTGCGCCAGTGGTCGAAGGGCCAGGCGATGAGGACCGCCTTCCCGACGACCCCCTCCTCCGGGATCGTGCCCTGGAACCGCTCGTCCAGGTGGAAGCGGGAGTCGGCCGAGTCGGACCGGTGGTCCCCCAGCACGAACAGCCGCCCGGCCGGCACCTTCACCTCGAAGTCGATCGTGGAGGGGACGTTCCCCGGGTGCAGATACGGTTCGTCGAGCGGTACGCCGTTGACGGTGACCCGGCCGTCCTTGTCGCAGCACTTGACGGTGTCCCCGCCGACCGCGACCACCCGCTTGATGAGGTCCTGCTCGTCGTCGGACGGCAGCAGGCCGATGAAGGTCAGAACCTGCTTGGCCTGCTTGACCACCACCGGGTCGTCATCGCCGGCCGTCCTCTCCTCGCGCAGCCAGCCGCCGGGGTCCTTGAAGACGACGACATCACCGCGCTGCGGCTTCGAGCCGAACCAGGGGGTCAGCTTGTCCACCAGGACCCGGTCGTCGATCCGGATCGTCTGCTCCATCGAACCCGACGGGATGACGAAGGCCTGCACCAGGAAGGTCTTCAGGACCAGGGCGATGAGCAGCGCGACCGTTATCAGGAGCGGGATCTCCTTGACCGCCGAGCGCTGACGGCGGCGCTTCACCTTGCGGGCGAGCCTGCGCCGCTCCGCGCGTCCCGGCAGGGTCCGGCCGCCGTCGGTGGGCCGTGAGCCGGTGGGCAGCCGGGGGTCGGCCCGGTGGCTGGCCCGCTTGCCGCGGTTACCCATGGCCCCCGCCCGCCGTCCGGGCCCCGGGGGCGTCCGCCACGCCGTGGAAGGCCGTGGTGGCCTCCAGCGCGGACCAGCGCCCGAAGGGCCAGCCGATCCAGTCCGCCCGGCCGATCACCCTGTCCACCGGGACCACCCCACCGCCCGGTTCACCCAGGTGGTCACGCGAGTCGCGGGACTGGCTGCGGTGGTCCCCCATGACCCAGAGGGTGCCCGGCGGCACCACGATGTCGAAGGGCACGCGCGACGGGGCGTCGCCGGGGTGGAGGTACGTCTCGTCGACCGGTACACCGTTCACCTCGACCCTGCCGTCCCTGCCGCAGCACTTCACGCGGTCACCTCCCACGCCGACCACGCGCTTGACGAAGTCGGTGTCGGCGGGTTCGGCCAGGCCGAGTGCCGCGGCGGCACCGTGCAGCAGCCCGGTGACCGGGCCGCGCTCCGGCACCTGCTGGACGAAGGACCCGGTGCCGTCGAAGACGACCACGTCCCCCCGCGCCGGCGTGGCACCGGAGCGGTACGCCAGCTTGTTCACCAGCACCCGGTCCCCGATCGCGAGGGTGGGTTCCATCGAGCCGCTGGGGATCTGGAAGGGCTGCACCACGAAATGGCTGAGCAGGAGCAGGAAGACGGCGCAGACGACGCCGGTCAGCGCCGCGCCGCGCCAGGGGTGTCCGGAACGCACGGAGCGCGACCCCTCCGCGGCGCCGGAGGGCTCCCTTTCGGGAGCCTCCGGGCCGGCGGAGCGGTCGCGCTCGGTGTGCTGTGCTTCGGTGTCCATCGGGGGCAGAGCCTATCCGGCCACCCCGTGGACCCGGTCGCGACGGTGAGCCGGAGCTCAGTTGTCGCGCTTCTCCTTGATCTTGGCGGCCTTGCCGCGCAGCTCACGGAGGTAGTACAGCTTGGCGCGGCGGACGTCACCGCGGGTCACGAGCTCGATCTTCTCGAAGATCGGGCTGTGCACCGGGAAGGTGCGCTCGACGCCGACCGAGAAGGAGACCTTGCGGACCGTGAAGGTCTCGCGGACGCCCGAGCCCTGGCGGCGGATGACGACGCCCTTGAACTGCTGGATACGGGAGCGGTTGCCCTCGATGACGCGGACGTGGACGTTCACGGTGTCACCGGGACGGAACGCGGGGACGTCGGTACGCAGCGATGCGGCGTCGACGGAGTCGAGCAGGTGAGCCATTTTTGTCTGCTTCCTCGCCGATGCCACAGGTCATCGACGGCGATAGTGAGGAGGTGAAGGGTGCTGATCGCGTCGGACGGGCGTCGTGTCCCCCTGTGGCAGGGGCGCACGCCGGACGTACAGCAGCGTCCTATTCTTCCACGGCCGGTGGCCTGCGCCAAAATCGGCCAGCGGGTTCCGGGGCCCAGCCCAGGATGGAGAGCGTCTCGCGGTCCTTCTTGTCGAACGCGGCCGGGTCGCAGCGCTCGATCAGGTCGGGCCGGTTGCGGGCGGTGCGCCGCAGGGCCTCGTCCCGCCGCCACCGCGCGATCCTGCCGTGGTGCCCGCTGAGCAGGACGTCGGGGATCCCGCGACCGCGCCACTGGGGCGGCTTGGTGTAGACCGGGCCCTCCAGGAGGTTGGCCATCGCGCCGGGGGCGAACGAGTCGTCGCGGTGCGACTCGGCGTTGCCCAGCACACCCGGCAGGAGCCGGGCCACGGCCTCGGTGACGACCAGGACGGCGGCCTCGCCGCCCGCCAGGACGTAGTCGCCGATGGACACCTCGTACACCGGCACGCGGGTGGCGTACTCGTCCATGACACGGCGGTCGATGCCCTCGTACCTGGCCGGGGTGAAGATCAGCCACGGGCGCCGGGACAGCTCGACGGCGAGCTCCTGGGTGAACGGGCGGCCGCTGGGGGTGGGCACGACGAGTACGGGACCGGACGTGCCCGCCTCATAGCCGGCGGCCATGACGTCGTCGAGGGCGTCACCCCACGGCTCGGTCTTCATGACCATGCCCGGGCCGCCGCCGTAGGGCGTGTCGTCCACCGTGTTGTGCCGGTCGTGGGTCCACCGCCGCAGGTCGTGGACATGGACGTCGAGCTGCCCGCGCGCGCGGGCCTTGCCGACGAGCGAGACGTTCAGCGGCTCCAGGTACTCGGGGAAGATCGTGACGACGTCGAGCCTCATCGCTCGTCGTCCTCGGCGGCGTCCCGGGAGGAGGCGATCTCGGCCCGGTCGTCGATGAGTCCGGGCGGCGGGTCGATGACCGCCCTCTGCTCGTCGAGGTCGATGTCGGTGACGATCTCCGCCACGAACGGGATCATGACCTCGCTGCCGTCGGGGCGCTCCACCACGAACAGGTCCTGGGAGGCAAGGTGCGAGATCTCGGTGATCCGCCCGACCTCGGTGCCGTCGGCGAGCACCACGTCCAGGTCCATCAGCTGGTGGTCGTAGTACTCGTCGGGCTCCTCCGGCCGCTCGTCCGGGTCCACGTCGGCGATCAGCAGGGTGTTGCGCAGGGCCTCGGCGGCGTTGCGGTCCCGTACGCCCTCGAAGCGCAGCAGCAGGCGGCCGCTGTGCACGCGGCCGGTCTCGATGGTCAGCGGCCCGGCGGAGGCCGGGTCCGTGGCCAGTACGGCACCGGGCGCCAGCCGCAGCTCGGGCTCGTCCGTACGTACCTCGACGGTGACCTCGCCCTTGATGCCGTGGGCGCGGCCGATCCGTGCGACTACCAGCTGCACTGCTCACCTCTTCTTGCAACGACTTGGGGAACGACCACGGGCCGGGGCGGGCCGTAGCCCTCCCCGGCCCGTGCCGGTACTGCCTGGATCCGGGAGGCGACCCCCGGAGCCCGTCTGACGTCGATCAGCGGACCTGGTCCACGTCGACGAGGTCGACGCGGATGCCACGGCCGCCGATGGCGCCCACGACGGTACGCAGAGCGCGAGCGGTGCGGCCGTTGCGGCCGATCACCTTGCCGAGGTCGTCCGGGTGGACCCGGACCTCCAGCACGCGTCCGCGGCGCAGGTCGCGCGAGGCGACCCGCACATCGTCGGGGTTGTCGACAATGCCCTTCACGAGGTGCTCGAGAGCCTCCTCGAGCATGCTCAGGCCTCGGTCGACTCGGTGGACGCGGCCTCGGCCTCGTCCGCCTTCTTGTCGGCCTTCTTCGCCTTCGGGGTGATGGCCTCACCCTTGCTGTCGTCACCCTCGAGAGCCTTGGCGAAGGCGTCGAAGGAGGCGCGCTTGTCTTCCTTCGTCGCCGGGGCCAGCAGCGGCTTCTCCGGGGCCGGCAGGCCCTTGACCTTCTGCCAGTCGCCGGTGAGCTTCAGAATCGCGAGGACCGGCTCGGTCGGCTGGGCGCCGACGGACAGCCAGTACTGCGCACGCTCCGAGTTGACCTCGATGCGCGACGGGTTCTGCACCGGGTGGTACAGACCGATCTCCTCGATGGCCCGGCCGTCACGGCGGGTACGGGAGTCGGCGACGACGATGCGGTAGTGAGGCGAACGGATCTTGCCCAGACGCTTCAGCTTGATCTTGACTGCCACGGGTGTGGTGTCTCCTGGTCTTGACGTGGTTGGGCACGACGAAACGCCGCGTGGGGTTGCGGTACTCGAGTGCCCGATGGACGCGTCAGCCGGAGGAGAGAGGGGTCCTGTTCGACTGTCGAGTACAGCTAGCCATTGTGCCACACCACGCCGGGTCAGCCCGCCGCGCCCACCGCTTCCGGGATCCGGAACGGCTTGCCGCAGCCGCCGCACACGATCGGCGCCTGGGCGAGGACGGAGGGAACGACCCGTACGTTGCGGCCGCACTCGCAGACCGCCTTGACCCGCACGCCGCCGCCCGACGAACCGTGCCTGGCGGCGGGCCCGCGGAAGGAGCGCTTGGTGTCGGAGGCGGTGGCGACCGTGTGCGCCTTCAGCGCGCGATGCAGCCGCTCGATCGTCGGCCGGTACCGGCGTTTGGCCTCGGCGTTGAGCGTGACCAGGGAGAAGCCGCTGCTGGGATGCGGTTCCTCCGGATGGTCCAGGCCCAGCTCCTCGGCGATCGCCAGGAATCTCCGGTTGTGGTAGCGGCCGGCGCGCGAGGTGTCGCGGACCCCTCGCGCGGCGGCGATGCCGTGGACTGCCTCGTGGAGCAGTCGTTCGAAGGAGAGCTCGGCGCCACACGCGGACGACGACTCTCCGATCAGGGACTCGGGCGCGGCAAGATCCGGCAGCTCGGGGTGGTGCCGCTGAATGTCGGCCCACGCCTGTGCCAGCTCTGCGGCGAGAACAGGTGGTGTCGTGCTCACGTCGTGACAACGAGCCGGGAGCTCCCCGGGTTCCATTCCGGGGCATCCCAAATAATTTGCACGTACCCGTCAGTTGCCGTTGATGCGTCCGGACGAGGGCCAGTGCGCTGATCTGCGGAGAAGCCGCACAGCTCACACCAAGGTGGTACGTAACGGCGCGTACGCCCCGGCGCGTGGACCAGTGCACGCGCCGGGTGGCACCGGGTCCCCGGTCCCCGCCGGCGCCCCGCGCGGCAACCGGCCCGGCGACCGCCGGGAGCTGCCGGAAGGCCATCGGCTGCGACAGTACTCCGCCGGGCGGCGCCCTCGGACGCCGACCCGGTCCCTTGGCCGGATGCCGTCGCCCGCGCCCCGCCCGCACCGCCCTACCTGCGCGAACACGCTGGCATGGCGGGAACCGCACACCGGCTCCACTATGGGAGGAGGTTCGTGCCGGCCTCGGGGGCGCACGACCGGGGCACGCAAGCATTGCGACCCCAACCCCTGGACTCGGGGTCGGATGCGGAGTTCCCTTGCATACGGAGTGCGAGCGCACGTACACGGGGGCTGTCAATCACAGCAGAGACGCACAGATGGACCTCTCGGCGGATTGGGGCGCTTTCGATGACACCTATGCTCGTCCAGCACCACCCCCACCCGGCCTCGGCCCCTCCGGCCACGGACGCGCCCGGTCGTGCCCGCGACTGGGCGGAGATCCAGGAGCGGATGCTGGTGCCGCTGTACGAAGCGGTGTACGAACACCTGGAGGTCGGCGCCGGGACCCGGCTGCTCGGTCTCGGTTGCGGTTCGGGACTCGCCCTGCTGATGGCCGCCGCCCGCGGCGCACAGGTGACGGGCGTGGACACCGACCCGGCGCGTCTGGACCTGGCGCGGGAGCGGCTGCGGCCGGAGCCCGGGCGGAGAACCCCGCGCGGTGAGGGCACGCTCGTCTGCGGCGGTCCCGAAGAGGCGGCCGACCCCACCCGTCCGGCCTACAACCTCGTCACCGCCTTCCAGCCCATCGGCAGTGCGGCGGACGACTCCGAGGGCCTGGTGCCCGCCCTGAGCGCGGCCGTCCCGCTCGCCGAGCGCGGCAGCGCCGTGGTCCTGGCCGGCTGGGGACCGCCCGAGCGGTGCGCCACCTCGGCGGTGCTGCGCGTGGCCGGACGGCTGACCGAGCGGCTGCAGAACCGCGCCGGCTGGCGGCCGGCACTCCGGGACGACCTGGAGGAGGTCGCCGCGCGGGCCGGCCTCAACCCGGACGGCTCGGGACGGGTGACGTGCCCCTTCGGGTACGCGGACATGGCCAGCGCCGTGCGCGGCCTGTTCTCCACCGGCCTGTTCGACGCGGCGGTGCGGGCCTGCGACCAGGAGACGGTCGAGAAGGAGGTCACCGAGGCGCTCCACCCGCACCAGCGGCCCGACGGCACGGTGTGGATGCCGAACGTCTTCCGCTACCTGGTCGCCAGGACGCCCTGAGCCCACCGGGCCGCGGCCACGCGTGAGGGGCACCCGCCGCCGGCGGGTGCCGCTCGTCGTCGCGGGACCGGGTCCGCGTCAGCCCATGAACTTCTTGAACTCGTCCGGCAGTTCGAAGTCCTGACCCGGCTGGCCGCCCGGCAGCCCGAACGCGCCGCCCTGCTGCGCCGCCTGCTCCCGGCGTACGGCGGCGGCCTGCTCCTCGGCCTTGCGCTTCATCGGGTTGCCGCTCTTGCGCTTGCCCTTGGCCTGCTTCTGCTGCTTCTTCTGCCGGCCGGGGCCGCCGCCCATGCCCGGGATGCCGGGCATTCCCGGCATCCCGCCGCCCTGCGCCATGCGCGACATCATCTTGCGGGCCTCGAAGAAACGCTCGACCAGGCCCTTGACGGTGCTGACCTCCACACCGGAACCGCGCGCGATGCGCGCCCGGCGCGAGCCGTTGATGATGGTGGGGTCCTGGCGCTCGGCCGGGGTCATCGACTTGATGATCGCGGCCGTGCGGTCCACGTCACGCTCGTCGATGTTGTTGATCTGCTCCTTCATCTGGGCCATGCCGGGCAGCATCCCGAGCAGCTTGCTGATGCTGCCCATCTTGCGGACCTGCTCCATCTGGGCCAGGAAGTCGTCGAGCGTGAAGTCCTTGCCCTTGCTGCTCGCCAGCTTGGAGGCCATCTTGGCGGCCTCTTCCTGGGAGAAGGTCTGCTCGGCCTTCTCGATGAGCGAGAGCACGTCGCCCATGCCGAGGATGCGGGACGCCATGCGGTCCGGGTGGAACGCGTCGAAGTCGTCCAGCTTCTCGCCGTTGGAGGCGAACATGATCTGGCGGCCGGTGACGTGCGCGATCGACAGGGCGGCACCACCACGGGCGTCGCCGTCGAGCTTGGACAGCACCACACCGTCGAACCCGACGCCGTCGCGGAAGGCCTCGGCGGTGTTGACCGCGTCCTGGCCGATCATCGCGTCGACCACGAAGAGGACCTCGTCGGGCTTGACGGCGTCGCGGATGTCCGCGGCCTGCCGCATCAGCTCCTGGTCGATGCCCAGGCGGCCGGCGGTGTCCACGATGACGATGTCGTGGACCTTCGACTTGGCGTACTCGATGGAGTCCTCGGCGACCCGCACCGGGTCCCCGACGCCGTTGCCGGGCTCCGGCGCGTAGACCGCCACGCCGGCGCGCTCGGCGACGACGGAGAGCTGGTTGACGGCGTTGGGGCGCTGGAGGTCGCAGGCGACCAGCAGCGGCGAGTGCCCCTGGCCCTTGAGCCACTTGCCGAGCTTTCCGGCCAGGGTCGTCTTACCCGCGCCCTGGAGACCCGCGAGCATGATGACGGTCGGCGGGTTCTTGGCGAAGCGCAGACGACGGGTCTCGCCGCCGAGGATGCCGACGAGCTCCTCGTTGACGATCTTGATGACCTGCTGGGCGGGGTTGAGCGCCTGGGAGACCTCGGCGCCCAGCGCCCGCTCCTTGACCTGCCGGATGAAGGACCGGACCACAGGCAGGGCGACGTCCGCTTCCAGCAGCGCGATACGGATCTCACGTGCCGTGGCGTCGATGTCCGCCTCGCTGAGGCGGCCCTTGCCCCGGAGGTTCTTGAAAGTCGCTGCAAGGCGGTCGCTGAGGGTATCGAACACGGCGGTCGCGGATCCTCGGGTGTAGGGGTCGGGCGGACAGTCGTCCCCCAGGGTATCCGGCCTCGCCGGGTCCGCGGCCTCGCCCGCCCGGAGCCGCGGGCGAGGGCGGGCGTCCGGTGCGGGGACGGGTCAGGACAGCAGTGCCCGCTCCAGCCCCCGGGCGACCTCGGCGGCGCGTGCGTCCGGGAGCAGGGAGCCGTCCGCCGCGGTGACGTAGAAGGCGTCCACCGCGTTGGCGCCCAGCGTGGAGACGTGCGCGCTCCTGACCCGTACCGCCGCGGTCTCCAGCGCCCGGCCGATGCGGTGCAGCAGGCCCGGGGCGTCCTGGGCCCGCACCTCGATGACGGTCGCCCGGGTCGACCCGGAGGCGGCGACGGTGACCCGGGGAGGCGGGGCCTCCACGCCGCGCCGCCGGGGGTAGGCGGCCTCCCGCTCGGCGAGGCGGGAGGGGATGTCCAGTGAGCCGTCCAGGGCCCGCAGGAGATCGGCGCGCAGCCGGGCGGCCTGGGGCAGCGAGCCGTACTCGGCGGCGACGCGCCAGTTCAGTACCAGCACGGCACCCCGCCCCGGCCCCAGCTCCGTGGGCAGGTCGATGGCCCGCAGGTCGGCGGCCCGGACGGTCAGCCGGTGCAGCGCGAGGACCCCGGCGACGGCGGGCAGCACACCGGGCTGGTCCGGCAGGGCGATCAGCAGCTCGACGCCCACCGGCTCGGGTGCGCCGTCGTCCGAGGGGTGCTCGGCGTGCAGCGTGAGCTCGGGTTCGCCGGTGCGCAGCGCCTCGACGGCCAGCCGCTCCTCCTCGGCGCCGGGGGCGGCGGGCCCGGGCCGCGCCGGCGCCCCGCCCGCCAGGGCGTCCGCGACCCGCTCGACCAGGTCGGCGACGAGCGAGCCACGCCAGGCGGACCAGGCGGCGGGCCCGGTGGCCAGGGCGTCGGCCTCGGTCAGGGCGTGCAGCAGCTCCAGCGTGGCGGCCGACCCGACGGCCGAGGCGACGGACCGGACGGTCGCCGGGTCGTCGAGGTCCCGCCGGGTGGCGGTTTCGACGAGCAGCAGGTGGTGGCGGACCAGGGTGGCGACGACGGCCGCGTCGGCGCGGCCGAAGCCGATCCGGGCGGCGACGTCACGGGCGATGCTCTCGCCCGCCACGGAGTGGTCGCCGGGCCGGCCCTTGCCGATGTCGTGCAGCAGGGCGGCGACCAGGAGCAGGTCGGGGCGGCCCACCCGGCGGGTGAGCGACGAGGCCCGTACCGCCGTCTCGACCAGGTGCCGGTCGACGGTCCAGGTGTGCACGGGGTTGCGCTGCGGCCGGCAGCGGACCCGCTCCCAGTCCGGGATCAGCCGTGTGATCAGCCCCTCGGCCTCCAACGCGTCCCAGACGGCGACGGCCGGGCCGCCCGCGCCGAGGAGGGTGACGAGCTCCTCGCGGGCCTCGGCCGGCCAGGGCACGGGCAGGGGTCCGGCGGTGGCGGCCAGGTGCCGTACGGCGTGCGGTGAGAGCGGCAGAGCGGACTGGGCGGCCGCGGCGGCGGCCCGCAGCGGCAGGACGGGGTCGCGTTCGGGCCGGGCGGTGCGGGCGAGGACCACCTCGCCGTCCATCTCGACCACGCCCTCGGCGAGCGGGGTGCGCTGGACCGGCGGCCTGCCGCCCAGGAGCTTGCGCAGCCGGGGCCGTACGGAGCGGGCCTTGAGCACCCGGTTCACCTCGCGCCAGGTGACGTCCCCGGCGTAGGAGATGGTGCGCGCCGCCTCGTACACCTCGCGCAGCAGCGCGTCTCCGTCCCGCAGTCCGAGGGCGGTGGCGACCTGATCCTGCTCCTGGAGGGCGAGCCGGTCGGTGGCCCGCCCGGTGACCAGGTGGAGCGCGTCGCGGGCGTCGAGCAGCCGGCGCCGCGCCTCGGCGAGCCCGGCGCGCGGGGCGTCGGCGAGCCAGGAGGCGGCGACCGCCCGCAGCGCGGTGGCGTCCCGCAGTCCGCCCCGCGCCTCCTTCAGGTCGGGTTCCAGCAGGAACTGCAGCTCGCCCTGGCGGTCGGCCCGTTCGCGGCCCAGCTCGTACAGCTCGGGCAGCCGCCTGGGGGCCTGGTTGCGCCAGTCGGCGAGGACCGCCGACCGCAGCGCCGAGACCAGTTGGACGTCGCCGGCGACATGGCGGGCGTCGAGCAGGCCGAGCTGCACCTTCAGGTCACCGGCGGCGGTGCCGCGGGCCTCGCCCGGGGTGCGTACGGAGTGGTCGAGGGCCAGGCCCAGGTCCCAGACCGGGTACCAGATCCGGTCGGCGAGGGCGGCGACGGCCGCCGCGTCGGCGCCGCCGTCGTGCAGCAGGAGCAGGTCGAGGTCGCTGCGCGGGGAGAGCTCCCCGCGCCCGTACCCGCCGACGGCGACCAGGGCCACGCCCCGCGCCGGGGCGGCGGCCGCGCCGAACAGGGCCGCCAGCCAGTCGTCGGTCAGCCGGGCCAGGGCGGAACGGCGCGGCGGCCCGGACCGTGCCTCGTCCTGGAGGAGGCGCAGTCGGGCCGCCGCGTAACCGCTGGGTCCCGAGTCCTCCGCGTGCGTGTTCACATCAAGGCTCGTCACCCTGCGGCTCCTCAGAGTGCGTCGGGTCCGCGTTCGCCGGTACGTACCCGTACCGCTGTCTCCACCGGCACGCTCCACACCTTGCCGTCACCGATCTTGCCGGTACGGGCGGCCTTGACGACGACCTCGATGAGCTGTTCGGCGTCCTCGTCCTCGACCAGGACCTCGATACGGATCTTCGGCACCAGGTCGACGGTGTACTCGGCGCCCCGGTAGACCTCGGTGTGGCCGCGCTGGCGCCCGTATCCGCTGGCCTCGGTGACGGTCAGGCCCTGGACCCCGAAGGCCTGGAGGGCTTCCTTGATCTCGTCCAGCCGGTGCGGCTTGACGACCGCCGTGATGAGCTTCATGCGTCCACCTTCTTGTTCTGCGCTGCGGGCATGGCCTCGGTGAGGGGCTTGCGCGAGCCGGCACCGCCACCGGCTCCGCTGAAGTCGTAGGCCGTCTCGGCATGCTCGACCTGGTCGATGCCCAGCACCTCGTCGTCCTCGCCGACCCGCATGCCCATCACCTTGTCGATGACGAGCGCGAGCAGCGCGGAGACCACCAGGGAGTAGGCCAGGACCGCGAGGACCCCGGTGGCCTGCTTGCCGAGCTGCTCCAGGCCGCCGCCGTAGAAGAGCCCCTTGGCCTCGGACTGGACGCCACCGGTGGCGAAGAGGCCGACGAGCAGCGAGCCGACGATGCCGCCGACGAGGTGGACGCCCACGACGTCGAGGGAGTCGTCGTAGCCGAAGCGGTACTTCAGGCCGACGGCCATGGCGCACAGCAGGCCGGCGACGGCGCCGATGGCGATCGCGCCGAGCGGCGAGCAGGAGCCGCCGGCCGGGGTGATGGCGACCAGGCCCGCGACGGCGCCGGAGGCGGCGCCGAGGGTGGTGAAGGCGCCGTGGCGGATCTTCTCGTACGCCAGCCAGGCGCACATGGCGGCGGCGGTGGCGACCTGGGTGTTGAGGAACATCACCGCGCCGACGCCGTCGTCGTTGCCGAGCCACGACCCCGCGTTGAAGCCGAACCAGCCGAACCAGAGCAGTCCGGCGCCGAGCATGACCAGCGGCAGGCTGTGCGGGCGCATCGGGTCCTTCTTGAAGCCGACGCGCTTGCCGATGACCAGGATGACGCCGAGGGCGGCGGCTCCGGCGTTGATGTGGACGGCCGTGCCGCCCGCGAAGTCGATGACGCCCATCTCGAAGAGCCAGCCGCCGGAACCCCAGACCCAGTGGGCGACCGGGAAGTAGACGACGGTCGCCCAGAGGGCGACGAACAGGGCCCAGGCGGTGAACTTGACGCGGTCGGCGAGCGCGCCGCTGATCAGGGCGGGCGTGATGACGGCGAACATCAGCTGGAAGACGGCGAAGACGTACACCGGGATGGTGTAGCCGTCCCACAGTTCGGTCAGGCCGATGCCGCTGAGTCCCACGTAGTCGGAGGACCATCCGACGACGGAGCCGTAGTCGGTGCCGAAGGCGATGCTGAAGCCGTAGAGCACCCACAGGATGGTGACGATCCCGAGGCTGATGAAGCTCATCATCAGCATGTTGAGGGTGGACTTCACCCGGACCATGCCTCCGTAGAAGAAGGCGAGGGCGGGCGTCATCAGCATCACCAGGGCGGTGCAGATGAGCATGAACCCGGTGTTGGCGGCGGACAGCGTGGGCGTGTCTGCGGCAAGCGTCGTGATGCCTGGAGGCATCGGCGTCTCCTCGTCGTCGGGTGCGGCCTGTGCGGGGCTGAGCCGGTACTGCTCGGCTGTGAGGGGTGGCCGGTTATGACGCCCGAGGTTGGCGGAGCGCGGTTTCGGTCGATGCCGCACGATGTTTCGCCGCAGTGACGAAGGAGCGGGACGTGTTACGCCCCGATGAACTGCCGAATCACGGAGAGGTCACGGCGGTATCCCCCGCGCACGGCGCGGACCGGCCGCGACGGTCACCCTGTCGACCTGGCGGCGGGGGAGCCGTGTCGGGCTGTACGGGGTGACGGTCGCGGCCGGAGTGGAGGGGGTCAGACCGCCTCGGCGGTCTCGGGGAGCTTCTCGGTGAGGATGTCGGTGAGCCGGGCGACCTCGGGTACGTCGCCGAAGTCCCTGGCCGCGGTGGAGACGGTCTTGCGCAGCCGGGTGTTCACCCGCTCGGAGCGCACGCTGCCGGCGACGGTCAGACAGCGCTCGGCGAGGGCCGTGGCCTGCTCGGGTTCGCGCTTGAGCAGGTGCACGGTGGCCATGCCGACGAGGTTGAGCGCGTACGAGCGCTGGTGGTCGGGGTCCTGCTCGAAGAGCTCCACCGCGCGCCGCATCACCGGCTCGGCCAGCGAGGCGTAGGTGGGGCTGCGGCCGGCCACATAGGCGAGGTCGCGGTAGGAGTGGGCGTTCTCGCCGTTGAGCTCGGCCTCGGAGAAGAAACGGATCCAGTCGGGCTCGGGCTCGCCGTCCAGACCGACGTCGGCGAAGGTGTCCTCGGCCATCCGCACGGCCCGTTTGCACTTGCTCGGCTGGCCCATGTTGGCGTACGCGCGGGCCTCCATCGCATACAGCATCGCCTGGGTGCGCGGGGTGGCGCAGTCACGGCTGCCGTACTGGGCGAGGTGGATGAGCTCCAGGGCGTCGTCGGGCCGGCCCAGGTGGATCATCTGGCGGCTCATCGAGGAGAGGACGTACGAGCCCAGGGGCTTGTCGCCGGCCTCCTTGGCGGCGTGCAGGGCGAGGACGAAGTACTTCTGGGCGGTGGGCTGGAGGCCCACGTCGTAGCTCATCCAGCCGGCCAGTTCGGCCAGTTCGGCGGCGCAGGTGAACAGCCGGCGGGCGGTGGCGGCCGGCTGCGGCTCCTGCAGCAGGTCGGTGACCTCATGGAGTTGGCCGACGACCGCCTTGCGGCGCAGCCCGCCGCCGCACTGGGCGTCCCATTTGCGGAACATGGCGGTGGTGGCTTCCAGCAGGTCCAGTTCGGGCCTGGAGAGCCGGGAGGTCCTGCGGCCGGCGGCGGCCGGCCCACCGGGGCCCGGCTCGGCGGCCGGGGCGGGCACCAGCCAGCGCTGCATGGGCTCGATCAGGGCGGGGCCGGCGGCCAGGGCGAGCGAGGTGCCGAGGAAGCCCCGCCGGGCCAGCATCAGGTCGCTGCGGGAGAACTCGCTGAGCAGGGCGACGGTCTGGGAACCCGCCCAGGGCAGGTCCACGCCGGACACCGAGGGTGACTGGTGCGCCGCGCGCAGGCCGAGTTCCTCGACGGCGACGACGGTGCCGAACCGTTCGGAGAACAGCTCGGAGAGGATGCGCGGGATCGGCTCGCGCGGCTGCTCGCCGTCGAGCCAGCGCCGGACCCGGGAGGTGTCGGTGCTGATGTGGTGTGCGCCCATCTGGCGGGCCCGCCGGTTCACTTGGCGCGCCAGCTCGCCCTTGGACCAGCCGCTGCGTACGAACCACGAGCCCAGTTGCTCGTTCGGGCGCTTGCCGGCATTCGTACCGTCCACGCCGCTGCCGCCCACTGGAACGCCCCCATCCGCTGAAATCGCCATGTGCTCGAACCCCTGTCGAAATGCCGCCGGTCGTCGCCGTCCGTGCGGGCCGCGCGCCCTTCGCACACGAATACGGCTCGCCTCCGGGCATACCCATCGGAACAGCCACCGCCACCCGGGGATCGCGCACCGAAAGTAATCCTACGATCACCCGTCCGGCGAGGCCGTTCCCGTAAACGCCACCATTCGCCACCCCTTCGAATGAACTGGGCCGCCGCCAGGCGCGATTCACTTGACACCAGGCGATCAGAAGAGGGCGGACGGTGGCACTCGCCGGCGTGCGCGGTGAGCCGCGCGACCCTCCGCGCCTCCGCACGCCGCCCACCAGGGCATGGCGGCGACGCTGCGTCACAGCAAGACTCCGGTTCGTAACCACCGGTGCGTACCACCCGTTGGAGGGGGCATGGGCTTCACGATCAGCGGCACCCGCTTCCGTGAGATGCGGTCGGGCCTGACGGGCTTGTCCGGCCTGCCCGGCCTGCCCGGCCTCTCCGGTACGCGGCGGCGCGGCGTGCGCTCCGTGGAGTGCGCCGTGGTGACCGAGTACACCGGCCTGTGCGGCTGGGACGTCGTCCCCGGCGCCCGGGCGGTGTCCGGCCAGTGCTCGTGCGGGGACACCGCGTGCACGGCGCCGGGCGCTCATCCGCTGGCCTTCGCCCCGGTGGTCCCGGCCGGCGCGACGGCCGGCGCGGTCACCGGGGTGTGGTCGCGGTTCCCGGGCGCGGCGCTGCTGCTGCCCGTCGGCCGGAGGTTCGACGTGCTGGAGGTCTCCGAGACGGCCGGCCGCCGGGCGCTGGTCCGGCTCGAACGGATGGGGCTCCCGGTCGGCCCGGTGTGCGCCACCCCGACGGGCCGGGCACAGTTCCTGGTGGCCCCGGGCGCGGCGGCCGGACTGCCCCGGCTGCTCTACCGGATGGGCTGGGACGACGCGGAGCTGGACCTGCGCTGCCTGGGCCCCGGCGCGCACATCACGGCGCCGCCCTCCGACCACGGCGGCCTGGGCCCGGTCCGCTGGCTGCGCCCCCCGACCCCGCACACCGCCGCCGCGCCCCCCCAGGCCCGCCTGCTGCTGGGCACGCTGGCCTACATCTGCCACCGCTCCGTGTCATGACGCGGAGCGGGGCGTGCCGCCGGGCGCCCCGCCGGCCCGGCCCGGCCGGTACCCGGGCGGGCCCGCGCCCACGGGGCAGGGCACTTCGCTGCGTAGGGGTGCCCCGGTACGAGGGGCGCCCCGCCGTCGGCAGGGCGCCCCGCCGGTGTCAGGAGGGGTCGCCGATCAGGGCGTCGACGAAGGCCTCCGGTTCGAAGGGAGCCAGGTCGTCGGGGCCCTCGCCCAGGCCGACCAGCTTCACGGGGACGCCCAGCTCGCGCTGGACGGCGATGACGATGCCGCCCTTGGCCGTGCCGTCCAGCTTGGTCAGCACGATGCCGGTGATGTCGACGACCTCGGCGAAGACCCGGGCCTGGACCAGTCCGTTCTGGCCGGTCGTGGCGTCCAGGACCAGCAGGATCTCGTCCAGCGGGCCGTGCTTCTCCACGACGCGCTTGACCTTGCCGAGCTCGTCCATCAGACCGGTCTTGGTGTGCAGGCGGCCGGCGGTGTCGATGAGCACCACATCGGCGCCCTCGGCGATGCCCTCCTTGACCGCGTCGTAGGCGACCGACGCCGGGTCGCCGCCCTCCGGGCCGCGCACGGTGCGCGCGCCCACCCGCTCGCCCCAGGTCTGGAGCTGGTCGGCGGCGGCCGCGCGGAAGGTGTCCGCCGCGCCGAGGACGACCGAGCGCCCGTCGGCGACCAGGACCCGGGCCAGCTTGCCGGTCGTGGTGGTCTTGCCGGTGCCGTTGACACCGACGACCATCACGACGCCCGGTGTCTCGGTGCCGCTCTCGGTCCGCACCGAGCGGTCGAAGTCCGTGCCGAGCAGGGCGAGCAGTTCCTCGCGCAGCAGCGTGCGCAGCTCCGCGGGGGTGCGGGTGCCGAGGACCCGCACCCGCTCGCGCAGCCGCTCGACGAGCTCCTGGGTGGGGGCGACGCCGACGTCCGCGGTGAGGAGGGTGTCCTCGATCTCCTCCCAGGTGTCCTCGTCGAGGTGCTCGCGGGACAGCAGCGTGAGCAGTCCCTTGCCGAGCGAGTTCTGCGAGCGGGCCAGCCGGGCGCGCAGCCGCACCAGGCGGCCCGCCGTCGGTTCCGGGACCTCGATCTCGGGCTCGGGGGGCGCCGCGACGACCGGGTCCTCGACGGCGGCCGGGGTCTCGACGGCCTCGTCGGCGGTCGGGAGGCCGACCTCCTCGATGGTCCGGCGTGGCTCTTCCCGTGGGGTCTCCGCCTCCTCGCCGACATGCGGCTCGGCGGGCGGAGCGGTGATGGTCGGCGCGCTCGGCGGTGCCTGGTGCGGCGGCAGTTGCTTCTTCCTGCGGCTGCCGACCACGAGGCCGCTGATGGCGCCGATCGCGACCAGGGCGATGACTACAGCAAGGATGACGATTTCCATAACCCGTCCAGTATCGGCCACGACCCTCCGCCCGGGCGGTCGTGGCGGCTCGATGGATCCGCCGAAGGACCTTAGGCCCCTGTTTGGCCCTTTTGAGGGGAACGTACGATGCTGTCAGTCCCCCCTCTCTCCCGCACGGAGCTGATCCATGCCCAACGCCGCCGAGCCCGAAGGCGCGATAGAGACCCGCGGTCTCGAACCCGTCCCCGACACCGAGCGCACCGGACACGTCCGGGAGCTCTTCCCGACCTGGGTCGCGGCGAACATCAGTGTGCTGCTGCTCACCATGGGCGCCGGGCTGATCGTCTCCAACGGCCTGAACTTCTGGCAGGTGCTGGTCGTCGCGATCACCGCGCCGGTCCTCTCGTACGGCATCGTCGGTCTGATCTCCATCGCGGGCAAGCGCGGGGGCTCACCCGGCATGGCGCTGTCCCGGGCGGTGTTCGGGCAGCGCGGCAACCTCTTCCCCGGCACGCTCATCTGGGTGGCCCGCTGGGGGTGGGAGACGATCAACGCGGTCACGGGCGCGTACGCCGTGCTGACCGTGCTGGACCTGCTCTTCGGGGTGAAGAGCAGCACCGCGCTCATCGTCGTCACCCTGCTGCTCTTCGTGGCGTGCACGTTCCTGGTGTCCGGGTTGGGCATCAACGCCCTGCGGGTGTGCAGCACCTGGTCGACGTACCTCTTCGGTGCCTTCTCCGTCCTCGTCCTGGTGTACCTGGTGGCGAACACCGACTGGGACGCCGTCTTCGCCCGGCCGGCCGGCTCCACCGCGATGATGATCGCCGGCATCGGCACGATCGCGGCGGGCGGTATCAGCTGGGTCCCCTCCGGTCCCGACTTCACCCGCTACCTGCCGCGCACGGCGTCCAGCCGGGCCATGGTCGGCTCCACCGTCGGCGGCGCCGGGATCGTCGTGCTGCCGATGGTGCTGATGGGCGCGGTGATGGCGGTGTCGACGCCGGACCTGGCGTCGGCCCAGGACCCGGTGTCGTTCATCGGTGAGCTGCTGCCGGCCTGGATCTCGGTGCCGTACCTGGTCATCGCGCTGATCGGCATGCTGCTGATCAACTCGATGTCGATGTACTCGGCCGGCTTCACCGCGCAGACGCTGGGCATCAAGGTGCCGCGGGCGTGGGCGGTCAGCGTGAACGCGGTCATCTCGCTGATCTTCGGGTTCCTGCTGATGGTGGTGGCGACCAGCTTCATCGGTTCGTTCATCTCGTTCCTGACGCTGCTGGCGGTGGCCTTCTCCGCGTGGATCGGCGTCTTCGGCGTCGACATGCGGCGCCGGACGTCGTACGACGGTGAGGCGCTGATGGACACCACCCGCACCAGCGCCTACTGGTACCGGGGCGGTTTCGCCTGGCAGGCCATGGTGGCGTGGGGCGCGGCGCTGGTGGTCGGGCTGCTGTTCACCAAGGTCGACTGGTTCGCCGGCCCGCTGGCCGGTTCGTGGATCGGTACGAACGGACTGGGCTGGGCGGTGACGATCCTGGTGGCGGCGGTGCTGTACGCGGTGCTGCCGCGCGGCGCCGCGAGCACGCGGCGGGCCGCCGGGGCCGGGGCCGAAGCCGGGGCCGGGACTGCTGAGGCCGGGGACCACGCGGAGGTCGCGCCGGTCTCCCGCTGACGACGCTGTGCCGAATCCCCCTCCGCCGTGCGTGCCGCACGTGGAGGGGGATTCGCCGTACTGGTCCCGGTGAGGACGCGTACTGCCCCGGCTCGGCCGGGAGGGCCGGGCCGGGGCAGTCCTCGTGGTCGAGGAGAGGGGCAGCGGGGATTAGCCCATCTCCTCCAACGCCTTGCCCTTGGTCTCCTTCACGAACTTGAGCACGAAGGGGATGGAGAGCACGGCGAAGACTGTGTAGATCGTGTACGTCCCGGCCAGGTTCCAGTCCGCCAGGGACGGGAAGCTCGCGGTAATGGCCCAGTTGGCGATCCACTGGGCGCAGGCGGCGACGCCCAGCGCGGCGGCGCGGATGCGGTTGGGGAACATCTCGCCCAGGAAGACCCAGACCACCACGCCCCAGGAGAGGGCGAAGAAGAGCACGAAGACGTGGGCGGCGATCAGGGCGACGATGCCCTGGGTGGTGGGCAGCTTGCCGCCGACGAGGTCGGCGGAGAAGGCCCAGGCCTCCAGCGCCAGGGCGATGGCCATGCCGGCGGAGCCGACGAGGGCCAGCGGCCTGCGGCCCACCCGGTCGACCAGGATCATCGCGATCAGGGTGCCGACGATGTTGATGATCGACGTGGTGAACGAGTAGAAGAACGAGCTCGACGGGTTGACGCCCACCGACTGCCAGAGCGTCGACGAGTAGTAGAACGCCACGTTGATGCCGACGAGCTGCTGGAACACCGACAGGCCGATACCCACCCAGACGATCGGCAGGAAGCCGAAGCGGCTGCCGAGCAGGTCCCGGAAGCTGGACTTGTGCTCGCGGTGCATCGCCGTCTCGATCTCGGCGACCCGCGCGTCGAGGTCCACCCCGTGGCCCTCGACCTCGGCGAGGACCTCCTTGGCCCTGTCGTGGCGGCCGACGGAGATCAGGAAGCGCGGCGACTCGGGGATCGCGAAGGAGAGCAGGCCGTACAGCACGGCCGGGACCACCATGACGCCGAGCATCCACTGCCAGGCCTCCAGGCCGGCGATCTCACCGCGCTGGTCGCCGTCGGCGAGGTTCAGGATGGCCCAGTTGACCAGCTGGGAGACGGCGATACCGACGACGATCGCGGCCTGCTGGAAGGAGCCGAGCCGGCCGCGGTAGGCGGCCGGGGCGACCTCGGCGATGTACGCCGGGCCGATCACCGAGGCCATGCCGATGGCGAAGCCGCCGACCACCCGCCACAGGGCCAGGTCCCACAGCGCGAACGGGAGTGCCGAGCCGACGGCGCTGATGGTGAAGAGGACGGCGGCGATCTGCATGCAGCGGATGCGGCCGATGCGGTCAGCGATCCGGCCGGCGGTCGCGGCGCCGATGGCGCAGCCGATCAGCGCGATGGCGATGACCTGGGCGAGGGTGCCGGAACCGATCTCGTACCGGTGCCTGATCGCCTCGACCGCGCCGTTGATCACGGAGCTGTCGTAGCCGAAGAGGAAACCGCCCATGGCGGCGGCCGCCGTGATGAAGATGACATGCCCGAGGTGGTCGGGGTGGGCCTCTCGGGCTCCCGACGCCGGTGGCTGCGCGGTGCTGGTCACGTGAACTCCTGGTACCCGGCAACGTCGCCGGGCATGGGGGGCGAGCCCTTCCAGTGGCGCACAACATCAGGCCGCCCACCACTTGAAGGTAAAAGCAACGTTGCAGAGACTATGCCTTCAAGTTTCTAAGTCAAGAGTCTTCAGTCCCCCAATCCGAGCGCACGGCGTGGTGCCTTGCATTCAGGACTTGAAGCATTACGGGGTGTGGTCAGCGGAGACGCTGACTGATGACCTTCGAGACGCCGTCCCCCTGCATCGAGACGCCGTACAGGGCGTCGGCGACCTCCATGGTCCGCTTCTGGTGGGTGATCACGATCAGCTGGGAACTCTCCTGGAGCTCCCGCATGATCCGGATCAACCGCTGGAGATTGGTGTCGTCCAGCGCCGCCTCGACCTCGTCCATCACATAGAACGGACTCGGCCGGGCCTTGAAGATCGACACCAGCAGCGCGACCGCCGTCAGCGACCGCTCCCCGCCGGACAGCAGGGACAGGCGCTTCACCCTCTTCCCCGGCGGACGTGCCTCGACGTCCACACCCGTGGTGAGCATGTTGTCCGGGTCGGTCAGCACCAGCCTGCCCTCGCCGCCGGGGAAGAGCCGCGAGAAGACACCCTCGAACTCCCGGGCCGTGTCCCGGTACGCCTCCGTGAAGACCTGCTCGACGCGTTGGTCCACCTCCCTGACGACCTGAAGCAGGTCGGCCCGCGTCTTCTTCAGGTCTTCGAGCTGCTCGGAGAGGAAGTGGTGACGTTCCTCCAGCGCCGCGTACTCCTCCAGCGCCAGCGGGTTCACCTTCCCGAGCCGCTGGTACGCCCGTTCGGCCGACCTCAGCCGTTTTTCCTGTTCCGCGCGGACGAAACGCCGTGGCTGATGGCGGGGGTGCCCGGGGTCCTCGGGCAGTTCCTCGTCCTCGGCCGGCACGGAGGGCGGCACCGGCTGGTCGGGCCCGTACTCGGCGACCAGCGCGGCCGGCTCGACCCCCAGTTCCTCCAGGGCGCGGGTCTGGAGCTGTTCGATCCGCAGGCGCTTCTCGGCGCCCAGGACCTCACCCCGGTGCACCGAGTCGGTCAGCTTGTCGAGCTCGTCCTTCAGCTCCCGGCCCCGCGCGCGGGCGGCGGCCAGCTCCCGCTCGCCGGCCTCCTTGGCGCTCTCGGCGGCGGCCCGTTCCCGTTCCGCGCGGACCAGGGAGACCTCCACGTGCGCCAGGAGCTGGCGGGCGCCGGACGCCACCGCGGTGGCGACCCCGGCCTCGTGACGCAGCCGGGCCCGGCGCCGCTCGGCACGGGCACGGGCCTCTCGCTCGGCCCGGGCGGCCCGGTCCAGGGAGTCGGCCCGGCCCGCGAGTCCCTTGGCGCGCTCCTCGTGGGTGCGCGCCTGGAGGCGGGCCTCCATCTCGGTCTGCCGGGCGTTGGCGCCGTCCGCGGCGAGCCGGTCCCGCACCGAGGTGTCGGGCTCTTCGTCGGCGGGCGCCTCCTCGGCCACCAGCAGCCGCTCGGTCAGCTCCTCGGCCTCCTCGGTGGCCCGTTCCAGCGCCTTCCGGGCGCGGGCCACGGCCGCCGCGGTGCGCTCCGCCTCGCCCGCCGCGCCCCTGGCCTGTCCGGCGAGCCGCCCCAGCGACTGGGCGACGGACGACTTCTCACGGTCGGCCGCCCGGCGCCGCTCGGCCAGCTCCTCGACCCGCTGGGCACAGGCGCGGTGCCGCTCGGCGGCCTCCCGCTGCTCCTCGGCGAGTTCCCCGCACCGCACGGCCAGCGCGGCCAGGTCCGCGGCCGCCTCGTCGACGGACGCCCGCACCTCCAGCAGGCTGGGCGCGCCGGCCGACCCGCCCTGCGCGAAGTGGGCACCGAGCACGTCGCCCTCGGCGGTGACGGCGGTCAGCCCGGGCCGGGCGTACACCAGGTCCTCGGCCGCCTCCAGGGTGGCGACCACCACGACGCCCCGCAGCAGGCGCCGCGCGGCCGGCATCAGCTCGTCGGGCCCCCGCACCAGGTCCACCGCCCAGGTGGCTCCGGCCGGTGCCTCCTCCGCGCGCTCCGGGGCCCGCACCGGCTCCGGGGCACCGCCCAGGAGCAGTGCGGCGCGGCCCGCATCCTGCTTGCGCAGCAGGCGGATCGCCCCGGCGGCGGTGGCCGGGTCCCGCACCGCGACCGCGTCGGCCGCCGCGCCCAGGGCCGCCGCCACCGCCACCTCGTGCCCGGGGGCCACGGTGAGCAGCTCGGCGACCGGACCCAGCAGGCCGGCCAGGTGGTCGGCGGCGCCCAGCAGCGCGCCCGTACCGTCCTTGCGGCGCAGCCCCAGGGCCAGGGCCTCGTGGCGGGCCCGGGTCGCCGCGCGCTCGCGTTCGGCCGCGGTGGCCGCGTCCCGGGCGGCGGCCAGAGCCGCCTCCGCGTCGGCCAGTTCCCGCCTGGCCGCCTCGTGCCGCTCGGCCAGCTCGGTGTCCCCCGCGTCCAGCCCGTCGACCTCCGCCTTGAGCTGTTCGTACTCCTCCTGCGCGCTGACCGCGCGGGCCCGCGCGTCCTCGTGGGCGGCGGCCAGCCGGTCGATCTCGGCCTGCGCGGACGCCGCCCGGCCGCGCGCGGCGGTCACCTGGCCGCTGAGCCGGACCAGCCCCTCGCGCCGGTCGGCGATGGCCCGGGCGGCGTCCTTGAGGCGGCGCTCCTCGGCGACGAGCGCCCGCTCCAGCTCGGCGCGGTGCGCGACGGTGTCCTCCAGCGCCCGTTCGGCAGCCTCCAGGGCGGCCCGGAGCTCCGCCTCCTGCTCCCGGACCCGGGCGGCCTCGCGTTCCAGGTCCTCGGGGTCCCGGCCGAACCGCTCCTCGGGCTGCTGGGCGGTGGCGCTCTTGACCCGCGCGTCGGCGAGCGAGACCGTGCCGCGCACCCGCTCGGCGAGCTGGGACAGCTCGTACCAGGTCTGCTGCGCCCGCGCGAGCCCGGGGGCGAGCCGTCGCACCCGCTCCTCCAGCTCCGCCTCACGTCCGAGCGCCGTGCCGAGCTCCGCCTCGGTGTGCTCCTTGCGCTCCTTGAGGGCGGTCTCGTCGGCGATCTCCGCGCGCAGCGCTTCCTGGAGTCGTACGAGGTCGTCGGCGAGCAGCCGCAGCCGGGCGTCGCGCAGGTCGGCCTGGATGACGGCGGCCCGCCGCGCCACGGCGGCCTGCCGGCCGAGCGGCTTGAGCCGGCGGCGCAGCTCGTCGGTGAGGTCCTGCACCCGCGCCAGGTTGGCCCGCATCGCGTCCAGCTTCCGCAGCGCCTTCTCCTTGCGCCTGCGGTGCTTGAGGACGCCGGCGGCCTCCTCGATGAAGGCCCGGCGGCCCATGGGGTCGGCGTGCAGCACGGAGTCGAGCTGGCCCTGCCCGACGATGACGTGCATCTCGCGGCCGATGCCGGAGTCGCTCAGCAGCTCCTGGATGTCCAGCAGGCGGCAGGCGTCGCCGTTGAGCCGGTACTCGCTGCCACCGTTGCGGAACATCGTCCGCGTGATGGTGACCTCGGCGTACTCGATGGGCAGCGCGCCGTCGGAGTTGTCGATGGTCAGGGAGACCTCGGCGCGGCCGAGCGGCGGCCGGCCGGTCGTCCCGGCGAAGATGACGTCCTCCATCTTGCCGCCGCGCAGCGACTTGGCACCCTGCTCCCCCATGACCCAGGACAGCGCGTCCACCACATTGGACTTGCCCGAGCCGTTCGGCCCCACGACACAGGTGATGCCCGGCTCGAACCGGAGAGTGGTGGCGGAGGCGAACGACTTGAAACCACGCAGGGTCAGGGCCTTGAGGTGCACGGCCCCGGACTCTACCCGTCACCCTTCGTTTGACCCATGAACGCGCAGGGCACACCACTGCGTAACGAGAGATCACGACGGGGCCCCGGGGGAGCCGGGCTGAGCGGCCCGCGAGGGGCGGCGGGAACCGGGCGGCGAATCCCCGGGGGGCAGGAGAAGAGCGGCGAAGCCCCGGGGCGAAGAAGAGGGGCAAAGAAGAAGGGACGCCGAAGCGTCCCTTGCATATCTCGGAGATCGTTTCTCACCCTGCCCGCACGGGCCGGAACCCGGCGCGGGCCTTGACCGGACGGGCTGGGTCAGGTGAGCGCAGGCTCCGCCTTGGGTACGTCGATGTCGATGCCGTCGAGCAGCTCGCTGTGTGCGGCGGCAGCGCTGAGCGCGTCGTTCTCGGACTGGATCCGTACCAGCTCGGACTCCAGATCCTGGACGCGCTGCTGAAGCCGTCGCATCTCGGCGAGAAGCCGCGGGTCGGAACCGCCGACATAACCGAGAAGCGCCTTTGCCATGATGGATGGTCCTCCACAATGAGTGACCGACCGATGCGGTGTGGGTCGTGAGTGTTGGCACCCGCGTGCCTGGCAGTGGGGTGGTGCCGCTGCGGTTCTCCACTGCCAAACAGCCGGGGTGCGCGGGGCTTCCAGAGTCTCACCAAAAAGTTTGACGGTCAACACGATCACGCCCCGTATCAAGGGGCAACCGGGGGCTGCGGCCGCTGAACAGTGCGGCGGCGCCTCGCGCGCGGTGCCCGGAGGGGCGTGGGGATCATCGCTACCTCCGCAGCCTTCCACGACACCCTGCTCTTGGCAACCAGCAGGTCTTTTCTGCCTCCAGCACATGCCAGCGGCATGACCGAGGGCACGTGGCGACGGGTCCGTTCCGGCGCCACGTACAAGATCATCAGCGGATCGCGAAGCCGTCGTAGCCGCCGCGCGGGGTGCCCCAGATCTCCGTGACTCCGTCGACGCGTCCGGGTGTGTCGCCGGAGCGAAGCCACTCCAGCAAACGGTGGCAATTCTCACTCGGGCCTTCGGCCACCACCTGCACCCTGCCGTCGCCAAGATTGAGGGCGAAGCCGGTGAGGCCCCCGATCTCCAAAGCGTTTGCCCTGGTGAACCAGCGGAAGCCCACTCCCTGTACCTGGCCGCGTACCCAGGCGGTCAGCCGTGCGTCGTCGTTCATGGCCGAACGCTAACCGGCCAAAAGCTCATCGAGCACTTCTCCCCCAAACCTCATGGCGTACAGTCCCGACGCAATGAGCCTCACCCGTACGGGTGAGGCAATTGAGCCACATTGACCACAGGGACCATGAGGAAGGCAGAGCAGATGGGACGCCATCGTCGCTCCGGCGGGAAGAACCGGGCCACGGTGCCCGTACGCACCGGACTGCTCGGCGCCTCCGCCGCGATGGCGGTCGGTGCTGTCGCGGTCGCCTCGGGCCTGCTGCCCGGCGGCGACACCTTCAAGCTCGGCGGCGGCACGTCCGAGGAGCGCATACACGCCGGCGGCGGCGCCTCCGAGCTCCGGACCCAGGGCGGGGCGTCGGCCACTCCGACCGTCCGCCCGACGGCGGTCCCCCCGCCGGCGAGCCGCAGCGCCGAGGCGCCGAAGGCCCCCGCGAGACGTGCCTCCCCCACCCCGGCCAAGCCGTCCTCCGCGGCGCCGACGCCGTCCGAGGCACCGGCGCCGGCCAAGTCCCGGAGCGCCGCACCCTCCCGGACCGCGACGGCACCGCCCCCGAAGGCTCCCGAGAAGGCCGCCGACAAGCCCACCGACAGGGCCACCGGCGGCGCCCAGCCGCCGGCCGCGGCCGGGAGCGGGACCGGGACCGGCGCCGCGGGCACCGGCAGGGAGGAGGCGGCCGAGGCCGCGGTCCTCGGCCTGGTGAACGCCGAGCGCGCCAAGGTGGGCTGCAGCCCGGTGCAGGCCTCCCGCTCGCTGGCCGCGCTGGCCGGGGCGTTCAGCGCCGACATGGCCCGGCGCGACTTCTTCTCGCACACCGATCCGGACGGCGACAGCCCCTGGGACCGCGCCGAGCAGGCGGGCGTGAAGGACCTGGGCGGCGAGAACATCGCCCGCGGCCAGGCGGACGCCCGAGCGGTGATGGAGTCGTGGATGAACAGCGACGGCCACCGCGCCAACATCCTGAACTGCGACTACACCCGGCTGGGCGTCGGTGTCCACTTCGGTGACGGCGGCCCGTGGTGGACGCAGAACTTCGGCTTCTGACCCCTCCGGCCGGCCCTCGGTCCGCTTCCGGTCCGCCGGCGGCCCCGCAGTACGCTGACGCCATGGATGACGTTCCGGCGTTCGACGTGTTCTCGCGGGCGTGCCCCTCGCGCGGCACTCTGGAGCATGTGACGGGCCGCTGGGGCGGTCTGACCCTGGGCGCGCTGTACGAGGGCGGCTTCCGGTTCAACGAGCTGCGGCGCCGGGTGGACGGGGTCAGCGAGAAGATGCTCGCCCAGACGCTGCACGCCCTGGAGCGGGACGGCCTGGTGCGCCGGGAGGCCCAGCCGGTCAACCCGCCGCGCGTCGACTACGAACTGACCCCGCTCGGGCGGGACGTCGCCGAGCGGCTGCTCGGGCTGATCGAGCTGCTGGAGGGCCGGATGCCGGAGGTCCTCGCGGCGCGGGAGCGGTACGAGGCGCGCGGGCGCGACGGTCAGGAGGCGCGCGGCGGGCGCTGACAGCGCGGGCAGAAGTAGCTGGACCGGTTCATCCAGGGACGCCGGCGCATCGGGGTGCCGCAGCGGCGGCAGGCCTCGCCCTCGCGGCCGTAGGCGTCCAGGGACCGGTCGAAGTAGCCCGATTCGCCGTTGACGTTGACGTACAGGCTGTCGAAGCTGGTGCCGCCGACCGCCAGAGCGGCCGTCATCACGTCCCGTACGTGGCCGAGCAGCTCGGTGGAGCGGGGGCGGGTGAGGGTGGCGGTGGGCCGGTCGTAGTGCAGCCGGGCCCGCCAGAGCGCCTCGTCCGCGTAGATGTTGCCGACGCCGCTGATCAGGGACTGGTCGAGCAGGGCCCGCTTGATCGTCGTACGGCGAAGACGCAGCGCGGTGTGGAACGCCATGTCGTCGAAGGCCGGGTCGAGCGGGTCGCGGGCGATGTGCGCGATGGCCAGGGGCAGTCCGTCGGCGGTGTTCTCGTGCAGGGACAGCCCGCCGAAGGTCCGCTGGTCCACGAAGCGCAGTTCGGTGCCGAGGGTGTCGTCGAACCTGATCCGGATCCGCAGGTGCTTCTCGTCCGGGGCCTGCTCGGGCTGGACGAGGAGCTGGCCGCTCATGCCGAGGTGACCGAGGACCGAGGCGCCGGTGTCCGCCAGCGGCAGCCACAGGTACTTGCCGCGCCGCTGGGCGACGCCGACGCGGTGCCCCTCCAGGCGGGCCGCGAAGTCGTCACTTCCGGCCAGGTGGCGGCGGACCGCTCGGGGGTGCAGGACCTCGACCGAGGCGACGGTCCGCCCGCTGACCCAGCGTTCCAGGCCGCGCCGTACCACTTCGACCTCGGGCAGCTCGGGCACGGGATTCCTCCGGACGGGGTAAGGGCGACCCGGGCAGCGTACCGCCACGGAAAAGCCCCGCCGCACCGGGATGCGACGGGGCCGGAAGCGCAGCGGTCAGGCCGTGGTGGCCGAGTCCTCCGTGACCTCGGCCGCCTCGGGGGCGACCCCCGCGGCGGCCGTGACGGCCTCCGCGGCCTCCAGGGCCGAAGAGGTGTCGGCGGCCTCTTCGGCTGCGGACTTCGCCGCGGCCTCCCGCTCGTCCGCGGCGGCGCGGATGGCCCGCCAGGCGGACTCCGCGGCCTGCTGCTCCGCTTCCTTCTTGCTGCGGCCGGTGCCGGTGCCGTACGAGACACCACCGACGCGGGCAGCAGCAGTGAAGGTCTTCTCGTGATCCGGTCCGGTCTCGGTGACCAGGTACTCGGGGACACCGAGGCCCTCGGCCGCAGTGAGCTCCTGAAGACTGGTCTTCCAGTCCAGGCCCGCACCGAGGTTCGAGGACTTCTCGATCAGCGGGTCGAAGAGCCGGTGCACCAGCTCGGACGCCGCTTCGAGACCCTGGTCGAGATAGACCGCGCCGATCACCGCTTCAAGGGTGTCGGCGAGGATGGATGCCTTGTCCCGGCCGCCCGTGCCTTCCTCGCCCCGGCCGAGCCGGATGAAGGAGCCCAGGTCGAGGCCGCGCCCCACCTCCGCCAGCGCACGCGAGTTGACCACCGCGGCCCGCAGTTTGGCCAGCTGGCCTTCCGGCAGGTCGGGGTGGGTGCGGTACAGCGTGTCCGTGACCACCAGGCCGAGCACGGAGTCCCCGAGGAACTCCAGACGCTCGTTGGTGGGCAGGCCGCCGTTCTCGTACGCGTAGGAACGGTGGGTCAGCGCACGCACCAGAAGGGCGGTCTCGAGCCGATACCCGAGCCGCCCTTCCAGAAGCGTGTGGGACGAGGCCGTGTTCTCCGCCTGCTTCTTGGCGTCATCCGCCGTTTTGTGGCCAGACACGGTGCCTCTCACCAGCCGCTCAGACCTCGAGGACCTGGCGCTTGTTGTACGTGCCGCAGCTGGGGCACGCGATGTGCTGCTGCTTCGACTCCTGGCAACGCTCGCACGAAACCAGGGTGGGGACCGCAGCCTTCCACTGCGACCGGCGGTGGCGCGTGTTGCTGCGCGACATCTTCCGCTTCGGAACAGCCACGGCTACTTCTCCTGCTTCTCGTCGACGCCCGCTTCGGCGCCGCTCATGTTGTCCTTCTCGTCGGTCCCGAGTGAACCGGCGAGTCCCTGCAGTGCCGCCCAACGGATGTCGACGGCGTCATGGTGGTGGTCCGGGTCGTCGTTCAGGCTGATCCCGCAGTCGGGACACAGGCCGGCACAGTCCTCCCGGCACACCGGCTGCATCGGCAGTGCGAGCACCACCGCATCACGCAGCACGGGCTCGAGGTCGAACATGCCGTCCTCGAGGGGGGTCACGTCCTCGTCCTCGGCGTCGTCGCCGGGCTCCGCCTGCTTGCTGCGGCCCCGGTCGTCGGCGTCAGGGTACGAGAACATCTCCTGGAAGTCCGCCACGACCTCTCGGCGCAGCGGCTCCAGACACCTTACGCACTCCCCCTCGGCCGACGCACGGGCGGTGCCTGTGACAAGCACCCCTTCCATGACCGACTCAAGACGGAGTTCGAGCTCCACGGGCGAGCCTTCTGGCACGCCGATGACCCCGTCGAGGCCGAGGTCCGCGGGGGCCTCGACCGAGCGGGTCAGCCGCTGGAGGGCACCGGGACGCCGACCCAGCTCGTGCGTGTCGAACACGAGGGGGTTGCGGTGGTCGAGGCGCGTACTCAGGGCTCTTCCTGCTTTCGGATCGTGTGGGGGGCCGCCGCGGTCCGCCGGGGTGGCGGCGGGCAGCCGGGATCGCGGACGTACTCGCGACCGAAGAGCCAGGATACTGGACGCTTCGCCCAGGGCCCAATCCGGGCCGGTCAGCGCCCCTGCTCGTAGCGGCGCAGCTGGTCCAGGTCGATCATGCTGGTGTCGAAGAAGCTGGTCTCGTCCAGCGCGGCGGCCGGCTGGGCCTGCTGCTGGTCGTGGGCCTGCCGCTGGTCGTGGGCCTGGGGCTGCTGGTAGGCGTACGGGTCGGGCTGCTGGGGGTAGCCCTGGCTGTCGTAGGCCGGCTGCTGGTAGGCGTAGGGGTCCTGCTGGTAGGCGTAGGCGTCCTGGCCGTGCTGGGGCTGGGCCTGCGGCTCGTAGCCGTACGGGTCCGGCGCCTGGGCCGGGACCTGCGCGGGCTGCTGCACCGGCTCCGGGTCGGCGAGCTCGGCGAGGCCCGCCAGGTAGTCGGCGTCACTGGTGTGCCGCTGCTGCGGTCCGGCCGCGTCCTGGGCCGCCATGTGGGCGCCGAGGTCGTCGGTGGCGATCCGGCCGTGCAGCTTCTGGCGGCCGCGCCCGACCGCGTCCAGCGTCTTGGACAGCACCGCCTCGAAGGCGCCGAGCTTGGCGTCCACGTACTCGTCCGCGCGCCGGACCAGGGTCTGCGGGTCCGCGCTGTACTCGGGGGCGTCCTCGTCGGCGTAGCCGTGCTCGTCCAGACCGGGGCCCCGGCCCAGGAGCTTCTCGCGGCCCCGGTCCACCGAGCCGATGGTCTTGGTGAGGACGACCTCGAAGTTGGCCAGCTTGGAGTCGACGTACTCGTCCGCCTCGGCGCGGATCTCCTCGGCCTCCCGGCGGGCCTCGGCGAGGATGCGGTCGGCCTCCTCCTGGGACCGGCGGGCGACCTGCGTGTCGGAGATCAGCGAGCCCCGCTCGGCGTGGGCGGCCTGGATGATCCGCTCCGCCTCCTGGCGGGCCTGCTCGACCAGCTGCTCCCGGCCGCCGATCAGCTCCTGGGCCTGGGCCAGGGAGCCGGGCAGCGCCCGGCGCACCTCTTCGAGCAGCGCGAGCAGCTCGGCGCGGTTGACCACGCAGGAGGCCGACATGGGCATGGAACGGGCGTTCCTGACCGTCGCGACGATCTCGTCGAGCTTCTTCTGCACGTCCACCGTGTGCTCGCCACTTCCTACAGCCGGGTTGGAGACGGACGGGTCGACTGTACGACCAGTCGGCGCCCGCCCGTTACCTGCTGACGGACCGTCAGTGGCTCACTTCCGGCCGAGCCGCTCGACCAGTGCCGCGTGGACCACCGGCGGCAGGAGGTGGGAGACGTCGCCGCCCCAGGCGGCGACCTCCTTGACCAGGGAGGAGGACAGGAAGCTGTAGGTGGGGTTGGTGGGGACGAAGAGGGTCTCGACACCGGAGAGGCCGTTGTTCATCTGGGCCATCTGCAGCTCGTAGTCGAAGTCGCTGACCGCGCGCAGGCCCTTGACGATGGCCGGGATGTCGCGCTCCTTGCAGAAGTCGACCAGGAGCCCGTGGTGGGACTCCACCTGCACGTTCCCGTACTCACCGGTGACCTGGCGGATCAGCTCCATCCGCTCCTCGACCGTGAACAGCCCCTGCTTGGACTGGTTGATCATCACCGCGACGTGCACCACGTCGTACAGCTTGGAGGCGCGGGCGATGATGTCCAGATGCCCATTGGTGATGGGGTCGAACGACCCCGGACAGACTGCGCGGCGCAACTGAAGTCCCTCGCTCTCCGAACCGGTCATCGTGCGTCTTCGCACGTAGAGGCGGCGCGACCGTACCAAAACGTTCCCTCGCCGTAACGACGGGCCCGCAGTGGTACGAATCCCTCCGGCCAGGCGAACTCCCCGCCCCTGGTGCTGCGCTCCACGGTGACGAGAGCGTCGGCCGTGAGCCACCCCTGAGCCCGGAGTGTGAGGAGTATCTCGCCAAGATCGTCGTCCGGGACGGCGTACGGCGGATCGAGGAACACCAGGTCGTACGGGGTGGCGGGGGCCGGACTCGTCACCACCTGTTCCGCTTTGCCGGTACGGACCTCGGCGCCCGGCAGGCCCAGCGCGCGGACGTTCTCGCGCAGCGTGCGGGCGGCGCGCGCGTCGGCCTCCACGAGCAGCGCGTGGGACGCGCCACGGGACAGCGCTTCCAGTCCGACGGCGCCGGAACCGGCGTACAGGTCGGCGATCCGGGTGCCGTCGAGCGTCCCCAGGAGCGCCTCCCAGGTGGAGAACAGGCCCTCGCGCGCCCGGTCGGAGGTGGGGCGGGTGCCGTTGCCCGGCGGCACGGCCAGGCGGCGTCCGCCGGCCACGCCGGCGATCACGCGGGTCATCTGAGTCCTTGTCCTTCGCGAGAGCACGGAGAGGTCTGTGGGGTCCACGATATGGGCTGGTCCCGGCGCGGCGCCCGTCACCGGCGGCCGTAGCGGGCCCCTCCGCCCGCTCAGCCCTTCTCCAGGTACTGCTCCCGCTCCTCGTCCAGCAGGGCGTCCAGGGCGACGCGCAGCTCCTGGTGGTCCCGCAGGTCCGGGTCGGCCGCGACCACGGCCGTGGCCTCCTCGCGGGCGGCCGCGATGACGTCCTCGTCCTCGATGACGGCGAGCATCCGCAGGCTGGAGCGCACCCCGGACTGGGCCTGGCCGAGCACATCGCCCTCACGGCGCTGCTCCAGGTCGATGCGGGAGAGCTCGAAGCCGTCCAGGGTGGCCGCGACGGCGGCGAGCCGCTGCCGGGCCGGGCTCGCCTCGGGCATCTCGGTGACCAGCAGGCACAGGCCGGGCGCGGAGCCCCGGCCCACCCGGCCGCGCAGCTGGTGGAGCTGGGAGACGCCGAACCGGTCGGCGTCCATGATCACCATGGCGGTGGCGTTGGGGACGTTGACCCCGACCTCGATGACGGTGGTCGCGACGAGCACGTCGGCGTCGCCGGCGGCGAAGCGGCGCATCACGGCGTCCTTGTCGTCGGGCTGCATCCTGCCGTGCAGCGCCTCCACGCGCAGGCCGGCCAGCGGGCCCTCGGCGAGCTGCTCGGCGATGTCGAGCACCGCCAGCGGGGGACGCCTCTCGGCGTCGTCGCCGGCGGCCTTCCTCCGGGGCTCGTCCTCGCCGTCGCCGATGCGGGGGCACACCACGTACGCCTGGTGGCCGTCCTCCACCTCCTCGCGCACCCGCTCCCAGGCGCGGGCGAGGAAGTGCGGCTTGTCCTGGGCCGGGACGACATGGGTGGCGATCGGTGAGCGGCCGGCCGGCAACTGGTCCAGGACGGAGGTCTCCAGGTCGCCGAAGACGGTCATCGCGACCGTGCGCGGAATGGGCGTGGCGGTCATGACCAGCAGGTGCGGCGGCTGCTTGCCCTTGCCGCGCAGGGCGTCGCGCTGCTCGACGCCGAAGCGGTGCTGCTCGTCCACGACGACCAGGCCCAGGTCGTGGAACTTGACCTTGTCCTCGATCAGCGCGTGGGTGCCGATGACGATCCCCGCCTCACCGGTCACCAGGTCGAGCAGGGCCCGGCGGCGGGCGGCGGCGCCCATGGAGCCGGTGAGCAGCACGACCCTGGTGGCGTGCTCGGCGCCCCCCAGCAGGCCGCCCTCGGCGAGTTCGCCCATCATCTCGGTGATGGAGCGGTGGTGCTGCTGGGCGAGCACCTCGGTGGGGGCGAGCATGGCGGCCTGCCCGCCCGCGTCCACGACGGCGAGCATCGCGCGCAGCGCCACCATGGTCTTGCCGGAGCCGACCTCGCCCTGGAGGAGGCGGTGCATCGGGTGAGCGGTGGCGAGGTCGCCGAAGATCTCCTCGGAGACCTTGCGCTGGCCCTCGGTGAGGGTGAAGGGCAGCCGGGCGTCGAAGGTGTCGAGCAGGCCGCCGGGGACGGGGACGCGCGGCACGGCCGGCACCTGGGTGTCGGCGTACCGGCGGCGGGCGAGCGCGACCTGGAGCACGAACGCCTCGTCCCACTTGAGCCGTTCGCGGGCGTGGGCGATGTCGGCCTTGGAGCGCGGCCGGTGGATCTTGTGCAGCGCGTCCGGCAGACCGGTCAGGCCGCGTCCCTCGCGCAGCGCGGGCGGCAGCGGGTCGAGCGCCTCCCGGGCGCCGGGCAGTACCGCGTCCACCGCTTTGGCGATCTTCCAGGACTCCAGCTTGGTGGTGGCCGGGTAGATCGGGATCAGCGCGCCGGCCCAGGAGTCGACGGCCTGGTCGCTGTCGCCGCGCAGCAGTTCGTACGCGGGGTGGGCCAGTTGCGTCCTGCGGTTGAAGACGGAGACCTTGCCGGCGAACATCGCGCGGGTGCCGGGCAGCAGGTCCTTGTGCGGCTTGTGCACGCCCTTGCCGAAGAAGACCAGCTGGAGCCGGCCGCTGCCGTCGGTGATCGTCACCTCCAGCCGCTGGCCTCGCCCCTTGGCCCCGTTGAACGTGACCACCCGGGCGTCGGCGACCTGCGCGACCACCGTGACGTGCTCGTCCAGCGGCAGCTCGGCCAGCGCGGTGAGCTCGCCGCGCTCGGCGTACCGCCGGGGGTAGTGGTGCAGCAGGTCCCCGACCGTGTGCAGGTCCAGGGCCTCGGCCATCACCTTGGCGGTGGCGGCGCCGAGCACCTTCTTGAGCGGGTCACCGAGCATGGCGCCTCCCGGCCGGGTCCGCCGTGGGCGGGGCTGTCTTCAGTGGTTCAGGGAACGCGGGCACGCGATCCATTGCACACCACGGCACCGACAGTCGGGCACATCGTCCGGGGCGGGCCGTCCGGGCCGGTCACGCGACGCCGGTCACTCGACGCCGATGAGCAGGAGCGGGGCCTGACGGCCACCGCGGTAGGTGAGGGTGTCGACCGCGAGGTGGGTCTCGCGCACATGGGTCTCCAGGCGTTCGGCCAGGGCCCCGGGGGCGTCGTCCGCGACGACCAGCGTGACCAGTTCGCCGCCGCCCGACAGCATCCGGTCCAGGACCGTCTCGGCCGTCTTCGCCGGGTCGTCACCGATCACGGCCACGTCGCCGTCGATGAGGCCCAGCACGTCGCCGGCCTGGCAGACGCCGGCGGAGGTGAAGGACCGGTGCTCGGCGACGGCCAGTTCGCCGTAGCGGGTGGCGCCGGCCGCGGCGGTCATCGCGACGACGTCCTCGTCGAAGCGGCGGTCCGGTTCGTGGACGGCCAGCGCGGCGATGCCCTGGACGGCGGCCCGGGTGGGGATGAGCGCGACCCGGACGCCCTCCGCGCGGGCCTGTTCGGCGGCGGCGGCCGCCGTGTGCCGCAGCTCGGCGGCGTTGGGCAGCAGCACGACCTCGCGGGCGTGGGCGCGCCGGATCGCCTCGACCAGTTCACCGCTGGCCGGCGGTTCGCCGGGCCTGGCCAGGACCGTCGTCGCGCCCGCCTCGGCGCACAGGCCGGCGAGGCCCTCGCCCGGCACCACGGCCACCACCGCGCGCCCGGCGGGCTCCGGGGGGCGGACCGCGGCGGCGAAGTGGGTGACGCGGATCCGGTACGGGCGCCCGGCCTCGATGCCCGCCTCGATCGCCGCGCCCGCGTCGTCCACGTGGACGTGGACGTTCCACAGCCCGTCGCCGCCGACGACCACGAGCGAGTCGCCGAGGGAGTCGAGGCGCGCCCGGAGCCGGGCCACCGCGGTGTCGTCCGCCTCCAGGAGGTAGATCACCTCGAAGGCGGGGCCGTCCTGGTCGCAGGTCTCCGACGCGGGCGGGGCCATCGCCCTGGCGGCCCGCACGAGCCGGGCCGGCGCCTCGCCGGAGACGGCCTCGACCAGCGCGCCCAGCACGGTGACCAGCCCGCGTCCGCCCGCGTCCACCACCCCGGCCCGCTCCAGCACGGCCAGTTGGCCCGGGGTGGCGGCCAGCGCGGCCCGGGCGCCCTCGTACGCGGCGCGGGCCACGGCGGCCACATCGCGGTCGGCGGGGCCGTCCGAGGCGGCCTCGGCGGCGGCCGACGCCACGCTGAGGATGGTGCCCTCGACCGGGTGCGCGACGGCCTGCCTGGCCGACACCGCGGCCCGGTGCAGGGCGCCGGCCAGGTGGGCCGCGTCACATCCGCCGGTCATCTCCTCGGTCATACCGCGCAGGAGCTGCGCCAGGATGGTCCCGGAGTTCCCGCGGGCGCCGATGAGCGCGCCGTGCGCCATCGCCCGCACCGCGTCGGGGAACGCGGGCTCGGCGAAGGCGGCGAAGACCGCCTCGACCGCCTGGGACGCCGACTCCACGGTCAGGTACAGATTGGTGCCGGTGTCCCCGTCCGCGACCGGATAGACGTTGATCGCGTCGATCTCCTCGCGCTCGCGGCCCAGCGCCTCCAGCGCCAGGGAGCACCAGGCACGGACCACTGCGGAGTCGAGCTGCGGCACCTGGTGATCCTCCTTGAGCTGCGGGCTGCACCGCAGGGTAGACCCCGTTCGCGGCCGGGGCCCGGGGCGGGGCCGGGCCGGGGAGCCGGGGGCGGGAGGCCGGCGGGTCGTGGTAGTTTCGTTGTACCGAAGCAGTCGTTGTATGCTGCTCCGGTTGCCCGATGAAAGTCGGGACATTCCCCCGGCACTGCCACTTCTCGTCACTGACCTGATTCCGGCACGCCGGATTTCACTGTAAGTGCACCTGAAGTCTTTGGAGTGACCCGTGGCTGCCAACTGCGACGTCTGCGGCAAGGGGCCGGGCTTCGGCAACAACATCTCTCACTCGCACCGCCGTACGCCGCGTCGCTGGAACCCGAACATCCAGCGCGTGCGTGCCGTGGTCAGTGGGACGCCGAAGCGGCTCAACGCTTGCACCTCGTGCATCAAGGCCGGCAAGGTCTCGCGCTAACGCCGACCAGGTTTCGTCGTAGCGCAGCCTCTGCGGTTGCCTTGAAAGCCGGTCCACCTCGGTGGACCGGCTTTTTGCCGTACCCGCTCGGCCGGCGCCGGCCGCCGTCCCCGCTACCGGAAGCGCCAGCCGTGGTCCACCGGGCCGATGCCGCCGCCCAGCGCGAACCCGGCCGCGACGGCCCCGGTGACGTACTCCTTGGCGGCCCGTACGGCCCCGGGGACGTCGAGGCCCTTGGCCAGGCCGGCCGCCACCGCCGAGGCGAGCGTGCAGCCGGTGCCGTGGGTGTGCCGGTTGTCGTGGCGCGGGGCCCGCAGCCAGTGCTCATCGGTGCCGTCGGTGAGCAGGTCCACCGCGTCGCCCGCCAGGTGCCCGCCCTTGATCAGCGCCCAGCGCGGTCCGTACGCCAGCACCGCGTCGGCGGCCCGCCGCAGGTCGGCCTCGCTCTCCACCCGTACGCCGGTGAGCTGGGCCACCTCGTCCAGGTTCGGTGTCGCCACCGTCGCCACCGGCAGCAGCAGGCCGCGCACCGAGTCCAGGGCGGAGGCGGCCAGCAGCGGGTCGCCGTGCTTGGACACCCCGACCGGGTCGACCACCACCGGCGCGCCGGTGGTGGCGAGCAGGTCCGCCACGGCCTCCACCAGCGGCGCCGAGGCCAGCATCCCGGTCTTCACCGCCTGGACGCCGATGTCGTCCACGACGCTGCGGTACTGGGCCCTCACCGCCTCCACCGGCATCTCCCAGGCGCCCTGGACGCCGAGGGAGTTCTGGGCGGTGACGGCGGTGATCACGCTCATGCCGTGGGTGCCGAGCGCCAGCATGGTCTTCAGGTCGGCCTGGATCCCGGCACCCCCGCCGGAGTCGGAACCGGCGACGGTCAGGACTCGGGGTATCACTCGCCCTCCCCGTAGTGGCCGCCGAAGTGGTCCCAGCCGCCCTTGGTGTGCCAGGGGGCGCCGTCCACGGTGACCTGGGGCAGCGCCGAGGGGTTGAGCACCTCGCCGATCACCTTCCAGCGGGCCGGCAGCTTGGTGTCGGGCGGGAAGGTGGCGACGATCGCGTGGTCCTCCCCCCCGGTGAGCACCCACTGGAGCGGGTCGACGCCGACGGCCTGCCCGATGTCGTACATCTGGGTCGGGATGTCGATGAGCCCGGAGCGCAGGTCGATCCGCACCTTGCTGGCCTCGGCGATGTGCCCGAGGTCGGCGATCAGGCCGTCGCTGACGTCGCACATGGCGGTGGCGCCGAGCCCGGCCGCCGCGGGACCCGCGTGGTACGGCGGTTCGGGGCGCCGGTGGGCCTCGACGAAGGCGCGCGGCGAGCGGAAGCCGCGCGAGAGCACCGCGTACCCGGCCGCCGACCAGCCCAGCCAGCCGGTGTAGGCGACCACGTCACCGGGCTGGGCGCCGCCCCGGGTGACCGGTTCGTGGTTGCGCAGGTCGCCCAGCGCGGTGATGGACACCGTGATGGTGTCCCCGCGCACCACGTCACCGCCGACCACCGCGGCGCCCGCGACCTGGCACTCGTCGCGCAGCCCGTCCATGAGCTCGGTGGGCCAGGTGACGGGGAGTTCGGCGGGTACGACCAGGCCGAGGAGCAGCGCGGTGGGGACCGCGCCCATGGCGGCGATGTCGGCGAGGTTCTGCGCGGCGGCCTTGCGCCCGACGTCGTAGGCGGTGGACCAGTCGCGGCGGAAGTGCCGTCCCTCCAGCAGGATGTCCGTACTGGCCACCACCCGCCGGTCGGGAGCGGCCACGACCGCGGCGTCGTCGCCCGGTCCGATCCGTACCGCGGGGGTGGAGGTGAGCCGTGAGGTGAGCTCCCTGATGAGCCCGAACTCCCCCAGCTCGCCGACAGTGCCCTTCATGCCTGTGCCCCTTCTGCCCCAGTGCGGTTGCGGTCGCGAGCCGTCACTGCTGTAGGTACCGTCAAGTAGACCGTCAACTCCGTGCCCCGTGCGCCGACCACGCACGCCCCCGGCCGCGCGGGTCTCCCCGCGGCCCGCGGCGACGCGGTACCGTGGCGTCCCTTCTCCCCACACATGATCCTCGTGGTCGCCCTGGAGGTTCCGTGGTACAGGCGTACATCCTCATTCAGACCGAGGTGGGCAAGGCGTCGACCGTCGCCGACACCATCTCCAAGATCCCGGGAGTGATCCAGGCCGAGGACGTCACGGGTCCCTACGACGTGATCGTGCGCGCGCAGGCCGACACGGTCGACGAGCTCGGCCGCATGGTGGTCGCCAGGATCCAGCAGGTGGACGGCATCACGCGTACCCTGACCTGTCCGGTCGTGCACCTGTAGCCCCCGTCTACCCTAGGCCGGTGATGACTTCCCGGCTCGTTCGCCTGTCCGTCCTGCCCGCCGCCGCCGTCGGCCTCCTGCTGGCGGCGGCGGGCTGTTCCGGCACCGGCGCGCGGTTGTCGGTCGCGGCGCCCAGCCCGTCGAAGGAGGAAGCCGCCTTCTGCCGCGCTCTGCACGAGGAACTGCCCAGGACCGTGGCGGGACTGGACCGGAGCGACCCGGAACCGGACTCCGACCTGACCGCCGCGTGGGGGGACGGGGCGATCGTACTGCGCTGCGGCGTCGCCCGGCCCGCCAGGATGAGCGACCCCAAGGCGCTGGGGATCGAGGTGAACGGCGTGGACTGGCTGCTGGAGGAGCGCGCGGGCGACGGACCCCGCTTCACCTCCACGTACCGCAAGGCGTACGTGGAGGTGTCGCTGGGCGAGCGGTACGCGCACGACTCCGGCCCGCTGGTGGACTTCGCCGACCCGGTACGGAAGACGGTTCCGTCCAGCCTGTAGGGGGCCGGAGTCGCCGGGGGTCAGCGCAGGCCGGTCGGGCGGCGCAGCGCCGCGGCGATGAGCCGGTCGATGAGCTCGGGGTAGCTGACGCCGCTCGCCTCCCACATGCGCGGGTACATCGAGATCGGCGTGAAGCCGGGCATGGTGTTGACCTCGTTGATGACGAACTCGCCGTCGTCGGTGAGGAAGAAGTCCGCGCGGACCAGGCCCTCGCAGGAGACCGCGTCGAACGCGGCGACGGCGAGCCGCTGCACCTCGGCGGTCTGCTCCGGGGTGATCGGGGCGGGCACCACGCCGGAGGCCGAGTCGATGTACTTGGCCTCGAAGTCGTAGAACTCGTGGTCGGTGACCGGGGGGATCCAGGCCGGGGCGCTGGCCCTGGGTCCGTCCTCGAACTCCAGCACGCCGCACTCGATCTCCCGGCCGCTCAGCAGCGACTCCACCAGGATCTTGGGATCGTGGCGGCGGGCCTCCTCGACGGCCTCGTCGAGCCCGGACAGGTCGTCGACCTTGGTGATGCCCATCGAGGAGCCGGCCCGGGCGGGCTTCACGAAGAGCGGCCAGCCGTGCTCACCGGCGAAGTCGACGATCTTCCCGCGGGCGGCGGCGGGGTCCTGCTCCCACTCGCGGGGGCGGATCACCTCGTACGGGCCGACCGGCAGCCCGAAGGAGATGAACACCCGCTTCATGTACTCCTTGTCCTGGCCGACGGCCGAGGCGAGCACCCCCGCGCCGACATAGGGCACGCCGGAGAGCTCCAGCAGGCCCTGCAGGGTGCCGTCCTCGCCGTACGGGCCGTGCAGCACCGGGAAGACGACGTCGACGTCGCCGAGCGCCTTGGGCACGGAGCCGGGCTCGCTGTAGACGACCTCGCGGTTGGCGGGGTCGACGGACAGGACGACGGTGCCCTCGTCGGACTCGGCGAGTTCGGCGACGCTCGGAAGGGCGCGGTCGGCGATGGCCATCCGCTCCGGGTCGTCGGCGGTCAGCGCCCAGCGGCCGTCGGTGGTGATGCCGATGGGCAGCACGTCGTACTTCGTCCGGTCGATGGCGCGCAGGACGGCGCCGGCCGTGACGACGGAAATGGCGTGCTCGGAGCTGCGCCCGCCGAAGACGACGGCCACGCGCGGCTTGCGCCCAGGGGTGGTGGGGAGGTTCTCGCTGCTCATATCGCGTTGAGAGTACCCGCTCGTCCTGGCCACGTCAGCGACCGGGCGCGCCGGTGCCGCCAGCGGCCGGGACCGGGTGCCCGGCCGGGGCCCGGCCATGGCCCCGCGCCGGGGGCCCGGTGCCGGCCCCGGGCCCGGCGGCTCCGGTCAGCGGCGCTCGGGCTTGGCGCTGCGCGACATCAGCTCCTTGAGCGCCACCATCGGCGGCTTGCCCTCGTGGACGATGTCGACGACCGTCTCGGTGATCGGCATGTCGACCCCGTGCCGGCGCGCCAGGTCGAGCACCGACTGGCAGGACTTGACGCCCTCGGCGGTCTGCCTGGTGACCGCGATGGTCTCCGCCAGCGTCATGCCCTTGCCGAGGTTGGTGCCGAAGGTGTGGTTGCGGGAGAGCGGCGAGGAGCAGGTGGCGACCAGGTCACCGAGTCCGGCGAGGCCGGAGAAGGTCAGCGGGTCGGCGCCCATGGCCAGCCCCAGCCGGGTCGTCTCGGCGAGTCCGCGGGTGATGAGGGAGCCCTTGGCGTTGTCGCCGAGCCCCATCCCGTCGGCGATGCCGACCGCCAGCCCGATCACGTTCTTGACCGCGCCGCCCAGTTCGCAGCCGACCACGTCGGTGTTGGTGTAGGGGCGGAAGTAGGGGGTGTGGCAGGCGGCCTGGAGCCGCTGGGCGACCGCCTCGTCGCGGCAGGCGACGACGGCGGCGGCGGGCATCCGGGCCACGATCTCCTTGGCCAGGTTGGGTCCGGTGACCACCGCGACCCGGTCCGCCGCGACCCCGGCGACCTCCTCGACGACCTCGCTCATCCGCTTGGCGGTGCCCAGTTCGATCCCCTTCATCAGGGAGACGAGCACCGTTCCGGGGGCCAGGTGCGGCCGCCACGCGGCGAGGTTGGCGCGCAGTGTCTGGGAGGGGATGGCCAGCACGGTGAAGTCGGCGTCGCGCGCCGCCTCGGCCGGGTCGGTGGTGGCGCGGAGCGACGCGGGCAGCTCGGTGCCGGGGAAGTAGTCGGGGTTGACGCGTGTGGTGTTGATGGCGTCGGCGAGTTCCTGGCGGCGGCCCCAGAGGGTCACCCGGCAGCCCGCGTCGGCGAGCACCATGCCGAAGGCCGTGCCCCAGGATCCGGTGCCGAAGACGGCTGCCGTGACGGGTCGGTCCGCCGTGTCGGGGTGTGTCATCGGGCTTCCTCCCCGGCGGCTCCGCGCCGCTGCTGCAGGCGGGCCTTGCGGTGGTCGTAGGGCTGGTCGGGCGCCTTCTCGCCCCGTACTTCCTCCAGCTGCGCGGTGATCGCGGCCATGATGGCCTCGGTCGCCTCGCGGAGCACGTCGGGGGTGGGTTCGCGGTCGTAGAAACGGGTCAGGTCCACGGGCGGGCCGGCCTGCACGATCAGCGTCTTGCGCGGGAAGAGCCGGATCTTGTTCTCCTTGGCGTACGGCGGCATCGCCAAGTTGGCGCCCCACTGGGCGACCGGGACGACCGGCACCTTGGTGAGCAGGGCGACGCGGGCGGCACCGGTCTTGCCGGCCATCGGCCACATGTCCGGGTCGCGGGTGAGGGTGCCCTCGGGGTAGAAGGCCACGCACTCGCCGCGCTCGATGGCGGCGACGGCGGCGCGGAAGGCGTCCAGCGCGTTGGTGGTCTCGCGGTAGACGGGGATCTGCCCGGTACCGCGCAGCATCGTCCCGACGAACGACCCCTTGAAAAGCGCGGCCTTCGCCAGGAAACGCGGCACTCGTCCGGTGTTGTACTGGAAGTGCGCGTACGACAGCGGATCGAGGTAGGAGTTGTGGTTGATCGCGGTGATGAATCCGCCGTCGGCCGGAATGTGCTCCGTTCCCCGCCAATCCCGCTTGAACAGAACCACCAGCGGTGGTTTTGCGATGACCGCCGCCAGGCGGTACCAGAAGCCGATTCTGCGGCGGGACACTCGGACACCTTCCTCTGGACTGGTTCGCCGGGGGTCAAGTGTCGCCCCGGGTCCCTGGTCTGTCGAGAACACCGTACGCCCCACCCCGCACACCATCCCGCCTGGCTGTGCGGCGGTCGCACGACGGGCCGCCCGGGCCCCGCGCCACAATGGGCGCGATGCGCAAGGACGGAGAGCTCGCCACGAACACCCACCCGACCGGCCCCTGGTCCCTGGTCGTCCCGCTGAAACCCCTTGTACGCGCCAAGAGCAGGCTGGCCCGGGCCGCCGGGCCGGGACTGCGCCCCCGGCTGGCGCTGGCCTTCGCGCAGGACACCGTGGCGGCGGCGCTGGCCTGCCCGGCGGTCCGGGATGTGGCGGTCGTCACGGACGACCCGGTGGCCGCCCTCACCCTGGGCGCCCTGGGGGCCCGCACGGTGCCGGACGGGCCGGCGGCGGGGCTCAACGCCGCGCTGGCCCACGGTGCCGGAGCGGTCCGCGCACGGCGGCCCGACGCGGCGGTCGCGGCACTGAACGCCGACCTCCCGGCACTGCGCCCGGCGGAACTCTCCCGGGTTCTGGAGGCGGCCGGGAAATACCCGCGGGCTTTTCTTCCGGATGCCGCCGGAATCGGTACGACATTGCTGTCGGCGGCGCCCGGCGTGGAATTGCGCCCCGCTTTCGGCGGCGCCTCACGAAGGCGCCATTTGTTGTCGGGCGCGGTGGAAATCCTGGTGGACGGTGTCGCGTCGGTGCGCCGGGACGTGGACACCGGTGAGGACCTTCAGGCGGCGCTGGCGCTGGGCGTGGGGCCGCGCACGGCGGAGCACTGGGCGGCGCCGGGGACACGGCCGGCGGGCGGGCGGGCGTGACCGGCCGGCCGTGTCCCCGGCGCCGGGGTGTGGTGCGCGGGAACGGGGCGGAGCGCCGGGCGGGGGCGCCGGATAGGCTGGCGGCCATGCAGGCGACCGCGTACACGTACGACCCGGACACACGCAGCGGGAGTGTGCTGCTCGACGACGGCACCCCGGTGGACTTCCCCGCGGCGGCCTTCGACGCGGGCGGACTGCGGCTGCTGCGGCCCGGGCAGCGGGTGCGGATCGAGACCGAGGGCGAGGGCGCGGCCCTGCGAATCACACTGGTGACCCTGCAGACGTTCTGAGGCCCGGCCGGCGGCGCACCGCGGGCCGGGCTCCCTCTCGGGGAGCCCGGCCCGGCGTGTGAGTGACCTGGTGGTTCCGCGCCGCCTACTTGCCGCGCGCGGTGGTCTTCTTGGCGGTGGTCTTGCGCGCCGTGGTCTTCTTCGCGGGCGCCTTCTTCGCGGTGGCCTTCTTCGCCGGCGCGGTCTTCTTGGCGGTGCCGGTGGTCTTCTTCGCCGCGGCGCCGGTGGTGGTGGTCTTCTTCGCCGCGGCGGTGCCGGTGGTCTTCTTGGCCGCCGCGCCCGTGGTCTTCTTCGCCGCCCCGCCGGTGGTCTTCTTGGCCGCCGCGGTACCGGTGGTCTTCTTCGCCGCCGCGGTACCGGTGGCCTTCTTCGCCGGGGTGGCCTTCTTGGCGGTGGTGGCCTTCTTGGCCGCCGCGGCGGAGGTCTTCTTGGCGGCGGCCTTCTTGCCCGCGGCCTTGGCAATGGTGGGGGGCGGGCCGGAAAGGCTTCCCTTGGGCGCCTTCTTGACGGCCACCTCGCCGCCCTTGGGCAGCTTCTTGGAGCCGCTGACCAGGTCCTTGAAGCCCTGACCGGCACGGAAGCGCGGCACGGAGGTCTTCTTGACCCGCACCCGCTCACCCGTCTGCGGGTTACGGGCGTACCGGGCCGGGCGGTCGACCTTCTCGAACGAGCCGAATCCGGTGACCGAGACACGGTCACCGGCGACAACGGCACGCACAATCGCGTCGAGTACCGCGTCGACGGCGTCCGCGGCCGGCTGACGGCCGCCGAGCTTGTCGGCAATCGCTTCTACGAGCTGCGCCTTGTTCACGTCTTCCCCTTCGGAGACATTGCCGGAACGAAAGTGTTCAAGCTTTTTCGCACGTTAGGCAGATATATACCGCAAATCAAACACGAAACGGGCTAATCACCCTAGTGCCGCAACGAAGAGGGATCGCTGCGGAGTTCCGGGTGTTAGTCGCCTTCAGGGAATCGGCCCTCGTCGAGGTCCTTCATCAACCGGTCCAGACGCCTTGCCGCGCCTGCGAGATCGTGCTTCGCCGCGGCCGTGATGACCAACAGCTTCCGGGACAGCGCCATCCTTACGCCCTCCGGGACTTGCAGTGCGCGCACTCGGGAGTGCGCTTCTTTCAGTCGGGCTGCGACGGCCTGATAGAGCTCGAGTTGGCTGTCGCGTTCCATGCACCGATTGTGCCATCTGGGGCGAGTTGTCGCCTCCGTAGGGGGTAACTAGCGTGTCCCGGCGGCCTGGTGGGCCCTGCCCGGCACGCCGCCGGCAGCCCCCCGCCGGACCGGTAACTCGCTTTCCACAAAAGCCAGTTGGCCGCCCGTGCCACCCTCCCCCGAGCACCGTCACGGGTGGTGTCGTCATCCGCCGACGGTGTCAGCCGGATGGCCCCCCGCATGACATCGGGCCGGTCGGCAAGAGCACTTTCACGCCATCCTCCCGCCGCTGGTTTTTGCGAGTTGGGCACCGGCTGCCCCGCCGGAGGGGTCCGCACACGGCCGTGCCCCCGGCCGTCTGTCGGCCGGGGGCACCGGGTCGCGCGTGGGGTCGGCGTGCGAGGCGGACCCTCAGAGCTGGAGCGTGCGTGGTTTGTGGCTGGGGCGCCGGGCTTCGTAGGTGGCGATGTCGGGTTCGTCGGCGAGGGTGATGCCGATGTCGTCCAGGCCGTTGAGCAGTCGCCAGCGGGCGTTGGCGTCGAGTTCGAAGTCGGCGGTGACGCCTTCGGCACGGACCTGGCGGGCGACCAGGTCGACGGTGATCTCGGCCTGCGGGTCGGCCTCGGTCAGCTCCCACAGCCGGTCGACGACCGGCTGTGGGAGCACCACGGTGAGCAGGCCGTTCTTCAGCGAGTTGCCCCGGAAGATGTCGGCGAAGCGGGAGGAGACGACGGCCTTGAAGCCGTAGTTCTGCAGCGCCCACACGGCGTGTTCGCGTGAGGAGCCGGTGCCGAAGTCGGGTCCGGCGACCAAGACGGTGGCGCCGTGGCGCTCGGGGCGGTTGAGGACGAAGTCGGGGTCCTTGCGCCAGGCCTCGAACAGACCGTCCTCGAAACCGTCGCGGGTGACCTTCTTCAGCCAGTGCGCGGGGATGATCTGGTCGGTGTCGACGTTGCTGCGGCGCAGCGGGACGGCCCGGCCGGTGTGGGTGGTGAATGCTTCCATGCTGCTCAGACTCCGGCGGTCGCGGGGGCTTCGGACAGGTCGGCGGGCGAGGCCAGGTGGCCCAGCACCGCGGTGGCGGCGGCGACCTGGGGGGAGACCAGGTGGGTACGGCCACCCTTGCCCTGCCGGCCTTCGAAGTTGCGGTTGGAGGTGGAGGCGGAACGCTCGCCGGGCGCGAGTTGGTCGGGGTTCATGCCCAGGCACATCGAGCAACCGGCGTGCCGCCATTCGGCCCCGGCCTGCTTGAAGACCGCGTCCAGGCCCTCCTCGACCGCCTGCAGGGCCACGCGGACCGAACCGGGCACCACCAGCATCCGTACACCGTCGGCGACTTTGCGGCCCCGCAGCAGCCCAGCGGCGGCCCGCAGGTCCTCGATGCGGCCATTGGTGCACGAGCCCACGAAGACGGTGTCGACCTTGATGTCACGCAGCGGCTGCCCGGCGCTCAGCCCCATGTACTTCAGGGCGTTCTCCGCCGCCAGGCGCTCCGAAGCGTCTTCGTACGAAGCCGGGTCGGGGACGGTGGACGAAAGCGGCGCGCCCTGGCCGGGGTTGGTGCCCCAGGTGACGAAGGGCGCCAGCTCGGAGGCGTCGATGACCACCTCGGCGTCGAAGACCGCGTCGTCGTCGGTGCGCAGGGTCTTCCAGTAGGCGACCGCCGCGTCCCAGTCGGCGCCCTCGGGGGCGTGGGCGCGGCCCTCGAGGTAGGCGAAGGTGGTCTCGTCGGGGGCGATCATGCCCGCGCGGGCACCGGCCTCGATCGACATGTTGCAGATGGTCATCCGCGCCTCCATCGAGAGCTTCTCGATGGCCGGGCCCCGGTACTCCAGGACGTATCCCTGACCGCCACCGGTGCCGATCCTGGCGATCACGGCCAGGATCAGGTCCTTGGCGGTCACGTCCTCGGGCAGCTCGCCCTCGACCGTGATCGCCATGGTCCTGGGCCGGGCCATGGGCAGGGTCTGGGTGGCCAGCACGTGCTCGACCTGGGAGGTGCCGATACCGAAGGCCAGCGCGCCGAAAGCGCCGTGGGTGGAGGTGTGGGAGTCACCGCACACCACGGTGGTGCCCGGCTGGGTCAGGCCGAGCTGCGGCCCCACGACGTGGACGACGCCCTGCTCGACGTCGCCCAGCGGGTGCAGGCGGACCCCGAACTCCGCGCAGTTCTTGCGCAGCGTCTCCAACTGCGTACGTGAGACCGGGTCGGCGATCGGCTTGTCGATGTCGAGGGTCGGGGTGTTGTGGTCCTCGGTCGCGATGGTGAGGTCCAGCCGCCGCACCCGCCGGCCGCTCTTGCGGAGACCGTCGAAGGCCTGCGGGCTGGTCACCTCGTGCAGCAGGTGCAGATCGATGTAGAGGAGGTCGGGCTCGCCCTCGACGCGCCGGACGACATGGTCGTCCCAGACCTTCTCCGCGAGTGTCCTACCCATCGCTTTCCCTTCGGCCGGCGTACCGCGCCGGCGCTTCTAGAGATGTGTGGGGCCCACGCCCCGTGTCCCACGTGTCGGGCGTCGCCGGCCGAACCCGTTGCCGGGCCGCATCTACAGGGTGGCAAGTTCCCGGGAAAATTGAACTTGCGTTTCACAGAGTGAGACGCGAGTATCGTTGCATGGACAACTCTAGCGGCGTCGGCGTTCTCGACAAGGCGGCTCTGGTACTGAGCGCCCTGGAGTCCGGTCCGGCCACCCTCGCCGGGCTGGTCGCGGCGACCGGGCTCGCACGGCCCACGGCCCACCGGCTGGCCGTGGCACTGGAACACCACCGGATGGTGGCGAGGGACATGCAGGGCAGGTTCATCCTGGGCCCCCGGCTGGCGGAGCTCGCCGCCGCCGCGGGCGAGGACCGCCTGCTGGCCACGGCCGGACCCGTACTGACTCATCTGCGTGACGTGACCGGCGAGAGCGCCCAGCTCTACCGGCGCCAGGGCGACATGCGCATCTGCGTCGCCGCGGCGGAGCGGCTGTCCGGCCTGCGGGACACCGTGCCGGTCGGCTCCACGCTCACCATGAAGGCCGGCTCGTCCGCCCAGATCCTCATGGCCTGGGAGGAGCCCGAGCGGCTGCACCGGGGCCTGCAGGGCGCTCGCTTCACGGCGACGGCCCTGTCGGGCGTACGGCGCCGCGGCTGGGCCCAGTCGATCGGCGAGCGCGAGCCGGGCGTCGCGTCCGTCTCGGCGCCGGTGCGGGGCCCGTCGAACCGCGTGGTGGCCGCCGTCTCGGTCTCCGGACCGATCGAGCGCCTGACCCGCCACCCGGGCCGTATGCACGCCCAGGCGGTCATCGACGCCGCCGCGCGCCTGTCGGAGGCCCTGCGCCGCTCCGGCTGACCGTCCACTCCCGCGTCCGGCACCGGCCCACCGCTTCAACGCCGCAGCGGTGGGCCGCTCTTGTTCCGTCCGCACACACACGAAGAAGCCCTCCCCTGCTGGGGAGGGCTTCTCTCGTTGGTACCCCCGACCGGATTCGAACCGGCGCTACCGCCTTGAGAGGGCGGCGTGCTAGGCCGCTACACAACGGGGGCATGCATCCTGTGTGACGCGCTGGGCTACCAGGACTCGAACCTAGACTAAATGAACCAGAATCACTCGTGCTGCCAATTACACCATAGCCCATGGTGGTTTAGACCAGTACCCCCGACCGGATTCGAACCGGCGCTACCGCCTTGAGAGGGCGGCGTGCTAGGCCGCTACACAACGGGGGCCCTAGCGATCCTGCATCGAGAACGTGGGTGCGACCCAGGTGTCCTCGCGGGAAGGATCTGTACCCCCGACCGGATTCGAACCGGCGCTACTGCCTTGAGAGGGCAGCGTGCTAGGCCGCTACACAACGGGGGCTTTGCAGATGAGCTCTGCGAGCTGGCCTACCAGGACTCGAACCTAGACTAACTGAACCAGAATCAGTCGTGCTGCCAATTACACCATAGGCCACCAAAACGCAACCCCGTGTGAGCGGGATCTTGTTCGGGTTTGCTCCTCCGGGTTCCGGCCTTTCGGCCCGCTCCCCTTGGCGCAGGAAGAACATTACCCGAAGGACGACGGGGCTCCAAAACGGGTATCGCCGCGCAGCAGGCCCGGGAGCTGGGCCAGGTCGGTGATCCGGGTCAGTTCCGGCCGTCCGCCCAGGCCCGCCCGGTCCAGCCAGATTCCGGTGAGCCCGGCCTCGACGGCGCCCCGCGCGTCGATGTCCGGCTGGTCACCGACGTAGGCGACCTGGCCGGGCGGCAGCCCCAGGGCCCGGCAGGCGGCGTGGAAGGCGGCGGCGTCGGGCTTGGCCACACCCAGCTCGGCCGCGCACAACAGGACCTCGAACCGGTCCCGCACACCGAGCGCGCGCAGCTTGCGCTCCTGGTTGTGGACCGAGGAGTTGGACAGCGCCCCGTGGCGGTAGTCGGCCGCTAGGACGTCCAGGACGGGCAGCGTGTCCGGGAAGAGCGCCCATGCCGCTTCGTAGTGGCTCATGTACCGGCCGAACCAGGCGTCCGCCTCGGCGTCGCTCAGCGCCTGCCCGAGGAAGTCGCGCACCCGGTCACGGCGCTGGTCCTCGAAGCGGATCCCGCCGGCCTCGAAGCGCCGCCAGTGGAGCGCGGTCAGCTCCTTCCAGCGGTCGAGGGCCTGGTCGACGGAGTCGCGTCCGTCGGCCAGGCCCTCGGCCCGCAGGTGGTTCAGCATCCCGGCGCGGTCGGCGCTCGCGTAGTCGAAGATCGTGTCGTCGATGTCCCACAGGACGGCGCGGATCGGCGTGTGGCTCGGCATGGGCCGACGGTACCGCCCGGCGCCTCCGCCGCAGCAGGCCCGGGGCGGTCACCGGGCGACGCGGCCGGGCGGGCGGGGGCCCGGGCGACCCGGCCGGGCGGGGTCACCCGGGGGCGGGCCCGGACTCCGGCGGTACGACGAAGAAGTCGGTGACGAAGCAGGCGATGTCCCCCCGGGCGGTCCGGCCCACCCAGGTCGGATAGGCGCCGTCGCCCCAGCCGGAGGAGAAGGCGACGACATTGTGCCCGGTGTCCGGGTCGGTGATCGTGTACGGCCCGGGCGCCCAGTCGGCCGCCTCGAAGGCGTCCCACAGCGGTCCCTCGTCGTCCTCGCTGGCGGGGAAGGAGTCGTCGCACGCCGCGTCGTAGAAGCAGCCGGTGCCGGCGTCGACGCCGTAGCCGTAGAACTCGCCGTCCGCCAGCTCCGCGGCGTCCTGGCCGGGCACCAGCGCGAGCTCCCAGCTCACCGGGGGTTCGGCCCGGACGGTCAGGCGCGCGGCGGCCACCCGCCGGTGCGGGGTGCCCGTGGGCGGCTCGCCGGGCCGGGTGATCGTGACCACGGAGAGGTCCACCGGGTACCGCCCGGGCGGTACGGCGGCGGTGAAGGGCTCCGCCTCCCCGCTGCCCAGTGCCACGAACGGGTCGCAGGCGACGAGCCGTCCGGTGGGAAGCCACAGCTCCCCGCCGGCCGCGAGGGACACGGTCCCGGTCCCGCCCCACTCGTACGGGAAGGACAGACCCGGGGTGAAGATCCGGGCGAGGTCGGGAGCGGGCATGGGCATGGGACCCCCCAGGGCGCGAGGTGAACGGCTGTGGTGCCCAGCACCGTAGCGAGCGGCACTGACACCGCCCGGGGGCCAGCCCCGCCGCCGGGGGCGCCCGCCCGTGACCGCGCGGGGTGGTCACCGGCACTGCCGGTGACCACCCCGCGGGACGGCGTCGTGCCGCCCGGTTACCCGGCCAGCTTGGCCAGGGCCGCGTCGATGCGGGTCAGGGTGCGCTCCTTGCCCAGGATCTCCAGGGACTCGAAGAGCGGCAGGCCGACCGTGCGGCCGGTGACCGCGACGCGGACCGGGGCCTGGGCCTTGCCGAGCTTGAGGCCGTGTTCCTCACCGGCCGCCAGGACGGCCTCCTTGAGGGACTCCGGGCTGCTCCAGTCCGCCGCCTCCAGCTTGGCGCGCGCCGTGCGCAGCAGTGCGTCGGAGCCCTCCTTCATCGCCTTCTGCCAGGACGCCTCGTCCTCGGCCGGCTCCGGCAGGAAGAGGAAGTCCACGTTGGCGGTGATGTCGGAGAGGACGGTGAGGCGGGTCTGGGCGTGCGGGGCGATGGCCTCCCAGGCCGCCTGGTCGAAGTCCTCGGGCGCCCAGGGCGCGTGCGGGGCGCGCAGCCACGGCTCGCAGGCCTCCGCGAACGCCTTCACGTCCAGCATGCGGATGTGGTCGGCGTTGATCGACTCGGCCTTCTTCAGGTCGAACCGGGCCGGGTTGGCGTTGACGTCCGCGATGTCGAACCGCTGCACCATCTCGGGGATGGTGAAGACGTCCTGGTCGGCGGAGAAGGACCAGCCGAGCAGGGACAGGTAGTTGAGCAGGCCCTCCGGGAGGAAGCCGCGCTCGCGGTAGACGTTCAGGGACGCCTGCGGGTCGCGCTTGGAGAGCTTCTTGTTGCCCTCGCCCATCACGTACGGCAGGTGGCCGAAGGCCGGGATCGCCTTGGCCACGCCCAGCTCGATCAGCGCCTTGTAGAGGGCGATCTGGCGCGGGGTGGAGGACAGCAGGTCCTCGCCGCGCAGCACGTGGGTGATCTCCATCAGCGCGTCGTCGACCGGGTTGACGAGCGTGTAGAGGGGGGCGCCGTTGGCGCGGACGATGCCGTAGTCCGGGACGTTGTCCGGGGTGAAGGTCAGTTCGCCGCGGACCAGGTCGGTGAAGGTGATCGGCTCGTCGGGCATGCGGAAGCGGACGATCGCGGTGCGGCCCTCCGCCTCGTACGCGGCGACCTGCTCGGCGGACAGGTCGCGGCAGTGGCCGTCGTAGCCGGACGGCTTGCCGGCGGCGCGGGCGGCCTCGCGACGGGTGTCCAGCTCCTCGGTGGTGCAGTAGCAGCGGTAGGCGTGGCCGCCGTCGAGGAGCTTGGCCGCGACGTCCTGGTAGATGTCCATGCGCTGCGACTGGCGGTACGGCGCGTGGGGGCCGCCCACCTCGGGGCCCTCGTCCCAGTCCAGGCCGAGCCAGCGCATCGAGTCGAGCAGCTGCCGGTAGGACTCCTCGGAGTCGCGGGCCGCGTCGGTGTCCTCGATGCGGAAGACCATGGCGCCCTGGTGGTGCCGGGCGAACGCCCAGTTGAACAGGGCGGTGCGGACCAGTCCCACGTGGGGGTTGCCGGTCGGCGAGGGACAGAAACGTACGCGGGGGGAATTCGCGTTAGCCACGCTTGATCACCTTGTTGGTGAGAGTGCCGATGCCTTCGATGGTGACGGCGACCTCGTCGCCGACGTTGAGCGGTCCGACCCCCGCCGGGGTGCCGGTGAGGATGACGTCGCCCGGGAGCAGGGTCATGGCCTCGGTGATGTGGACGATGAGGTCCTCGACGGAGCGCAGCATGTCGCTGGTACGGCCGAGCTGGCGCTGCTCGCCGTTGACCGTGCACTGGATGGTCACGTCGGCGGGATCGAGGTCGGTCTCCACCCAGGGGCCCAGCGGGCAGGAGGTGTCGAAGCCCTTGGCGCGGGCCCACTGCTTCTCGCGCCGCTGGACGTCGCGGGCGGTGACGTCGTTGGCGCAGGTGTAGCCGAAGACGACGTCCTTGACACGCTCGCGCGGGACCTCGCGGCACATGCGGCCGATGACGACGGCCAGCTCCGCCTCGTGGTGCAGCTCCTGGGAGAAGGAGGGGTACTCGATGGCGTCACCGGAGCCGATCACCGAGGTGGTGGGCTTGAAGAAGGCGACGGGGGCCTCCAGGCGGCCCCGGTCGTCGAGGACGGTGTTGCCGAGCTCGGCGGCGTGCTCCGCGTAGTTGCGGCCGATGGCCACGACCTTGTTGGGCAGGACGGGGGGCAGGAGCCGGACCTTGCTCAGCGGGACCTTGGTCCCGCTGAGCTCGAAGTCGGTGTACGGAATACCCTTGATGATGTCGAGGACGAGGTCGCCCTCAGCGCCGGGGGCGCTGGAGCCCTCGACCGCGCCGAAGGCGACATTGCCGTCGATGGAGAACCTGGCGATGCGCACGGGATGCCGTGCCCCTTACTTCCGCTGGCTGGAGTCTGACGCCCCAGGCTAACGCGGCCCGGCGCCCGCTCCGGCGAGCGCGGGCGGGCCTCAGGCGGAAGGCACCGCCACGGGCGCGTCGATCAGGGTCGTGCGGCGGGGGTTGGCGGTACGGGCGGGGAGGTCGGCCGAGTGCTCCGGGTTCGCGCCCCGGTCCAGCTCTCCGGCGTCGGCCAGGTTCACCAGGGTCGTGCGGCGGGGGTTGGCGATGCTGCGGATCGTCATCGTCGTCTTCATCGGTGGCTTCAGACCTCGCGGTACGGGCGCCGGACGGGCGCCTGGTGGACGGTTTTCCCATCTCTGTAAAGCGTCAGGCTAAACACTCGATTCCCCGCGAAAACCGGTAACCGGCCCCGATCTACGTGTGAGTTTCCTCACCACTAGGTGGGCAAAACTGGCATTTCGGGCGGGCGGTCCGACCAATGAAAACGGACATTGGGTAGCCGAACCCTGCATTCCGCTCCTGATCATGGCGACTGGGACACCCCACACCCCTGAGCGACTCGTAGGCGAAAGTCCGATTCCTCCCTGATCACCTTCTACGGGAGGTGAGCCGGTACTCACATGGTGTGACAGGGAGGGGGGTGTCCGGCGCCGCCCTTGTTGGAGATCCGGCACTGTGCTGGAATTCCACGCACCGCCGCGGTTTCAGGCCGGCGCGCAGGGCGCAACGCAGCGCCGTCACAGCGGCGGGAGAGGGGAAGCCGCGCCGGTCACTTCACGACCACCCATGGAGCGCGTTCGCGCTCCACGACACCGACACCGTCCTGTCCGTTCACGCGGAGGGACGCCTGGTCCAGAGGTTGCGACGCTAGTGCAGGGACGTTTCAAGAGGGATGGCATGGGGTCTCCCCAGGCCCGCCAGAGCCGCGGGGAAGCTGCGGCGCAGCAGGAGCCGCGCGGCGGGAACGACCGCGGCTCCTCGCCCCAGCACGCCCAGAGCACCGGACCGGCGGCTCCCGCCGACGGTGGTGAGCGCGGCGGGCGCGCCGGCGCGCCGCCCTCCGGCGGCCCGGACGCCGCGGCCGAACCGAAGCCCGCGGGTCCCCCCGACGCCGGCTCGCGAATAGCCCTGCGCAACTGGCGCATCAGCACCCGCCTGGTCGCCCTGCTCGCGCTTCCCGTGGTCGCCGCCACCACGCTGGGCGGACTGCGTATCAACGAGTCCATGAACGACATGGAGCAGCTGGACCACATGCAGCTGCTCACGCAGCTGACCAAGGAGGCCACCGACCTCGCCCACGCGCTCCAGCAGGAGCGCGACCTGACGGCGGGTCCGCTGGCCAACCGCGCGGACACCTCCGACTTCAAGGTCCAGGCGCCCCGCAAGGACGCCGACCGGGCCCAGCGGGCCTTCCTCGCCGCGACCGAGGGCATCGGGGACACCCAGGGCAACGAGGCGCTGCAGAGCATCCGTTCGAACGTCAACCAGATCGCCAGCCAGGTCGTCACCCTCGCGGAGATCCGCAAGGGCGCGTACGCGCCGGGCGTGCAGCGGTCCCAGACGATCGAGCGCTACAACCAGTTGATCGAGTCGCTGCTCAGCCTCTCGCAGGACATGGCGCAGGCGACCAGCAACCCCGACATGATCAAGCGCACCCGCGCGCTGGCGGCGTTCTCGTCCGCCAAGGAGTACGCCTCCATCCAGCGCGCGGTGATCGCCGCCGCCCTGCCCAAGACCGACAAGGAGCAGGGCACGCTCAACCCGAACGACCGCCTCTACGGTCAGTCGGCGCGCACCAACGAGAACTCCTCGCTGTCGGCCTTCCAGACGATCTACGCCTCCACCGGTGGCGACGCCACCGAGCTGCTGGCCCCGCTCAACAGCGACAACCCCTCGATCACGGCTGCCGACAAGTACGCCGACCGGGTGCTCAACGACCCGGACGGCATGAAGGACGAGGAGAAGCGCAGCTACCTGGACTGGACCGACAAGGACGACACCAAGATCCAGGCCATGAAGACCATCGAGCTCACCCTGCTGGGCGAGATGGAGAGCAAGGCCCGTGAGCTGCGCCAGGAGTCGCAGCGCGACGCGATCATCAACGGTGCGCTGATCCTGCTGGTGCTCGGCGTCTCCCTCGTCGGCGCCTTCGTGGTGTCCCGGTCCATGATCCGTTCGCTGCGCCGGCTGCAGGACACCGCGACCAAGGTCGCCCAGGAGCGGCTGCCCGAGCTGGTCCGCCAGCTGTCCGAGTCCGACCCGCAGGACGTCGACACCTCCGTGGTGTCGGTCGGCCTGAACTCCCGGGACGAGATCGGCCAGGTGGCCACGGCCTTCGACGACGTGCACCGCGAGGCGGTCCGCCTCGCCGCCGAGCAGGCCCTGCTGCGGGGCAACGTCAACGCGATGTTCACCAACCTCTCGCGGCGCTCGCAGGGCCTCATCCAGCGTCAGCTCTCGCTGATCTCCGAGCTGGAGTCCCGTGAGGCCGACCCGGACCAGCTCTCCTCGCTGTTCAAGCTCGACCACCTGGCCACCCGTATGCGCCGTAACGGTGAGAACCTGCTCGTTCTCGCCGGTGAGGAGCCGGGGCGCCGGTGGACCCGGCCCGTGCCGCTGGTCGACGTGCTCCGTGCCGCCGCCTCCGAGGTGGAGCAGTACGAGCGCATCGAGCTCTCCTCCGTGCCGACGACCGAGGTCGCCGGCCGGGTCGTCAACGACCTCGTGCACCTGCTCGCCGAGCTGCTGGAGAACGCCACCTCGTTCTCCTCGCCGCAGACCAAGGTGCGGGTCACCGGTCACGCGCTGCCCGACGGGCGGGTGCTCGTCGAGATCCACGACACCGGTATCGGCCTCTCCCCCGAGGACCTGGCCGCGATCAACGAGCGGCTCGCCTCGCCGCCCACCGTGGACGTGTCGGTCTCCCGGCGCATGGGTCTGTTCGTGGTCGGCCGCCTGTCGCTGCGGCACGGCATCCGGATCCAGCTCCGCCCGTCCGACTCGGGCGGCACGACCGCGCTGGTCATGCTCCCGGTGGACGTCGCCCAGGGCGGCAAGAAGGTCCCCGGCAAGCCCGGCCCCGGTGGCCAGGGCGCCATGCCGCAGGGTGCCCAGGCCCCCGGTGGCCTGCTGACCGGCGGTCCCGGCGCGGTCGGTGGCGGCGGCCGCCCCGGTCTGGGCGGTGGCCCCGGCGGCGCGTCCACGGGACGGCACGGTGGCGGCCTGGCCGCCGCTCTCGGTTCCGGTGGTGGCGCCGGCGCGGCCCGCGGCCAGATGGGCGCGGGTACCGGCCCCCGGGCCGCGCTGCCCGGCCGGGACGACGCCGCCGGGCGCCCTGGTGGCCCGCAGGGCGCGCCGCAGGGCGGCCGTCCCGCCCGCCAGGGCCAGCACGCCCAGCAGGGCCAGGGACAGCAGCAGGGTCCGGGCCAGGGCCAGCAGGGTCCGGGCCAGGGCCGGCAGGGCCCCGGCCGGCCCGGGCAGCCGCAGGACCCGCAGCGCCAGGGCGCCGGTCCCGCGGGTGCCTTCGGCGCCCCGGCCGACCGCGCCGAGCAGGGTGCCGGCACCGCCGCGCCCGGCGGTATCCCCACGCGCTCGGACGTCTGGCAGAACTCCCCCGCCCAGCCGGGCACCGACTCCCGGCAGCCGGGCGAGCCCGGCCGGCGGGGCGGACGCGGCCGGCAGCCCGGTCGGCACAAGCAGCAGCTGCCTCCCTCGGGCGCCCCGCGCGCCGAACTTCCCGGCGGTCCCCTCCAGTCGGCGCAGCAGCAGCCGGCCCCGCAGCAGCCCTCGCAGCAGCAGCGCCCCGCGGCCACCGGCTGGGGCGGCGAGCAGGCTCCCGTACCGCCGCAGCAGCACACCCCGCTGGACGCGCCGCGCGGCCACGACGAGCCGGACTCCACCGCCGAGTTCGCCCGGCCGGACTTCGGGGCCCCGCACCCCGACCCGGCCTCCACGGCCCAGTTCCAGCGCCCGGACTTCGGCGCGCCGCAGGCCCCGCCCGAGGCACTGCCTCCGGCGGGCCCCGGAGACGGCCGGACGCCGCTGTACGACACGCTGGAGACCAACTGGTTCCACGGCGAGGGCGGCGGCCCGGACCAGCAGGGCGGACCGGCTCCCCAGGGCCACCAGGCCCAGCAGCAGTCCCAGCGAGGCGGATTCGTCCCGCAGGACCAGACTTCGCAGATCCCTGCCGTGCCCCGGCAGCCGGCTCCGGAGCGTTCCGCTCCGGTGCGGCAGCCGCAGCCCGGACAGGAGGGCACCGACCCGGCCTCGACGACCGGTTCGTGGCGCCCCACCCCCAACGACGAGCTGGTACGCCAGGCCGAGCGGGTCCGCAAGCCCGCCGCGGGCGGCGTCACCACCTCGGGCCTGCCCCGCCGGGTCCCGCGCGCCAATCTGGTGCCGGGCACGGCGCAGGAGTCGACCCCGCAGTCCGGGCCGCAGGTGTCTCGCGCGCCCGACGACGTGCGCGGCCGGCTGACCAACCTGCGCCGGGGTATCCAGCAGGGACGTCAGGCGGGCGGCTCCACCACGGGCAGCTTCAATATCGGCCCCACTCACCAGCAGGAGCGTTAGTTGAGCCCGATGAGCCAGGCCGCACAGAATCTGAACTGGTTGATCACCAACTTCGTGGACAACACCCCCGGGGTGTCCCACACAGTGGTGGTCTCCGCCGACGGACTGCTGCTGGCCATGTCCGAAGGTTTCCCCCGCGACCGCGCCGACCAGCTCGCGGCCGTGGCGTCCGGACTGACCTCGCTGACCGCGGGCGCGTCCCGGATCTTCGAGGGGGGCACGGTCGCCCAGACCGTGGTGGAGATGGAGCGCGGCTTCCTCTTCCTCATGTCGGTCTCGGACGGTTCCTCGCTGGCCGTCCTCGCCCACCCGGAGTGCGACATCGGCCTGGTCGGCTACGAGATGGCCCTGCTGGTCGACCGCGCCGGCAGTGTCCTGACCCCCGACCTCCGCGCCGAGCTCCAGGGCAGTCTGCTCCACTGAGCCGGCACGCCCCTCCGCACCGCCCTTCCGCCCTGTTCACCGTCGGCCGCCCCAACCGGCCCCCCACCGGCCCAGTCAGACGGCAAACCGACCACCTGCTGTCACGCCCGGAGGATTCATGACCCCGCCCCCCGCCTCTCACGATCCGTACGGTGTCTCCATGGACGCCTCGTACGGACTGGAAGGCGATCAGCCGCTGGTCCGGCCGTACGCCATGACCGGCGGCCGGACCCGGCCGCGGTACCAGCTCGCCATCGAGGCGCTGGTGTCCACCACGGCCGACCCGGCGCTCCTGGCCGGGCTGCTGCCGGAGCACCAGCGCATCTGCCACCTGTGCCGTGAGGTGAAGTCGGTGGCGGAGGTCTCCGCGCTGCTGTCGATGCCGCTGGGGGTGGCCCGGATCCTCGTGGCCGACCTGGCGGAGGCGGGCATGGTGGCGATCCACCAGCCGGGCAACGGAGAGGCCGGCGGCACGCCGGACGTGACACTGCTCGAAAGGGTGCTCAGTGGACTTCGCAAGCTCTAGCGGCGGGGCGGCCCGCTCGACCACCAGCGCGAAGATCGTGGTGGCGGGCGGCTTCGGCGTGGGCAAGACCACGTTCGTCGGCGCCGTCTCGGAGATCAACCCGCTGCGTACCGAGGCCGTCATGACGTCCGCGTCGGCCGGCATCGACGACCTCACCCACACCGGGGACAAGACCACCACCACCGTGGCCATGGACTTCGGCCGCATCACCCTGGACCAGGACCTCATCCTCTACCTGTTCGGCACCCCCGGACAGGACCGCTTCTGGTTCATGTGGGACGACCTCGTACGCGGCGCCATCGGCGCCGTCGTCCTCGTCGACACCCGCCGCCTCGCCGACTGCTTCCCCGCGGTCGACTACTTCGAGAACAGCGGCCTGCCCTTCGTCATCGCCCTCAACGGCTTCGACGGACACCAGCCCTACACCCCCGAAGAAGTACGCGAAGCACTCCAGATCGGCCCCGACACCCCCATCATCACCACCGACGCCCGCCACCGCGCCGACGCCAAGAGCGCCCTCATCACCCTCGTCGAACACGCCCTCATGGCCCGGCTCAAGTAAAGGACGGCACTGGGCAGTTGCCATCGCGGCGCGGAGAGGGGGAGTGTGTCCTGTGACACGGTCCCCCGCCGCGGTTCATAACGTTTCGACAGAGAATTGCGCCGGAGCGGACACGACCCGCAGCCGTGTGGTGCCACTGCGCTCACATGAGCCCCGCCATTTGGTGGGGCTCGCTCTTTATGCCCGTTTTATCTGGCGGCTGGGGAGTCGGCGCCGGGCGGATCTCGCTGTTTGGAACGCGACCGCTTTACGTGCTGCAATGCGACGAACTCCCGAGTAGTACGGCCCAGAACAGAAAAACGGCACAATCAGGTGCCGGCGCCGAGAGGTTGTTGGTCGAGTGAGGCGAAGCAAGAACAGCGCCGCGGAGCAGCAGGCGCGGGGCAACTTCACCCCGCCCGCGCGCACAGCGGTGCCGCCTGCCGATACGTCCGGGCCGGAACCGGCCGGACCCGTTGCCGCCGGCAGCCCGGGCCGGCTGTCCCCGCGCAACTGGCGGGTGCCCACCAAGCTGAACGCCATTCTCCTCATACCCGTGCTGGTCGGCCTCGTCATGGGCGGCTTCCAGGTCAAGGCCTCGATCGACACCTGGCGCGAGGCGCAGGACGCCGAGCGGACGGCGCTGATCGTGCGGGCCGCCTCCGAGTACGGCCAGGCGCTGCTCAACGAGCGGGACCTCACCGCCGAGCACAAGCTGAAGGGCGATGACAAGGCCACCGAGGTCACCAACGCGTACGCCGCCACCGACGCCGCCAAGCGGAAGTTCGACGCGGCCGTGGAGGACATGCCGGCCAAGGAGGGTCTGGAGCGCCGCCTGAAGCTCTTCCGGCAGACCGAGCCGGACCTGGAGCAGCTTCGCGAGACGGCCTACTCCAAGGCCAAGGACCCGGTGCAGACCGAAGAGGACTACGTCACCATCCAGCACGTGCTGATGGAGTTCTCCAACGAGCTGGGCCTGGGCACCGGCAACATCACCAGCTACGGCCGTACGGTCTACGCCGTCCAGCTCGCCAAGGCCGCCGGGTCGCTGCAGCGCTCGATCGGTACCCACCTGCTGGTCAGGCCGAGCCGGGACGACGCGGTCTTCGCCCAGCAGTCCGTCGCCTTCAACTCGTACAGCTACCTGGAGCGGATCGCCATCGGCGAGTACATCTCCGGTGGTACCGCCGAGGACGAGGCGCGGCTGAAGGAGGTCATGGGGCGCAAGGCCAAGGAAGGTGCCGAACAGCTCCGGGTGGCCAACCTCAAGGTGCCCACCGACGCGAAGGGCTCCGTCTACAACGGCATGGCGGCCGCGATCGGCAAGAGCAAGGACGCCGACGCCGTCAAGGACCTGGCGAGCCAGAACGTCACTCCCGACACCTGGATGCGCGCGGCGACCGCCAAGTTCGATGGCTACAGCGAGATCGAGGACGAGCTCGTCACCAAGGCGGTGAACGAGGCCGCCGAGATCTCCGCGGACGCCCGGACCGACGCCATCGTCAACGGCGCCATCGTCGTGATCGCCCTGGGCGCCGCGTTCATCCTGGCCGCGATGATGGCCCGCCAGATGAGCCGTTCGATGCGCGAGCTGCGCGCCGCCGCGCTGGGCATCGCCGAGCAGCGCCTGCCGATGCTGGTCGACCAGCTCTCCCGTACCGACCCCGGCCGGGTCGACACCCGGGTGCGGCCGATCCCGATCAACACCCAGGACGAGATCGGCGAGGTCGCCCGGGCCTTCGACCAGGTCCACCGCGAGGCCGTCCGGCTCGCCGCCGAGCAGGCCATGCTCCGGGGCAACGTCAACGCGATCTTCACCAACCTGTCGCAGCGCAACCAGTCGCTGATCGAGGGCCAGTTGACCCTGATCACCGAGCTGGAGAACAACGAGGCGGACCCGGACCAGCTGGAGAACCTCTTCAAGCTCGACCACCTGGCCACCCGTATGCGGCGCAACGGCGAGAACCTGCTGGTCCTGGCCGGTGAGGAGCCGGGCCGCCGCTGGAACCAGCCGGTGCCGCTGGTGGACGTGCTGCGGGCCGCCTCCTCGGAGGTGGAGTCGTACGAGCGCATCGAGCTCACCGGCGTACCCGAGACGGACATCCACGGCCAGGCCGTGACCGACCTCGTGCACCTGCTCGCCGAGCTGCTGGAGAACGCCACCACGTTCTCCTCGCCGCAGACCAAGGTGCGGGTGACCGCGACGCGGCTGCCCGACGGCCGGGTGATGGTCGAGATCCACGACAAGGGCATCGGCCTGACCGCCGAGGACTTCGCCGACATCAACCACAAGCTGGCCAACCCGCCGACGGTGGACGCCGCGATCTCGCAGCGCATGGGCCTGTTCGTGGTCGGCCGGCTCGCCGGACGGCACGGGATCCGGGTCCAGCTGCGCCCCTCGGGCGAGCAGGCCGGTACGACCTCACTGGTCATGCTGCCGGACGCGATCACCCACGGCGGCGGCGGCGACCCGTCCCTGGAGGACGACTTCACCGTCTCCTCGATCATCCCGGAGCAGCAGTCCTACGAGTCCGCCCCGCTGCGTACGGCGGCGGAGCTGGGCTTCGACGACTCCGCGTACGATCAGCCGTCCCCGGACGCGCCGCTGGACTCGGTGAAGCGCTCCCGGCTCCGCGAGGAGCGCCGCGCGGCGCTGGGCGCCCAGATGCAGGGCACGCAGGGGTCCCAGGACACCGAGCGGCCGCTGTTCCGCGACGAGGTCGACCAGTCCCAGCAGCAGCCGCAGGCCGCCTACGGTCAGCAGCAGGGGCAGCAGTACGACCCGCAGACGGCGTACGCCGACGGCGGCTATGAGCAGCAGGCCGGCTACGGCGGTTACCCCGCCGAGCAGTACGGTGGTACGGAGTACGCCGCCGAGCGGTACCCGACCGGCGAGTACGCTGAGCCGACCTATGCGGAATCCGGCTTTCCGTCTCAGGAGCCCCAGCAGCAGTCGTACGACGACCCGTACGCTCACCAGCCCCACCAGGGCGAGTGGGCCGAACAGGGCTCGTACGGCGGCGGTTTCGAGTCGGAGTACCCGGCCGAATCGGAATCTGCCCCGAGCGCTCCCACGAACGCTCAGGACCGCGTAGGCTTCGACCGTCCGGGTCCCACCCCGAACGCCAGCCACCAGCTGACCGACGCCGGTCTGCCGCGCCGCGGCAGCCGCCAGCAGGACCCGCGGCCGGAGCAGCCGCAGGCCCCGCAGGCACGGCAGCCGGCCGTCCAGCAGGACCGGCCGGACCCGTCGGTCCGCCGGGACCGGCCGGCCGGGCAGGACCAGTCGGCCGGGCAGGCCCCGCAGGGCGAGGCGGGCGGCTCCGAGGACCGGCGCTCGACGAACGACGAGCGCTGGCAGCGGGCCGAGAAGCTCCGCGAGCCGAAGGCCGGCGGAGTCACCCCGTCCGGACTGCCGCGGCGGGTGCCCAAGGCCAATTTGGTCGAGGGCACCGCGGAGCAGACCCCGCAGGGCGGCCCCCAGGTCTCCCGCGCCCCGGAGGACGTGCGTGGCAGGTTGAGCAACCTGCGGCGCGGTGTCCAGCAGGGACGCAGCGCGGGAACGGACACGAACGGATCGGGCCTCGGCCCGGGTAGTACCTACAACCAGGAGCGTTAGTGTGAGCCCGATGAGCCAGGCGGCGCAGAATCTGAACTGGTTGATCACCAACTTCGTGGACAACACCCCCGGGGTGTCCCACACGGTGGTGGTCTCCGCCGACGGACTCCTGCTGGCGATGTCCGAGGGTTTCCCCCGTGACCGTGCCGACCAGCTTGCGGCCGTCGCCTCCGGACTGACCTCGCTGACCGCGGGCGCGTCCCGGATCTTCGAGGGCGGCGCGGTCAACCAGACCGTCGTCGAGATGGAGCGGGGGTTCCTCTTCATCATGTCCATCTCGGACGGCTCCTCGCTGGCCGTCCTCGCCCACCCCGACGCCGACATCGGTCTCGTCGGTTACGAGATGGCTCTTCTGGTGGACCGAGCGGGCAGTGTCCTCACCCCGGACCTGCGCGCGGAACTCCAGGGAAGTCTGCTCAACTAACAGACGGACCGTGCGTTTCTCGCCACCGCGCCATAAGGTGCGGTGGCGCGGCTCCACAGGGACATGGACCGGCGACCGGCAGTCGGAGGAGGAAACGTGGCAACACCCCCAGGCGGACACCACCCCTATGACGGTGCTCACCAGTCGCAGGGTGGGACCGCTCAGAACCGCTTCAACTTTCCTTCCGCACCGAGCGGGCAGGGCGGTCAGCCGTCCTACCAGCAGCCGCAGCAGCAGCCCTCGTACCTCCGGTCGCAGGCACCGCGCGTCCAGCCGGCGCAGCAGCGGCGCCGGGCACCGGAGCCCTCGGGGGCGTCCGGCGGCAATTCGCCGCTGGTCCGTCCCTACGCCATGACCGGCGGCCGGACCCGGCCGCGGTACCAGCTCGCCATCGAGGCGCTGGTGTCCACCACGGCCGATCCGTCCCGGCTGCACGGGCAGTTGCCCGAGCACCAGCGGATCTGCCGGTTGTGCATCGAGATCAAGTCGGTCGCCGAGATCTCGGCGCTTCTCTCCATTCCCCTCGGCGTTGCCCGGATCCTCGTCGCCGACCTGGCGGAGGCCGGACTTGTCGCCATCCACCAGCCCGGCGGCGACGAGTCCGCCGGCGGCCAGCCAGACGTGACACTGCTCGAAAGGGTGCTCAGTGGACTTCGCAAGCTCTAGCGGCGGTGCAGCCCGCTCAACCACCAGCGCGAAGATCGTGGTGGCGGGCGGCTTCGGCGTGGGCAAGACCACGTTCGTCGGCGCCGTCTCGGAGATCAACCCGCTGCGTACCGAGGCCGTCATGACGTCCGCGTCGGCCGGCATCGACGACCTCACCCACACCGGGGACAAGACCACCACCACCGTGGCCATGGACTTCGGCCGCATCACCCTGGACCAGGACCTCATCCTCTACCTGTTCGGCACCCCCGGACAGGACCGCTTCTGGTTCATGTGGGACGACCTCGTACGCGGCGCCATCGGCGCCGTCGTCCTCGTCGACACCCGCCGCCTCGCCGACTGCTTCCCCGCGGTCGACTACTTCGAGAACAGCGGCCTGCCCTTCGTCATCGCCCTCAACGGCTTCGACGGACACCAGCCCTACACCCCCGAAGAAGTACGCGAAGCACTCCAGATCGGCCCCGACACCCCCATCATCACCACCGACGCCCGCCACCGCGCCGACGCCAAGAGCGCCCTCATCACCCTCGTCGAACACGCCCTCATGGCCCGGCTCCGGTAGTCACCGTCCCGTACCGCCACGGCCCGCGCACTCCCTGGTGCGCGGGCCGTCGCCGTACCCGGTGCCTGCCGGGCGGGACGCGGAAGGGCCCCGCACTCCGAGGAGTGCGGGGCCCTTCGTGACGGCGCGGTCAGCCCTGCCAGGAGTGGGCGGCCCGGAAGCCGGGGGTGCGCTCCAGGCGGCGCCAGCCGGCGGTGGAGCCGGAACGGCGGGCCGGGGCGTCGGCCGGGCGGGCGTTGGCGCGGGCCAGCAGGATCGCGGTGATGGCCGCGAGCTCCTCGGGCTCGGCGTGGCCCTTCTCGACACGGAGCAGGGATGCGGGGGCGGGGGTGGTCACAGGGCGCTCCTGTTACTGAGGCGGGTTGCCGTGCTTGCGGGAGGGCAGGTCGGCGTGCTTGGTGCGGAGCATCGCGAGGGACCTGATGAGGACCTCGCGGGTCTCGGAGGGGTCGATCACGTCGTCGACCAGACCGCGCTCAGCGGCGTAGTAGGGGTGCATCAGCTCGGCCTTGTACTCCTTGACCATGCGGGCGCGCATGGCCTCGGGGTCCTGGGCGTCGGCGATCTGGCGCCGGAAGATGACGTTGGCCGCGCCCTCGGCGCCCATCACGGCGATCTCGTTGGTGGGCCAGGCGTAAGTGAGGTCGGCGCCGATGGACTGGGAGTCCATGACGATGTACGCGCCGCCGTACGCCTTGCGCAGGATCAGCGAGATCCGCGGGACGGTGGCGTTGCAGTACGCGTACAGCAGCTTGGCGCCGTGGCGGATGATGCCGCCGTGCTCCTGGTCGACGCCGGGCAGGAAGCCGGGGACGTCCAGCAGGGTGATGATCGGGATGTTGAAGGCGTCGCACATCTGGACGAACCGCGCGGCCTTCTCCGACGCCTCGATGTCCAGCACCCCGGCCAGGGTCTGCGGCTGGTTGGCGACGATGCCGACGACCTGGCCGTCCAGCCGGGCCAGGGCACAGATGATGTTGCGGGCCCAGCGCTCGTGGACCTCCAGGCAGTCGCCGTCGTCGACGAGCTCCTCGATGACCTTGTGCATGTCGTAGGGGCGATTGCCGTCGGCCGGGACCAGGTCCAGCAGCACCTCGCCGCGCCGGTCGGCCGGGTCCTCGCACGGGACGGCCGGGGGGTTCTCGCGGTTGTTGGAGGGCAGCATCGACAGCAGGTAGCGCACCTCCGCGATGCAGGTCTCCTCGTCGTCGTAGGCGAAGTGCGCCACGCCGGAGGTCCCGGCGTGGACGTCCGCGCCGCCCAGGCCGTTCTGGGTGATCTCCTCACCGGTGACCGCCTTGACGACGTCGGGGCCGGTGATGAACATCTGCGAGGTCTCGCGGACCATGAACACGAAGTCGGTCAGCGCCGGGGAGTAGGCGGCGCCACCGGCGCACGGGCCCAGCATCACGCTGATCTGCGGGATGACGCCCGAGGCGCGCGTGTTGCGCTGGAAGATGCCGCCGTAACCGGCCAGGGCCGAGACGCCCTCCTGGATCCGGGCGCCGGCGCCGTCGTTCAGCGACACCAGCGGTGCGCCGGCCGCGATGGCCATGTCCATGATCTTGTGGATCTTGGTGGCGTGGGCCTCGCCCAGCGCGCCGCCGAAGATCCGGAAGTCGTGCGCGTAGACGAAGACGGTCCGGCCCTCGACCGTGCCCCAGCCGGTGATGACCCCGTCGGTGTAGGGCTTCTTGCTCTCCAGCCCGAACCCGGTGGCGCGGTGCCGCCGCAACTGCTCGACCTCGTTGAACGAACCCGGGTCGAGCAGCAGCTCGATGCGCTCACGGGCGGTCAGCTTGCCCTTCGCGTGCTGTGCCTCGGTCGCCCGGTCGCTCGGGCCGCGGCGGGCCTCCTCGCGCAGCGCGCGCAGCTCGGCCACCCGCCCGCGGGCATCGGTGGGCTCGCCCTGGATTTCGTCGACAACGGTCATGTACTGACCCTACGAAGTCGACCAAGAAAATCCCGCCGTCGACTCCGTACAGTCTAAGAACCCATCTCCTGTCACCCTTGAACAGAACCATTCGGCGGTACAGGCGAAGTGCCAGCCCAGGGGCGTGCGGGGTTGTGGGACCTCCACAAGCCCTCAGCTGAGAGCTACCTCACAGCGGTGGCTCGCGCCCTCCGTTCCCGGGGTGACGCGCAGCACCAGGGCCCGCCCGGTGGCCAGCACCTCGACCGAGGGACCGGCGCTCAGGACCCGGCGGACCGGGCGGTGCCAGGTGATCTCCAGCGGCTCACCGGTGCGCGGCGGCTCGCTCACGCACACCGTGGCCCCGCGTCCGCGGCGGCGCACCAGGACGCTGGCCGGCGCCGTGGTGGTGAGCGCCCCCACCGTACCGGCCCGCCAGAAGTTCGCCGCGGTCAGGCCGAGCGAGGGGACGGTGACGGCCTGGCGGGCCGCGGTGTTGTCGAGGATCCGCAGCCAGTGCGGGTCGTGCGCGCGGGCGGCCACGGCCCGGCGGGTGGCGCCCGGCATCAGCAGGTAGGCGTAGCGGGCGTCGGCCGGATCGGTCCCGTGGTCCAGCCAGAGCGTCTGGTAGCGGCGGGTACGGCGCTCGGTGACGGCCGTGGCGTTGATGTCGCTCCAGGCGCCGGTGCGGTCCTCGCGCAGGGTGCGCAGGTTCCGCGTGCCGTGCGGGAGCACCCAGCCGCCGTGGCCTTCGAGATGGGCCCAGCGGGCTCCGGTGGTGAGGCGCTGGTCACCCGCGTCGTCCAGGCGGCGGTTGTCCACGACGGTCTCGACCGGCACGCCGTCGGTGGCGCTGATGCCCGCGCCGAGGCAGACGACCGCGTCGGCGGCGCAGAACCAGGACTTGCGGGCCCGGAGGGTGGAGCCGAGACCGCGCAGGTGCTGTCCCACGGCGGCGAACTCGCCGTCGGTGACTCCCCCGACCCAGCGCACGTCCGGCTTCGGCGCGCCCCACTCGCCGCCCTCCCGGTCGGCCAGCCGTCTGGTCGACACGGTCGTGCCGGGCAGCCGGTAGGGGTCGACGGTCGGCCAGAACCAGTCGGTGTACTGGGCGTCGCCGCCGGGCCCCCACCAGGAGAGCATGCCCGCGCCGGTGTGCCAGCCGCGCGGGTTCTCGCCGTTGCCGCACTCGTAGTACGTGATCCGGTCCGAGGCCATGGCGACGGCCGCCGCCCACCCGGGGCGGCGGTGCACGGCCCGGTCCATGGCGGCGTACAGCCGGTGGCCGGCCGGCTCCGGGGCGGCGGGTACCGGCGAGGCGGCCACGGCGTGCAGCCGGGCCAGGTCGGCGACGCCGAACTGGGGAGCGGTGAGGACCGGGCTGACCGTGTCCCGGTCGATCCAGCCCTTGACTCGCGCGTGCCACCGGTCGCGTTCGGCGGGGCTCGCGGCACCGGCCAGCAGCGCGATGGCGGCGATGACGCCCTGGCCGTGGAAATGGTCGCCGCGCAGGACGCGGCGCGGGTCGTTGCGTGAGATGCCCCGGCTGACGGCCCGGCCGTTGACGCAGTCCATCATCAGCCCGTTGTGGACGAGCGGGGCGTAGGCGTGCTCGACGCTGTCCAGGACGATCTGGCGGTTCGGGTCGGTGACGGCCCAGGGCGTCCCGGCCAGTAGGGCGAACAGCCGTCCCAGGCCGTCCAGGAGCACCTGCCCGTACGTACCGGAGTAGGCGACCCAGGTGTGCTGGACGAAGCTGCCGTCGGCGTAGAGCCCGTCGCCCTCGGTCACGTACGGGAAGACCGGTGACAGGGCGTCACGAGCCAGGGCCACTTTGGCCGGCGACCGGCCGGCGACACCGCGCAGGGCGACCACGCGGCACAGGTCGACGCGGTTGGCGCCGGTGGAGGTGCCGCCGTAGTCGCCGAGCATCGCGTCCGGGACGAAGTGGTCGACGGCGGCGCAGGCCGCTCCGACCCGGTCCGGACCGAGGGCTTCGTACAGCGTGACGGCGATGTCCATCAACAGGCGGGGGCTGCCGATCTGCCACTCCCACCAGTTGCCGTACCGGGTGGTGGACGGGTTGTAGACCCGTTCGGAGAGGTGGTCCAGGCCGCGCAGCACGGCGGTGAGCAGGGACGGATCACCGGTGCGGCCGGTGCCGGGCTGGGCGTACGCCTGGGTCATGGTCCACAGCCGGTGGTAGCTCTGGGTGATCCCGGAGGGCGGGTCGAACCGGTGGCCGGGCCACAGGGAGGTGGCGGTGGGGGCCATGGTGGCCAGGTGACGGGCGGCCAGGTCACCGGTCTCGGCGAGGCGCGAGGCGTACGGCTCGGCGGCCGGGTCGTAACCGGTGCCGAGCTGCAGCCCGGTCCAGCGCAGCCGCAGCGCCGCGAACTCGTCGTCGGGCGCGGCCCGGTGGGCGGCACGGGCGGGAGGCGGCACGGTGAGCCCCAGGGCGGTGGCGGCGCCGGCGGCGAGGAAGGCACGGCGGGGCCAGTCGGGCACGATCGGTGGCACGGGGACCTCCCGGAGGACGTGGTGTGGACCGGCCGGGCCGGTGTACCACGGGCACCCGCGGTGCTCAATGGGCCGCACCGGACCGGCCGGAGAGGCCCCGGGCGTCCCGCGCGGGGGGACCCGGCCGTGGGCGGCGCGCCTGGCGTCCGCCCTGGGCGGGCCCCGGGTCGGACGCGGACTCCGCCGCGGTGTCCCGCGCCGCGCGGCTGCCCGGTCCCCGCCTCGGCGGCCGTGTGCTCCTGGGAGATACCGGCGCGGGAGCCCGCGCCGGGGCCCGGAGAGAGCCGGTCGCCGCCGGGTCGCTCCCGCCCGCCGGGACGGGCACCGCCCGCCGGGGACGGCGGCGACGGGCGGGAGGACCGGAAGCGTCGGCCGGACCGGCGCCCCCGGGTCCGGGGGCGAGGCTCAGTCCTCGGCGGCCAGCGCGTCGAGGATGCCCTGGCCGTACTTGGCGAGCTTGTTCTCGCCGACGCCGGTCACCGTCCCCAGCTCGGCCGGCGACGCCGGCGGGGCGATGGCGATCTCCCGGAGGGTGGCGTCGTGGAAGATGACGTACGCGGGTACGCCCTGCTCCTTGGCGGTGGCGGCGCGCCAGGCCCGCAGCCGCTCGAAGACCGGCACGGCCTCTGCCGGCAGGTCCGCCGCCGGGGCGCGGCCCGCCTTGCCGGACCTGCCCGGGGAGGCCGTCCTGGCCGGCCGCTCGGGTTCGCTGCGCATGGGCACCTCCCGCCGGCCGGCCAGCACCTCGGCCGAGGCGTCGGTGAGGACCAGCGTCCCGTGCTCGCCTTCGACCGCCAGGAGCCCCTGGGCGAGGAGCTGGCGTACGACGCCCCGCCACTGGGCCTCGCTCAGTTCGGTGCCGATGCCGAAGACGCTCAGCGCGTCGTGGTCGAACTGGATCACCTTGGCCGTCTTGCGGCCGAGCAGGATGTCGACGAGCTGGCCCGCCCCGAACTTCTGGTTCCGTTCGCGCTTGAGCCGTACCACGGTCGACAGCAGCTTCTGGGCCGCGATGGTGCCGTCCCAGGACTTCGGCGGCGTGAGGCAGGTGTCGCAGTTGCCGCACGGGGCGGACTCCTGACCGAAGTAGGCCAGCAGCCGCACCCGGCGGCACTCGACCGTCTCGCACAGGGCGAGCATGGCGTCGAGGTGGGCGGCGAGGCGGCGGCGGTGCTCGTCGTCGCCCTCCGAACCGTCGATCATCTTGCGCTGCTGGACCACGTCCTGGAGGCCGTAGGCCAGCCACGCCGTGGAGGGCAGCCCGTCGCGCCCGGCCCGGCCGGTCTCCTGGTAGTAGCCCTCCACGGACTTGGGCAGGTCGAGATGGGCGACGAACCGCACGTCGGGCTTGTCGATGCCCATGCCGAAGGCGATGGTGGCCACGACGACCAGGCCGTCCTCGCGCAGGAACCGGGACTGGTTCGCGGCGCGGGTGCGGGCGTCCAGCCCGGCGTGGTACGGCACCGCCTCGATGCCGTTCTCCACCAGGAACGCGGCCGTCTTCTCCACCGACGCCCGGGACAGGCAGTACACGATGCCGGCGTCGCCGGGGTGCTCCTCGCGCAGCAGGCGCAGCAGCTGCCGCTTGGGGTCGGACTTGGGGACGACGCGGTACTGGATGTTGGGCCGGTCGAAGCCGGCCACGAAGTGACGGGCCCCGGTGAGGTTCAGCCGGGCCGCGATCTCCGCGTGGGTGGCGGGCGTCGCGGTGGCGGTGAGCGCGATCCGGGGGATGTCGGGCCAGCGTTCGTGCAGCGCGGAGAGCTGGAGGTAGTCGGGCCGGAAGTCGTGGCCCCACTGGGCCACGCAGTGCGCCTCGTCGATGGCGAAGAGCGAGATCGTGCCGCGCTTGAGGAGCTGGAGCGTGGAGTCGACGCGCAGCCGCTCCGGCGCGAGGTAGAGCAGGTCGAGCTCCCCGGCGGCGAACTCGGCCTCGACGAGCCGCCGTTCGTCCATGTCCTGGGTGGAGTTGAGGAACCCGGCGCGTACGCCGAGCGCGCGCAGGGCGTCGACCTGGTCCTGCATGAGCGCGATCAGCGGCGAGATCACCACGCCGGTGCCCGGGCGCACGAGTGCGGGGATCTGGTAGCAGAGCGACTTGCCGCCGCCGGTCGGCATGAGGACCAGCGCGTCGCCGCCGCCCACCACCTGGTCGATGATCTCCCGCTGCGGACCGCGGAAGGCGTCGTAGCCGAAGACCCGGCGCAGCGTTCCGAGGATCTGGTCGTCGGGCTCGTGGGCGTCGCCGGGGGAAGTCACCCGGCCGAGTCTACGGCTACGAGTGGTGAACGCGGAAAAATTCTGAGAGCGCTCTCAGTCCCAAGTATTGACGGTTGTCATGGCCCCGGCCAGAGTGAGCGGCATCCCCACCACTCCTCTCCCCACAAGGAGTCGTCATGGATTCCCCCACGCCCGCGTCCCGCCCGTCCCGCAGGCTCTTCCTCACCGGCTCGGCCGCCGCCGCCGCGACCGCCGCCACCGCCGCCTTCGGCACCCGCACCGCCTCCGGAGCCCCCGCGACCTGCGAGCTCGCCCTGGAGAACAGGTCGCTGCCGGGCACGGTGCACGCCTACGTCACCGGCCACGAGCAGGCCACCGGCCGGTGGCTGCTGCTGCGCCCGGGCGGTGGCGTCTACCGCCCGGAGTCGCCGTCCACCACGATGACCCCGCTGCCCGTGGACTGCGCCATCCCGCTGCGCCCGGCGGGCGCCGGCCCGGTCGTTCTGACGTTGCCTCAGATGTACGGAGCGCGAGTCTACTTCGTCCGCGACGACAAGCTGAGCTTCTTCCTCAACCCCGGCCCCGCCCTGGTCGAGCCGGCCTTCGCGACACCGGCCGACCCGAACCACAAACGGGTGTGGTCGTTCTGCGAGTTCACCTTCAACTCCCAGCAGCTCTACGCCAACATCAGCTACGTCGACCTGGTGACCGCCCTGCCCATCGGGCTGACGCTCACCGGTGACGCCACCCACACCGTGGCCCCGCTGCCGGCCGGCGCGCTCCAGCGGATCGCCGACGGACTGGCCGCGCAGGCCGCCCGGGACGGCCGGCCCTGGGACAAGCTGGTGGTACGGGCACCCGACGGCTCGGTGCTGCGGGTGATCTCACCGCAGAACCTCATGGCGCCCCACTTCGACCGCCCGGACCAGATGCCCTTCCGCGACGCCTTCACCGGCTACATCGACCGGGTGTGGCAGAAGTACCGCACCACGGACCTGCGCATCGACCTCCAGGGCGGGCGAGGGGTCCGGGTGGGTCGGGTCAACGGCGACGTCCTCACCTTCAGCGGTGGCCACAGCTTCACCAAGCCGACGTCGAAGGACGTCTTCACCTGCAACCACGGACCGTTCGCCAACAACCCGGGCGACTCCGACGACCGCAAGGCACTGCTGGCGCGGCTGGCGGCGGGCTTCAACCGCAGCACCCTGCTCACCCACCCCGACCAGCCGAACGGTCCGGCGCCCTCGGACTACTACCGCGACCCGTCGACCAACCACTGGTCGCGCGTGGTGCACGCCAACACGCCGATCGGTTACGCCTTCCCCTACGACGACGTGCGCCCGGACGGGCGGCCGGACGTCTCGGGCGCGGCCCACGACCCCAACCCCCGCCGCTTCACGGTCTCGGTCGGCTCCTAGCGGCACCGGGACCGGGCCCCGCACCGGAGCGGGCCCCCACCGGACCGGGGCGGAGCCGGGGACGCGCCGGGTCCGGGGTCGGCGGGGGTTCTTCGCGAGAAAAGGTTGAACCTTCAACGGAATAGCGTTACGGTCGTTGTCGTTGAAGGTTCAACCAACCTCGTCAAGGAGCACACCATGGGTCTCTTCAGCCGCAACACCGCCACCGTCGCCGCGCCCGCCGCCGTGGACCCGGCCCTGGCCGCGCTGACCGGCGACTACGCCATCGACCCGGCCCACAGCAGCATCGGCTTCACCGTCCGCCACGCCATGGTCACCAATGTGCGCGGCACCTTCGGGGCCTTCCAGGGCACGCTGCGCCTCGACGGGTCGGACCCGGCCCGCTCCACGGCCGCCATCGAGGTCGACATCACGGGGATCGACACCGGCATCGCCGACCGCGACGCCCACCTGCGCGGCCCGGACTTCTTCGACGCCGAGCGGTTCCCGGCGATGACCTTCCGGTCCACCTCGGCCGAGGCGCTGGGTGGCGACCGCTACCGCATCACCGGGGACCTGACCATCAAGGACGTCACCCGCCCGCTCTCCATCGACCTGGAGTTCAACGGCTCGGCCACCGACGTGTACGGCAATGAGCGCGTCGGGTTCGAGGGCGGCGCCGAGATCCTGCGTTCCGACTGGGGCCTGACGTGGAACGCGGCGCTGGAGGCCGGTGGCGTCATGGTCAGCGACAAGGTCCGCCTCAGCTTCGACATCTCCGCGATCCGGAGCGCCGCCTGACCCGGGCACCCCGGGCCGCTCCCCCGCGCCGTACGGGCGTTGACCGGTCACCGCCATAATGCTCGGATGACCGCCGCCCCCTCCCCGACCGTCCCCACACCGGTGCGGCGGACCCGTGTCGTCATCGTGGGCGCGGGTCCCGCCGGCCTCACCCTCGCCAACGTCCTGCGGGCCGCTTCCGTCGACTGCGTACTCCTGGAGACACGGAGCAGGCAGTACATCGAAGAGCGGCCCCGGGCCGGCTTCCTGGAGGAGTGGGCGGTACGGGCCCTGGACCGGCGGGGCCTGGCCGGCCGGCTGCTGCGAGCGGCGCAGACGCACGGCGAGTTCGAGTTCCGCCGGGCGGGCGGTCGCAGCCGGTTCCGGTACGGGGAACTGTCCGGGCACCGGCACTTCGTGTACCCGCAGCCGCTGCTGGTGACCGATCTCCTGCGGGCGTACGCGGACGGTGCGGGCGGGGACGTCCGCTTCGGGGTGCGGGACGTGGAGCTGCACTCCGTCGACACCGATCGGCCCTCTGTCTCGTACACCGATCCGCGCACCGGCGAGCGCCGGCGCGTCGAGTGCGAGGTGATCGCCGGCTGTGACGGGGCGCGCGGCGTGACGCGCTCGTACCTGCCACCGGAGCACACCACCCTCGCCCGGCACGACTACGGCATCGGCTGGCTCGCGCTCCTGGCCGAGGCGCCACCGTCGTCCGACTGCGTCGTCTTCGGCCTCCACCCCCGCGGCTTCGCCGCCCATATGGCCCGCGGCCCGCGTCTCACCCGCTACTACCTGGAATGCCCGCCGGGGGACGACCCGGAGAACTGGCCGCACGAGCGCGTGTGGTCGGAGCTGCGCCACCGCCTGGCGGCCGACGGGGCACCGCCGCTGGTGGAGGGGCCGCTGGTCGAGAAGCGGGTGCTGGACATGCACAACTACGTGGTGGCACCGATGACGTACGGGCGGTTGTACCTCGCGGGCGACGCCGCCCACCTGGTGGCCCCGATCGCCGCGAAGGGGATGAACCTGGCGCTGCACGACGCGCTGCTGCTGGGCGACGCCCTCGTGCGGCACTTCGGCGCCGACGGGGAGGGCGGCGGTGACGACAGCGGTCTCGCGGGCTACTCGGAGGCCTGCCTGCGCAGGGTCTGGCAGTACCAGGAGTTCTCGCTCTGGCTGTCGGAACTCCTGCACGGCGCCTCGTCGGGCGATCCGTTCCGGGCCGGCTCGGCCGACGCCCGGCTGCGGCGGATCCTGGGGTCGCCGGCCGCGGCGCGGGCGTTCGCCGAGGTGTACATCGGCAAGGACGCCGACCGCTGAAGCCCCCGGCCGGCCGGGGGGGGCGGCCGCGGGGCGGCCGCCGCGCTCAGAATCCGCCGCCGCCGTCGAAGCCGCCGCCGCCCCCGAAGTCACCACCACCGAAGCCGCCGCCACCTCCGAAGTCACCGCCGAAGTCTCCGGAGCTGAAGTCGGCCCCGGAGAAGTCACCGCCCTCGAAGGCCCCGCCGCCGTACTCCGCCGCGTACGCCGGGGTGGCGAGCATCGAGCCCAGCATGGTGCCCATGAGCAGCCCGGGCAGGAGACCGCCGCCGAAGTAGCCGCCGGCCCACGGCCCGTACGCCGGTCCGGCCTCCCAGTAGGGGCGGCGGCCGTAGTCGGTGTCGACGGTGCGGACCATCGGGTCCTGGCCCGCCTTCACCCGCTGGGCGTCCGCCGCGCACACCGGCACCTCGCGCACCGCGCCGCCGGCCGGCGCCCACTCCAGGTCGGTGACGCCCGGCCCGTGGCGCGGGTCGAAGAAGCACGGTGCCCGCCGCTCGGGAAGCGGGCGGCCCTCGCGGCGGGCGGCCAGGACGGCCAGCGCGAAGCGGCCGTCCTCGAGGGCCTCGGTCACGCCCCGTACGTCGTGGGGGTGCCGGGCCTGGCCCATCAGGGTCTTGGCCCTGTCGTACGAGTCGAGGGCCTGTTCGTAGTCGGCGCGCATCGCGTCATCGGCACCGCGCTCGGCCGGGTGGAAGTCGAGCCGGTCCAGTTCCTCGCCGAAGGCGGTGATGTCCTCGTCCACGACGACCCGGAGCCGGTCCAGCGCCGCGCGCTCCTCGGCCTCCTTGCGCAGCCGGTTGCGGCGGGCCACCGCGAACGCGGTCGCGCCACCGGCCGCCGCCACCGCGCCCAGCGTGATCAGCCCGCCGACGGGCACGCCGTCGCCGGGCACGCCCGCCCAGGTGCTGGGGGCGGAGCCGCGGGCCTGGCGCAGGGCCTGGTCCACGAAGTCGTTGAGCTGGGTGGACGCGTCGACACCGGGCCCGTCCACGGCGGCGACCAGGTTCTCCACCGCCCGGTTGGACATCACGGCCCGGTCGGCGCCCGCGTCGAACCGGTCGCCGAGGCGCACCCCGTACACGCCCGTGACACCGGTCTCGGTGCGCAGGTCGCGCAGCAGGGTCCGCGGCGGGAACTCCGCCGTGGCGGGCAGCACGGCCACGAAGACCGGCTTGTCGGCTTCCCTGATCTTGTCGGCGAGGGCGTCGGCCTCGGCCCGCGAGAGCTGGCCGGCCGCGCCGGGGTGGACGTACACCGGGCCCTGTCTCAGGGCCTCGGCCGCGTCCTGCACGCCCGTGGCCCTGGCGCCCGCGCCGGGGGCCAGGGCCAGGAGTATCAGCAGTGCCAGCCCCGCCAGGGCCGACAGAAGGGTGAACGGCCTGGTCCTCATATCATTGACGCTACCCGAACACGGGCAAACAAGACATAGGTTTCGGCAGTCACTCCGCGGGGTCGACACCGGCCCGGAGCAGGCCGTAGGTGTACGCGTCCTCCAGCGCCTGCCAGGAGGCGGCGATGACGTTCTCGCCGACGCCCACGGTGGACCATTCGCCGTTGCCGTCGCTGGTGGTGATCAGTACCCGGGTCGTGGACTGGGTGCCGTGCTTGCCCTCCAGGATGCGGACCTTGTAGTCCACCAGCTCCAGCTTGGCCAGTTGCGGGTAGATCCGCTCCAGACCGACGCGCATCGCCAGGTCCAGGGCGTTGACGGGGCCGTTGCCCTCGGCGGTGGCGACGATCCGCTCCCCCTTGGCCCACAGTTTCACGGTCGCCTCGTTGGCGTGGGTGCCGTCGGGGCGGTCCTCGACGATGGCGCGCCAGGACTCGGTACGGAAGAAGCGGCGGGCGCGGCCCTCGGCCTCCTCGCGCAGCAGCAGTTCGAAGGAGGCATCGGCGGCCTCGTAGGTGTAGCCCCGCAGCTCGCGCTCCTTGACGCGCCCCACGACCCGGCCGACCAGCTCCCGGTCGCCGCCGAGGTCGAAGCCGAGCTCCTTGCCCTTGAGCTCGATGGAGGCGCGGCCGGCCATGTCGGAGACCAGCATCCGCATCGTGTTGCCGACCAGCTCGGGGTCGATGTGCTGGTAGAGGTCGGGGTCGACCTTGATGGCCGAGGCGTGCAGGCCGGCCTTGTGGGCGAAGGCGGAGACGCCGACGTAGGGCTGGTGGGTGGAGGGGGTCAGGTTGACCACCTCGGCGATGGCGTGCGAGATGCGGGTCATCTCGGCCAGCGCGCCCTCGGGCAGTACCCGCTTGCCGTACTTCAGCTCCAGAGCCGCCACGACCGGGAAGAGGTTGGCGTTGCCGACCCGCTCGCCGTAGCCGTTGGCGGTGCACTGGACGTGGGTGGCGCCCGCGTCGACGGCGGCGAGGGTGTTGGCGACGGCGCACCCGGTGTCGTCCTGGGCGTGGATGCCGAGGCGGGCGCCGGTGTCGGCCAGGACGGTGGCGACGACGGCCTGGACCTGGGCGGGGAGCATGCCGCCGTTGGTGTCGCAGAGGATGACCACGTCGGCGCCCGCTTCGTGCGCGGCGCGGACGACCGCCTTGGCGTACTGGGGGTTCGCCCGGTAGCCGTCGAAGAAGTGCTCGCAGTCCACGAAGACCCGCCGCCCCTGGGCGCGCAGGTGCGAGACCGTGTCGCGGACCATGGCCAGGTTCTCGTCCAGGGTGGTGCGCAGGGCCAGCTCGACATGACGGTCGTGCGACTTGGCGACCAGTGTGATCACCGGGGCGCCGGAGTCGAGCAGCGCCTTGACCTGCGGGTCCTCGGCCGCGGTGGCGCCCGGTCGGCGGGTGGCGCCGAAGGCGACGAGCTGGGCGTGCCGGAAGCTGATCTCCTGGCGGGCGCGGGCGAAGAACTCGGTGTCGCGGGGGTTGGCGCCGGGCCAGCCGCCCTCGATGAAGCCCACCCCGAAGTCGTCCAGGTGCCGGGCGATGGTCAGCTTGTCGGCGACCGTGAGGTTGATGCCCTCGCGCTGGGCGCCGTCGCGCAGCGTGGTGTCGAAGACATGGAAGCTGTCGTCGGCGCGGCTGGTGCCGTCACGGCCCCTGCCCTCGCGGCTGTCGTCGGTCTCCGTGGTCATGGCGGTGTTGGCTCCTGTCGGACGTGGCTCCGGAATAGCGGGCTCCACTTGCCCCCATTCTCACGCGCGGGCGCCTTCGGCCGGGGTCGGGCCGAAAAACGAAAAAACCCCTCGCGGGTGCGAGAGGTCTGCGCGCGGGTCTGGGGCACGGTGTCCACGGAACGCGGGGTGCTGCCGCGGTTCAGTGGTCACTGCGGACCGGCGCGCTGCTGTCCATAATCATGGCGGTAGCAAGCACGCGGGCAGTCTGCCACAGACCAGGACACCGGTGGGGCGCGGTCTCACGATGCGGTCGGCGGCCCGTCCGGGGCGAGCGCGTCCTCGACGAACTCCCGCACGTGGACGAGGACCTGGTCCCGCCCGGTGCCCGGCAGTCCCACCGCCACATGGACGCTGAACCCGTCCAGCAGGGCGCGCAGCCGGGCCGCGAACCGGTCGGGGTCGACCGGGCGCAGCTCGCCGCGTGAGATGCCCTCGGCGAGCAGCGCCACCAGGTCGCGGTGCCAGGCCCCCTCGATGGCCGCCTGGCGGGCGCGGGCGTCGTCGTCGGCGTTCTGCGAGCGGTTCCAGACCTCCAGCCAGAGCGTCCAGTGCGGGTCGCGCGGCCCGTCGGGCACGTACAGGTCGACGTACGCGCCCAGGCGCTCGCGCACCGGGGCCGGCCGTGACAGCAGGGCGCCGCGCTCGGCGCCGAGCCGGCCCTCGCTCCACTCCAGGGTCTGGAGCAGGAGCTCGTCCTTGGTGCGGAAGTAGTAGAGGAGGTGTCCGCTGCTCATCCCCACCTCGCGCCCCAGCCCCGCCATGGTGAGCCCCTCCAGCCCGCGTTCGGCGATGGTCGCCATGGCGGTGGCGAGCAGTTCCTCGCGCGGCGGCGCGGCGTTGCGCCGCCGCGCGGCGGCGGGGGTGCTGCGGGGTCCGGGGTGCGGTGCGGCGTTCACCCGTACGTTCTACCCGATCGCCCCGGGCCCCCCCGGGCCCCGGCCCCTCGGGCCGCCGGTGCCCGGGACCTTCGGCTGCTGCTGGGTGATGCAGTGGATGCCGCCGCCGCCCGCGAAGATCGCGCGGGCGTCGACCAGGGTCACCGTGCGGCCGGGGAAGAGGCGGCGGAAGATCCCGGCCGCGATCTCGTCGCGCGGGTCGTCGAAGGCGCAGAGCACGACGCCGCCGTTGCAGAGGTAGTGGTTGATGTAGGAGTAGTCGACCCACTCGCCGTCCGCCCGCAGGACGGTGGGTGCCGGGACCTCGACGACCTCCAGGCGGCGGCCCCTGGCGTCGGTCTGCGCACGCAGCAGGTCCACGGTGGCCGCGCACACCTCGTGGTCGGGGTGGGCGGGGTCGGGCTGGGTGTGGGCGACGACGACGCCCGGGCGGGCGAAGGCGGCGACGATGTCGACATGGCCACGCGTGCCGTACCTGCCGTAGTCACCGGTCAGGCCGCGGGGCAGCCAGATCGCCTTGGTGGTGCCGAGCCTGGCGTGTATCTCGGCCTCGACCTGCTCGCGGGTCCACCCCGGGTTGCGCTCGGGGCCGAGCTGGACGGTGTCGGTGAGCAGGACCGTACCCTCTCCGTCGACGTGGACGGCGCCGCCCTCGTTGACCAGGGGGGAGCTGTGCACCGGGACCCCGGCCAGGTCCGCGACCTGGCGGGCGATCCCGGCGTCGTGTTCCCAGCGGGCCCAGTCGGCCGCGCCCCAGCCGTTGAACACCCAGTCCACGGCGGCCAGCCGGGTGCCGTCGGTGACGAAGGTGGGGCCGATGTCGCGCATCCACGCGTCGTCCAGGTCCCGCTCGACCAGGTCGATGCCCGGGCCGAGCAGTTCGCGCGCGGACGCCTCCTGGCCGGGGCCGTGCACCACGGTGACCGGCTCGAAGCGGCGTACGGCACGGGCGACCGCCGCCCACGCCTCCCGGGCCTCGCGCAGTTCGGCGGCGTCGGCGAAGGTCGGGTTGGGCCCGGGCCAGGCCATCCAGGTGCGTTCGTGCGGAGCCCACTCGGCGGGCATGCGGAAGGTGCTCATGGGGCGGGTGTCCTCAGAGGAAGTAGAGGCGGTTGAGGGAGACGGAGTCGGCGGGTTCCGAGCGCACCGGGTCGCCGTCGAGCGTGACGAGTCCGGTGCGGGCGTCCACGGCGACCTCGCCGATCCGGGAGTTGAGGAGCAGGTCGGCGGGGCCGATGCGGCGCGTGCCGCGCACGGCGACCCGGCGGCGGCGGGTGGGCATCAGGTCGTTGCCCGCCTGCGCGGCGGCCCCGGAGACGAACGCCACCGAGATGTCGGCGGCCGTCGCCCCGAACGCGCCGAACTGCGGCCCGAGGACCAGCGGCTCGCAGGTGTCGGTGGCGGCGTTCGGGTCGCCCACGACGCCGTAGGCCGGGAAGCCCGACTTCAGCACCAGCTGCGGCTTGGCGCCGAAGAACTCCGGGCGCCACAGCACGATGTCGGCGAGCTTGCCCGCCTCGATCGAGCCCACCTCGTGGGCGAGGCCGTGGGCGATGGCCGGATTGATGGTGAGCTTGGCGATGTAGCGCAGGACGCGCGCGTTGTCGTCGCCGTCCCCGTCGCCCTCCAGCGGGCCGAGCTCGGCCTTCATCTTGGCCGCCATGGCGAAGGTCCGGCGCACGGTCTCGCCGGCCCGGCCCATGCCCTGCGCGTCCGACGAGGTGATGCCGATCGCGCCCAGGTCGTGCAGCACGTCCTCGGCGCCCATGGTGCCCGCCCTGATCCGGTCGCGGGCCATGGCGGCGTCGCCGGGCAGGTCGGTCTTCAGGTCGTGTACGGAGACGATCATCCCGTAGTGCTCGGCGACCGCGTCCCGCCCGAAGGGGAGGGTGGGGTTGGTGGACGAGCCGATGACGTTGGGGACGCCCGCCATCCTCAGCACGTTGGGCACGTGGCCGCCGCCGCAGCCCTCGATGTGGAAGGCGTGGATGGTGCGGCCGTCCAGGACCTTGAGGGTGTCCTCGACCGACAGGCACTCGTTCAGGCCGTCGCTGTGCAGGGCGACCTGGACGTCGTACTCCTCGGCGACCCGCAGCGCGGTGTCCAGGGCGCGGGTGTGGGCTCCCATGTCCTCGTGGACCTTGAAGCCGGAGGCGCCGCCCTCGGCGAGCGCCTCGACCAGCGGGGCGGGGTCGGAGGAGGAACCGCGGCCCAGGAAGCCGATGTTGACCGGCCAGGCGTCGAAGGCGTTGAAGGCGTGGCGCAGCGCCCAGGGCGAGTTGACGCCGACCCCCCACACCGGGCCGAACTCCTGGCCGATGATCGTGGTGACGCCGGAGGCGAGCGAGGCCTCCATGATGCGCGGCGACAACAGGTGGACATGGGTGTCGACGGCCCCGGCGGTGGCGATCAGGCCCTCGCCGGGGACGATCGACGTGCCGGTGCCGACCACGACGTCGACACCGTCGAGGGTGTCGGGGTTGCCGGCCCGGCCGATGGCGTGGATACGGCCCTCGCGGATGCCGATGGACACCTTGCGGACGCCCTGGACGGCGTCGACGACCAGGACGTTGCTGATCACGACGTCACAGGTGTCGCGGACGGCGGCGGCCTTCAGGTGCAGTCCGTCGCGGGCCGTCTTGCCGAAGCCGGCCAGGAACTCCTCACCCGGCTTCTGCGCGTCCGACTCGACCCGGACGGTCAGGCCCGAGTCACCGAGGCGGACGCGGTCGCCGGCGCGCGGGCCGTGCACCGACGCGTACTCGTAGGGGTCCATCACCGGTCCTCCGACTCTTCCGCCCCGAGGTAGCCGCAGGCAGCCGCCCGGCGCAGCGCCAGGGCCTTCGCGCCCGGCGCGTCCAGCAGGCCGTCGACCAGCCCGGCGAAGCCGACCGCGATCCGCGCGCCGCCGATCGGGACCAGCCCGACCTCGGCCTCACCGCCGGGGTCGAAGCGCACCGAGGAGCCGGCCGGGACGCACAGCCGCATGCCGTAGGCGGCGGCCCGGTCGAACAGCAGCCGGGGGTTCGCCTCGAAGAAGTGGAAGTGCGAGGTGACGCTGACCGGCACGGTGGCGGTGTTCCGTACGGTCAGCGTGACGGCCGGCTCCGGCTCGGGGTGGGCGGGGGCAGGCAGCAGCGCCCCGGGGGCGTCCCCGCCGCCTCCCCCTGCCGCGCGGGGCGCCCCCCAGCCGATCGGGTCGCTGACCACGGCGAGCCGGGAACCGTCGTCGAAGACGGCCTCCACATGCACCTCGGTCACGACCTCGGCGACGCCGGGCAGCACGTCGTCCGGGCCCAGTACCGAGCGGGCCGCCGCCACGGCCTCCGCGAGCCTGCGCCCGTCGCGGGCGGCCTCGCAGACCGTGTCCGCGATCAGGGCGGTCGCCTCGGGGACATTGAGCCGCAGGCCCCGCGCCCGGCGGGCCCGGGCCAGCTCGGCGGCGCCGAAGAGCAGCAGCCGGTCGCGCTCCGTGGGAGTCAGTCGCACGTCAGCACACCTCCTGTTCGAGCGTCACTCTAACCGCCGGATGGCGGTGCGCAAACCCATGGCGCGCATAAGAGGGTGAATTTTCGAGTGTCACTCTAAATGGATCGGCCGACAGGGATCCGGTACGGAGCGGGCCCTTCCATTGGCGGTGGCGCGGAGCGCACGGGTGCGGCGCGCCGCCCGGTCCCGACGGGTGGGGCGCGGCGGGGCGTGCCCGGTCGCCCATGGGGCCGGCGCCCGGACCGGGCGGCCCCCGCCCAGGCGGCGCCGCCCGGTCCGGGCGCGCCCATGGCGTACGGCCGCCTCGCCACGGTGGCGCGCACCCGGGGCGCCGGCGGGCCGGCACCGACGGGCGCGCATCCGCCGCTCGGTCCGGTACGGCGGGCCGCCCCGCCGCCGCTTCCGGGGCAGGCAGAGCCCCCGGAGCGTCCGGGGCACGGTCTCATCCCCTGGCGGCGGGGGCAGCGGCCCCCGGAAGCGGAACCGGGCGCGGGCCCGGGCCCCGTGAGGAGCCCGGGCCCGCGCCCGGGGAAGTCGGGGCCCGCGCCCAGGGAGAGGGGCTCAGGCCAGTTCGTGCGTCCAGCCGTGGACGTCCGCCGCCTTGCCCGTCTGGATGTCCAGCAGCGCCTTGCGCAGCCGCAACGTGACCTCGCCCGGCTCACCGCCCGACTGGGTCCACTCGCCGCTGTTGGACTTCACCCGGCCGACCGGGGTGATGACCGCCGCCGTGCCGCAGGCGAAGACCTCGGTGAGCGTGCCGTTCTCGGTGTCGCGCTTCCACTGGTCGATGGAGACCCGGCCCTCCTCCGCCTCGTACCCGAGGTCCCGCGCGAGCGTCATGAGCGAGTCACGGGTGATGCCGGCCAGCAGGGAGCCGGTCAGTTCGGGGGTGACGATCCTCGTCCTCCCGCCGCCGGACCCGGCCCCGTACACGAAGTACAGGTTCATGCCGCCGAGCTCCTCGACCCACTTGTGCTCGACCGCGTCCAGGTAGGCGACCTGGTCACAGCCCTTCGCGGCGGCCTCCGCCTGGGCCAGCAGGGACGCCGCGTAGTTGCCGCCCGTCTTGGCGAAGCCGATGCCGCCGGGGACGGCCCGGACGCGGTCCTCGGACAGCCAGATCGAGACGGGCCTCACCCCGCCCGGGAAGTACGCGCCGGCCGGCGACGCGATCACCAGGAAGAGGTACTCGTTGGCCGGACGCACGCCCAGGCCGACCTCGGTGGCGATCATGAACGGGCGCAGGTAGAGCGACTCCTCGCCGCCGTGCGCCGGCACCCACGCCTTGTCCTGCTGGACCAGCGCGTCGCACGCGGCCACGAAGGTCTCGACCGGCAGTTCGGGCATCGCCATCCGGCGGGCGGAGGCCTGGAACCGCTCGGCGTTGGCCTCGGGACGGAAGGTGGCGACCGAGCCGTCGGGGTGGCGGTACGCCTTCAGCCCCTCGAAGATCTCCTGCGCGTAGTGGAGGGTCATGTTCGCCGGGTCGATCGACAGCGGCGCGTACGGCGTGAGCTGTGCGTCGTGCCAGCCCCGGCCCTCCGTCCACTTGATCGTCACCATGTGGTCGGTGAAGTGGCGGCCGAACCCGGGGTTGGCCAGAATCGCCTCGCGCTCCGCGTCGGACAGCGGGTTCGAAGAGGGCTTGAGCTCGATCGTGGGCGTCGTCATGAGTGCTGTGTCCTTCACCGGTTGGTTGTGACGGACCGCGCTCACGCCGCTACTGCTGCAAGGACGTCCGAGCTTTCCCGCATGCCGCGGCCCCGCGTTCGATTATCGCCCGCGTGACTCCGGGAAAGAAACGGCACGAGTGCGGTCCAGGGTTGATGGTGACACCCGCAGCGGCGCACGAGAAGCCGCCGGGTGCGGTCGCGACCCGGCGGCTGTGGTGGGGGACCTCAGTCGGCGGGCCGGCTCGCCACGCGTACCGCGAGCGCGTCGCCGATCTCGTCCGTCGTCCGCGCGGCCGCGCCGTCCCGCTCCACGAGGTCGGCGGCGACCGCCTCCTCGATGCGGACGGCCTCCGCCTCGTGGCCGAGGTGGCGCAGCAGCAGCGCGCCGGACAGGATCGTCGCCGTGGGGTCGGCCTTGCCCTGCCCCGCGATGTCGGGCGCCGAGCCGTGGACGGGCTCGAACATCGACGGGAACTCACCCGTGGGGTTGATGTTGCCGGACGCGGCCAGGCCGATGCCGCCGGTCACGGCGGCGGCCAGGTCGGTGAGGATGTCACCGAAGAGGTTGTCGGTGACGATGACGTCGAAGCGCTCCGGCTGTGTGACGAAGAAGATCGTCGCCGCGTCGACGTGCAGGTAGTCGGTGGTGACCTCGGGGTATTCCTCGCCGACCTTGTCGAAGATGTTCTTCCACATGTGGCCGGCGTGGACGAGGACGTTGTTCTTGTGGACCAGCGTCAGCTTCTTGCGCGGGCGGACCCGGGCACGCTCGTACGCGTCCCGGACGACGCGCTCGACGCCGTACGCGGTGTTGACGCTGACCTCGGTGGCGATCTCGGCGGGGGTGCCGGTGCGCAGGCTCCCCCCGTTGCCGGTGTACGGGCCCTCGGTGCCCTCGCGGACGACCACGAAGTCGATGTCGGGGCGTCCGGCGAGCGGCGTCGCCGTATGGGGGAAGAGCTTCGACGGACGCAGGTTGACGTAGTGGTCGAAGGCGAAGCGGAGCTTCAGCAGCAGCCCGCGCTCCAGCACCCCGGACGGCACGGACGGGTCACCGATCGCACCGAGCAGGATGGCGTCGTGGGCCCTCAGCGCCGCCAGCTCCGCGTCGGGGAGGGTCTCCCCGGTGCGGTGCCAGCGGCGGGCGCCGAGGTCGTACTCCTTGGTCTCCAACTTCACATCGTGCGGGAGGACGGAGCGCAGGACCTTCAGGCCCTGGGCCACCACCTCCGGGCCGATGCCGTCACCCGGGACCACTGCGAGATCGATGCTGCGAGACATGCCCGCACCCTACTCCCGCGTCCCACTGCCTGACACGACATGTCCAGGATGTGGAACGAGCGGCGGCTCAGTGGCCGGTCGCGCCGCCGTTGTCCCGGCGGTCGAGGGCCCGCTGCAGGGCGGCGGCGGCGTTCTTGCGGTCGGCCTCGCCGGGGCGGGCGGACGTGTGACGGACACGGCGGACGGTCTCAGCGGCCATGGTGATCGACTCCTTGGGATCAGGGATGCCACGCGTCGGGGCGTGATGTCTCTGGAAAGGCGCCGGAAGGGGCGGGAGCACTGCCGCAGGGGTTGCCTGCCTGGGGGCAGCGCGTTCACATCCGCCGTTCGCTGGATGGAGCGAGACGTTCGGCTCCCTCCACGCTAAGACCTGGCGGAGCGTCTGTCTCCACGATTACTCGGACTTCCTACTATCTGAGACGGCGGCCCTCAGAGGAGGTCGCCGTCGCGCCAGTCGAAGAGCAGCGCCCCGGCCTCCGGGGCGGGCAGCGCCCGGCCGGCAGCCGGGCGCAGATAGGTGGAGTCCTCCTCGTCCGGCAGGTGCCGGACGCCGTCCGGGCCGTACGCCTCGACCCGGCCGTTCCACAGTTGCCAGCCGCGCGACCGGTACAGTTCGGCACCCTCGTCGGAGGCGGACAGCGCGCCGAAGGCGTACGCGGCGTCGACGACCTCCTCCAGCGCGGCCATCACCCGGCCGCCCAGGCCCTGCCGGCGGCGGTCGGCCCGTACCGCGACCGCCTCGACGTAACCCACCCGGTGGGCGCGGCCCGCGTGCACCACCCGGCGCATGATCACGCTGCCGTGCGCGGCGATCCCGTGCTCGTCGGTGAGGCGGGCGTGGACGCCGCCGAGGCAGTGGTCCCAGTCCTCGTCACCGAAGTCCCCGTCGAAGGCGGCCTCCAGCAGGGCGCGGACGGCGTCCAGTTCGGCGGGCAGCAGTTCACAGGTGTGGGCGATGCGGAGCGAGTCGGTCATACGGCCCACTCTTCCAGGCGGCTCGGCCCGGGGGCGGCGGGCCCGGGCCCCGGCGGGCGGGAATGGCCGGCGGGCGGGCGGAACGCGGCCGGAGCGGCACGGCCCGCCGCGGCCGGCTCCCCGGCCCGGCCCCCGGCAGGAGCGGCCGTCGGGCCCGCGGCCGGGGGCGTGGGCACACGGCTGCCGCCGCCCGGGGCCGGTGGGCCGGCTGGTCCGGGCGGCGGATCGGCGGTGAGGGTTGCCGTGCTGGTCAGAGCCTGCCGCCGGTGAGGCGGGACAGCGGTCCGCGCCGGCGCAGACCGGAACGCAGGCCCAGCGCGTACGAGGACGCCACCACCGTGGCGACGCCGGCGCCCGCGCCGGCCACCACGGCCTTCCTGGCCTTCACCAGGGTCCAGGCGACGCCCACCTTGCCGACGGCCCGGCCGGCCGCCGAACCGACCGTCGCCTGCACGCCCCGCGCCGCCGACCTGGCCTTCTCGGTGGTCGCGCCACCGATGACGGACAGCTTGTCCTTGCCCTCCCGAGCGGTGTCCGCCGTGTTCTGGACCCGCTCCTTGGTCGCCGTACCTGCCTGGGTCGTGGTCTTCTTCGTCTCAGCCATGGGGTGCGTGTTACCGGCGACGCGTCGAGCAAACTGACCGACCGTCATCCGCCGGGCGGCCCGCGCCGTTTCCGCCCCCCGCCCCCGGGCATCCGGCTACCGGAGGTGCCACCATGAGCGTACGAGGAAAGGCCCGGGGCAGGTCCGGCAGAGCGACCGTGGAGGTCGCCGGCCGCTGGGGGTTCGCCGCACGCGGGGTGATCTACCTGCTCGTCGGGGTGCTCGCGCTGCGGATCGCCCTCGGCGAGGGCGGTGGCAGGCAGGCCGACCGGGGCGGCGCGCTGGCCGAGGTGGCCGAGCAGCCCCTGGGCTCCGCGCTCCTGTGGGCGCTGGGCATCGGACTGGCCGGGATGGCGCTGTGGCAGCTGTCCGAGGCGTTGTGGGGCACCAAGCCCGGCAAGCGGCTGCTCTCGGCGGGCCGGACGGTCTTCTACGCCTTCGTGGCGTACTCCGTGCTGGTCTTCGCCGCCGGCGACCGGAGCGAGAGCGGTGGCGGCAGCGACCGCCAGTCGCAGGACATCACCGCCCGGGCCATGGAGCTGCCCGCGGGTCGGTGGCTGGTCGCCGCGGCCGGGGTGGCCATAGCCGTCACCGGGGTGGTGAGCGCGGTGCGGGCCGGGATGCGCACCTATCGCAAGCACTTGAAGCTCGGTGAGATGTCCCGGCGGGTACGGCAGGCCGTGGACGTGACGGGTGTGGCGGGCGGCATCGCCCGGGGGCTGGTGTTCCTCGCGGCGGGCGGGTTCGCCGTCCGGGCCGCGGTGGTGTACCGGCCGAGCGAGGTCAAGGGCGTCGACGACACGCTGCGCTCGTTCGCCGACACCCCGGTAGGGCCGTGGCTGCTCGCCGTGGTGGCGATCGGCCTGGCGCTCTACGGGGCGCACTCGTTCGCGATGGCGCGCTGGCGCCGCGTCTAGCCGCGCCCCGCGCCCGGGGTCACTCCCCCGGCGCCAGGGCGCGCGCCCGGGCGTGTGCCTCGGCGTCGGCCACCGAGTCGTGGACGGCGAGTACGTCGTTCAGGCAGGTCAGGTCGAACAGCCGCCGCACGAAGGCGGACGGCGCGGCGATTCTCAGCCGTTCCTCGATGTCGGTGTGCGCCCGCACCAGTACGTTGACCATCGAGGAGTCCGCGAACCGGACGCCGGACAGGTCCAGCACCAGGACATCGGCAGTGGTGCCCGCGGCCTCCAACAGCGCGCGCAGAGGGGCGACGCTTTCCACGTCCGCCTCTCCGGAGACCGCGACGACACGAACGCCGGCCGCCTCTCGTTCGGTGTCGCGCTCGGTGACCCGCAGGGCTTGACCGGCATCGTGAGGAGAGTGCACGGGCCCACGATAGAGCCGATAGTTGCCGTTTGACAACATTCTCCCGATGGCAACAGTCTGTCCCGTGTCGCGCCGCGTGCGCGCGCCGTGGACGGGTCACCAGGGGAAGTGGGCTGGAAATGAAGCTAGGCGCTGTCCGCCACCGGGTGGCCGTGCGTCCCCGGGCGGCCACCGGACGCGTGACCGCCGCCGACGTCGTCCAGCGCCGCCTCCCGGAAGGCGACGAGCCCTTCGGCCAGCGCGCGTACGGCGGACGGCTCCATGCGCCCCAGCACCGTCGCCACCTCACGGGCCCGTGCCTCCCGCAGCTCGCGGAGGACCGCGCGACCGCGGTGGCTCAGCCGGATCTCCACCTCGCGACGGCTGGTCGGGCTGGGCTCCCGGCGCACCAGTCCCATCGCCTCCAGCCGGTCGCAGAGCCTGCTCACCGAGGAGCTGCGGGACCGCAGCGCGTCGCTCAGCGCACGCAGATTCGCGCCGTCGCGCCGTTCGAGGACGAGCAGGGCCCTTAGCTGGGACGGTGACACCGGTCCCGACGGCACGGCCTCCTGGCCCCGCCCCAGCAGGACCTCGAGAAGCTCCGCGACCGCGCACACGTCGTCAGCCACCTGCTCGTGGTGGTGTGGCGTAGGGGTAAGGCGGGGCACCGATCCACTCTGTCACTCGACGATGCCGTTTGTCAGCCCGAGAACCCCCGACCTACGAGGAAGGCCCGAAGGACCGTGACACACATGCCCGACCTTGAGAGATCCCTGCGCGCGGCACCTCCGCACGCGCTGCTCGACGTGGTGCGGGACGGGTTGACCGAGGGCTACGGCGCCCTGTCGGTGCGGCTGCTCCTGGTGGACTACGGGATGACGGTGCTCCAGCCCGTCGACACGCCCGGCGACGCCACCCTCGCCCTGCCCCTGCACGACAGCGCCGAGGGCCGGACCTACGGCAGCCAGGAACCGCGTGAGAACGCCGTGCCGCACGCCGGCGCCGTGGACCACCACCTGCCGGTCACCGTGCGCGGGGAGCGGCTCGGCGTCCTGTCGGTCCGGCTGCCGCTGGAGCGCTCCTCGGCCGAGGCCGTCACGGCCCTGGCCCACCTCGCGGAGCTGCTGGGCCACGAGATCCTGGTCGCGGAACGCGACACCGATCTCTACCAGCGGGCCCGCCGGGTGACCCGGCTCACGCTGGCCGCCGAGATGCAGTGGCAATTGCTGCCGGGCCGGGCGTTCGCCCAGGCGGAGTTCGAGATCGGGGCGCAGCTCGAGCCCGCGTACTCGATCCACGGCGACAACTTCGACTGGACGTCGGACGCCTCGACGCTCACGCTGGCCGTCAGCAACGGGATGAGTGAGGGCATCGAGGCGTCCCTGCTGACCAACCTCACCGTCAACGCCCTGCGCAACGCCCGGCGGGCCGGCACCTCGATCGCCGACCAGGCGGCGCTGGCCGACCAGGCGGTGTACGCCCAGCACCGGGGGTCGCTGTACGTGTCCAGCCTGCTGCTGAGCATCGACCTCGACACCGGCCGGGCGCAGGCGGTCGACGCGGGTTCGCCGCAGCTGTGGCGGCGGCGCGACAGGACGGTGGAGCGGATCCCGCTGGAGGCGCAGCTTCCGCTGGGCATGTTCGAGGAGTCGGACTACCGGGCGCAGGAGTGGGACCTCCGGCCCGGGGACCGGTTGCTGGTGGTCAGTGACGGCGTCTACGACGCGCCGTCGCCGCTGGGTGAGACCTACGGCACCCGGGCGCTGATGCGGGCGATCCAGGCGACCGGTCTGCTGCCGGCCGCTTCGGTGCCGGGAGCGGTGCTGCGGGAGCTGTCCTCGTACCGGGGGGCGGACACCGTGGACGACGCGCTGGTGCTCTGCCTGGACTGGCACGGCCGGCAGGGCGCCGCCGGGGCGTGACGGCGGTCCGGGCGTCAGCACTCCTCGGCGCCGCTCCGCGCCGGCAGGTCGAACTCGGCCCGTACCCGCTTGCCTCCGCGGACGGCCTCGACGGTCAGCCGGTCGCACAGCATGTGGACGATCTCCATCCCGTGCCCGCCCACCCGGCCGGGGTCCCGGCCGTAGCGGCGGGGGGTGGCGGGGCTGCTGTCGTACACGGTCACCGAGAGCCGGTCGGCGCCGCCCTCCAGTTCCAGCACGTACGGGCCGTGGCTGTGCCGATCGGCGTTGGTCACCAGCTCGCTGACCACGAGGCACACGTCGCCGGCCCGGCGGGCGGGCAGGACGGTGAGCCACTCGGCGGCGAGCTGCCGCAGGAAGGCGTCCGCGAACGCCCGGGCCCGGGCGATGCAGCCCGGCTCGCCCGTGTAGCGGGCGGACCGGCGCAACGGCCCGGCCGGCCCGAGGGGCACCCCCGAGCCCCTCGGCCCGGCCGGCCCGAGGGGCTCGGGGGTGCGGGTGCTCGTACCGCTCTGTGGGGTCATGTGCTCCTGCCCGCCGCCGACACCGACTTTCGCTTTTTCCGGGCGCGCGTACCCGGGATTCCCCGGGACACACCTCCCGGGTCCGTGGGGGCGGCGTTCGGGGACGGACGTCAGCCCATGTGCGGGTACGTGTAGTCCGTCGGCGGGACCAGCGTCTCCTTGATGGCGCGGGTCAGCGTCCAGCGCATCAGGTTCTGCGGCGCGCCGGCCTTGTCGTTGGTGCCGGAGGCGCGGCCACCGCCGAACGGCTGCTGACCGACGACGGCGCCGGTCGACTTGTCGTTGATGTAGAAGTTGCCAGCGGCGTACCGCAGCTTGTCCATGGTGTACGCGGCGGCGGCGCGGTCGTTGGCGATGACCGAACCGGTCAGCGCGTAGGCCGACACCGACTCCATCTGGGTCAGCATCTCGTCGTACTCGTCGTCCTCGTAGACGTGCACCGCGAGGATCGGGCCGAAGTACTCGGTGGTGAAGACCTCGTTGGCCGGGTCGGTGCACTCGATGACGGTCGGGCGGACGAAGTAGCCGACCGAGTCGTCGTAGCTGCCGCCGGCGACGATCGTGCAGGACGGGTCCTGCTCCGCCCGGTCGATCGCGGCCTTGTTCTTGGCGAAGGCGCGGTCGTCGATGACAGCGCCCATGAAGTTGGTCAGGTCGGTGACGTCACCCATCGTGATGCCGTCGACCTCGGCCGCGAACTCCTCCTTGAAGCCGGAGTTCCAGATGGAGGCCGGGATGTACGCGCGGGAGGTCGCCGAGCACTTCTGGCCCTGGTACTCGAAGGAGCCGCGGGTCAGCGCGGTCTTCAGGACGGCACGGTCGGCGCTCGGGTGCGCCACGAGGAAGTCCTTGCCGCCGGTCTCGCCGACGATGCGCGGGTAGCCGCGGTACTTCTCGATGTTGTTGCCGACCGTCTTCCACAGGTGCTGGAAGGTCTTGGTCGAGCCGGTGAAGTGGATGCCGGCCAGCTCGGGGTGGTTCAGGGCCACCTCGGAGACGGCGATGCCGTCGCCGGTCACCAGGTTGATGACGCCCTTGGGCAGGCCCGCCTCCTCCAGCAGCCGCATGAGCAGCACGGCGGCGTGGGTCTGCGTCGGGGACGGCTTCCACACCACCACGTTGCCCATCAGGGCCGGGGCGGTGGGCAGGTTGCCCGCGATGGCGGTGAAGTTGAAGGGCGTGATCGCGTAGACGAAGCCCTCCAGCGGGCGGTGGTCGAGGCGGTTCCACACACCCGGGGCGTTGGCCGGCGGCTGCTCGGCGAGCAGGTCGCGGGCGTAGGAGACGTTGAAGCGCCAGAAGTCGACGAGCTCGCACGGGGTGTCGATCTCGGCCTGCTGGGCGGTCTTGGACTGGCCGAGCATGGTGGAGGCGGCCAGGGTCTCGCGCCAGGGGCCGGCCAGCAGCTCGGCGGCGCGCAGGATGATCGCCGCGCGGTCGTCGAAGGCCATCCGGCGCCAGGCCGGGGCGGCGGCCAGGGCCGCGTCGATGGCGTCCTGCGCGTCGGCCTGGGTGGCGGCGCCGAACGTACCGATGACGGCCTTGTGGTTGTGCGGCTGCACGACGTCGTACCGCTCGCCGCCGCCCATGCGCTTCTCGCCGCCGATGGTCATCGGGAGGTCGATGGGGTTCTCGGCCAGCTCCTTGAGCTTGGCCTCCAGACGGGCGCGCTCCGGCGAACCGGGGGCGTAACCGCGAACCGGCTCGTTGACCGGCGCGGGAACCTTGGTCACTGCGTCCATGAGTTCCGTAACTCCTTCAGTTCTTGGTGATCATCGAGCGGACGAAGAACAGCAGGTTGGCCGGCTTCTCGGCGAGACGGCGCATGAAGTAGCCGTACCAGTCGGTCCCGTACGCGGTGTAGACGCGCATCCGGTGTCCCTCGGCCGCGAGCCGCACGTGCTCGTCGCTGCGGATGCCGTAGAGCATCTGGAACTCGTACTCGTCCAGTTTGCGCCCGGCGCGCCGGGCGAGCTCCTGTGCGACGGCGATCAGACGCGGGTCGTGGGACCCGATCATCGGGTAGCCCTCACCCTCCATCAGGATCTTCAGGATCCGGACGTACGCCTTGTCGATCTCGGCCTTGTCCTGGTACGCGACGGAGGCCGGCTCCTTGTAGGCGCCCTTCACGATCCGGACGCGGCTGCCGTTCGCGGCGAGGCGGCGGGCGTCCTCCTCGGTGCGGAACAGGTACGCCTGGATCACACAGCCGGTCTGCGGGAAGTCCTTCCGCAGCTCCTCGTGGATGGCGAACATCGAGTCCAGGGTGGTGTGGTCCTCGGCGTCGAGGGTGACGGTGGTGCCGATCCGGGCCGCCGCCTCCACGACCGGGCGGACGTTGGCCAGCGCCAGCTCGTGTCCCGTCCGCGGGCCGCCGCCCTCGGCCACGTCGAGGTCCAGCGCCTGGCCGAACATCGACAGCTTGACCGACATCTCGGCCCTGGTGCCGAGGTCCAGGCCCTCCAGGCGCTCGATGAGCTCCAGGTAGGCGTCGCGCGCGGCGGTGGCCTGCTCGGGAGTGGTGATGTCCTCGCCCACCACGTCCAGGGTGACCTCCAGGCCCTTGCCGACGGTCTCCTCGACGATCGGGACGACCTGGTCGACCGTCTCACCGGCGATGAACCGGTCGACGACCTGCTTGGTGCCCGGCGCGGCAGACACAAGACGGCGCATCTTGTCGCTGCGCGACGCGGCGAGGATCACGGGACCCAGCACGGGCACCTCCACGGAACACGGACGGAAGAAGCCGCCACCCGACGCGTCGGGAGCGGCACGGAGAACCACCGTGAAACCTAAGGATCGCTCCGATCGTCGGCCATCGACAGCTGTCACGCATCCGTGCCCTCCATCTCAGACACCTGTCTGAAGAGCCACCCGGCCGGTGCGAGAATGTCCGGGTGAAGGCGGATTACCAAGACCTGGTGGACGAGATCTCGGCCCTGCTGGGCGCCCCCGCGACCCTGGAGAACCGGGACTTCGGACTGATCGCCTTCGGGGCCCACGACAGCGACAGCCTCTTCGACGAGAGCACCCTGGACCCGGTGCGCACGCGGTCCATCCTGAACCGCGGCTCCACCCCGGCGGTGCGCGCCTGGTTCGAGGGGTTCGGCATCGCCCGGGCGACCGGCCCGGTGCGGATCCCGGCCGCCCCGGACGCCGGTGTCCACCGCGACCGGATCTGCCTGCCGGTGCGCCACCGGGGCATCGTGCTTGGCTACGTCTGGCTGCTCGACGCCGGTCCCGGCCCCTCGCCCGAACGGCTGACGGCGGCGATGGAGGTGGCGGCCAGGATCGGGGCGCTGCTGGCGGACGAGGAGCGGGCGGGCGCGGACCTCTCGCGTGAGCTGCGCGCGGTCCTCACGGCCGAGCGGGGCTGGCAGTACGACATGGCGCTGACCGCGCTGCGCACGGCGCTCGGCCCGGACGCGGACGGCCCGCACGCCCTGGTGTGCGTCGCCCCGTGGCCGGCCGGCGAGACCCCCTCGGTCCGTACCGCCCCGGGGGCGGCGGCCCTGAGCACATTGCCGTGGACCGGCGCGGGCACGGGCCCCGGTGGTGGCGCGGACGCGGAGACGGGCGCCGACGGCCTCGGCGCGGGCTCGCACGCGCTGGCCGCGCTGATCCGGCTGCGCGCGGCCGAGACCCCGTCCCCCGCGCTGACCGCCGCCGCGCGCCTGCGGGACGCGGCGGCCGGGGCCTCCCCGGGACCGTCCGGGCCGCCGGCGGCGGGCGGCGTGCGGCCCGGCCGGCCGGGCGCGGTCACCGGCCCCCGCCACGCCCCGGGGCCCGTCGCCGGGATCGCCGGGCCGCGCAGGGGACTGGCCGACCTGGGCACCGCGTGGCGGGAGGCGGTGGCCACCGCGCGCGCCTCGCTGGCCGAGCCCCGGCTGGGCCCGATCGGGCAGTGGTCCTCGATCGGCCCGTACCGTCTCCTGACGGCCCTGCCCGCCACCCCGCCCCACGACCCGGCCGTCCGCCCCCTGCTCGGCCCGGCCCACGGCGAACTGGCCCGTACCGCCGAGGTGTTCCTCGACCACGCGGGCCAGGCCGGCCGCACCGCCGCCGCCCTGGGCATCCACCGCCAGACGCTCTACTACCGGCTCTCCCGCGTGGAGCAGCTGACCGGCCTGGACCTGGACAACGGCGAGGACCGGCTGCTGCTCCACATGGCGCTCAAGGCGGCCCGTCTGTGAGACACCCCGGCACCCGCACCGGAGCCGCCGGGGGCCGCGGGGAACCGCCGGGTGCCGCCGGGTGCTCCGACGCGCCCGGCCCCCGGCCACCTGCGCGGGCAGGCGGCCGGGGGCGTACGGGTCAGTCGGTGAGGTTCACCGAGCGGGCCGACGTGGCGCCGACCTCCTCGGCGACCTCGGCGAGCACCTGGGGCGGGACCGTGTCGTCGACGGTGAGCACGGCGAGCGCCTGGCCGCCCTCCTCCGCGCGGGAGACCTGCATACCGGCGATGTTGAGCCCGGCCTCGCCGAGGATCCGGCCGACCGTGCCGACGACACCGGGACGGTCCTCGTACCGCAGGACGACCATGTGGTCGGCGAGCGTCAGGTCCACGTCGAACTCGCCGACCGCGACCAGCTTCTGCAGGTGCTTGGGGCCCACCAGCGTGCCGGAGACCGCGACCTCCTCGCCGCCCGAGAGCGTGCCGCGCACGGTGACCACGTTGCGGTGGTCGGGCGACTCGCTGCTGGTGGTCAGCCGCACCTCGACGCCGCGCTCCTGCGCGAACAGCGGCGCGTTGACGTAGCTCACCGTCTCGTCGACGACGTCCTCGAAGACGCCCTTGAGCGCGGAGAGCTCCAGCACCTTCACATCGTGCTGGGTGATCTCGCCGTACACCTCGACGTCCAGCCGCACCGCGACCTCGCCGGCCAGCGCGGTGAAGATCCGGCCCAGCCGCTCGGCCAGCGGCAGGCCCGGCTTGACGTCCTCGGCGATGACGCCGCCCTGGACGTTGACCGCGTCGGGGACCAGCTCACCGGCGAGCGCCAGGCGCACCGAGCGGGCGACGGCGATGCCCGCCTTCTCCTGGGCCTCGTCGGTGGAGGCGCCCAGGTGCGGGGTGCAGACGACCTGGTCGAACTGGAACAGCGGGGAGTCGGTGCACGGCTCCTTGGCGTACACGTCCAGGCCCGCGCCCGCCACCCGGCCCTCCTTGAGGGCGGAGGCCAGCGCCTCCTCGTCCACGATCCCGCCGCGCGCGGCGTTGACGATCCGCACGGTGGGCTTGACCTTGTGCAGCGCCTCGTCCCCGATGAGCCCGAGGGTCTCCGGCGTCTTGGGCAGGTGCACGGTGATGAAGTCGGAGACCTCCAGCAGCTCGTCCAGCGAGAGCAGCTTGACGCCCATCTGGGCGGCGCGGGCCGGCTGGACGTAGGGGTCGTAGGCGACGATCTTCATGCCGAAGGCCGACATGCGCTGTGCGACCAGCACGCCGATCCGGCCGAGGCCGACGACGCCGAGGATCTTCTCACTGAGCTCGACACCCGTGTACTTGCTGCGCTTCCACTCGCCGTTCTTCAGGGCGGTGTTGGCCTGCGGGATGTTGCGGGCCGTGGCGACCAGCAGACCGCAGGCCAGCTCGGCGGCGGTGACGATGTTGGAGGTCGGCGCGTTCACGACCATCACGCCGGCCTTGGTGGCGGCGGAGACGTCGACGTTGTCCAGGCCCACGCCGGCGCGGGCGACGACCCTGAGCCGGCCGGCGGCGGCGATGGCCTCGGCGTCGACCTTGGTGGCGGAACGCACCAGGATCGCGTCCACGTCGGCGATGGCCGGCAGCAGCTCCGCCCGGTCCGCGCCGTTGCAGTGGCGGATCTCGAAGTCCGGGCCGAGCGCGTCGACAGTGGCGGGCGACAGCTCTTCAGCGATGAGTACGACAGGTTTCGAGCTCACGTGAGTCCTCACAGGTCCAGTGCGGACGGCCGTCCCGACGGCCGCAGGCGGTGGAGGGTGGCTTGCCGCGTGGAAGACGCACGACGCTGTGGGCCTGACGCGTATGTGTGAAGAAGTGTAGTGGCGGCGCGTGGCGTCGTTTCCGCCGCGGCGGAAGGATCACCCATCCGTGTTGGACTGGTTGTCCAACGGAAGGCGACGGGGCCGGGCGCTGTGCCCGGCCCCGTCGCCGGAGGCCTACGCCTCCTCGTTGTCCACCCAGCTCATGAGCTTGCGCAGCTCCTTGCCGGTGGTCTCCAGCAGGTGCTCGGAGTCCTGCGTCTTGTACTCGTTGTACTTCTTCAGGCCGCCGTGGTACTCGTCCATCCAGTTCTTGGCGAACGTGCCGTCCTGGATCTCGGTGAGGACCTTCTTCATCTCGGCCTTGGTCTGGTCGGTGATCACCCGCGGGCCGGTGATGTAGTCGCCCCACTCGGCGGTCTCGGAGACCGACCAGCGCATCTTCTCCAGGCCGCCCTCGTACATCAGGTCCACGATCAGCTTCAGCTCGTGGAGGCACTCGAAGTACGCGATCTCCGGCTGGTAACCCGCCTCGACCAGGGTCTCGAAGCCCGCCTTGACCAGGGCCGACGCGCCGCCGCACAGCACGGCCTGCTCACCGAACAGGTCGGTCTCGGTCTCCTCGGTGAAGGTCGTCCTGATGACACCCGCCCGGGTGCCGCCGATGGCCTTGGCGTACGAGAGGGCCAGCGCGAAGGCGTTGCCGCTGGCGTCCTGCTCGACGGCGGCGATCGCCGGAACGCCGCGGCCCTCCTCGTACTGGCGGCGGACCAGGTGGCCCGGGCCCTTGGGGGCGACCAGGGCGACGTCGACGCCGGCCGGGGGCTTGATGAAGCCGAAGCGGATGTTGAAGCCGTGGGCGAAGAACAGCGCGTCGCCGTCCTTGAGGTTGTCCTTGACGGACTCCTCGTACACCTGGGCCTGGATCGGGTCCGGGATCAGGATCATGATCACGTCGGCCTCGGCGGCGGCCTCCGCCGGCGTGAGGACGCGCAGGCCCTGCTCCTCGGCCTTCGCCTTGGACTTGGAGCCCTCGTGCAGACCGACGCGGACATCGACACCCGAGTCACGGAGCGACAGCGCGTGGGCGTGGCCCTGGCTGCCGTAACCGATCACCGCGACCTTGCGGCCCTGGATGATGGACAAGTCGGCATCGTCGTCGTAGAACAGCTCGGCCACTGGGTCTTCTCCTTGGTGTGCTGATGTTGCTCCCACCGTACGGTGGGCAGGGGTGAGGAAGCTGAGGGGTCTCGCTCCGCGAGAACGCGTGGGCGCCGCGCGGGGCGGGCGCGCCTTACGCCGACCGGTCCAGGGCGCGCAGGCTGCGGTCCGTGATGGACCGGGAGCCACGCCCTATGGCGATCGTGCCGGACTGGACGAGCTCCTTGACGCCGAACTGCTCCAGCATCTTGAGCATCGCGTTGAGCTTGTCGCTCGAACCGGTGGCCTCGATGGTGACCGCCTCGGGCGAGACGTCCACGGTCTTGGCGCGGAAAAGCTGGACGATCTCGACGATCTGGGAGCGGGTCTCGTTGTCGGCGCGGACCTTCACCAGGACGAGCTCGCGCTGGATGGCGGCGCTGGGCTCGAGTTCGACGATCTTCAGGACGTTGACCAGCTTGTTGAGCTGCTTGGTCACCTGCTCCAGCGGCAGGTCCTCGACATTGACCACGATGGTGATGCGGGAGATGTCGGGGTGCTCGGTGACACCGACGGCCAGTGAGTCGATGTTGAAACCGCGGCGGGAGAACAGGGCGGCGATCCGGGCCAGGATGCCGGGGGTGTTCTCCACCAGGACGGAGAGCGTGTGCTTGGACATGTGCGTCGTTCCTCTTCCTACGGCTCTCTGCGGTCTCAGTCGTCTTCGCTGTCGCCGAAGTCGGGGCGGACCCCGCGCGCGGCCATGACCTCGTCGTTGGAGGTGCCGGCGGCGACCATCGGCCACACCATGGCGTCCTCGTGCACGATGAAGTCGATGACCACGGGGCGGTCGTTGATGGCGTTCGCCTCGGCGATGACCTTGTCCAGGTCCTCCGGCCGCTCACAGCGCATCGCGACACAGCCCATGGCCTCGGACAGTTTCACGAAGTCCGGGACCCTGGTGCCCGCGCCCGGCTGCTTGCCGGCGGCGTCCGGACCCGAGTGCAGCACGGTGTTGGAGTAGCGCTGGTTGTAGAAGAGGGTCTGCCACTGCCGGACCATGCCCAGGGCGCCGTTGTTGATGATGGCGACCTTGATGGGGATGTTGTTGAGGGCGCAGGTGACCAGCTCCTGGTTGGTCATCTGGAAGCAGCCGTCGCCGTCGATGGCCCAGACGGTGCGGTCCGGCATGCCCGCCTTGGCGCCCATGGCGGCCGGGACGGCGTAGCCCATGGTGCCGGCGCCGCCGGAGTTGAGCCAGGTGGCGGGCTGCTCGTAGTCGATGAAGTGGGCCGCCCACATCTGGTGCTGGCCGACGCCCGCCGCGTAGATGGTGCCCTGCGGCGCCAGCCGGCCGATGCGCTGGATGACCTGCTGCGGCGAGAGGCTGCCGTCCTCGGGCTGGTCGTAGCCCAGCGGGTAGGTCTCGCGCCAGCGGTTGAGGTCCTTCCACCAGGCGCTGTAGTCACCGGCGTTGCCCTCGGTGTGCTCGGCCTGGACGGCCTGGACCAGGTCGGCGATGACCTCGCGGGCGTCCCCGACGATGGGCACGTCGGCGGCGCGGTTCTTGCCGATCTCGGCCGGGTCGATGTCCGCGTGGACGATCTTGGCGAACGGGGCGAAGCTGTCCAGCTTGCCGGTGACGCGGTCGTCGAAGCGGGCGCCCAGGGCGACGATCAGGTCGGCCTTCTGCAGCGCGGTGACGGCGGTGACGGCGCCGTGCATGCCGGGCATGCCCACGTGCAGCGGGTGGCTGTCGGGGAACGCGCCCAGCGCCATCAGCGTCGTGGTGACCGGGGCCTGGGTGAGCTCGGCCAGGACCTTCAGCTCGGCGGTCGCGCCCGCCTTGAGGACACCGCCGCCGACGTACAGGACGGGGCGCCTGGCCTGGGTGATCAGCTTGGCGGCCTCGCGGATCTGCTTGGCGTGCGGCTTGGTGACCGGCCGGTAGCCGGGCAGGTCGGTCTGCGGCGGCCAGACGAAGGTGGTGCGGGCCTGGAGGGCGTCCTTGGCGATGTCGACCAGGACCGGGCCCGGGCGGCCGGTGGAGGCGATGTGGAACGCCTCGGCGATGGTGCGCGGGATGTCCTCGGCCCTGGTGACGAGGAAGTTGTGCTTGGTGATCGGCATGGTGATGCCGCAGATGTCCGCCTCCTGGAAGGCGTCCGTGCCGATCGACTTGCTGGAGACCTGACCGGTGATCGCGACCAGCGGGACGGAGTCCATGTGGGCGTCGGCGATCGGGGTGACCAGGTTGGTGGCCCCGGGGCCCGAGGTGGCCATGCACACGCCCACCTTGCCGGTGGCCTGCGCGTAACCGGTGGCCGCGTGGCCGGCGCCCTGCTCGTGCCGGACCAGGATGTGGCGGACCCGGGTGGAGTCCATCATCGGGTCGTAGGCCGGGAGGATGGCGCCGCCGGGGATGCCGAAGACCGTGTCGGCGCCCACTTCCTCGAGAGAGCGGATGAGGGACTGCGCACCCGTGACGTGCTCAACGGTGGCGGTGGACTGTCCGCCGTTACGGGGCCGCGGCTGCGGATGGTGGGCCCCGGTGGCCTGCTCGGTCATCGGCATTCTCTTCTCGAAGCTGAGGGTTTTTGCGAAGGTTTAGCGGGTTTGGCGGGTGCCGGTGCAACAAAAAACCCCTCGTGCCGTGAGGCAAGCGAGGGGAGCGCGCCGGTGGGGGTCTGCAGGGCCGTGAACGGGCCGTGCTCAGCCGACGCGCTTTCCAAGTACGAGAATTCGGGTGCGCATGGCATTGACCCTCCCCCCGGCGCGCTGTCAGTGTCAAGTGGGTGGGACGCGTGTCTCACCATGTGAGCGCATCGCGGGCAGGACGCCGGACCTGGCGCCGGTCCGGACGCCTCCGGTGAGGACCGGCAGGGCGACCCCCCGGGGCACCGGGAACTCGTTGCGCACCAGGGCGCGCCGCAGCCGGTACTCGTCCAGCGGCCCCGAGAAGGCCGTTCCCTGTGCATGGGTGCATCCCATCGCGCGCAGTGCCAGGACCTGCTCGGGCACGTCGACGCCGTCGGCCACCGACTGCATGCCGAGATCGCAGGCGATCCGCAGCAGACCGCTGGTGATCTTGTGCAGTCGGGCGGACTCCACCAGACCCTCGACCAGGCCCCTGTCCAGTTTCAGTATGTCCACCGGGAGGCGGCGCAGGGCGTTGATGGCGGCGTATCCGCTGCCGAAGCCGTCCAGCGCGATGCGTACGCCGAGTCTGCGCAGGCCCACCAGCCGCTGCTCCAGCTCCTCGAAGGAGATCCGCGGGTCGCTGTCCGCCAGCTCGATGACCAGTGAGCCGGAGGGCAGGGAGTGCCTGGCCAGCAGGGCTTCGATGGCGCTCAGTGGCAGGGACCGGTCGAGGAGCCTGCGGGCCGGGAGGCGCACCATGACCGGGGCCCGGTGGCCCAGCCTGCCGCGCTCGGCGGCCTGCTCGACGGCTTCCTCCAGCGTCCAGCGGCCGAGCTCGGCGATCCGCTCGCTGTCCTCGGAGACCCGCAGGAACTCGGCCGGGGTGAACAGGATGCCCTGGGTGGAGCGCCAGCGCGCCTGGGCGGCGACGGCGCTGATCCTGCCGGTCGCGAGGTTGACCACCGGCTGGTGGAGCAGCGCGAACTCGCCGTCCTGGAGGGCTGTGCGCAGCCGTCCCGCGACCTCCGACCGGCGTACCACCTCGGCCTGCATCTGCGGGGCGTACAGCTCGACGCGGTTCTTGCCGCCCGCCTTGGCCCGGTACATGGCCAGGTCGGCGTTGCGCAGCAGGTCCCCGGCGCCGATGCCGGGCTCGGCGAAGGCGACGCCGATGGAGGCGGCGACCCGCACCTCCTGGTTCTCCACGCGGTACGGCTCGGAGAGCATCAGGCGCAGCCGGTCGGCGATCTCGTGGACCTGGAGCTCTCGCGCCGCCTGGTCGTGGCAGCCGTCGCCGAGGATCAGCGCGGCGAACTCGTCGCCGCCGAGCCTGGCCGCGGTGTCCCCGGCCCGTACGGAGTCCTGGAGGCGGCGGGCGGCCTGGATGAGCAGTTCGTCACCGGCCTGGTGGCCGAGCCGGTCGTTGACGCCCTTGAAGCCGTCGAGGTCGATGAAGAGCACGGCGGTGCCCGCGTCGCCGGCCCGCCGGCCGCTGAGCGCCTGGCGGACCCGCTTGGTGAACAGCGCGCGGTTGGGCAGGTCGGTCAGCGGGTCGTGCTCGGCGTTGTGCTGGAGCTGGGCCTGGAGGCGGACGCGCTCGGTGACGTCCCGGCTGTTGAAGATCAGGCCGCCCTGGTGGCGGTTGACGGTGGACTCGACGTTGAGCCAGTCGCCGGTGCCCGACTTGAAGCGGCACTCGATACGCGTGGTGGGCTCGTTCGCCGGGGAGGCGGCCAGGAACCGCCGCAGTTCGTGGACCACGCAGCCGAGGTCGTCGGGGTGGATGAGCGAGGCCAGTTCGGAGCCGATCAGCTCGTCGGCGTCCCGCCCGTACACCCCGGAGGCGGCCGGGCTGACGTAGCGCAGGACGCCGTTGGGCGCGGCGATCATGATGACGTCGCTGGAGCCCTGCACCAGGGACCTGAAGTGGTTCTCCTTTTGGGCCAGTTCATGGGTGAGGGCGATGTTGTCCACGAGCATGATGCCCTGCCGCACCACCAGGGCCAGCACGACGGTGCAGCCGGTGAAGACCACCACCCGGTCCACCCTGCGGCCCTCGGTGACGTTGTACAGGATGCCCAGGGTGCACACCGCGGCGGCCAGGTACGGCGTCAGCGCGGCGAGCGATCCGGCGATGGGCCGGCTGGGGTGGCGCGTGCCGCGGGGCGGCAGAGCGCTCTCGCGGACCCGGCCGGCGCCCCAGGGGGCGTAGGCCAGGAGCAGCGAGCCGGCGAACCAGCCGGCGTCCAGGAGCTGGCCGGAGCTGTAGTTCTCCCGCAGCGGCGGGGAGGCGAACAGCGCGTCGCACAGGACGGTCAGGGCGAGCGCGGCGATGGCCGTGTGGACCGCCGAGCGGTTGAGCTGGGAGCGCCGGAAGTGCAGGGCGAGCACCATGCTCACCAGCACGATGTCCAGCAGCGGATAGGCCAGCAGCAGCGCGGTGCGGGCGACGCTCTCGCCGTTGAAGTGGGCGGTGTGCGTGAGGGCGAGGCTCCACGACAGGGTGAGCAGGGAGCCGCCGATGAGCCAGGAGTCCAGCGCCAGGCAGAACCAGCCGGCCCGGGTGACCGGCCGCTTGGCGAGGACGAGCAGTCCCACGATGGCCGGAGGCGCGAAGAGCAGGAAGAACAGGTCGGCGAGGGACGGGCTGGGCATCTCGCGCTCCAGCACCACCTCGTACCATCCCCAGACGCCGTTGCCGGCCGCGGCCATCGCGGAGGACAGGGCGAACAGCAGCCAGGCGGGGCGGAACCGGGTGCCGCGCCTGCGGCCGTACAGGAAGCACGACACCGCGGCGATCAGGGCGGCGAGGCTGAGGCCGAAGTCGCCCATGATCTGCGCCATTTGCTCGGAGCCCCAACCGAACGCGGCCCCGATGGCATAGCATGCGCAGACGGCGGCGAGGACCAGCTGGCAGAGCAGGCTGTTGCCGACACCGCCGCCCTGCCCGCCGTCGCCGCCGCCGCGGCGCTCTCCGCGGCTCGGCTCGCCGCCCGTGCCGCCGCCGGACACCGCCGGCCGCTCGATGAGGGCCCCCGGGGCGCTCACCGGACCGCTCCCGTCGGCGTGGTGGGGCGGGTGGACAGCCGCGCCGTGCGCCGCGCCCCGCCAGAGGATCGCAGTCGAACGCCCCACCGCTGCGGCTCGCTCATCCATCGACCGTGCATCGCCCGTCGCCCCCCTCGGATTCAGATCGGCAGTCACGTCGTTCCCCCGCGTCGTCCCGTGCTTCGACGCGTCCCCCCGGATTCGGGACGATACACCAGGGTCGTCACTCAGCGACAGGGGTGATCTACTGAGCGTGACGATCAAGGAGATTCCGGGTACTCTGTGCTGCCATACCTATCCGTAGCGTGGTCTACTCGGTCCTGAGTACCACGTTGTGCGGCTCCTCATGCCCGGCGAACCGGGTGAGTTGTCCGGCCAACAGCCGCTTCGCGCGCGGCAGGAAGGCCGAAGTGGAGCCGCCGACATGGGGGCTGATGAGCACCCCCGGGGCGTGCCACAGCGGGTGGCCCGCGGGCAGCGGCTCGGGGTCGGTGACGTCGACAGCGGCCCGGATTCGCCCGCTCTCCACCTCGTTGAGCAGGGCTTTCGTGTCCACGACCGGGCCGCGCGCCACATTCACCAGCAGGGCCCCGTCCCGCATGCGCGCCAGGAACTCCGCGTCGGCGAGGTGGTGGGTGTCCGGGGTCAGCGGAGTGGACAGGACCACCACGTCCGCCTCCGGCAGCAGCCGGGGCAGAGCGGAGAGCGCGTGCACGGGACCGCGCGCCGTGGTGCGGGCGGAGCGCGCGACGCGCACCACCCGCGCGCACTCGAAGGGAACGAGCCGGTCCTCGATGGCGCTGCCGATCGATCCGTACCCGACGATCAGGACGGACTTGTCGGCGAGCGACGGGTAGAAGCCGTCCCGCCACTCCTCGGCGTCCTGGCCGCGCACGAAGCCGGGGACGCCCCGCAGCGAGGCCAGGATCAGGGTGAGGGTCAGCTCGGCGGTACTGGCCTCGTGGACGCCCTTGGCGTTGCAGAGCGTCACACCGGGCGGCAGCGCGCCGAGTCCCGGCGTCACATGGTCTATGCCGGCCGAGAGGGTCTGCACCACACGCACGGAGGTCATGGCGGGTAGCGGCCGTACCGCGATCTCGGAACCCTTCATGTACGGGACGACGTAGAAGACGCAGTCGGCCGGGTCGGCCGGGAAGTCCTGGCCGCCGTCCCAGAAGCGGTAGCGCAGCCCGCTGTCCTGGGGGGCGGGAAGGCCCTCGATCTCGTCGGCCGGAATGGGGAGCCACACATCAGCAGTCATGGTCAGGAGGCTATGCGAAGGACGCCGGTGGCCATTGGCTAGTTTGGGGTGCGGCACAAGGAGGGGTACGGCAGTTGGAGCGCAGGACACTCGGGGCGACGGCGCTCGGCGTAGGTGCGGTCGGCCTCGGCTGCATGCCGATGAGCTGGGCGTACAGCGCTTCCCAGCAGCGCGGCGACCGCTCGGTGCGCACTGTGCACGCCGCGCTCGACGCCGGGGTCACCCTGCTCGACACCGCCGACATGTACGGCCCGTTCACCAATGAGCTGCTTCTGGGCCGGGTGCTCAGGCAGCGCCGGGCCGACGCCTTCGTGTCGACCAAGTGCGGTCTGCTGGTGGGCGACCAGCACATCGTCGCCAACGGGCGGCCGGCTTATGTGCGGCGGGCCTGCGACGCGTCGCTGCGGCGGCTCCAGACGGATGTGATCGACCTGTACCAGCTGCACCGAGCGGACCCGGAAGTCCCCATCGAGGAGACCTGGGGCGCGCTGGCCGACCTGGTCACTGCGGGGAAGGTCCGGTCCCTCGGCCTGTGCGCGATGGGGGTGCGGTCCGCGCGCCGGACCGGCGCCGGCGGGCCGGGCGATCTGTACGACGGAACGATCCGGCAGCTGGAGCGGGTGCAGCAGGTCTTCCCGGTGACCGCGGTGCAGGCGGAGCTGTCCGTGTGGTCGCCGGAGGCGCTGCGGCGGCTGCTGCCCTGGTGCGAGTCACGGGGCGTCGGCTTCCTGGCGGCGATGCCGCTGGGGAACGGTTTCCTCACCGGGACGCTGACGCCCGGGAGCGGTTTCGAGCCGCAGGACCTGCGGGCGCGGCACCCCCGCTTCACGGCCGAGATGATGGCGGCGAACCAGCCGGTGGTGGTGGGCCTGCGCCGGGTCGCCGAGCGTCACGGCGGCGCGGCGGCGGGCGTCACGCCGGCGCAGGTGGCACTGGCGTGGGTCCTGGGGCGGGGGCGGCACGTGGTGCCGGTGCCGGGGACGAAGCACGAGCGGTGGGCGGTGGAGAACGCCCGGGCGGCCGGGCTGACGCTGACGGGGCGCGACCTGGCGGAGATCGCGGCGCTGCCCCCGGCGCGGGGGTCCTGGGACTGACCCGGGGGGGCGGATCCGGCCACACCGGCCGGGCGCGCGGAGCCGCGGCCGGCCGGCGGCGGCGCTGGAGGAGCCCGGCGGATCCCGGGTCCGTCTCCCGTGGTTCCGTGCGGCAGCGGAACGTGACCGGCGCACGCGGTGTATCAAGAGGGTGCGGGGAGCCCACACCGCCGCCGTCGAAGGGATCAGAATCGTGCAACGTCCTGCTGTCACGGCCGTGTTGGCCGCCGCCGCGCTGCTGCTGGGGGCCGGGTGCTCGCCGGGCGCGGGCGGTGAGCCGGCGGGCGGCGAGAGCACCGCGCGCCCCCCGTCGTCCACCGGGGCCTCCGCCACCGCGCCGTCGCCCACCGCGCCTCCCGCCAAGGGCACGGTCCGGGTGGTGTCGACGCTCACCGGCAACCTGAAGTCCCCCTGGGGCCTGGCCGCGCTGCCCGACGGCGACCTGCTGGTCTCCTCGCGCGACGAGGGGACGATCACCCGCGTCGACGGCGAGAGCGGCAAGCAGACCGTGATCGGCTCGGTTCCGGGGGTGGCTCCGGCGGGCGAGGGCGGCCTGCTGGGGCTGGCGGTCTCCCCGTCGTACGCCTCCGACCACCTGGTGTACGCCTACTTCACCACCGAGTCCGACAACCGCGTCGCCCGCATGCTCTACGACGAGAAACGGCCGGCCGGGCAGCAGCTGGGCGCGCCGGACACCATCCTGCGCGGCATCCCGAAGGGCAGCGTCCACAACGGCGGGCGCATCGCCTTCGGCCCGGACAGGATGCTGTACGCGGGCACGGGCGAGACCGGGGACACCGGCCTGGCGCAGGACAAGGGATCGCTGGGCGGGAAGATCCTGCGGATGACCCCCGACGGGCGGCCGGTCCACGGCAACCCCTCAGCGGACTCGGTCGTCTACTCCTACGGGCACCGCAATGTGCAGGGTCTGGCCTGGGACTCCGGCAAGCGGCTGTGGGCGGCCGAGTTCGGGCAGAACACGTGGGACGAGCTGAACCTGATCGAACCCGGTCGGAACCACGGCTGGCCCGAGGTCGAGGGCCGGGGCGGCAGGGCCGGTTACGCCGACCCGGTGGCCCAGTGGCCGACCGCCGACGCCTCCCCGAGCGGCATCGCCTGGGCACAGGGGTCGGTGTGGATCGCGGGTCTGCGCGGCGAGCGGCTGTGGCGCGTGCCGCTGGCCGGGACGAAGGCCTCGGCGGAGCCCCAGCCCTTCCTGACGGGCAAGTACGGCCGGCTGCGCACGGTCCTGGCGGCGGGCGGTAACAAGCTCTGGCTGGTCACGAGCGAGACGGACACCCGGGGCACGCCCGAGCAGGGCGACGACCGGATCCTCCGGCTGGAGGTGACGTGAGCGGACGGCAGCGGCCCCCGGGAGCGCTCGTCGGGCCGCCCGCAGGGACCCCCCGGGGCCGGCCCCGCGTGTCCTCGGGGGGCTGTTCGCGCCATCCGGGAGCGGACGCGGGCCAGAGCTCCGTGGCGTGGCGTACGCCGGCGTGAAGGGGCCTTCGCCCGGTCCTCCGTCCCGGCCGGCCCCGTAGCGTCCCCGGGTCAGGTGACGGCCACGGTCAGGGGCCCGGAGCGCCTCCGGAGCCCGGAGCGGCGCCGGGGCGCCGAGCAGCGTTCGGCACACGGCGCCGCTACGGGACGAGCTCGCCGTCCTCGCTCGCACGCGGTCGAACGATCCGCGCGCGCGTGGCGGGACCGATGTCGGGGGTTTCGACACTGATGCGCGGAAGCAGCCGGTCCAGCCAGCGGGGCAGCCACCAGTTCGCGCCGCCGAGCATGTGCATCAGGGCCGGGACGAGCAGGGTCCGCAGGACGAAGGCGTCGAGGGCCACGGCGGCGGCCAGGCCGATGCCGAACATCGCGATCACCCGGTCACCGGAGAGCACGAAGGCGAGGAAGACAGCGATCATGATGATCGCGGCGGAGTTGATGACCCGGCTGGTCTCGGCGAGGCCCACCCGGACGGCGCGGCGGTTGTCGCGGGTCTCCAGCCACTCCTCGTACATCCGGCTGACCAGGAACACCTGGTAGTCCATCGAGAGTCCGAAGAGCACGGACACCATGATCACCGGCAGGAAGGGTTCGATCGGCCCCGCCCGGCCCAGGCCGAGCAGTTCGCTCCCCCAGCCCCACTGGAAGACCGCGACGACGACTCCGAAGGCGGAGGCGACGGCGGCCACGTTCATGACGGCGGCCTTCAGCGGGATGCCTATCGAGCGGAAGGCCAGCAGGAGCAGCAGGCAGCCCAGCACGATGACCACACCGACGAAGAGCGGTAGCTTGCCCACGATGACCTGGGCGAAGTCGTCGTAGCCCGCGGTCACTCCGCCGACGTGCACCTCCAGCGAGGTGCCCTGCTCGGCGCGCGGCAGGACGTGCTCACGCAGCCGGTCCACCAGGGCGCTGGTGTCCACCGACTGGGGAGCGGAGTCCGGTACGACGGTCAGCACGGCGGTGTCGCCGCTGCCGTTGTGCGTGAGGGGCCCCACCGACTCGACGCCCTCGGTGGCGTCCAGCAGGGGCGGCAGCCCGCTCAGGGCGAGCCGGTCGTCGGCGCCGTCGAGTTCGGCGACCAGGGTGAGGGGACCGTTGACACCGGGGCCGAAACCTTCCGCCAGCAGGTCGTAGGCCTTGCGGGTGGTCGTGGTGGCCGGGTCGTTGCCCTGGTCGGAGGTGCCGAGGCGGAGGCCGGAGGCGGGCAGCGCCAGGACCAGCATGACGGCGGCGGCGACGGCACCGAGAAGCTTGGGGTGGCGTTCCACCAACGCGGACCAGCGGGCGGCGAACCCGGTCCGCGGCTCGGGCCGCGGGCCGTGTTCGGCGAGCCGGCGGCGCTCCCGGCGCGACAGGGCCCGCTCCCCTATGAGGGAGAGCAGGGCGGGCAGCAGGGTCACGGAGGCGGCGACGGTGAGGACGACGGTCAGCGAGGCGGCGACGGCGACCCCGTTGAGGAAACCGAGCCGCAGGATGAGCATGCCGAGCAGTGCTGTGCAGACGGTGGCGCCCGCGAAGACGACGGCCCGGCCGGTGGTGGCGACGGCGTTCTCGGCGGCCTCGGCGACGGTGAGGCCGCGTTTGAGGCCCTTGCGGTGCCGGGTGACGATGAACAGGGCGTAGTCGATACCGACCCCGAGACCGATCAGCATCCCCAGCATGGGCGCGAAGTCGGCGACCGTCATGACATGGCCGAGCAGCACGATGCCCGCGTACGCCGTGCCGACGCCGACGAGGGCGGTGGCGATCGGGAGCATGCTGGCGGCGAGCGAGCCGAAGGCGAGGAAGAGGACGACGGCCGCGACGGCCACGCCGGCGGCTTCGGCGAGGTGGGAGGTCGGCGTCTCGGTGAGCGCGACGGCGTTGCCGCCCACCTCCACCTGGACTCCGTCGCCCGCCGCGGCGCGCGCGGTGTCGACGACGGCCCGGACCTGGTCGGCGGGGACGGCGCCGGCCTGCTGTTCGAAGGTGACCGTGGCGTAGGCGGTGCGGCGGTCCTCGCTCACCCGGTCCTCACCGGCCCCGTTCCGCTCCTCCCCGGCCCGATTCCGGTCCTCACCGGCCCCGTCCCGGTCCTCGCCGGCCCGGCCGGGAGCGGGGCCGTACGGTCCGGTGACGGCCGCGGTGCCGGGCAGCTTCTCGACCTGGTCCAGCATCGCGGTCATGCGCCGTTCCACGCCGGGGGCTCGGACGCTGCCCTTCTCGGTGTGCCAGACGACGGTGCCGCTGTCGCCGCTCCGGCCCCGGAAGCCCTCGTGGAGGAGGGCGGTGGCGCGACCCGATTCGGTACCGGGAACCTCGTAGTCGCCGGAGTAGGCGGAACCGGCGAGTCCGGCGGCCGCCGAGACCCCTGCCAGGGTGAGCAGCCACAGCAGGACGGCGGCGAGGCGGTGTGTGACACACCATCGGGCAAGGGCTGCCAACGGGTTCGCTCCCTGAGTGGTTCGTGGTCTTGTCGGGAACTGCCCGGAAAGAACGCGTGACCTACGTGGGGCAACTGTGACAGCCGAAAGTGATCGTTTGTCCCTTTCGTGGCGATACTCACAGTGGTACCGGGCATGCCGGAGCCGAGCAGCGGCCCGGCCGCTGCTCGGCTCGGCGCCCGGCCCCGGTCACGGAAGGGCGGCCCCCGGACGACCGGACGGGCGGACGGACGGGCGGACGCGCGGACGGGCGGACGGGCGGACGGGCGGGCGCGCGGACGGGCGATATCAGCCGGAGACGCTGGGGCGGCCGTTCTCCACATGGCCCATCAGCCGGCGCCGGAAGCCGTCGTCACCGGTGACCTCCACGTCGTACCAGCCGTGGGCGTCGGCGGCCGAGTGCACCACGGTACGGCTGCGGCCGGCCTTGACGGTGATCGTCCGGGTCCAGTCGGCGAGATCGGCCTCGTCGACGTATCCGTGCGGGCGGACCGTGAAGGTGACCGGCTTGTCCCCGGTGCTGCTCAGGGTGAGGTGCAGGTCGCGGTCGTCGTGGTCGATGCGTGAGGTGACCTCGGCGCCGCCCTGGGCCCGGCCGGCGAACTCGCGCCGGAAGCCGTTGGGCCCGGTGATCGTGAAGCGGTACGCCCCGCCGGTGAGGGGCACCGTCCATCGCGCCGTGCCCTTCACGTCCCGGTGCTGGGGGACGGTGAACTCACCGGCGTACGGATAGAGCGCGAAGTGCGCGCTGGCCGTACCGCTGTTGCTGAGGGTGACGGTGATCGCGCCGCCCTCGACACGGCCGTGCGCGTCCGGCCGGTACGGAAGCGGCCGCGCGGGACGCGTGCCGGGTTCCTGTACCGGCATGTGCTGCGCCGCCGGCGGCTGCGGGCGCCAGCGGCCGGTGAACGGCGGCACGGCACCGGGCCTCGCCACCTCGGGCAGCGGGCGGCCGCGCCGGAAGTCGAAGGCGGAGGTCAGGTCGCCGGTGACCTGGCGGCGCCAGGCGGTGATGTTCGGCTCCCGGACTCCGGTCCACTTCTCCAGGAAGCGGATCACCGAGGTGTGGTCGAAGACCTCCGAGCAGACGTACCCACCTACGGTCCAGGGCGAGACGACGAGCAGCGGGACGCGGATGCCGAGGCCGGTGGGCAGGCCCTTGTACCGCTCCTCGGTGTCACCGGCCGGGGGCACGGGCGGCGGGACATGGTCGAAGAAACCGTCGTTCTCGTCGTAGTTGATCAGCAGAACGGTGTGCCGCCATACCTCCGGGTGGGAGGCCAGGGCGTCCAGCACCTTGTAGACGAGGGTGGCCGAGGCGACCGGGGACGAGGAGCCGGGGTGTTCGGAGTCGATCGCGCTGGGCACCAGGTACGACACCTCGGGCAGCGCCCCCGCGGCCACATCGGCGCGGAAGTGGTCCGCCAGGGTGCCGGTCGCCACCCTCCTCAGCCCCCGCTCGAACAGCGAGCGCTCCGCCCCGGTGAGCGTCGCGACGCCCTCCTCCAGCGCCGCGAGCAGCCGGGCCCGCTCCGCCGCGTCGTCCGTGCCGCGCACCTTGGCGTAGAACGACTCCATGTAGGTGTGGCCGCCGGTCCTGGCGAGGGCCTTGCGCGCGATCCTCTTGAAGGTGGTGAAGAACTCGATGTTGTTGTCGGTGAAGTTCTCCCACTCCGTGTACGTCTTCCAGCTCCGCCCCGCCTTCTCCAGCCGCTCCGCGTAGGTGGGCCACGGGTAACCGGGGTGGGTGCCCTCGGCGTACGCGGCGTTGGTCACCGCACGGCTGCCGTCGGCCTCGAAGCCGGTCCAGCCGGACCACAGGTGGTTGCGGTTGGGACTGGTGGAGGTGTGGATGGAGGAGTGGTAGGCGTCGCAGATGGTGAAGGTGTCGGCGAGTTCGTAGTGCAGTGGGATGTCACGCCGGTCGTAGTACGCCATCGTGGCGGCGGTCTTGGCCGTGACCCAGCCGTCCATCCACCCGTCGCGCCACGCCTTGGCCCCGCCGCCCCAGGAGTGGTCGAGGTCGCCGATGTACTGGAGGTCCTTCTGCTGCGCCGCGGCCGCGTCCCGGACGGGGAAGGGCAGCACGGTGCGCAGCGGTCCGGGCTGCTCGAAGACGGACCTGCCGGAGGGCAGTTCGACGGCATTGCGGTCACCGAAGCCGCGCACGCCGCGCAGGGTGCCGAAGTAGTGGTCGAAGGAACGGTTCTCCTGCATCAGGACCACCACGTGCCTGACCGCGCCCAGCCCGCCCGGCGGCGGAGCGGCGGCCAGCGCGGCCCGCAACGACGGTGGCAGCAGGGAACCGGCGGCGGCGGTGCCGAGGGCACCTCCACCGAGGGCGAGCATCCTCCTGCGCGAAATCTCCGGTGACACGCCCGACCTCCCACTCGACGGCCAATGGTTCGTCCTTGATCCATTGGTGGTACGGGCGGCACGGTAGTGAGCCCATGTGGACCCGGGAAGACTCGCGGACGGACGAAAGGTGAACGTCCGAAAGGCGCGGCGGCGGGTCCTGGCGGGAGCCGACCGGGCTGCCGGTGGGAGCGGTGGGACGTTCCGGGGCCAGCGTGATGCCCGGGGCCGGTGGCGACGGGATGCGGCGGGATGGCGCGAGGCTGCCGACGGGGCGTTCGTCACCGGGCTCGTCGTGGAGGCACCCGCATCGGGTCGTTCCCGGCCGGCCGTCCGGCCCTGTGGCCAGTACCCGCCGGCCGGGCATGATCGTCGCCGCGGCGGGCAGGAGCACCTCACCCCCCACGGGACACAACCGGTCCCGGTCACGGCCCCGTCGCGCTCCCCCCGAGCGGCGGGGCCGTCGCGATACCGCCGTCCGACGGGTGACCGGTACCGACCGGTGGTCGGGCTCCCACCGGTGGCCGTACCGACCGGCAGCCCGGGCCGGCCGGCGGCCGGGGTTCCCCGGCGGACAGCGACCGGGCCGCGGGCGGGGCGGACGGCGGCCCGTGCGGAGCCCCGTTGTCAGTGGGCTCTGCCACGATGGCACACATGAACGAAACGGGGACTTCCACCATCACGCCCACCGAGGCCGCCGACGTGGCGGCGTCGCTCGCCGACACTCCGGAGGAGCACCTGGGCCGGCCGCCGGTCCGGGTCCTGGCGTACGAGCCGGGGGCCACGCTCGTACGGCGGCGGGAGGCGTTCCGGCCGGTGTACGAGGCGATCGTGGCGCGGATCGGCCGGCCGACGCTGCTCGGCGGCTCGGCACACGGGCCCGACATCCGCTGGCGTGACGAGGACCGGCTGGTGGTGCTGTCCGGTGACATCCGGGGGGTGACCCTGTCGGTGCACGTCACGCGGGAGCGGGAGGAGGACGAGTACCGCGCCTTCGAGTGGGGCGGCGCCTGGTCGGCGGACGAGCGGCACGACTTCGATTCCCTGCCCTATCTGTGGCAGTTGTACCGCAACGGTCCCGGCGAGGGTATGACCATGTGGCCGGGTGGCCGGCTCGCCGCTTGCTGGGAGCACTTCGAGAGTGCCCTGGCCCTGATGGCCGGCGCCTGGGCGGAACAGCTTCCGGTGCAGATCCCGGGCGACTGGGCCACGTTCAGCATCCGCGACAGGCGCGGCTCCTCGTACCTCTCCGTCCACTACATCCCCGAGGAGGGCCTGGGCATCCACCTGAACCCCCGGGGTGAACAGGACGCCCCCGAGGACGACATGCGGGCGCGCGGCTGGCAGACCCTCGACAACGGCCGCTGGACGGCGAGCTTCCCGGACACCCGCCCCGACGCCCCGGCGGCCCTCGCCCGGCTGGCCGTCGCGGAGCTCCGCGCCCAAGGCGCCACCGAGCTGGACGAACTGACCGCCGGCGACATCAGCGCCAACGACCACGGCCACTTCTGGCTGCCGGGTCTGGGCATAACCACCCGCTGACCGCCGGGCGCCGAGCCCCGTCGACGCCGGCCCCGGCGGGCGACCGCACCGGCGTGCGCGGGCGGGCCGCCTCAGGGCAGCGGGTGAGCGCCCGGCAGTGGTCCGGGCTGTGTGCCGCGCCGGGCGGCGGCCCAGTTCTGGAGCTCCGTCGTCGCGACGGCCTCCATCTCCTCCAGCAGGCGCCGGCGGGCCTCCTCGTCGCGTTCGGCCTCCGGTACGAGCGTGTAGCGCTGGACCGCCAGCCGCAGCCTCGACCACGCCCCCGCCGCCAGCACATGGCGCTCGGAGTGGTTGAAGACCTGGCGGAAACCGCCGATGAAGACGGTGGCGCCGGCCACGCTCGCCGTGACCGCGGCGGGTGCCTGCAATCCGGCGGCCACCACCGTGCCGGCGCCCGTGAGCAGAGCGGTGAGTTCGACCGTCCAGTGCCAGCGGCGGGCGCGGTCACGGATGCGGGCGTACCAGGCCAGGTCGGCGTGGGCCTGCGCCAGCAGCGGATCGTCGGCGACCGGATGCTCCGGTGGTCTGCGTCGGGACAACAGCACGCGAACATGGTGCCCGATCCGGCGCCGGGCCACCATGCCGTTCGGCACGGCGGCCCGAGCAACGCGCCCGGCCCCCGCGCTCGTTGAGCGCGGGGGCCGGGGACGGGAGGGCCGGGGTCAGCCCTCGACGCCGAGCCGCTCAAGGATGAGCTCGCGCACCCGGGCCGCGTCGGCCTGGCCGCGGGTGGCCTTCATGACCGCGCCCACCAGGGCGCCGGCCGCGGCCACCTTGCCGCCGCGGATCTTGTCCGCGATGGCGGCGTTGGCGGCGATCGCCTCGTCCACGGCCGCGCCCAGCGCGCCTTCGTCGGAGACGACCTTCAGGCCGCGCTTCTCGACGACGGTGTCCGGGTCGCCCTCGCCCGCGAGGACGCCCTCGATGACCTGGCGGGCCAGCTTGTCGTTGAGGTCGCCGGAGGTGACGAGCTCGGTGACGCGCGCGACCTGCGCCGGGGTGATGGGCAGCGCGTCCAGGGACGTGCCGGACTCGTTGGCGTTGCGGGCCAGCTCGCCCATCCACCACTTGCGGGCCTGGTCGGCCGGGGCGCCCGCCTCGGTCGTCGCCACGATCAGGTCGACCGCGCCCGCGTTGAGGATGGACTGCATGTCGTGCTCCGACACGCCCCACTCCTCGCGCAGCCGGTTGCGGCGCACCCGCGGCAGCTCGGGCAGCGTCGCACGCAGCTCCTCGACCCACTCACGGGACGGGGCGACGGGGACGAGGTCGGGCTCGGGGAAGTACCGGTAGTCCTCGGCCTCCTCCTTGACCCGGCCGGACGTCGTGGAGCCGTCGTCCTCGTGGAAGTGGCGGGTCTCCTGGATGATCGTCCCGCCCGCGTTCAGCACGCCGGCGTGGCGGCTGATCTCGAAGCGGACCGCGCGCTCTACCGACCGCAGCGAGTTGACGTTCTTCGTCTCGGAGCGGGTGCCGAACTTCTCCCGGCCGTGCGGGCGCAGCGACAGGTTCACGTCGCAGCGCATCTGGCCCATCTCCATACGGGCCTCGGAGACATCGAGCGCCTTGATGAGTTCGCGCAGCTCGGCGACGTACGCCTTGGCCACCTCGGGGGCCCGCTCACCGGCGCCGGTGATGGGCTTGGTCACGATCTCGATCAGCGGGATGCCGGCGCGGTTGTAGTCCAGCAGGGAGTGGGACGCGCCGTGGATACGGCCGGTGGCACCGCCGACGTGCGTCGACTTGCCGGTGTCCTCCTCCATGTGCGCGCGCTCGATCTCCACGCGGAAGATCTCCCCGTCCTCCAGCTGGACGTCCAGATAGCCGTTGAAGGCGATCGGCTCGTCGTACTGCGAGGTCTGGAAGTTCTTCGGCATGTCCGGATAGAAGTAGTTCTTCCGGGCGAAGCGGCACCATTCGGCGATCTCGCAGTTCAACGCGAGGCCGATCTTGATGGCCGACTCGACGGCGGTCGCGTTGACGACCGGCAGCGAGCCGGGCATGCCCAGACAGGTCGGGCAGGTCTGCGAGTTGGGCTCGGCGCCCAGCTCGGTGGAGCAGCCGCAGAACATCTTGGTCTTGGTGCCGAGCTCGACATGGACCTCCAGGCCCATGACGGGGTCGAAGGCGGCGAGGGCGTCCTCGTACGACACCGGTGCAGTGACGGTCACGGTGAAACTTTCCCTCTCAGCCGAGCAGCACGTCGTCATCGCCGACGCGCTTCAGTTCGCGCAGCAGGATGGCGAGGCCGGTGGCGATGGCGGCGGCCGACACGACCGCGTCGAGCAGCAGGAGCGTGTCGCTCTCGCCGCGCGCCTTGCGGGCCTGCTTGACCACGCTCACCACGCCGATGGCGGTGGTGCCGATGGACAGGTACGTGCCGGCCCGGGACTTCTTGAAGCCCTTGGCCTTGGTCAGTGCGCTCACAGCGACGGAGCCTCCTCAAGCAGCGGGTGGCCCCAGCGTGCCACGAAGGCGGCCTCGACGGCCGCGCCCACCTTGTACAGGCGGTCGTCCTTCATGGCGGGGGCGATGATCTGCAGACCGACCGGCAGGTTGTCCTCCGGTGCCAGGCCGCACGGCAGCGACATGGCGGAGTTGCCGGCCAGGTTGGTCGGGATGGTGCACAGGTCGGCGAGGTACATCGCCATCGGGTCGTCGGCGCGCTCGCCGATCGGGAAGGCGGTGGTCGGGGTCGTCGGGGAGACGATCACGTCGACCTGCTCGAAGGCCTGCTCGAAGTCCCGGGTGATGAGGGTGCGGACCTTCTGCGCCGAGCCGTAGTACGCGTCGTAGTAGCCGGAGCTGAGCGCGTACGTACCGAGCATGACGCGACGCTTGACCTCGTCGCCGAAACCGGCCTCGCGGGTGAGAGCGGTGACCTCCTCGGCCGACTTCGTGCCGTCGTCGCCGACCCGCAGGCCGTAGCGCAGACCGTCGAAGCGGGCCAGGTTGGAGGAGCACTCGGAGGGCGCGATCAGGTAGTACGCGGAGAGGGCGAGGTCGAAGGACGGGCAGTCCAGCTCGACGATCTCGGCGCCCAGTTCCTTGAGCAGCTCGACGGACTCGTCGAACCGCTGGACGACACCGGCCTGGTAGCCCTCGCCCCGGAACTGCTTGACGACGCCGACGCGCATGCCCTGGACGCTGCCGTTGCGGGCGGCCTCGACCACCGGCGGGACGGGCGCGTCGATGGACGTCGAGTCGAGCGGGTCGTGCCCGGCGATGGCCTCGTGGAGCAGGGCGGCGTCCAGGACCGTACGGGCGCAGGGGCCTCCCTGGTCCAGGGAGCTGGAGAAGGCCACCATGCCGTAGCGGGAGACGCCGCCGTACGTCGGCTTGACGCCGACGGTGCCGGTGACGGCGGCGGGCTGGCGGATGGAGCCACCGGTGTCCGTGCCGATGGCGAGCGGGGCCTCGAAGGAGGCGAGGGCGGCGGACGAGCCGCCGCCGGAGCCGCCGGGGATCCTGGTCAGGTCCCAGGGGTTGCCGGTCGGCCCGTACGCGCTGTTCTCGGTGGAGGACCCCATGGCGAACTCGTCCATGTTGGTCTTGCCGAGGATGACGACGTCGGCGGCCTTGAGCTTGCGGGTGACCGTCGCGTCGTACGGCGGGATCCAGCCTTCGAGGATCTTGGAGCCCACGGTGGTCGGCATGGTCCGGGTGGTGAAGATGTCCTTGAGCGCGAGCGGCACGCCCGCGAGCGGGCCCAGCTTCTCGCCCTTGGCGCGCTTCTCGTCGACGGCGCGGGCCTGCGCGAGCGCGCCCTCGCGGTCGACGTGCAGGAAGGCGTGGACCTTCTCGTCCACGGCCTCGATCCGGGCCAGGTGGGCCTCGGTGACCTCGACGGCGGTGAGTTCGCCGGACGCGATCCTCGCCGCGATCTCGGCGGCGGTGAGCTTGACGATGTCCGTCATGACGGTGTTAGTCCTCCCCCAAGATCTGCGGCACCTTGAAACGCTGCTGCTCCTGCGCGGGGGCTCCGGAGAGCGCCTGCTCGGGGGTGAGCGACGGACGGACCTCGTCCGCGCGCATGACGTTGGTCAGCGGCAGCGGGTGGGAGGTCGGGGGTACGTCTTGGTCGGCGACCTCGGAGACGCGGGCGACCGCGCCAATGATGTCGTCGAGCTGTCCGGCGAAGTGGTCGAGCTCTTCGTCCTTCAGCTCCAGACGTGCCAGCCGGGCGAGGTGGGCGACCTCCTCGCGCGTGATGCCAGGCATGCAGCGATCCTCAGGGGTGAGTGTGATGGTTTTGGCCCAATCCTATGGGTCGGCGCCCCATGCCCGTGAAACGGTTTGCCGCGGCCCCGGTCCGGCCGGCCGCGCACCGGACCGCGGCACGGTCCGCGAGCCGAGCCGGGACGGTCCGCGAGCCAGCCCGGACGCCGACGTGGGGACGGCGCCGGGCGGGTGCGCCGGGCTGGTGCGCCGGGCGGGTGCGCTGACCCGAGGCGCTGACCGGAGGCGCTGACCGGAGGCGCAGGGACGGGGGGACCGGACGTGGGGACGCCGCCGGGCGGGTGCGGCGCCGGGCGGGTACGGTGCCGGGCGCGAGGGTCCCGGCGGCGGGGCGGGGCGGTGGCCGGGGCCGGGTGCGGTGCCGGGACGCGCGGGGCGCGGGTCAGGTGATGGCGCCCGAGGGGTGGTCCGCGTCGGTGGCGGCGGGCGGCAGGGCGGCCGACGGGCGGTGCCAGCCGTGCTCGTCGCGCGCCCGCAGCCACGCGGTGGTCTCGCTGGGCGGCATGGCGGCGGCGACCAGCCAGCCCTGGACCGCGTCGCAGCCCAGGTCCCGCAGGCGCTCCCAGGTCTCGTCGTCCTCCACGCCCTCGGCGACGACGAGCAGGCCGAGGGAGTGGGCCAGGTCGACGGTGCAGCGGACGATCTCGGCGTCCTCGTTGTCGACGGCGAGACGGGCCACGAAGGAGCGGTCGATCTTCAGTTCGCTCACCGGCAGGCGGCGCAGGTGGACCAGGGAGGAGTAGCCGGTACCGAAGTCGTCCAGGGACATCTTCACGCCGTGCGCGGTCAGCCCGGCCAGGGTGTCCGCGGCGCGCTGGGGGTCCTCCAGCAGGACGTGCTCGGTTATCTCCAGCTGGAGGGCCCCGGGCGGCACGCCGTGGCGGGCCAGCCGGGCGGCGACGGCGCCGGCGAAACCGGGGCTGTGGACGTCACGGGGCGAGACGTTCACCGCGACGGGGACCTTCAGGCCCTGGGCGCGCCACCGGGCCACCTGGGCGAGGGCGGTCTCCAGGACGTACTCGGTGAGGTGCGGCATCAGGCCGGACGACTCGGCGATGGCGATGAACTCGTCCGGGGGGACCCGGCCGCGCTCCGGGTGCACCCAGCGGACCAGCGCCTCCAGACCGGCCACGTGCCCGTCGAAGCCGACCTTGGGCTGGTAGTGCACCTCGACGTCACCGGCGTCCAGGGCGCGCCGCAGGTCGCCCAGCAGGCCGAGCCGGTCGGGGGTGTTGGAGTCCCGCTTGGACTCGTAGACCTCGACGCCCGTACGGTCCCGTTTGGCCTGGTACATCGCCACGTCGGCCCGCTGGAGCAGGCCCTCGGCGTCCAGCGCGTGGTCGGGGAAGACCGCGACGCCCGCGCTGGCCTCCAGGACGAGGGTGAGCCCGTCGAGGTCGAGGGGCGAGGAGAGGTCGGCCGCGAGCTGCCGGGCCACGCGCTGGGCGCTGGTGGTGGAGTCGGCGGTCGGCAGCAGGACGGCGAACTCGTCACCGCCCAGCCGGGCCGCCTCCGCGCCGCGCGGCAGCGCCAGGCGCAGCCGGTCGGCGATCTGGAGCAGCAGCCGGTCGCCCGCCAGGTGCCCCAGCGTGTCATTGACCGACCGGAAGCGGTCGAGGTCGATCAGGACCAGGGCCGCCCGGACGCCCTCGCCCTCCGCGTCCTCCAGGGCGGCCCAGGTGCGCTCCAGCAGCCACTGACGGTTGGGCAGCCCGGTGAGCGGGTCGCGCAGTTGCTCCTCGGCCCGCGCGCGGGCGATCCACAGCGTGGAGTCCAGGGCGATCAGCGGGACGGCGAACAGCGGCAGCAGCACCGGCAGGGCGACCGCGACCACGCAGACCAGGGGCGCGATGCCGAGCAGCGCGACGGCCACCAGGCCCTGCCGGAGCAGCGCCGTGCGGGCGGCCGTGGGGAGCCGGCCACCCTGCGGGGCCAGCGTGTACCACAGCAGCAGCCGGGTCACCACCAGGTACGCCGCGGCCGCCAGGGCCACTTCCGGTACCGCCTCGATGCCCCATTCGAGGGGCTGCCAGGGCCGTTCGACGGACGGCACCTCGCCGAAGGCGGCGAGGACCAGGGCCGCGCCGCCGATGCCGAGGATGTCGGCGGCGCCGTGCAACAACCCCTGGCGCCAGCGGTGTCGGCGCGCGGCTCCGACCAGGACGACGACGGCGAGGCTGACCAGTCCGGCCGGCACCCAGCCGTACAGCAGCAGGACGGCGAGCGTGAGGGCGGCTCCGGAGCCCGTGCCGCCCCACCAGCGGTCCCGGCCCAGTGCGACGAGGTGGCCGACGATGATGCCGGTGAGCACGGCGAGCGACCAGCCCTCGGTGCCGCCGGGGAAGAGGGCGTGGTTCTCCAGCAGCGCGCGGAGGAACCCGGCCGCGAGGACGACACCGGCGAGGACCACCACCGTGGCGCGGAGCCTGGAAGCGATGCCCGCGAGGGCCGCGCGGGTACGCGGCCGCGAGACCGGGGCGGCACTCTCGGTCGGTTTCATTCCGTCCCTCTCACAGCCGGCGGTGCCGTTGCCACGTGATGGCCCGTTGCCGTGCCACCACGACCGGAATTCCTTCCCCGAGCGCTTCCGGGAAGCGGGGGACGCCCCGACGCAGCCGTGCACGGCAGGCGCACGTCTCAACAGTAGGCCGCACAGGGCTCCGACGGGCAGCGCTCTACTGGTCTTGCCCGAATGCGACCCGGCCACCCGTAACCATCTGGTATGCGCTGAACGGGTGACCTTTTCCGGCCGAAACTCGCCCTACTGGTCGGCCGGAACGGCCGCCTCGCGTGCCGCGTCGGGGCCCTGTCCCAGCAGGACAGCGAAGCCTTTCTCGTCCAGAACCGGAACCTTGAGTTGCATCGCCTTGTCGTACTTGGAACCGGGGTTGTCACCCACGACCACGAAGGCGGTTTTCTTTGAAACGGAACCGGTCACTTTCGCTCCACGGCTTTGGAGCGCCTCTTTTGCGCCATCCCGGGTGTACTCCTGGAGCGTGCCGGTGACCACCACGGTGAGCCCCTCCAGCGGGCGCGGCCCCTCGTCCTCGCCCGAGCCCTCCTCCTCCATACGGACCCCGGCCGCCCGCCACTTGCGCAGGATCTCCCGGTGCCAGTCCTCGGCGAACCACTGCTTGAGCGAGGCCGCGATGGTCGGGCCGACGCCCTCCACGGCCGCCAGCTCCTCCTCGCTCGCCTGCTCCACGCGTTCGATGGAGCGGAACTCCCGGGCCAGCGCCTCCGCGGCGACCGGGCCCACATGACGGATCGACAGGCCGGTGATGATCCTGGCCAGCGGGCGCTGTTTGGCCGCCGCGATGTTCTCCAGCATCGCCAGGGCGTTCTTGCGCGGCTCGCCCTGCTGGTTGGCGAAGACCGTGACGACCTTCTCCTCACCCGTTCTGGGGTCGCGCTTGGGCAGGCCGCTGTCCTGGTCCAGGACGTACGCCTTGATGGGGAGCAACTGCTCGATGGTGAGGTCGAACAGGTCGCCCTCGTCCGTGAGCGGTGGCTCGGCCGGCTCCAGGGGCTTGGTCAGGGCGGCCGCCGCCACGTACCCGAAGTTCTCGATGTCGAGCGCCTTGCGACCACCCAGGTAGAACAGCCGTTCGCGCAATTGGGCGGGGCAGGTGCGTCCGTTGGGGCAACGCAGGTCGATGTCACCCTCCTTCATCGGCCGCAGCGGCGTCCCGCACTCGGGGCACTCGGCGGGCATCACGAACTCCCGTTCGGTGCCGTCCCGGAGGTCCGCCACCGGCCCGAGGATCTCCGGGATGACGTCACCGGCCTTGCGCAGCACCACCGTGTCACCGATGAGCACACCCTTGGCCTTGACGACCTCCTGGTTGTGCAGGGTGGCGAACTCCACCTCGGAACCAGCGACGGTGACCGGCTCGACCTGGGCGTACGGCGTCACCCGGCCGGTGCGGCCGACACCCACGCGGATGTCGACCAGTTTGGTGTTGACCTCCTCGGGCGCGTACTTCCAGGCGATCGCCCAGCGCGGCGCCCGCGAGGTGGAGCCGAGCCGGCCCTGGAGCGGGATCTCGTCCAGCTTGACGACCACGCCGTCGATCTCGTGCTCCACCGAGTGCCGGTTCTCGCCGAAGTACGTGATGAACTCCCGCACCTCCTCGATGCCGCCCACCACCCTGTTGTGCCGGGCCGTCGGCAGGCCCCACTCGCGCAGCAGGTCGTACGCCTGGGAGAGCCGGTCGATCCGCAGGCCGTCGCGGGCGCCGATGCCGTGCACCACCATGTGCAGCGGGCGACTCGCGGTGATCTTCGGGTCCTTCTGCCGCAGCGAACCGGCCGCGGCGTTGCGCGGGTTGGCGAAGGGCTTGTCGCCCGCCTCCACCAGGCGGGCGTTGAGCTCCTCGAACTTCTCCATCGGGAAGTAGACCTCGCCGCGGATCTCCACCAGGTCCGGGACGCGCTCGCCCCTCAGCCGGTCCGGGATGTCGGCGATCGTCCGGACGTTGGGCGTGATGTCCTCACCGGTGCGGCCGTCCCCCCGGGTCGCCGCGCGGGTGAGCCGGCCCCTCTCGTACGTCAGGTTGACCGCGAGGCCGTCGACCTTGAGCTCGCACAGGAAGTGGTACTCGGAGGTGCCGATCTCCTTGGCGACCCGGTCGGCCCAGGCCGCCAGCTCCTCGTCGGCGAAGGCGTTGTCCAGGGAGAGCATCCGCTCGCGGTGCTGGACCGCGGTGAACTCCGTCTCGTACGCACCGGCGACCTTCTGGGTCGGCGAGTCGGGCGTGCGCAGCTCGGGGTACTCCTCCTCCAGCGCCTCCAGCGAGCGCAGCAGCCTGTCGAACTCCGCGTCGCTGATGACCGGCTGGTCCTTCACGTAGTACCGGAAGCGGTGCTCCTCCACCTGCTCGGCCAGCTGTACGTGCTTCTCCCGTGCCTCCGCCGGCACCACGTCATGCTGTTCGACAGCCACCGTCATTCCTCCCGTTACTCAGGGTTGTCCGCGAGCGATCTCGCCGCCCGGACGCAGTGGGCGAGCGCCTGGCGGGCATATGCGGGCGAAGCGCCCGCCAACCCGCACGTCGGGGTGATCACCAGCGACTCGGCGAGAGTCCCCGGATTCAGCCCCAGCCTGCGCCACAGCGTCCTGACACCCATGACGCTACCGGCAGGGTCGGACAATGGACCGTCGGTGGAGGGCACGACGCCCGCGAAGAGCTTCGTGCCGCCCTCAACGGCCTCCCCGATGGCGTCCTCGTCACGCTCGGTGAGCAGGCCGAAATCGAACGAGATGCCCGCCACGCCCGCCCGGCGCAGCAGCCCGAACGGGACGTCCGGCGCGCACGAGTGGACGATCACCGGTCCGTCGTGCACCGCCGTCACCTGCCGCAGCGCGCCCTCCACCACCTGCCGGTCCACCGCCCGGTACGTGCGGTAGCCGCTGGCGGTCCTGACCTGTCCGCGCAGCACCGCGGTGAGGGAGGGCTCGTCCAGCTGGAGCGCCACCCGGGCGCCCGGCACCCGGCGCCGTACCTCCGCCAGGTGCTCGCGCACCCCCTCGGCCAGGGAGGCCGCCAGGTCCCGGCAGGCGCCGGGGTCGCCGAGGGCGGCCTCGCCGCCCCGCAGCTCCAGGGCGGCGGCCAGTGTCCACGGGCCGACGGCCTGGACCTTGAGCACCCCGGCGTACCCCTGGGTGAACTCCTCCAGCGCGTCCAGGTCCTCCCCCAGCCACGACCTGGCCCGGCGGGTGTCGCGGCCCGGCCGGTCGCTGACCCGCCAGCCGCTCGGCTCCACGTGCGCGTACATCTCCACGAGCAGCCCGATGGTCCGCCCGATCATGTCCGCGCCCGGCCCGCGCGCGGGCAGCTCCGCCAGGTGCGGGAAGTCCTCGAAGGACCCGGTGACGGCCTTGGCGGCCTCCCGCGCGTCACCGCCCGGCATCGACCCGACCCCGGTGGCGGGGCCCCAGATGATCTCGCTCTTCTCGCTCACCCGGGAAGGGTACGCGGCGGTGCGCCGCCGCTACCGTCCCGGCCGGACCGACAGGTCGGTGATCTCCGCGTCGCGCGGCAGGTCGACGGCGGTGAGGACCGCCGTCGCCACGGACTCCGGGTCGATCCAGCGGGACGGGTCGTACTCCTTGCCCTCCTGCTGGTGCACCTTGGCCTGCATGGGGCTGGCGGTCCGACCCGGGTAGACGGAGGTGACCCGGACGCCGTTGTCGTGCTCCTCCAGGCGCAGGGCGTCGGCGAGCGCCTTCAGGCCGTGCTTGGAGGCGGCGTAGGCGGCCCACTCGGCGTTGGCCCGCAGGCCGGCACCGGAGTTGACGAACACCACGTGTCCGCGCGAGGCCCGCAGCTGGGGAAGGAGCAGCCGGGTGAGCTCGGCCGGGGCGACGAGGTTCACCTCGAGCTGGCCGCGCCAGGCCTTGGTGGTCAGGTCGCCGATCCGCCCGAGGTCGACCACGCCCGCGATGTGCAGCAGGGAGTCCAACCGGTCGGGGAGGGTCTGGTGGGAGAACGCCCAGGAGAGCCGGTCGGGGTTGGCGAGGTCGCCGACGAGGGTGCGGGCGCCGGGGTGGAGGTCCGCGAGTTCCTTGGCGCGCCCGGCGTCGCGGGCCAGCAGGATGAGCTCGTCGCCGCGCTCGCGCAGCCGGCGGGCCACGGCCGCGCCGATGCCGGAACCGGCGCCAGTGATCATGTGTGTAGCCATACCGGCCATGCTCGCACCTGTGGCCGGGCCTACCGGATACCGGCGTCCCGCTCCAGGTGGGCCAGGGCCTCGGCCCCGTCGTCCGCGAAGAACACCAGGTCGGTGAGGGGCACCGGCAGGAAGCCCTCGGCGTCCATGCGCTGGAACTGCTGCTTGAGCCCGTCGTAGAAGCCCGCCGTGTTGAGCAGCACCACCGGCTTGGCGTGCAGGCCGTGCTTCTTCAGCTCCAGTATCTCGGTGGCCTCGTCCAGGGTGCCGGTACCGCCGACCATGATGACGACGGCGTCCGACCTGGCCAGCATCAGGGCCTTCCGCTCGGCGAGGTCCCTGGCGACGACCATCTCGTCGACGCCGGGGCGGGCCTTCGCGGACAGGAACTCCACGGAGACCCCGACGAGCCTGCCGCCCGCTTCCTGGACCCCGTCCGCGACGACCTTCATCAGGCCGACGTCGCTGCCGCCCCAGACCAGGGTGTGACCGCCCTTGCCGAGCAGCCCGGCGAACTCGCGGGCGGGGCCGGTGTAGCGCTCGTCCAGGTCGGCGGCGGAGAGGAAGACACAGATGTTCATGGGGCAACGGTACGGGGAATCGGCACCGGGCCGGGGTCGTTGAGCCCGGTATGGCCACAGGACACCGCATCACCGTCGAACCCGGCACCCAGCACGTGCGCGTCGTCCACCGGGGGCAGGTGGTCGCCGAGAGCCGGCGCCCGCTGGTCCTGCGCGAGACGGGCTGCCCCGACCGCTACTACCTGCCGCCGGACGACGTACGGACGGAGCTGCTGGCGGCGTCGGACACACGGACGCACTGCCCGTTCAAGGGCACGGCGTCCTACTGGTCCCTCGCGGGCGCCGAGGACGCCGTGTGGGCCTACGAGGATCCCCGTCCCGAGGTCGCCGCGATCAGGAACCACCTCTGTTTCTACGAGACGGAGGTCCTGTGACGCGGCACCGATGAGTTCCGCGCCGTCCGCCGGTCCGCACACGCGTGGCGAACACCGACAGGACGCCGAGCGGGACCGCGGGCCACGTCGCCTCGGCCGACGGCACGGCCATCGCCTACGAGCGGCTCGGGGACGGGCCGCCGGTGGTTCTGGTGAGCGGGGCACTGGACACCGCCGCCAGTGGGGCACCGCTGGCCGAACTGCTGGTGGCGCGGTTCAGCACGTACACCTCGACGGAATGGTCCCGGCCGGGCGGCCGGGCGCCGTCACCACGCCGGCGCTGGTCGTCGACGGCGGGGCGAGCCCGGTGGGCACGCGCGACGCGGCCCGCGCGGTGGCCGGCGCCCTTCCGCGCGGGCGCCACAGCACGCTGACGGGCCAGAGCCACCCGGTGGCGCCGCACGTGCCGGCGCCGGTGCTGGAGGAGTTCTTCGGCGGATGGGACGCGGTGGGGCCGTCGGGTCAGGCGGTGGCCGTCGTGGCGGCCGTCGCGCGGCGCGTGGTGGTGGCGATGGTGGCCGAGCCGACCACGCGGGTGCCGTCGTAGAGGACGATCGCCTGGCCGGGGGCCACGCCCCGGACGGGCTCCTCGAACGTGACCCGCAGCTCGCCGTCCTCCAGGATCGCCGTGACCGGGGTCTCGCCGCCGTGGGCGCGGAGCTGGGCCGTGTAGGTGCCGGGGCCCGAGGGGGCCGTGCCGCACCAGCGGGGCTTGATCGCGGTGAGCGCGGTGACGTCCAGGGCCTCGGCGGGGCCGACCGTGACGGTGTTGTTCACGGGCGAGATGTCCAGGACGTAGCGGGGTTTGCCGTCCGGCGCCGGATGACCGATGCGCAGGCCCTTGCGCTGGCCGATGGTGAAGCCGTACGCGCCCTCGTGGCTGCCGAGCTTCGCGCCGGACTCGTCGACGATGTCGCCCTCCGCCTTGCCCAGGCGGGACGCCAGGAACCCCTGGGTGTCGCCGTCCGCGATGAAGCAGATGTCATGGCTGTCGGGCTTCTTCGCGACCGCGAGGCCCCGGCGCTCCGCCTCGGCGCGGATCTCGTCCTTGGTGGTCAGCGTGTCGCCGAGCGGGAACATCGCGTGGGCGAGCTGCTTCTCGTCCAGTACGCCGAGCACGTACGACTGGTCCTTGGCCATGTCCGAGGCGCGGTGCAGCTCCCGGCTGCCGTCCTCGCGGGTGACGACCGTGGCGTAGTGGCCGGTGCAGACCGCGTCGAAGCCCAGGGCCAGCGCCTTGTCCAGCAGCGCGGCGAACTTGATCTTCTCGTTGCAGCGCAGGCACGGATTGGGCGTGCGCCCCGCCTCGTACTCGGCGACGAAGTCCTCGACCACGTCCTCGCGGAACCGCTCGGCCAGGTCCCACACGTAGAAGGGGATGCCGATGACGTCGGCCGCCCGCCGCGCGTCGCGCGAGTCCTCGATGGTGCAGCAGCCGCGCGCGCCGGTGCGGAAGGACTGCGGGTTCGCGGACAGGGCCAGGTGCACCCCGGTGACGTCGTGCCCGGCTTCGGCGGCACGGGCGGCGGCGACGGCGGAGTCCACGCCGCCGGACATGGCGGCGAGCACACGGAGAGGGCGCTGGGAAGTCTGAGTCATAGCCCTACCAGGGTACGGGCCCCGGGAACCGGATCCGTAGGCGCAGGCGTTGAGGATCACATGGGGAGTGAGCGGAAGCGGGGGGTCGGCCGGCGCGCGGTGCTGGTGGGCGGCGCGGCGACCGTGGCCGGCACGGCGGTCCTGGCGCGCGAGGAGCTGGCCCGGCTGTGGTGGCGGCTGCCGGGCACGGAGCGGGAGCGGGTGGAGGGCGAGCTGGACCACCCCGGCGCGGAGTGGACGGCCGCGGACCGGGCGAACTGGCGGCGGGCGGACCGGCCCGCCGACTTCACCATCGACCGGGTGGTGGTCCATGTCGTCCAGGGCAGCTACCCGACGGCGCTGAAGGTCTTCAAGGACCCGGAGCACGGCGCGGCCACGCACTACGTCGTGCGCAAGGACGGGCACGTCGCCCAGCTGATCCGGGAGCTGGACGTGGCCTTCCACGCGGGCGACCGGGACATGAACGAGCGCAGCATCGGCATCGAGCACGAGGGGTTCGTGGACCGGCCCCAGGACTTCACCGCGGCGATGTACGCCTCGTCGGCCCGGCTGACGGCCGGGATATGCGCGCGGTACGGGATACCGGTGGACCGCGAGCACATCATCGGCCATGTGGAGGTGGCGGGCACCGACCACACCGACCCCGGCCCGCACTGGGACTGGGACCGCTACATGAGGCTGGTGCGGCGCGCGGCGACGGCCGGCGGGGCGGGCCGGGCCCCGACCGCCGCTAGCTGAGGCCGGCCGTCCTGGCCCGCTCCACCGCCGGGCCGATGGCCTCGGCGACGGCTTCGACGTCCGCGCGCGTGGAGGTGTGGCCGAGCGTGAAGCGCAGGGTGCCGCGCGCCAGGTCCGGGTCGGTGCCGGTGGCCAGCAGGACATGGCTGGGCTGGGCGACGCCGGCCGTGCAGGCGGAGCCGGTGGAGCACTCGATGCCCTGGGCGTCCAGGAGCAGCAGCAGCGAGTCGCCCTCGCAGCCGGGGAAGGCGAAGTGGGCGTTGGCGGGCAGGCGGTCCACCGGGTCGCCGCCGAGGACCGCGTCCGGGACGGCGGCCCGGACGGCGCCGATCAGCTCGTCGCGCAGGGCGCCGATCTCACGGGCGAAGTCCTCACGGCGCTCGGCGGCGAGCCGCGCCGCGGTGGCGAACGCGGCGACGGCCGGGACGTCGAGGGTGCCGGAGCGGACGTGACGCTCCTGGCCGCCGCCGTGCTGCACCGGGACGGGGCTCTGGTCGCGGCCCAGGAGCAGGGCACCGATGCCGTACGGGCCGCCGATCTTGTGGCCGGACACGGTCATGGCCGCGAGGGCGGAGTCGGCGAAGCCGACCGGGACCTGCCCGAATGCCTGGACGGCGTCGGAGTGCAGGGGAACGTCGAACTCACGGGCCACCGCGGCCAGTTCCGGCACCGGCATGACCGTGCCGATCTCGTTGTTGGCCCACATCACGGTGGCCAGGGCCACGCTCGCCGGGTCCCGCTCGATGGCTTCGCGCAGCGCCTCGGGGTGCACCCGCCCGTACGCGTCGACGGGCAGGTACTCCACGGTCGCGCCCTCGTGGTCGGCCAGCCAGTGCACCACGTCGAGGACGGCGTGGTGCTCGACCGGGCTGGCGAGCACCCGGACGCGGCGCGGGTCGGCGTTCCTGCGCGCCCAGTAGAGCCCCTTGACGGCGAGGTTGTCGGCCTCGGTGCCGCCTGAGGTGAGCACGACCTCGCTGGGGCGCGCCCCGAGGGCGTCGGCGAGGGTCTCGCGGGCCTCCTCGACGGTTCGGCGGGCCCGGCGGCCGGCGGCGTGCAGCGAGGACGCGTTGCCGGTGACGGCGAGCTGGGCGGTCATCGCCTCGATCGCCTCCGGGAGCATCGGAGTGGTCGCGGCGTGGTCGAGGTATGCCATGGTGCCCCGATTCTACGAGCCCGCCGGGGGCCGCGGACCGTGCGGGCGCCCGGCGACCGCTCCCCGGCCCCGGGGCCGGGGCGGGGCGGGGCGGGGCGGGGCGGGGCGTCTCAGCCGATGCCCCAGGACCAGGTGTGGTCCATGGAGACCAGGACGGCCAGTACGACGAGGTCGGCGACGCCCAGGCCGAGCCCCAGCAGCGCGCGCCCCCTGCGGACGGTGCCCCGGCGCAGGGACAGGGCGGCCAGCCCGATGGCGGCCGGGCCCAGGATGATGTTCATCACCAGCAGGCCCACGAGTCCCAGGACGAACGAGGCGACGGCCATGCCGTCGGCGTCCCGGACACCGGTACGCCTGCGAGCGGGTGCGGTGAGCTCCATGACGAGGACTCCTCCTCCGGGTGGGTCTCCGGGTGGGTCTCCATGCGGATCTCCGTGTCGGATCCCTGGCGGGTGGCTGCCGGACGGCCCCCGGAACGGCCGCGGGCCCCGGCCGGGTCAGTTCTGCTGCCGCTTGCGGGTGGTGTGGCGCTCGCGTACGGCGAAGACGAGCAGCCAGGCGCCGATGGCGGCGGCCGCGACGACGGAGACGGGCACGGGCACATGGGCCACGGCCCCCAGGACAACGCCCAGCACGAGCAGGGCGGCGACAACGAAGAGCATGGTTCTCAGCCCTCCTCTCGTGACTTCTTCCTTGCGTGGTTCTACGGAGTACAACTGTTCACTGACTACCCAGTCCACTTTCGCCCACACACCGCCGGGTCGGGAGAACGGTTGTTAACTGAATGCCATGAGTCACACCGCCGGAATCAGACAGGTGCAGAAGCGGAAGACCCGGCGGGCCCTGCTGGACGCCGCGCTGCGACTGCTGGAGGAGCAGAGTCTCAGCAGCCTGGGCCTGCGCGAGGTGACCCGGGCCGCCGGTATCGCCCCGGCCGCGTTCTACCGGCACTTCAGCGACATCGCGGACCTCGGCGCCGCCCTCGTCGACGAGGCCCTGACCAGCCTCCACGGCACGGTCCGCACGACCCTGGCGACCACCGGTGACAGCGACGAACGCATCGCCGGAGCCGTGGAGTTGATCGCCCGGCTCGTCTCCGAGTACCCCGCGCACGTCCGTTTCATCGCCCGCGAGCAACACGGCGGTGTCCAACGGGTACGGGAGGCGATCGCCGGCCAACTCGGCCGTTTCACCCGGGAGGTGGCGGACGAGCTGGCCGCCCGGCCCGAGGCGGACGGCTGGGAGCGGGAGGACCTGCTCATGCTCGCCGGCCTCTACGTCGACCAGATGATGTCGGCCGCCTCGGCCTTCCTGGCGGCCGGACCGGGCGACGCGGCCGCGCGGGAGCGGGTGGCACTGGCGGCGCGCCGCCGGCTGCGCCTGATCGCCCTCGGCCGGCGCCACTGGCTGGACTGACGCCGGCGGCGCCGGACGGAGCCGTCGCGCCGCGCGCCGGACACTGCCGGCGGCGCCGGACAGCGCCGGGGAGCGCACGCGACGCGCCCGGCGCCGCCTCCTGAGCCGGAGCCCGCCCGGCGGCCCGGGCCGGATCCGCCGGACCGGGGCGGGACGCGGCCTAGCCGCGCGGGGCGCGGTTGAGCTGGCGGGACTGGGCGACCAGGCGGTCGGCGCTGTCCCAGACCTCGGCGTCCTGCTCCAGGAAGCCGCCCGCGAGGTTGCGGGTGGTGACGGCGACCCGCAGCGGGCCGGGCTCGGGGCGCCGGCGTATGTGGGCGGTGAGTTCGACGGTCGGCGTCCAGCCCATCAGGCCGAGCTCGAAGGCGGTCGGGGGCAGCGCGTCCACGGTCAGCAGCAGTGACAGCGGGTCGGGCTCGCGGCCGTCGGCCAGCCCGAACCAGCCGCGCATCTCGCCATTCCCGGAAGGGGCGCCGACGGCCCAGCCGACGGTCGCCGGGTCGAGCCCGATGTCGAGGCGTTCGCTGATCGCCGCCGAGCCCGGGATCGGCGGCTCGCCGTCCGCCGGGCCCAGGCAGTGCTCGCGCGGCGGGATGGCGGGGGGCTTGGCGCTGGTGCGGACGTCGTCGGGCAGGGCGTCGAGGTCCCCGTAGGTGGCGAGGATCCGGATGCGCTCGACCTCGGTGCCGTCCTCGCCGTACTGGAAGAGGGACGCCTGGCCGGTGGAGAGCGTCCGACCGGTGCGGACGGTCTCGGTCCGCACCACGGCGGGGCCGGGGACCGACGGCGTCAGGTAGTGCGCCGAGACCACGAACGGGTCGGGGTGCGGCAGGGCCTCCCCGAGCGCACGGCCGAGCAGGGCGAGCAGGTAGCCGCCGTTGACGGCGTGGATGATCGTCCAGCCCGGGGAGAGCTCCGCGTCGTAGACGCCGGGCGCGCGGAGGGTCACCGCGGTGTCGCGGTCGAACTCGCTGTCCATGGTCCCGAACCGTACAGCAGCTAACTACTAAGCGGTAGCTTTCTCGCTGAGCTCCTCCGTGGTGGTCGACCGGCGGTTCCAGGCGCGCGGCGCCCGCCAGTGGAAGCGCATCGCGAGCAGGCGCAGCACGAACGCCGTCACGGCGGCGAGGGCGCTGGTGAAAGGGTTCAGCATCTCGAACCGGAGGCAGAGCGCGACCATCGTCGCGCCGACCATCGCGGGCACGGCGTACAGGTCGCGGTCCCAGCGCAGCAGCGACGGCACCTCGTTCGCGAGCACGTCGCGCAGGACACCGCCGCCGACGGCGGTGGCCAGCCCGAGCGTCGCCGACGAGGTGAGCCCCAGTCCGTATTCGTACGCCTTGGTGGTGCCGGCCACGCAGAAGAGCCCCAGCCCCGCGGCGTCGAAGACGTTGACCGCCGCCTGGGTGCGTTCCACGACCGGGTGCAGGAAGAAGACCAGGGCGGTCGCGACCAGCGGCATCAGGAAGTACCCGAGGTCCGTGAAGGCCGCGGGCGGTACGGCTCCGATGATCAGGTCCCGGAACAGCCCGCCGCCGAGCGCGGTGACCTCGGCGAGGACGGCCATGCCGAAGACGTCGAAGTTCTTGCGTACGGCGAGCAGCGCGCCGGAGATCGCGAAGACGAAGATGCCGGCGAGGTCCAGCGCGTGCTGGACGGAGGGGGTGAACAGATCCTGGAGCACCGCCCAATCGTGACGCATGACCGGCTCGACTGGTTACTCAGGGCAACCCGGACGACGGGCCCGATGACTCCCCGAGTCGATCAAGAAGGACACAGCCATGATGAAGAGAGCTCTCGCCACCCTGGGCATGGCCGCCGCCGTGCTCGGCGCGTCCGCCCCGGCGGCCACCGCCACGGGTGACCGCGATGTCGCGACGCAGCTGGGCAACGGCTCCGTGCAGGAGTACGGGAACACGGGTCCCGGCCCGGCCTCCGCCACGGGAGGCACCCGGGCCGGGGAGCCGACCTCGGGCGCCGGCCTGGGGAGCCTGGGCCGGCTCCTGGGCTGACCCGCCGGTCGCGACGCGCCGGAGGGCGGACACGGGGCGGCCCCGCCGTCTGGGGGGGGGTGACGGCGGGGCCGCGGCGGCTCGGCGTGGGCCGGGGGGAGGGCTTGCTCCGAGCTCGTCGGGCTTCTGGTGCCCCGCTCCGGACGGTGTACACGCACTCGCGCGAAATGTTTTCCCGGCCGTTCGGCGCTCGTTCGCCGCGCGGCGCCCGGGCCCGGGGGCGCGGACGCGTTCCCGGCGCCCCCGGCGCCGGGCCGCTGCCCCGGGGCGATCCGGCGGGGGCGTGCCCGTGCGCCTTCCGGCGGCCCGCCCGCCGAGGCCGCCGCGCCTCGACGCGGGTGCCGTTGTCCGGGCCCGCCCCGCCCCGGCGTCACGCCTTCCCGGGCGTACCGCCTTCGTCCCGTGCGCCGTCCGTGTCCCGGTCCCCGGCGGCCGGAGCCGCCGGAACGTCGGTGGCCGGCGCCGTACCGGCCGGGTCCGCGGCCGGAGCCGCCGTACCGGTGGCCGCCTCGGCTCCCTCGGGTGCCGGGCCGGCCGGCCGCGCACCGGCCGTCCCGCCGGACGCCGTACCGGCCTCCCCGGCCGCGCCCGCCGTACCGCCGGTGCCGCCCGTGCCCGCCGGGTCCGGCGCCTTCCCACCGGGGACCGCGGCGGTCTGCTGGGACTTGGCCGTGGCGTCCACCACCTCGATCGCCTCCCGGGCCGAGGGCAGGACCTCCTCGCCCGGCGCCTGGTCGGGGGCGTTCTCCGGGTGGTGGCAGGCCACCCGGCTGCCCGGCCGCAGCTCCAGCAGCGGCGGTTCCTCGTTCCGGCAGATCTCCGTCGCCTTCCAGCACCGGGTGTGGAACCGGCAGCCGCTCGGCGGGGAGATCGGCGACGGCACGTCGCCCTTCAGCAGGATCCGCTCGCTCTTGGCGTGACGCCGCCTGGGGTCCGGGATCGGCACCGCCGACATCAGGGCCTTGGTGTAGGGGTGCATGGGCGACTCGTACAGCGCCTTGCGGTCCGCCAGTTCGACGATCTTGCCGAGGTACATCACCGCGATCCGGTCCGAGACGTGCCGGACGACCGACAGGTCATGGGCGATGATCACGTACGTCAGGCCGAGCTCCTGCTGGAGGTCGTCAAGCAGGTTCACCACCTGGGCCTGGATGGACACGTCCAGCGCCGAGACCGGCTCGTCGGCGACGACCAACCTGGGGTTGAGGGCGAGCGCCCGGGCGATGCCGATGCGCTGGCGCTGGCCGCCGGAGAACTCGTGCGGGTAGCGGTTGTAGTGCTCCGGGTTGAGCCCCACCACCTCCAGCAGCCGCTGCACCTCCTTCTTGACGCCGCCGTCGGGCTTGACGCCCTGGAGCCGGAACGGCGCGCCCACGATGGTGCCGATGGTGTGCCGGGGGTTCAGTGAGGAGTACGGGTCCTGGAAGATCATCTGCACATCGCGGCGCAGCGGCCGCATGCCGGCCACACCCAGGTGGGTGATGTCGCGGCCCTGGAACTCCACGGTGCCGCCGGTCGGTTCGAGCAGCCGGGTGATCAGCCGGCCCATGGTCGACTTGCCGCACCCGGACTCACCGACCACGCCCAGGGTCTCCCCCGCGCGGACCTCGAAGTCGATGCCGTCGACGGCCCGTACCGCTCCGGTCTGCCGCTTCAGCAGGCCCTTCCGGATGGGGAAGTGCTTCTGCAGGCCGGTCACCTTCAGCAGGATCTCTGCCTCGTTGTCGCTCACAGCTTCGGCGCAATCTCTTCGGTCCAGATACGGTCCCGCTGCTCCCGGGTCAGATGACAGGCGGCCCAGTGACCGGTGCCCACCTCGCCGAGCTCGGGGCGGACCGTGCGGGTGAGGTCGTCCTTGGGCAGGTCGGCGTACGGGCAGCGCGGGTTGAACGCGCAGCCGGACGGGATGTTGATCAGCGAGGGCGGGGAGCCCTTGACCGGGATGAGACGCTCGGTCTGCTCGCGGTCCAGGCGCGGCATGGAGCCCAGCAGGCCCCAGGTGTAGGGGTGCCGCGGCTCGTAGAAGACCTTCTCGGCCGGGCCGCGCTCCACGCAGCGCCCGCCGTACATCACCAGCAGGTCGTCGGCGAGTTCGGCCACGACGCCCAGGTCGTGGGTGATGACGATGACCGCCGAGCCGAACTCCTTCTGCAGGTCCCGGATCAGGTCGAGGATCTGCGCCTGGACGGTCACGTCCAGGGCGGTGGTCGGCTCGTCGGCTATGAGCAGCTCGGGGTTGTTGACCAGCGCCATCGCGATCATCGCGCGCTGGCGCATACCGCCGGAGAACTCGTGCGGGTAGCTGTCGACCCGCTTGTCGGGCTGCGGGATGCCCACCCGGTCGAGCATCTCGACCGCCCGCCGCCGCGCGGTCTTCCTGTCCACGTCGTGGTGGATGCGGTACGCCTCCACGATCTGCTGGCCGATCGTGTAGTACGGGTGCAGCGCGGACAGCGGGTCCTGGAAGATCATGGACATCTCCCGGCCGCGCAACTCGCGCACCCGGTCGGGATCGGCGGACAGCAGTTCCTGCCCGTCCAGCCAGATCTCGCCGGAGATCCGCGCCCGGCGCTTGCCGTACTGCCCGGCGGTGTGCAGGCCCATGATGCCGAGCGAGGTGACCGACTTGCCGGAGCCCGACTCCCCCACGATGCCGAGCGTCTTGCCCTTCTCCAGCGTGAAGCTGAGTCCGTCGACGGACTTCACCAGGCCGTCGTCGGTCGGGAAGTGGACCCTGAGGTCGCGTACGTCGAGGAAGGCGGCGGGGGCGGGCGGGCCGGCGGGCACCGGCTCGCCGGCCACCGCTCCGGTCCTGCTGAGCTCTGTCATGCGAGCCTCACTCGGGGGTCGATCGCGGCGTACAGGAGGTCCACGACGAGATTGGCGACGATCACCGCGAGGGAGGTGATGAGGGTGACGCCGACGATCACCGGCAGGTCGCGGTCGCCGATCGCCTTGAGGACGGCCTGTCCCAGGCCGGGGAGGTTGAACGCGGTCTCGGTGAGGATCGCCCCGCCGATCAGCGCGCCGAGGTCCATGCCGAGCATGGTGAGGATGGGGGTCATGGTCGAGCGCATGGCGTGCTTGCCGATCACCACGGGCTCCTTGAGGCCCTTGGCGCGGGCGGTACGGATGTAGTCCTCGCCCAGCACCTCCAGCATGGTGGCCCGGGTGATGCGCGCGTACATCGCCGCGTACAGGAAGGCGAGGGTCACCCAGGGCAGCAGCATGCCCTGGAACCAGCCGCCGAGGCCCTGTTCGAGGGGGACGTACTGGCCGTCGATGAGGCCGAGGCCGTAGTCGAAGACCGCCAGCGAGAGCAGCGCGGTGAAGTAGATCGGCAGCGAGACGCCCGAGAGGGCGACCATCATCACCGAGCGGTCCCACAGGCTGCCCCGCTTGAGCGCCGAGAGCACACCGGCGGTCACCCCGGCCAGCAGCCACAGCACCGCCGCGCCCAGCGCGAGCGTCAGCGTCACCGGCAGGCGGTCGGTGAGCACCGGCCAGATGGCCTGCTCGCTGCGGAAGGAGTAGCCGAAGCAGGGCGCCGGGCAGTCGATGGCGTCGCCGCCCGAGGCGTAGGTCCGCCCCACGAACAGGCCCTTGAAGAACTCGAAGGCCTGGACGTAGACCGGCTCGCCCAGCTGGAGCTTCTGCCGGACGGCTTCGACCGCCGCGGCGTCGGACTGCTTGCCCACGTACATGGTGGCCGGGTCGACGCCGGTCCACTGGGGGATGAGGAAGAAGATGCCGAAGACCACCAGGATGATGACCACGAGCATCACTGCGACGGCCATCAGCCGCCTGATGAGGTATGCGAGCACTGCTCTCGGCCCGGCGGCGGGCCGCGGGCCACCGGAGCCGGCCCCGCTGACGCGAGGGGCTCCGGGTGGCCCGCGGTCACACCGCCCCGGCCTTCACCTGCCTTTCGTACCGTGTGGCGGGTGTGCCGGTGGTGATTACTTCAGACCCAGGCTGATGAAGTCGTACTGACCGCTGTACGCGTCCGTGGTGTAGACGTTGGTCAGCTCGGAGGATCGCCAGTTGACGAACTTCTCGAAGACGAAGGGCAGGTAGTAGGCGCCCTCGGTCACCTTGTGGTTGATGTTCTTGGCGATCTGCTCCTTCTTCGCCTCGTCCAGTTCCAGGACGTAGTCGTCGAAGAGCTTGTCGACCGCCGGGTCCTTGATCATCGCGTAGTTGTTGTTGCCGCTGTCCAGGATGTACTTGCTGTCCCACAGCGGCTGCCCGTAGCCCTGCACGGACGGGAAGTCCGGGCCCCAACCCATGATGATGATGCCGTAGTTCTTGCTCTTGACGACCGACGGGTTGCCGATGATGCCGGAGGTCTGCGAGCCGTCGTACTTGTCGATCTCGACCTCGATGCCGACCTTCTTCAGCGAGGCCTGGAGCGACGCGGCGGTGGCGACCTCGACCGGCTTGTTGTTGCGGACGGCGATGGTCGTCTTGAAGCCGTTCGGCTTGCCGCACGCCTTCAGCGCGGCCTTGGCCTTGGCGACGTCCGGCGCGCCGTCGTTCTTCGCCAGGCCCCACGGGTCGTACTTCTGGCCCTCGGAGCCGGGCACCGACGGCGGGAGCATGTTGGTGCCGATGTCACCGCCGGCCACCGGGCCGCCGCGCGCGGTCTGCAGCGACTTGTGGTCGGAGCCGTAGATCACGGCCTTGCGGCACTCGACGTTGTCGAACGGCTTGACCGTCTGCGGGAAGACCGCGTACCGGATGTAACCGGAGACCGGGTTGTCCAGGTTGCCCTTGTGGGCCTTGAGCGCCTTGATGCGGCCCTGCGGGGACATGCCGGTCTGGTTGATGTCGAGGTGGTAGTCGCCGTTGAGCAGGCGGTTGTCCATCTCGTCGGCGTTGGAGAACAGGGTCAGCGTGATCTTGTCCGGGAGCGCCTTGCGGACCGGGTCGGAGGCCTGCTTCCAGTTCTCGTTGCGGACCAGCACCAGGGACTTGTTGGGCGTGTACGACTCGAACTTGTAGGGCCCGGAGGAGAAGGGCCGCAGGCCGTACTTGGACTTGGTGTCCTTGTCCTGCCGCACCGGCGAGGCCGAGGTGAGCGCCAGCATCTCCTCGAAGTCGCTGTTGGGCGAGGGGAGCTTGAAGACGATGGTCTTCGGGTCGGGCGTCTCGATGGCCTTCAGGCCCAGCTTGTCCTTGGCGGTGTCCTTGTACGGGCCGGGGTACTCGCGCTTGGGGTCCAGGACGTCGCGCAGGTAGACCGGGCCGCCGGCGAGCACGTCCTGCGCCCACTGACGCTCGATGCCGTACTTGATGTCCTGCGAGGTGATCGGCTTGCCGTCCTCCCACGTGACGCCGTCGCGCAGGGTGTACTTGTACGTCTTCTTGTCCGGCGATATCTCGGCGCGGGCGGTCGCCAGGTCCGGGACCAGCTCGGTGCCCGCCCGGCCGGGCTCGGTCTTGCCGGTGACGAGCTGCCGGCTGTAGTAGCGCATGAAGTTCCAGGCGAAGCCGTAGTAGCCGCGCGTGGTGTCCCAGGAGTCCGCGTCCTGGGCACCGGCGAACTTCAGGGTGCCGCCCTTCTTCGTGGAGGGGCTGGCGACCTTGTTGTTCGCGGCGTCGAAGCCGGCCGCGCCCTTCTTGTCCTTGCCGTCGCCTCCGCCGCCGTTGCATGCCGCCGTGGTCAGCAGCGCCGCCACCGCGGCGGCCGCCGCCAGGGCCTGCCTGCGCCGCCCTGAAATGCTTTGGGTCGTCACGATCTCGATCCTCCGTATGTCTAACGGCCCGTGGGGACACGGGGCCCTGGGGTACGGCAGTTCAGCGCGAGGCCTTCGGGTCGAGCGCGTCGCGCACGCCGTCGCCGAAGAGGTTGAACGAGAGCACGGTGATGAAGATGGCCAGACCCGGGATCACCATGTACGTGGGGTCGGCGTCGAAGTAGTTCACCGCGGAGGAGAGCATGTCCCCCCAGGAGGCGGTGGGCGGCTTGACGCCCACGCCGAGGAAGCTGAGCGCCGCCTCCGTGAGGATGTTGGTGGGGATCATCATCGTCGTGTAGACGATGATCGGCGCGACCAGGTTGGGCATGAGCTCCTTGACCAGGATGTAGCCCCGCCCGGCGCCGAGGCTGCGGGCGGCCTCCACGTACTCGCGCTCACGCAGCGAGAGGGTCTGGCCGCGCACCACACGTCCGATGTAGGGCCAGCCGAAGAAGCCGATGACCAGGATCATCACCATGACGCGGACGCCGGTGCCCTCCAGGCCGAGCAGCTTGTTGGGCATGACCGACACCAGGGCGATGATGAACAGCAGCTGCGGGAACGACAGCAGCATGTCCATCACCCGGCTGATCGCGGCGTCCACCCAGCCGCCGAAGTAGCCGGCGAGGATGCCCAGGACGGTGCCGAGGACGACGGCGACGACCGCGGACAGGAACCCGACCAGCAGGGATATCTGGGCGCCGTAGACGATGCGGGCGAAGACGTCACGGCCGTTGACCGGTTCGACTCCGAGCCAGTGCTCGCCGCTGATGCCGCCGAAGGAGCCGACGGGGGTCGAGAAGAGCGGGTCGATCAGGTCCTCGTGGTGCTCGTTGGGCGACTGGCCGGCCAGGCCGGTGATCAGTGGCGCGAAGACGGCCACGAGGACCAGGAACAGCACCACGGCACCGCCGCTGAGGGCGAGTCTGTCGCGTTTGAGCCGCTCCCAGGCGATGCGGCCGGGAGAACGGCCCTGCACCTTCTTTCCCCCGGCGACGCCCGCCGCTTCCTCGGCGGCGCTCGGGACGGCTTCCGCCGTCGGCTCGTGCAATGGTGCCGTCATCGTGGTCGGGACCCCTCTCAACCGGCGGTGGCCGGCCCGCACTTGCCGCTGTGGCGGCCTGTTCAGTCCGTCGAACGCGGGCCGCATCGACCCCTGGTGCGGGAGTCTTCAACGCGGTCGTGAGGAGTTACCAGCCTTCACCGGGAAAGGATGCGCAAACGTGATGCTGTCAGGGACGTTCCGTTATCCGAACGCCGCTGAACGCCCGCCGGACAGGGGGCGGTTGGGTCACGCCGCGGCACACCGGACATCGGGCGCGCAACCGCCACGAGGGCGGCCAAGCCGCCCTCGTGGACCGGGAACCGGGTGCCGGGTCAGTACCCGCCGCGCGGCGGGGGGTAGCCGTACCCCGGGGCGGCCGTGCCCGCCGCGCCCGGGCCCGGCACGTGCGGCGCCGTGGCGTGCGCCTCACGGTCGTAGAAGGGCCGGGCGTTGGCCCGCAGCCACATGGTGACCGGGTCGTACTCGTCGGACATCGCCACGGTCGAGACGGGCAGCCCCTCGGGCACGGCCGTGACCGACTGCCGCATCATCTCCCGCACCGCGTCGACGGAGGCCTGGCCCGTGTCGTACAGGTCCAGTCCGATGGCCAGGTACGGGGAACCGAGCGCCGGCTGCACCCAGGCGCGGCGCAGTGAGCGGACCGCCGGGGTGCGGTGGGCGTTCCGGGTCAGCAGGGCGTAGAACTGGGGGATCTGGATGGCCGGTTCGGACAGCCGCAGCGGCCCGGCGGGCATCCGGTCCAGGCCGGTGGCGATCCGGCGCAGGTCGGCCCAGGGAATGCCGACGCCGCCGCCCCGGGCGTGCGGGTTGAGCCAGATGCCCCAGCGGTCGGGGTACAGGGCGCGGGCGACGTCCCGGACGGGGATCACCTCGTGGGCGCGGTTCCAGCCGGAGGCGGCGAGCTCCTGGGCGGAGGTGACGCACGGCGCGTACCCCAGGCCGTCGAGCTCGACGTTGCCGTACTGGGCGTCGGGGGAACCGGCCCGGCCGTGCCAGAGCAGCATCCACACCTGGCCGTCGGCGAGGGCGCGCAGCAGTGCCTCGTAGGTGTCGTACCGCCCGGGCGTCACCTGGCGCAGCAGGTGCTCGACCTGCCCGGCAGCCCGGCCGGCGGCGGCGGTGCCTGACGTGCTCACCTGGGTCCCCCTCTTCCGTCCACCCGATCAGCTTATGCGTGCGCGCGCTGGTAGAAGGGCCGCACCCGTTCCAGCATCCAGTCGCCCACCGGGTCCTGCGCGACGTCGAGCAGGACCAGGTTGACCGGCCAGGGCACGGCCGACTGGCCGACCCGGCCGAGCGCCCGGCCGAGCGCGTCCATCGCGACGCCGCGCTCGGCGCCCTCCCAGGAGGAGAGCTGGACGCCGACGAAGAGGACCGGGTCCTCGCCCTCGATGCTGGCCAGGGCGCGGCGGGCGGTGAGCACGGTGCCGGCGGCGTCGAACTCCTCGGCCGCGGCGGTCAGGAAGTCCACCGGGTCGTCCTGCCAGTCCGGCTGGAACAGCCGCACCCGGCCGCCGCCGGCCGGACCGTCCAGCACGGTGCGGCCGGAGCGGCACAGCTCGGCGACGGCCGGCGGCGGCAGCGGCACGCCGACCGCGCCGCCGGGGTTCACGGCGATGCCCAGCTGCGGCGGCAGGCCGCGGGCGAACTCCACGGCGGGCGCCACGGTGTACGGCATGTGGGCGCCCACGCAGCCGAGGAACTGCTGCTCGGAGCTGAAGACCGGGACGTACGGCAGGCCGTCGAGCTCCAGCGTCGGCAGGTCGAGGTCGGGGCTGTCGGGGCCGCCGCCGTTCGGCAGCGGCACCCAGACGTGGCTGCGGCCCAGGACTTCGACGAGCCGGGCTCCGGCCGAGGGGTTGCCGAGCGAGGCGGCGAGCGCCTCTTCGAGCTCGTTGGCCGGCCATGCAGCGTCCACTGGTGTCCCTTCCCCTGCGCACCACGTCCTTGCCGCAGCACCCTAACGCGGGCGCCGGGCAGGTCGGCCGGTCAGCCGAACGTGATCCGCGCCAGGGTGCCGGCCGCCGGCCGGTCCAGCAGCACCACGGCGGCGCAGCCCCCCGGCGGCACGCCCCGTTCCGCGTCGCGCACCAGCCGGCGCACCGCCCGGCGGTGCCGGGCGAAGGCGTACCCCGACACGCCCCGGCCCCGCTCGCGCTGGCCCTCCCGGGCCACCCCGGGTGCCACGTCCAGCAGCAGCAGGTGGAGGGAGGTGCCCCGGCGGCGGGCCTCCCGGCCCAGCCAGCGGCGCACCCAGTCCTGGGTGCCGCAGTCGTGGACGACGACGCTGCGGCCGGCCCGCAGTGCCCGGCGCAGTCCCCAGTAGTGGGCGGCGCGCACCAGCGGGCGGTAGACCCCGTACGGCAGGCGGCGCGGCATCAGCGCCTCCCACCGCTCCCGGGCGTCCTGGGAATCGATGCCCCGGCCCTGGGCAGCCTTACGGATGAGGGTGGACTTGCCGCTGCCGGGCAGCCCCGAGACGACCACCAGGTCACCGGCGGCGTAGGACAGGACCCGCGGGCCGCGCCCGGCGCGGTCGCGCAGGTCGCGCACGACCGGCGCGGCCGGCGCGGTGGCGGCCGGCCGTTCGCGCGCGGGCAGGTCCGGCGGGGCGGGTGCTCCCGCGGTTGTCGCGTACGCGCCGGTCCGCTGCAACGTCATCGGTTACTCCCCCTGCTCGGTCGGCTTGCCCGACCCATGCCCAAGAAGTGTAAAGAAACAGTAACGAGGCACAAGCGATTTGCCGATCAGATCCCACGTGCAATGATGTGCGCGCCAAGCGCAGCACAGTCGTACGACGAGCGCACCCACAACCGCATACTGGCCGCTTGAATCCGCGCGGGAGAGTTCCGGGGCCGTCCCCGGGCGCCGAAGGAGCAAGTTCCTCCCTTGAATCTCTCAGGCCCCGTACCGCGTGGATGAGGCAGATCTGAAAAGCGGGCCGCCGCGCGCGGCTCCACCCAAGGTGCAAGCCGAGGACCGTCCCAGGTCACGGTGAACCTCTCAGGTTCCGATGACAGATGGGGAGGACCGTCTTCGAGCCATGCCCTGGGAGCCATATCCATGAGCAATGCCCCCCGCCTCACCGCACTCGATGCCGTGCATCGTTCGCTGGGCGCGACCATGACCGACTTCGCGGGCTGGGACATGCCGCTGCGGTACGGCAGCGAGCGCGACGAGCACAACGCCGTGCGCACCAAGGCCGGCCTGTTCGACCTCTCCCACATGGGTGAGATCACCGTCACCGGCCCGCGGGCCGCCGCCCTCCTGGACCACGCGCTGGTCGGCAACATCGGCGGGGTGGCCGTGGGCCGCGCCCGCTACACCATGATCTGCCGGGAGGACGGCGGGATCCTGGACGACCTGATCGTCTACCGGCTGGGCGAGAGCGAGTACCTGGTCGTCGCCAACGCCTCCAACGCGCAGACCGTGCTGGACGCCCTCACCGAGCGGGCGGACGGCTTCGACGCCGAGGTGCGCGACGACCGCGACGCCTACGCGCTGCTGGCGGTCCAGGGCCCCGAGTCGCCCGGCATCCTGGCCTCGCTGACCGACGCGGACCTGGACGGGCTGAGGTACTACGCCGGGCTGCCGGGCACCGTGGCGGGCGTGCCCGCGCTGATCGCCCGTACCGGTTACACCGGTGAGGACGGCTTCGAGCTGTTCGTCGAGCCGCGGCACGCCGAGAAGCTGTGGCGGGCGCTCACCGAGGCCGGCGCGCCGGTGGGGCTGATCCCCTGCGGCCTGTCCTGCCGCGACACCCTGCGCCTGGAGGCCGGCATGCCGCTGTACGGGCACGAGCTGACCACCTCCCTCACCCCCTTCGACGCGGGCCTGGGCCGGGTGGTCAAGTTCGACAAGGAGGGTGACTTCGTGGGGCGCGAGGCCCTCCGGGACGCCGCCGGGCGCGCCGAGGCCGACCCGCCGCGCAAGCTGGTCGGCCTGGTCGCCCAGGGCCGCCGGGTGCCGCGCGCCGGGATGGCCGTGGTGGCGGGCGGCGCGGTGATCGGCGAGGTCACCTCGGGCGCGCCGTCGCCGACGCTGGGCAGGCCGATCGCCATGGCGTACGTGGACGCGGCGCACGCCGCGCCGGGCACCGAAGGTGTCGGCGTGGACATCCGCGGTACGCACGAGCCGTACGAGGTCGTGGCGCTGCCGTTCTACAAGCGCCGGAAGTGACACTTCGTCCACGGCGGTGACACCCGACGTGACGCCCCGCACAACTCCCCCGTTCCCCAGCACTGCCCCGCGTACAGGAGAATTCGAGTCATGAGCAACCCCCAGCAGCTGCGCTACAGCAAGGAGCACGAGTGGCTGTCGGACGCCGTGGACGGCGTTTCGACGGTCGGCATCACGGAGCACGCGGCGAACGCCCTCGGCGACGTCGTGTACGTCCAGCTCCCGGAGGTCGGTGACACGGTGACCGCGGGCGAGACCTGCGGTGAGCTGGAGTCGACCAAGTCCGTCAGCGACCTGTACTCCCCGGTGACCGGTGAGGTCGTCGAGGCCAACCAGGACGTCGTGGACGACCCCTCGCTGGTGAACACCGCCCCGTTCGAGGGCGGCTGGCTGTTCAAGGTGCGCGTCTCGGAGGAGCCGAAGGACCTGCTCTCCGCCGACGAGTACACCGACTTCGCCAGCTGACCAAGAGACCCTTAGGGACCGCCCGATGTCGCTTCTGAACACCCCTCTCCATGAGCTGGACCCGGACGTCGCCGCCGCCGTCGACGCCGAGCTCCACCGTCAGCAGTCCACCCTGGAAATGATCGCCTCGGAGAACTTCGCTCCGGTCGCGGTCATGGAGGCCCAGGGCTCCGTCCTGACCAACAAGTACGCCGAGGGCTACCCGGGCCGCCGTTACTACGGCGGCTGCGAGCACGTCGACGTGGTCGAGCAGATCGCCATCGACCGCATCAAGGCCCTGTTCGGCGCCGAGCACGCCAACGTCCAGCCGCACTCCGGTGCCCAGGCGAACGCGGCGGCGATGTTCGCCCTGCTCAAGCCGGGCGACACGATCATGGGTCTCAACCTCGCCCACGGCGGGCACCTGACCCACGGCATGAAGATCAACTTCTCCGGCAAGCTCTACAACGTGGTCGCCTACCACGTGGACGACGCCACCGGGCAGGTCGACATGGCCGAGGTCGAGCGCCTGGCCAAGGAGTCCAAGCCCAAGCTGATCGTGGCCGGCTGGTCCGCCTACCCGCGCCAGCTGGACTTCGCCGCCTTCCGCCGGATCGCGGACGAGGTCGGCGCGTACCTGATGGTCGACATGGCGCACTTCGCCGGTCTGGTCGCGGCCGGGCTGCACCCCAACCCGGTGCCGCACGCCCACGTGGTCACCACCACGACGCACAAGACGCTGGGCGGCCCGCGCGGTGGCGTGATCCTGTCCACCGCCGAGCTCGCCAAGAAGATCAACTCCGCGGTCTTCCCCGGTCAGCAGGGCGGCCCGCTGGAGCACGTGATCGCCGCCAAGGCGGTGTCCTTCAAGGTCGCCGCGACGGAGGAGTTCAAGGAGCGCCAGCAGCGCACCCTGGACGGTGCCCGCATCCTGGCCGAGCGCCTGATGCGTGCGGACGTCACCGAGCACGGCGTCTCGGTGCTGTCCGGGGGCACCGACGTCCACCTGGTCCTGGTCGACCTGCGCAACAGCGAGCTGGACGGCCAGCAGGCCGAGGACCGTCTCCACGAGGTCGGCATCACGGTCAACCGCAACGCCATCCCGAACGACCCCCGGCCCCCGATGGTCACCTCCGGCCTGCGCATCGGCACCCCGGCTCTGGCCACCCGCGGTTTCACCACGGAGGACTTCACCGAGGTCGCCGACGTCATCGCCGAGGCGCTGAAGCCGTCCTACGACGCCGCGGCCCTCCGGGCGCGGGTCACGGCGCTCGCCGCGAAGCACCCGCTTTACCCTGGTCTGTAGTCCTTACGGCGGGCGTACGCGTTAGGTACGCAACAGACTGATCTGCGGGGCACCGCGCACACTGGACAGTGAGTGCGGTGCCCCGCCTCATGCCCCACCGCGTTGCCCTGCACCACCCCGGCAGACAGCGACGTCTACCAAACCCAAGGAGTCTCCCCGTGGCCATCTCGGTCTTCGACCTGTTCTCGATCGGCATCGGCCCGTCCAGCTCCCACACGGTCGGCCCCATGCGGGCCGCCGGCCTGTTCGCGCGCCGCCTCAAGAACGAGGGCCTGCTCGCCCACACCACCTCGATACGCGCCGAGCTGTACGGCTCGCTGGGCGCCACCGGCCACGGCCACGGCACCCCCAAGGCCGTCCTGCTCGGCCTGGAGGGGAACTCCCCCCGCACGGTCGACGTCGAGACCGCCGACGACCAGGTCGAGCGCATCAAGGCCGACAAGCGCATCAACCTCCTGGGCGCGCACGAGATCGCCTTCGACTTCGACCAGGACCTGGTCCTGCACCGCCGCAAGGCGCTGCCCTACCACGCCAACGGCATGACGCTGTGGGCGTACGACGCCGACGGCGGGACCCTGCTGGAGAAGACGTACTACTCGGTGGGCGGCGGCTTCGTCGTGGACGAGGACGCGGTCGGCGAGGACCGGATCAAGCTCGACGACACCGTGCTGAGGTACCCCTTCCGCACCGGTGACGAGCTGCTGCGGCTGGCCCGGGACACCGGCCTGTCGATCTCGGCGCTGATGCTGGAGAACGAGAAGGCCTGGCGCACCGAGGAGGAGATCCGCGCGGGGCTCCTGGAGATCTGGCAGGTCATGCGGGCCTGCGTGGATCGCGGCATGTCCCGCGAGGGGATCCTGCCGGGCGGTCTGAAGGTCCGCCGCCGCGCGGCGAACACCGCCCGCAAGCTGCGCTCCGAGGGCGACGCGCAGGCGCTCTCCATGGAGTGGATCACCCTGTACGCGATGGCGGTGAACGAGGAGAACGCCGCGGGCGGCCGGGTCGTCACCGCGCCGACCAACGGCGCCGCGGGCATCATCCCGGCGGTCCTGCACTACTACATGAACTTCGTGCCCGGAGCGGACGAGGACGGCGTGGTCCGCTTCCTGCTGGCGGCCGGCGCCATCGGCATGCTCTTCAAGGAGAACGCCTCCATCTCCGGCGCCGAGGTCGGCTGCCAGGGCGAGGTCGGCTCGGCCTGCTCGATGGCGGCGGGCGCACTGGCCGAGGTGCTGGGCGGCAGCCCCGAGCAGGTGGAGAACGCCGCCGAGATCGGCATGGAGCACAACCTGGGCCTGACCTGCGACCCGGTCGGCGGCCTGGTCCAGATCCCGTGCATCGAGCGCAACGGCATGGCGGCCGTCAAGGCGGTCACGGCGGCGCGGATGGCCATGCGCGGCGACGGCAGCCACAAGGTCTCCCTCGACAAGGTGATCAAGACCATGAAGGAGACCGGCGCGGACATGTCGGTGAAGTACAAGGAGACCGCGCGGGGCGGCCTGGCGGTCAACATCATCGAGTGCTGACGGCGGCCCCCGCCGGCCGTTCCCCGCGTGCGGACCGGCCCGGCGCGCGGCAGGCCGGGCGGCGCCGCCCATGGATGTCCGGGCGGCGCCGCTCACGCCGGGCAGGGCACCGCTCAGGCCTTGCTCAGGTGGGCCCAGAACTCGTCGAAGGTGAGCAGGCCGTCGCCGTTGCCGTCCTGGGAGTTGATGACCGCCTGCGCGACGGTCTCGGTGACGTTGAAGTCGCCCAGCTGGGCCATGACGCTCTTGTACTCGGCGGCCGAGATCAGCCCGTCCCCGTTCACGTCGAACCGCTCGAATGCCTTGCGCGCCGACTCGATGTCCGCCACAGGTCCACCCCTTCTTGGTGCATAACTGACGGCGGTCAGATTATCGGCAGGGCCCGGGGGTGAGCCGTGGGGGCCATGGTCCACCATGGGGGCATGAGCGACGAGGTGGCGCGGATCCTGGCGGCGGCGGCGCGCGGCTGCTTCCCGCCGGCCGACGGGGCCGTCACGGTCGTCCCGCAGCCCAGCCCCAGGGACGCCGGGGTGCTGGCCTTCACCGCGCACTCCGTGGTCTTCACCGACGAGGACCCGGCCTGGGTCCTGGCACGGCTGGCGGCCACGGAGAGCGACGCGCTGGCCGCGGCCATGAACCCGGCCTTCCTGGCGGCACTGCTGGCCCGCACGGGACGGCACATGAACACCATCGACCTGCTGACGGTCGCCGGCGCCCTGCCGGGCCCGCCGGAGCTCGCGCTGCGCGAGCTCGCCGACCCGGACCACCCGAGGGTGGCGCGGGCCGTGAAGTTCCGTGACGACGTCCGGGTGTGGGCGGCGGACGAGGGCGGTGTGGTGGTCCTCGGCCGGGGCGTCGCGGGACGGTGGGAGGCGGCCATCGAGGTGGACGGGGCCGCGCGCGGCCGGGGCCTGGGCCGGCGCCTGGCGCTCGCCGCCCGCCATCTGACGCCCGGGCCCGTGGTCTGGGCCCAGCAGTCGCCCGGCAACGCCCGCAGCGTGCGCACCTTCCAGGCCGCGGGGTACCGCCCGGTGGGCTCGGAGGCACTGTTCGTCGCGGGCTGAGCGGCCGGTGGCCGGCGGGGCGGCGCCGGTCGACCGGCCGACCGGCGGGTCAGCGGGTCAGCGGGTCAGCGGAAGACGCCGGTGTGGCCCAGTGAGTAGCGGCCCGGCTGCGGGTAGACCGCCAGGCCGTGCGGGCCGCCGCCGACCGGGACGCGGGCCAGTTGCTTGCCGGTGGTGGTGTCGACGGCGTACACCTCGGAGTCGTAGCGGCCCGACAGCCACAGCACCTTGCCGTCGGCGGAGACCCCGCCCATGTCGGGCGAGCCGCCGTCCGGCAGGTGCCACTTCTTCGTCAGCCGCTTGCGGGTGAAGTCGAACACCGAGATGGAGCCCTCGCCCCGGTTGGACACGTACATCTCCCGGGAGTCCCGCGACACGTACAGGCCGTGGCAGCCCTTGCCGGTCGGCAGCAGACTCGGCGGGGCGAAGGTGTCCCCGTCGAGCACCCACATGCCGTGGGCCATCATGTCGGCGATGTAGAAGGTCTTGCCGTCGGGCGAGAGCTTGACGTCCTGCGGCATGGCCCCCTGGAAGGGGATCTTCTGCTGGGCGACCACCTTCATGCGCTCGGTGTCGACCTTGAGCAGTTCCCCGGAGAACTCGCAGGAGACGATGAAGTACCGCCCGTCGGCGGAGAAGTCCGCGTGGTTCACCCCGTAGCAGGAGACCGGCTCGGTGTGGACGCGCGCCATGGTGTGCGGGTCGCGGAAGACCAGCTCCCGGTCCATGGAGGCCATGACGACGGCGTACTTGCCGTTGGGTGTGAAGTACAGGTTGTACGGGTCGTGCACCTCGACCGGTTTGCCCGCCACGCCCGTCGCGGGGTCGATCGGGGTGAGGGTGTGGCCCCGGTTGTTGTTGACCCAGAGCGTCTTCAGGTCCCAGGACGGCACGACGTGCTGCGGCTGGACGCCGACCTTGATGGTCTCGATGACCTTGTAGGTGGCCGGGTCGATGACCGAGACGGTGTCGGAGGTGGTGTTGGGCACGTACACCCGGGAGGGGAAGCCCTTCACCACCGGGGAGAGCCGGCCCGGTCGGTCGGCCGCGTAGACGTCCTTCGGGTCGAGGACCGGCGGCATGCCGGGGAGCCCGGCCGGGGCGGCCTTCTTCGGCACGGCGGCGGCCCGGGTGCCCCGCGCCTCGGTCCGCTCGCCGGTGGCGCCGCAACCGGCGAGGGCCGCGAGGAGGGCGGCCAGCAGGAGGCACTTCGATCGCTTCGTCAGGGTCACGCGACCATGTATGGCGCGAAAAGGAAGGAGGTTAACGAATCGCCCACATCACCCTGAGGCGCGGCAGCCGATGATTCAACCGACGGATCCCATATTTATTCATCGTTTGACAGGCTCGTGGCCCATCTCACCTGCGATTGACTTCCATGATGACCCGTTTTGCAGATTTTTGACCCAGTAGGTGCTTTTGGTGACAAGGCCCCCCGTCTGCCATAGTCGGGGGACACGACCCCCCATTGACCCGGGCCCAGGTCGTTCCCAGCCGTCGTGGGCACACACCCCGTCCGCCCCGGCGCGCACCAGGGAAGCCCCCACGTCGCCGCACCCGGCACGAAGGGGGCTTTCGTGCGTCAGCGCTCCGTCACCCGCATCTCGAACCAGGTGGTCTTGCCGCGCGGCAGCAGGTCCACGCCCCAGCGGTCGGACAGCTTGTCGACGAGGAAGAGCCCGCGCCCGCTGATGTCCATCTCGCGCACCGGCATCAGACAGGGCAGGCCCCGGGAGGGATCACGGACCTCGATCCGGATCCAGCCGCGCCGCCGCAGCATGCGCAGCCCGAAGACGCGGGCGCCGGTGTGCCGGACGGCGTTGCCCACCAGTTCGGAGACGAGCAGGACGGCGTGCTCGGCGGTCTGCGGGGTGAGCCCCCACTGGCGCAGCACCACGCACTGGGTCAGCCGGCGGGCCGTGGCGGCGGACTCGGGGCGGGAGGGCAGCCGTACCTCCCCCTCCGTGGGGTCGCCGAACAGCTCCAGGGCTCTGAGCCCCTGTTCGTCGTCCGCGCCCGGCACCCACCGCGCGGCGGTGGCACTGCCACACTGCCGCGGTCGCTCCACACCTTCCAGCCCCGACATGCCCCCCATCATGGCCGGGGCGCGCGGGCGGCGCGGGGCGGTTCGGGGAATCGCCGGGCCGGGGCCGACCGCTCCACCAGCGCCTCCGCGCAATCGCCGCGGGCAGCGCCACGGCTCGCGCACCCGGCCCGACCTGCGCGGACGGGCCGCACCCCGGCGTTTGCCCGGCGGGTGCGGCCGCTGGGCGCAAGGCTGCCTTAAGGCAGCCCCAAGGCCGCGTTAAACCACCCGCACGGGTGGAACAACTTGCCGCGGCTCAGCGGAACTTGGCCTTGCCCGGCCCCTCCTCCACGAAGCTGCGCATCCCCCGCTCCCGGTCCTCGGTGGCGAACAGACCGGCGAACCAGTTGCGTTCGACCGCCAGGCCGGTGTCGATGTCCGTCTCCAGGCCGACGTCGACGGACTCCTTGGCGGCGCGCAGCGCCATCGCGGGCCCCTGGGCGAGCTTCGCGGCCCAGGCGTGCGCCTGCTCGTACACCTCGGCCGCCGGTACGACCCGGTCGACCAGGCCCATCACCAGTGCCTCGTCGGCCTTCACATGGCGGCCGGTGAAGATCAGGTCCTTGGCCTTGGAGGGGCCGACGAGACGCGCCAGGCGCTGGGTCCCGCCCGCGCCCGGGATCAGGCCCAGCAGGATCTCGGGCTGGCCCAGCCTGGCGTTGTCGCCGGCCACACGGAAGTCGGCGCACAGCGCCAGCTCGCAACCGCCACCCAGCGCGTACCCGGTGACGGCGGCGACGACCGGCTTGGGGATACGGGCGACGGCGGTGAACGAGTCCTGCAGGGCCTTGGAGCGCAGCACCATCGCCGCGTGGTCCATCGCCTGCATCTCCTTGATGTCCGCGCCGGCCGCGAACACCTTCTCGCCGCCGTACAGCACCACGGCCCGGACGTCGTCGCGCCGGGCCGCCTCCTCGGCGAGCTCACGCAGCCGGTCCTGGGTGGCGACGTCCAGGGCGTTCATGGGCGGCCGGTCCAGACGGAGGGTGCCGACGCCTTCGGAGACTTCGAGAGTGACTGTCATACGGGGCAGGTTAGCCGCCGTTAACGCGGCGGGGCCCATGCCGTTGGTCACAGCACGGGCCCCCGTCCGGCGCTTCCTACTTGATCCACTCCGACCAGGGCATGTTCCAGCCGTTCAGGCCGTTCTCCGGCTGGATGGTCTTGTCCTTGGAGTTCTTCACGACCACCACGTCACCGATGACCGAGTTGTCATAGAACCAGGCCGCGGGCGTACCGCCGTCGCCCGCGCCACGGGCGTCGCGCAGCCCCACGCAGCCGTGGCTGACGTTGGCCGAGCCGAAGGTGTCGCTGGACGCCCAGTAGTTGCCGTGGATGAAGGTGCCCGAGGTGGACAGGCGCATGGCGTGCGGCACGTCCTTGATGTCGTACTCGCCGCCGAAGCCGACGGTGGCGCCGTTCATCCGGGTCACCTTGTACTTCTCGCTGATGACCATCTGGCCGTTGTACGTCGTCGTGGACGGCGCGCCGGCGGTGATCGGGATGGTCTTGATCAGCTTGCCGTCGCGGACCACCTTCATGGTGTGCTCGCTCGCGTCCACGGTGGAGACCTGGCTGCGGCCGACGGTGAACCGCACCGTCTTGGACTGCTTGCCGTACACCCCGGGGCGGCCCTCGACACCGTCGAGGTTGAGCTTCACGGTCACCTTGGTGCCGGGCGCCCAGTACTTCTGCGGGCGGAAGTCGAGCCGGTCGTTGCCGAACCAGTGACCCTCGATCGGCACGGCCGGCTCGGCGGTCACCTTGACGGCCTTCTCCACGGCCTCCGGGTTGGTGATGCCACGGGTGAAGTTGATGGAGACCGGCATGCCGACGCCGACGGTGGAGCCGTCCTCGGGCGTGTAGTGGCCGAGGAAGGTGTTCTTCGGTACGAGGGTGGTGAAGGTGATGTCCTTCGCGGAGTCCCGCCCCTCGCCGTCCTTGGCGACCGCGTGCACCTTGTACTTCGTACCGGAGGCCAGGTGGCCGGCCGGCTCCCAGCGCGCGCCGCCCGCGGCCATCCGTCCCTCGACGGCGTTGCCCTTGGAGTCGGTGACGGTCACCGTGGTGAGCCTGCCCCGGTCGGCGGCTATCTTCAGCGCGCCGCTGGTGGCGACCGACGCGGCACCGTCCTTGGGGGTGATGGTCACCACGGCCTGCGAGGCCGCGTTCGCCACCTTCTCCCCGTCCTTGCCGCCGCCCTTGCCGGCCTCGGCGTCCCCGCCTCCGCACGCCGTCGCCAGCAGCAGCAGTGCCCCCGTCACCAGAGCCGGCAGGCCCTTGCGCACGCGCCTGCCGCCCACCCCGGCCGATGCCCCCGATATCGGCTGCCCGTTCACGATCGTTCTCTCCCCTCGCACGGCCTGGCACCGCCACGGCCCGCACCCCCGCGCGCTGCACTCGCACGCACCGCGTTAGATAATCACACCGCGAGCGGAGTCGAACGCCCACGAATGTCACCGTTCAGTCCCAACTTGTCCGGGACGGGGGGCCGGCCGTGCGAGGGGCGCGCTCAGCGCAGCGCGGAACCGGCCTTCCACTGCCGCCAGTCCATGTTCCAGCCGCCCAGGCCGTTGTCGGGAGCCACCTTCCGGTCGCGGGAGTTGACCACCTCCACCACGTCCCCGACCAGGGTCCGGTCGAAGAACCAGCCCGCCGGGGTGTCCGGGCTGCCGCCCTTCACATCGCGCAGGCCCACACAGCCATGACTGACGTTGGCGGAACCGAACGTGTCACGAGGCGCCCAGTAGTTCCCGTGCAGGAAGGTCCCCGAGGTGGTCAGGCGCATCGCGTGCGGTACGTCCTTGATGTCGTACTCCCCCTTGCCCTCCTTGTCCGTGAAGCCGACCGTGGCCCCGTTCATCCGGGTGACGTCGTACAGCTCGCTCACCACCATCTTCCCGTTGTAGGTGGTGGTTCTGGGCGCGCCGGCCGTGATGGGCAGCCTGGCCAGGAGCCCGCCGTCGCGCCGCACCTCCATGGTGTGCTCCTCGGCGTCCACCAGGGAGACCTGCGAGCGGCCCACGGTGAAGGCGACGCTCTTGTCCTGGATGCCGTACACCCCCGGTGCCGCCTGCACGTCACGCAGCCGCAGGTCGACCGTGACCTCGGTACCGGGTTTCCAGTACTCGCGCGGCCTGAAGTCCAGCCGCTCCTTTCCGAACCAGTGGCCCACCACCTCTACCGGCGGCCGGGCGGTGACGCGGATGGCGCGCTCCACGGCCGCGCGGTCGCGGATCGGCCGGCTGAAGTCGAAGGAGACGATCATGCCGGTGCCGACGGTGGAGCGGTTCTCGGGCTTGAAGTAGCCGATGAAGCGGTGCTCGGGGATCCGGGTGGTGAAGGTGGTGTGCCGGGCCGAGCGGCGGCCGTGCCCGTCCAGGGCCACCACGTCCACGGCGTACTTGGCGGCCAGCGCCAGCCGGGTGCCGGGTCCGGGCCTCCAGCGCCGCCCGTCCGCAGAGAGCACGCCGGGCACCTCGGCGGGCTGGGCGTCCTCGATCTTTCTCACCCTGACCCGCTCCAGCCGGCCGCTGTCCACGCTCACCTCCAGCCGGCCGTCCGGCGCGACGTCCTTCGCCCGGTCGTCCGGGGTCACCCGGATGGTCTCCCCGGACGACTTGCCGCTGATGCCTCCGATCCCCAGGTCCAGGCCGCCCTGGCCGGTGCAGCCCGCCAGCCCGGCCATCAGTCCCGCCCATGCCACGGCCGCGGCCACGCCGAGCCCTGCCCGTTTCAGTACGTGTGTCACGACCCGCCCAACGACTGCCCCCCTCCTGGGGAAACGTCGGCGCCGGGCATGTTGGGAGCAGGTCGGCGCGGGCAGAACAGGTGGGAGGACCATGTGCGGGCAGCCGCGGCCGGGACGCCGCGGCTGCCCGCACGGCACGGTCCGACCGGACGAGCCGCTGGAGGCCGGCAGGTGTCGAGCGCAGCCGAGCAGGAGTCGGCGCGGGACGCGCACAGCGCCCTGCGCGACGCGGTACGGCGGACGAACAAGCCGCGCCGGGACCCGGACACGCCCCGGCCGCCGGTGTGGCCGGGCGCGCCGACGCCGCTCGGCGCCCGCTTCCGGACCGGCCCCGACGGGGTGGCCGGGACGAACTTCGCGCTGTGGGCCGGGGGCGCCGAGGCGGTGCAGCTGTGCCTCTTCGACGAGCGCGGTGCCGAGACACGGGTGCCCCTGGCCGAGCTGACGCACCAGATCTGGCACGGCTTCGTCCCGGGCGTGCGGCCCGGGCAGCGCTACGGCTACCGGGTGCACGGCCGCTGGGACCCGTGGACCGGCGCCCGGTGGAACCCGGCCAAGCTGCTGCTCGACCCGTACGCCCGGGCGGTGGACGCCGGTGAGGGGAACGACTACGGCAGGCTGCCGGCCGAGGTGTACGGCCATGTGCGGGACTGGCCCGAGCAGCAGGTCGCCGACACCGTGCGGGACGACCGCGACTCCGCCCCGCACGTGCCCAAGGGGGTCGTGGTCCACGACGACGACGACTGGGCGGACGACCGGCGGCCCAAGACGCCGTGGGCGGACTCGGTCATCTACGAGCTGCATGTGCGCGGCTTCACCCGGCGCCACCCCGGCATCCCCGAGGAACTGCGCGGCACCTACGCGGGTCTGGCGCACCCGGCGGCGGTCGAGCACCTGGTGGGACTGGGTGTGACGGCGGTGGAACTGCTGCCGGTGCACCAGTTCGCGCACGAGGACCACCTGCTGCGCCGGGGCCTGCGGAACTACTGGGGCTACAACTCCATCGGCTACTTCGCGCCGCACGCCGCGTACAGCGCCTCCGGCACGGCCGGGCAGCAGGTCGGCGAGTTCAAGCGGATGGTCAGGGCCCTGCACACGGCGGGCATCGAGGTCATCCTCGACGTGGTCTACAACCACACGGCCGAGGCGGGCGAGCTGGGTCCGATGCTGTCGCTGCGCGGCATCGACAACCGGGGCTACTACCGGCTCCAGGCCGACGCCCGCCGGTACGCCGACTACACCGGCTGCGGCAACACCCTGCACGTGGTGCAGCCGCACGTGCTGCGCCTGATCACGGACTCGCTGCGCTACTGGGTCACCGAGATGGGCGTCGACGGCTTCCGCTTCGACCTGGCGGCGGCGCTGGCCCGCTCCATGCACGACGTCGACATGCTCTCCCCCTTCCTGGCCGTGATCGCCCAGGACCCGGTGCTGCGGCGGGTGAAGCTGATCGCCGAGCCGTGGGACGTGGGCAGCGGCGGCTACCAGGTGGGCGCCTTCCCCCCGCTGTGGGCCGAGTGGAACGACCGCTACCGGGACGCGGTGCGGGACTTCTGGCGCGGCGCCCTGCCCGACGTACGGGACCTGGGGTACCGGCTGTCGGGCTCCAGCGACCTGTACGCGTGGGGCGGGCGGCGCCCGTACGCGTCGATCAACTTCATCACCTCGCACGACGGCTTCACCCTGCGGGACCTGGTGAGCTACGAGCGCAAGCACAACGAGGCCAACGGCGAGGGCAACCGGGACGGCACCGACGACAACCGCTCCTGGAACTGCGGAGCCGAGGGCGAGACCGGCGATCCGGACGTCGGCGCGCTGCGCCGGCGGCAGATCCGCAACCTGCTCAGCACCCTGCTGCTGTCGACGGGCGTGCCCATGCTGGTCGCGGGCGACGAGATGGGCCGGACGCAGCGCGGCAACAACAACGCGTACTGCCAGGACAACGAGACCGGCTGGGTCGACTGGTCGATGTCCGAGGGCCCGGGGGGCAGGGGCCTGCTGGAGCTGACCTCCCGGCTGCTGGCGCTGCGCCACGCCCACCCGGTGCTCAGGCGCCGGGCGTTCTTCTCCGGACGCCCGCAGGGCGCGGACGGGCTGCGGGACCTGGCCTGGTTCACGGCCGGGGGCGCGGAGATGACGGAGGCGGACTGGTACGCGCCGACGGCGACGATCGGCCTGTACCTGTCGGGGCGGGACATTCCCGGGCGCGACGCACGGGGCGAGAGGATCACCGACGACAGCTTCCTGGCCGTCCTGCACGCCGCCGACGGGCCGCTGGACTTCCGGCTGCCGGGCCCGCCGTGGGCGCGGGCGTACGAACTGGTCGTGGACACCTCCCGGGAGGAGCAGTCGGCGGCGCCGGGGACGGTGCTGCGGGGCGGCGAGGAGGTGACCGTACCGGCCAGGTCGGTGCTGCTGATGAGGGTGCGGGAGTGACGGCGTCCGGCCGGGCGCCGGTGGGAAAACCCTGAGGGATGTCAGTGGCGAATCGTAGGCTCGCTCCTGATGCCAGAAGAAGATGCGTCCGCCGAGGACCGTTCCGTCGTCCGTTCGCTGCTGAGGCTGTGGCCCTATGTGCGTCCGGTGCGCACCCGCCTGTTCGTCGCCGCTTTCGTCGCCGTCGTCGCGTCCTGCCTGAGCCTGGTCATCCCGCTGGTGCTGAAGTGGATCGTGGACGGGCCGGTCAGCGCCCGCGATCCGGGCGGGGTGTGGCGCGGGGCGCTGTTCCTGCTGCTGCTCGGGATCGCCGAGGCACTGCTGTTCGGGCTGCGGCGGTGGCTGGTGGCCCGGCCGCTGGCGGGTGTGGAGGCGGCGATGCGGGGGGACCTCTTCCGCCACCTCCAGCGGCTGCCGGTGTCCTTCCACGACCGCTGGGAGTCCGGGCAGTTGCTGTCGCGGGCGACGACCGACCTGTCGCTGCTGCGGATGTTCCTGGCCTTCCCGCTGACGTTCCTGTTCGTCAACGGGGTGACGGTGCTGGTCGGCTGCGCGGTGCTGCTGGCGCAGGACTGGGCGCTGGGGCTGGTGCTGCTGGTGCCGGTCGTGCCGCTGATCGTGGTCTGCTCCCTCTTCGAGACCCGGTACTCCGTGGTGGCCCGGCGGGCCCAGGACCAGGTGGGCGACCTGACGACGCTGGTGGAGGAGAGCGTCCTGGGCATCAGGGTCATCAAGGGCTTCGGGCGGTACCGCAGCCAGGCGGCGGCCTTCGGCTCACTGGCCCGGCGGGTGCGCCGTACGGAACTGGGCAAGGCCCGGCTGCTGGCCGGGATCTGGTCGGTCATCACCGTCGTGCCGGAGCTGGCCATCGGCTGCGCCCTGGTGCTGGGCACGCTGCGGGTGGCGGACGGTGAGCTGTCGGCGGGCACGCTGGTGGCGTTCCTGTCGACGGCGCTGGCGCTGCGGTGGCCGGTGGAGTCGCTGGGGTTCCTGCTGGCGATGAGCCAGGAGGCGGCCACCGCCACGGAGCGGTTCTTCGAGGTGATGGACGAGAAGGAGGAGGACGAGGGGGGCCCGGCGGCCGGCGCGGCGGGCGGACCCGGTGCGGTGACCGGTGCGGTGACCGGAGCGGGGGAATCCGGGGAGGCCCCCGAGGGGGACGGGCTGCGGTTCGAGGCGGTCTCCTTCCGCTACCCGGACGCCCCGCCCGGCGCGCCGGCGGTGCTCGACCGGATCGACCTGCGCGTCCGGCCCGGCGAGACCATGGCGCTGGTGGGCGCGACCGGGTCGGGCAAGACCACGCTCACCGCGCTGGTGCCCCGGCTGTACGAGGTGAGCGGCGGGCGGATCCTCCTCGACGGCCGGGACATCGCCACCCTGCCCCGGGAGCGGCTGCGCGAACTGGTGTCGGTGGCCTTCGAGGAGCCCACGCTCTTCTCGGCGAGCGTCGGCGAGAACGTCCTGATGGGCGCGGCCGGAGCGGATGAGGCCGAGTTGGGGCGCGCCCTCGGGGTCGCCCAGGCGGCCGGGTTCGTGCGGCGCCTGCCGCAGGGCGCCGCGACCCAGGTGGGCGAGCAGGGCCTGAGCCTGTCCGGCGGCCAGCGCCAGCGGCTGGCGCTGGCCCGGGCGGTGGTGGGGCGCCCGCGCTTCCTGGTGCTGGACGACCCGCTGTCGGCCCTCGACGTGCACACGGAGGCCCTGGTGGAGGCCGCGCTGCGGGAGGTGCTGCGGGGCACGACCGCGCTGGTGGTGGCGCACCGCCCCTCCACGGTGCTGCTCGCCGACCGGGTGGCGCTGCTGTCGCGCGGCCGGATCGCGGCGGTGGGTACGCACCAGGAGCTGCTGCGGCGGAGCCCGGAGTACGCCTGGCTGATGTCGGGCGCCACCGCGCGGGAGCGGGGCGGCCCGGGCGGATCGCACGGTACGGACGGTCCGGGATCCCCGAGGGAGGGCGGCGAGCGATGACGAGCACCACGACGGGCCCCGCCAAGGGCCCGGGGGACGGGCCCCGGGGCCGGCGGGACGACAGCGGACGGGACGTGCCGGCCGGGACGGCGGGCGGCCCGGCGGCGGACGGTGACGGTGACCCCTTCGACCGGGACGCCCTCCCCACGCCGGAGGGGGCGACCGGGGCCCTGCTGCGCTCACTGCTCGCGCCGCTGCGGCGGCGGGTCGCGCTGGCCGCGCTGTGGCTGCTGCTCCAGCAGGCCGCCGTACAGGCCGGCCCGCTGCTCGTCGCGTACGCCATCGACCGCGCGGTGCCCGCCCTGCGGCGCGGTGACCACGGGCCGCTGGTCGCGGTGGCCGCCGGGTACGCGCTGTGCGCGGCGGGCGCGGCCCTGTTCCAGTACACCTTCGTCCGTGCCTCCGCCCGGGTCAGCCAGGACGTCCTGCTCGACCTGCGCGGGCGGATCTTCCGGCACGCGCAGGCGCTGAGCGTGGACTTCCACGAGCGCTACACCTCGGGGCGGCTGATCTCCCGGTCGACCACCGATGTGGAGTCGCTGCGCGAACTGCTCAGTCAGGGGCTCCAGGAGCTGGTGGGGGTGGTGCTCTCCTTCGTCTCCATCTCCGCGCTGCTGCTCTGGCTGGACCTGGGCGTCGGCGCGGTGGCGGTGGCCTCGTTCGTACCGCTGTACCTGCTGGTACGGGTCTACCGGCGCCGCGCGGCGGTCGCCTTCGGGGCGCGGTCGACCGCGATCGCCGCTGTCGTCGTCACGTTCGCGGAGACGATGAACGGGATCCGGCCGGTGCGGGCCTTCCGGCGGGAACGGGCCAACGACGAGCGGTTCGGCGCGCTGAACCACCGGCACGAGCGCCGCAACGGGGACGCGATCCTGGAGATGGCCCGCTATGTCGTGGGCTCCCGGCTGGTGGCGAACACGGCGGTCGCCGGCATGGTCCTGTGGGGTGCCCACCGGGTGGCGCAGGGGACGCTGGCGCTGGGCGTGCTGGCCGCCGCCGTGCTGTACGTACGGCGGTTGTACGACCCGATCGACCGGCTGGGGATGTTCCTCAACTCGTACCAGTCGGCCGCCGCCTCCCTGGAGAAGATCGCGGGGCTGCTCGCCCGCACCCCGGCCGTCCCCGAGCCCGCCGCGCCCCGCGCCCTGCCGGCCCGCACCGGCAGCCCGGGTCGGCAGGTGGTGTTCGACGACGTCCGGTTCGCGTATCGCACGGGCGGTGAGGTACTGCCGCGCTTCGGCCTGACGATCCCGGCCGGCCAGACCGTCGCGGTCGTCGGGGCCACCGGCGCGGGCAAGTCGACGCTCGCCAAGCTGCTGGCCCGGTTCTACGACCCCACCGAGGGCCGGGTCCTGCTCGACGGTGTCGACCTGCGCGACCTGGCCACGCCCGAACTGCGGCGCGGGGTGGTGATGGTGACCCAGGAGGCGTTCCTGTTCTCCGGCACGGTGGCGGACAACATCGCGCTGGGGCGCCCGGACGCCACGCGCGCGCAGATCGAACGGGCCGCCAAGGAGATCGGCGCGCACGACTTCATCACCGGCCTCCCGGACGGCTATGACACCGACGTGCGCAAACGCGGCAGCCGCGTCTCGGCCGGCCAGCGCCAGTTGGTCGGATTCGCCCGGGCCCTGCTGGCCGACCCCGCGGTACTGATCCTGGACGAGGCGACCAGTTCCCTGGACATTCCGGGGGAGCGGGCGGTGCAGCGCGCCATGGGCACGGTGCTCCGCGGGCGTACGGCGGTGGTGATCGCCCACCGCCTGTCCACCGTGGAGATCGCCGACCGCGTCCTGGTGATGGACGCCGGGCGGATCGTGGAGGACGGCCCGCCCGCCGAGCTCATCGCCGGTGACGGCCACTTCGCCGGCCTGCACCGGGCCTGGCGCGACAGTGTGGTCGGTGGGCCCGCGGACCCGTGACCGGCGCCGGCCCGGGGCCCCTGTCACGGACGTGACACGTCGAACGCCGTCACCTCGGTGCCCGGGGTGGTGCCGACCGCGCCGCCGGGTGCGTAGACGCAGGTCCGGGACAGGTCGTCGGAGCACGGCGCGGCCGTGGCGCCGAAGCCGAACCGGGCCCGGGGCAGCGACGGCAGGGACGACCAGCCGCCGGTGCCGGGGGTGAACACCTCGGTCGTGGCGACGGCCAGGGTCTGCGTGGTCGACGAGCCGCCGATGCCGTAGACGCAGGTGCCGGCCGGCACGGTGGTGGCCCCGGGGCACGGGCCGGAGGTCACCCCCATGCCGCGCCGGGCGGTGGGTACCCCGGGCAGCTTCCGCCACGCGCGCGTGCCCGGGTCGAGGACCTCGACGGTGCCCACCGGTTCGGCGGCGTCGACGCCACCGACGGCGTACACACAGGACGGTGCGCGCAGCGCCACCGCGCCCGGGCAGGTCGCGGACGTCGCGCCCAGGCTGCGCCGCGGGGTGGGCAGCTCGGGCAGCGCCGACCAGGTGCCGGTCGCCGGGTCGTAGACCTCCACGGCGCTCAGCGAGGTGGCCGTGCCGGAACCCCTGGTGCTGCCGCCGACGGCGTACACACAGGTCCGGGCCGGAGCAGCCGCGACCGTCGGGCAGGGCGACGCGGTGGCTCCGAGGAATCCCCGGCCGGTCGGCATCGCGGGCAGCGCCGCCCAGGTGTTGGTGGCCGGGCTGTACGCCTCCACGGTGGTCAGGGAGCCGCTGCCGTTGGTGCCGCCGACGGCGTACACACAGGTGCCCTTCAAGGCCTTGTCCCCCTTGGGGCAGGGGGCGGCCGCGGCCGCGAGGCCGGAGCGCCCCACGGACATCGAGGGCAGCTTCGCCCAGGTCCTGGTCCGCGGGCTGTAGGCGTGTGCCGAGAGCGCCGCTTCGAGCGGGTGGCCGCCGACGACGTACACGCACGGTCCCTTCCCGAGGCCGTCGACCGCCTCGGGGCAGGGCGCCGTCGTCGTGCCGTGGCCCGTGCGGGCCTGGAGCATCTCGGGTACCGCTGCCCAGCCGCCTTCGGCGTGCGCGGGAGGGGCCGCCGACGCCAGCACGGACGTCAGCGTGGCGGCGAGGAGCCAGCGCGGGCGGCGCCGTCCTGCTCCGCCGGGGTGACCGCCCTCGCGTGTCGGGAAGATTCGCACCTGGGTTCCCTGCCTTTCCGATGTTCGGGGCATAGCAGACATTCGAGATCATTAACGCACCACGTTCGGCGACACGCGGTGTGGGCGGCGACCGAACGACTGACGCGCCGTGAACCAGCCACCCGCCGGGGCGGCCGCGCGGCCGGCGCTCGGCCTCCTCGGCAACACCCCGTTCACCGGCGGCGGGGGGCTCCGATGGCCGCCCGCCCCGGAAGGCGGGGTGCGCGAACACCCCGGCGGCACCGGGCCGTCGGCCGCCGAAACGTCCGGTTAACGAACATGACTTTTCGGGCAACGGACGATTTCCGGCCAACTTGTTGACACGCTCCTGACAGCGGCCGTCCGCCGGTGCCACGCTTCAGGCGTTCTACGGACACCTGTTCCATCCCGGCTCGTTCCCTGCTCAACCAGCTCTGTTTGCTCTGCCCGCTGGCCCACCCCAGCCATCGGAACCCCCCTCGCAAAGGAGTCTGCGTGAGATCCACGCCCAGCCGTCGCGCCACCGCGACGGGCGCCCTGATCGCCGCCGCCGCCATGCTCGCCGTCGGCGTGCAGACCGGCACCGCCACCGCCGCTCCCGAAGCGGCCGCCGCCCCCAAGGGCCAGGCCGCCGGCAAGGCCGACCCCGGCGCCCTGCCCGCCGACCTCTCCCCCGCCCAGCGCACCGCGCTGATACGCGCGGCCGACGCCGCCAAGGCGGGCACCGCCAAGGAACTGGGCCTCGGCGCCCAGGAGAAGCTGGTCGTCCGCGACGTGGCGCAGGACCGCGACGGCACCACCCACACCCGCTACGAGCGCACCTACGCCGGGCTGCCGGTGCTGGGCGGCGACCTCGTGGTCACCGAGACCAAGGCGGGCACGACCGAGAGCGTCAGCAAGGCCTCGCGGGCGCAGCTGCGCGGTGTCGACACCAGCGCGGAGGTCGCCCCGGCCGCCGCCGAGAAGCAGGCCGTGGCCGCCGCTCGGGCGGAGGGCTCCAAGGCGACGGACGCCGAGCGCGCACCGCGCAAGGTGGTCTGGCTGGCGCAGGGCAAGCCGGTTCTCGCGTACGAGACGGTCGTCGGCGGGCTCCAGCACGACGGCACCCCCAACGAGCTGCACGTGGTGACCGACGCCGCCACCGGCAAGAAGCTGTACGAGTGGCAGGCGGTGCACAACGGCACCGGCAACACCCAGTACAGCGGCCAGGTGACGCTGGGCACCGCGCCGTCGTACACCCTGACCGACACCGCTCGCGGCAACCACAAGACGTACAACCTCAACCGCGGCACCTCCGGCACCGGGACGCTCTTCTCGGGCGCCGACGACATCTGGGGCGACGGCACGCCGTCCAACCTGGAGACCGCGGGCGCCGACGCGCACTACGGCGCCGCCCTCACCTGGGACTACTACAAGAACGTGCACGGCCGCTCGGGCATCAGGGGCGACGGTGTGGCCGCGTACTCCCGGGTGCACTACGGCAACAACTACGTCAACGCCTTCTGGCAGGACAGCTGCTTCTGCATGACGTACGGCGACGGCTCCGCCAACGCCAAGCCGCTGACGTCCATCGACGTCGCCGCGCACGAGATGACCCACGGCGTCACCGCCAACACCGCCAAGCTGGTCTACAGCGGCGAATCCGGCGGCCTGAACGAGGCGACCTCCGACATCTTCGCGGCGGCCGTCGAGTTCTACGCCAACAACGCCAAGGACGCCGGCGACTACCTGGTCGGCGAGAAGATCGACATCCGCGGCGACGGCACCCCGCTGCGCTACATGGACAAGCCCAGCAGGGACGGCTCGTCCAAGGACTACTGGTACTCGGGCATCGGCGGTGTCGACGTTCACTACTCCTCGGGCCCGGCGAACCACTGGTTCTACCTGCTCTCCGAGGGCAGCGGCGCCAAGACCGTCAACGGCGTGAACTACGACTCGCCGACCTCCGACGGCCTGCCGGTCACCGGCATCGGCCGCGACAAGGCCGCGCTGATCTGGTTCAAGGCGCTCACCACCAAGTTCAACTCCACCACCAACTACGCGGGGGCCCGTACCGGCACCGTCGCGGTCGCCACCGAGCTGTACGGCGCGGGCAGCGCCGAGGTGAAGGCCGTCGAGCACGCCTGGGCGGGCATCAACGTCGGCGCCCGTCCCGGTGGCGGCGAGCCGCCGGTGGGCAAGACCTTCGAGAACACCGCCGACGTCGCCATCCCCGACAACGGCGCCGCCGTCACCTCGTCGGTGAACGTCACCGGGATCGCGGGCAACGCCCCCTCGGCCCTCAAGGTCGACGTCGACATCGTCCACACCTGGCGCGGCGACCTGGTCGTCGACCTGGTGGCCCCGGACGGTTCCGCGTACCGGCTGAAGAACGCCAGCAGCAGCGACTCGGCCGACAACGTCAAGGCGGCCTACACGGTCAACGCCTCCAGCGAGGTGGCCAACGGGGCCTGGAAGCTGCGCGTGCAGGACACCGCCGCGCAGGACACCGGCTACATCAGCGGCTTCAAACTGACCTTCCCGTAGTCGGCGGCGGCCGGTCCACGGACGCGGTGCCCGGGACGACACGTCCCGGGCACCGCGTCCGTATGTCCGGGGCCGGTCACGCCCGCGGCCGGACCGGACGCGCGGTCAGCGCAGCAGGACCCCGGCCCCCTCCCCCGTCGTCTGGGTCGGCAGGGCGACCAGCCCCAGGTCCGCGCCCGCCGGCAGCAGCCGGTGCGCCGGCAGTATCCGGACGGTGTAGCCGAACGGTCCGGTCCGGTCCAGCGCCAGCGGGCCCTCGTACATCCAGCGGCCGTGCTGGTCGGGGCCACCGGCCGGTTTGAGCGGGAAGGTCTGGGCGTCGGCGAGCCGGTCGTCGGTGTCCACCCGGCCCGCGACCGCCTGCACCTCCACGTCCTCGGGCCGCAGGTCGCCCAGCGCCACCCTCACCCGCAGCGCCAGGGTGGAGCCCAGTTCGGCGACTCCGGTGTCCTCGTCCGCCTCGACGTGGTCGACCGCGACACCCGGCCAGGCGGCGCGCACCCTGGCCTTCCAGGCGGCGAGGTCCCGGGCCCCGTCGAGGTCCATGGCCCGGTGGGCGAGGGCGGCGGGGGTGTAGAGGCGTTCCACGTACTCACGCACCATCCGCCCCGCCAGCACCTTGGGTCCCAGGTGGGCGAGGGTACGGCGGACCATCTCGATCCACCGCTCGGGCAGCCCGGTGGCGCCCCGGTCGTAGAAGCGGGGCGCCACCCGCTCCTCGATCAGTTCGTACAGCGCCGCCGCCTCCAGCTCGTCGCGCCGGTCCTCGTCGGTGGCCGCTCCGTCGGCGGTGGGGATGGACCAGCCGAAGTCCGGCTCGTACCACTCGTCCCACCAGCCGTCCCGGACGGAGAGGTTGAGGCAACCGTTGAGCGCGGCCTTCATCCCGCTGGTCCCGCACGCCTCCAGCGGGCGCAGCGGGTTGTTCAGCCATACGTCGCAGCCGGGGTAGAGCTTCTGCGCCATGCCCATCCCGTAGTCGGGCAGGAAGACGATGCGGTGGCGCACCCGGGGGTCGTCGGCGAACCGCACCAGCTCCCGCACCAGCCGCTTGCCGCCGTCGTCGGCCGGGTGCGCCTTGCCCGCGACGACGATCTGAACCGGCCTGGTGGGGTGCAGCAGCAGCTCGGTCAGCCGCTCGCGGTCGCGCAGCATCAGGGTGAGGCGCTTGTACGAGGGGACCCGGCGGGCGAAGCCGATGGTCAGGATCCCCGGGTCGAGGACCCCGTCGATCCAGCCGAGCTCGGCGGCCCCGGCGCCGCGCTGCCGCCAGGAGGCGCGCAGCCGGGTGCGCACCTCCGTCACGAGCTGCTCGCGCAGCTCGCGGCGCAGCTCCCAGATGTCGGCGTCGGGGATGTCGGCGGCGGAGTCCCAGCGCTGGACGCCGCCCACGCTGAGCGCGTCCTCGGCCCGCTGGGCGCCGATCTTCCTGGCGCCGAGCCGGAACACCTCGGGCGCCACCCAGGTCGGGGCGTGCACGCCGTTGGTGATGGAGGTGATCGGCACCTCGTCGGCGTCGAAACCCGGCCACAGGCCGGCGAACATGCCCCGGCTGACGGCCCCGTGCAGGGTGGACACGCCGTTGGCGCGCTGGGCCAGGCGCAGCCCCATGACGGCCATGTTGAACAGGTGGGGAGCGCCGCCGGGGTAGGTCTCCATGCCGAGCTGGAGGATTCGTTCGACGTCCACGCCGGGCAGCTCGGCGCCCTCGCCGAAGTGGCGGGCGACCAGTTCGCGGTCGAAGCGGTCGATGCCGGCCGGGACGGGGGTGTGGGTGGTGAACACCGTCCCGGCCCTGACCGCCTCCAGCGCGGCGTCGAAGTCCACGCCCCGCTCGGTGTGTTCGCGGATGCGTTCGAGGCCGAGGAACCCGGCGTGTCCCTCGTTGGTGTGGAACACCTCCGGCTCGGGGTGGCCGGTGAGCTCGCAGTACGCCCGTACCGCCCGGACACCTCCTATTCCCAGCAGCATCTCCTGCAACAGCCGGTGTTCGCTGCCCCCGCCGTAGAGCCTGTCGGTGACGTCCCGCTCGCCGGGGCCGTTGTCCTCGACGTCCGAGTCGAGCATCAGCAGCGGTACGCGGCCGACCCGGGCCACCCAGACGTGGGCGTGCAGCCGGCGGTCGCCGGGCAGCGCCAGGCTGACCCGTACGGGGGCGCCGCCCGGCTGCCGCAGCAGGGCGAGCGGCAGTTCGTTGGGGTCCAGGAGCGGATAGTGCTCCTGCTGCCAGCCGTCCCGGGACAGGGACTGCCGGAAGTACCCGTGCCGGTAGAGCAGGCCGACCCCGATCAGCGGTACGCCGAGGTCGCTGGCGGCCTTGAGGTGGTCGCCGGCGAGGATGCCGAGGCCGCCGGAGTACTGGGGCAGTGCGGCGGTGACGCCGAACTCGGGTGAGAAGTAGGCCACCGCGGCGGGCAGGTCACTGCCCTGGGCGTCCTGGGTCTGGTACCACCTGCGGCCGTGCAGGTAGTCGTCCAGGTCGTCGGCGGCGGCGGACAGCCGGCGCAGGAAGCGCCGGTCCCTGGCGAGCTCGGCGAGCCGGGCGGCGGAGACGCAGCCCAGCAGCCGCACCGGATCGCAGCCGGCCGCCCGCCACCCCTCGGGGTCGACGGCCTGGAACAGCTCACGAGTCTCGGCGTGCCAGGACCAGCGCAGGTTGCGCGCCAGGTCGTGGAGTGGTCGGAGGGGTTCGGGGAGGACGGGGCGCACGGTGAATCGACGGATTGCCTTCACGTGTTCCACCTTCGCAGGGCAGGTACGTATCCGGGCGGGCACACCACGGTGTGGGCCCGCCTTCACCCTCCGACGGTAGTGGCACCCCGCCCTCCGCAACCACGGCGCACTCAGGGAGCGCGCTCAGCGCACCGGGTTCACTCCTGCCCCACCACACGCCCGGGGGACGGTGTACGGGGACCCCGCGTTGACCGTCGCCGGGTCGAACGCGCCGGTCACGGCGTACCGGGCGGCGATCTCGCGCCGCTCGGCGGGCGGGATCACCCGGTCGATGTCGGTGAAACCGCCGGGCGCGCGCCGGTGGGCCAGATTGATGACGGACTCGGGGCCCAGCCGCCGGTTGGCGTGCTGAAGCTCCGTCATGGCGGGGCGCCGGCCGGCCTCGTAGGCGAGCAGCGCGTCGGCCGGGTCGGGGTGCAGGACCAGCGCGTGGGCCAGCGCCCGGGCGTCGACGACGGACTGCGTCGCGCCGTTGGAGCCGATCGGGTACATGGCGTGGGCGGCGTCGCCGATGAGGGTGGTGCGGCCGTGGCTCCAGCGCTCCAGCGGCTCCCGGTCCACCATCGGGTACTCGTACGCGCCGTCGGCCGCGCGCAGCACCTCGGGGACGCTGGTCCCGCCGAACTCCCAGCCCTCGTAGTGGGGCAGGATGCCGGAGAGCGGGACGGGCCGGTTCCAGTCACCCAGCGCGCGGTCGCCCGCGGGGTCACCGGCGTCGCCCGCGGGCATCGCCAGCGCCCAGTTGACCAGCACCCGCCCGTCGTCCGGGGACGGTTCGGTCATCGGGTAGACCACGGCCTTTCGCCGGTCGTCCCCCGCGATGACCATGAACCGGCCGGTCCGGGCCGCGTCCACGCGGGACACCCCCCGCCACACCAGCATCCCGTTCCGGGGCGGTGGGCCCTCCCCGGGGTTGAGGGCGGCGCGGACCGCCGAGCGGATGCCGTCGGCGCCGATCAGTACGTCGGGCACCAGCGAGGCCAGTCCACGCGTGCTGGCGTCGCGGTGCTCCAGCCGGACGCGCGGCCGGCCGTCGGGCAGGACCTCCACACCGCACACCCGTACCCCCGTCACCAGGGCGTTCGGGCCGATCCGGTCCCGTACCGCGCGGGTCAGGACGGCCTGGAGGTGGCCGCGGTGGACGGAGAGCTGGGGCCAGCGGTAACCGGCCCGCAGGCCGCGCGGCTCGCGGGAGATGAGCCCGCCGGTGCGGTGGTAGTAGCGCAGCTCGCGGGTGCGCACGGCACCCGCCTCCAGCGGGCCGAGCAGCCCGAGCGCGTCGAGTTCACGGACCGCGTTGGGCATCAGGTTCAGTCCGGCGCCGGCCGGACGGAGTTCCCGGGCGGCCTCGGCCACGGTGATCCGCTCGAAGCCGGCGGCGTGCAGGGCGAGCGCGGCGGTCAGCCCGGCGACGCCGCCGCCCGCGACGAGGAAGTGCGGGGTCATGTCCACACCCCGTCTCAGGCGGCCGGGGTGCGCGGGCGTTCCGTGCCCCGCCGCACCAGGGTCTCGTTGTCCCGGGTCAGGTCGAGCACCGTGCGCAGCAGGGCCACCGGGGCGCCGCCGCTGCCCTCGTCGTACAGGCGCAGGTCGTCGCTGTAGGCCTTGCGGGCGATGCCGATGTGGCGGGCGCGGAAGGTCTTCAGGACGCGCAGCACCCGGGCCAGGGAGACGGCGGAGGCCACCAGCCGGGGCGGCAGCCGGTGGACGGTCTCCCAGCTCAGCGCGGCCGACAGCTTGCTCACGGCCGAGGTGGTGCCCCGGTGGGCGGCGTGGAAGGCGCGCCAGGACGGCAGGCTGTAGGGGACGGACTCGGCGAGGAAGGCGTCGTACTCGGGGGTGGAGCGGTCGCTCTGCCAGAGCGTCAGGTCCACCAGCCACAGCGGGACCTGCGCGGCGGCCGGGCCGAGGTAACCGCGCCCCGCCACGTCGATCTCCTCGAAGTAGCCGCGCATGGTGCGGGCGAAGAAGACGGGGGAGACCCCGGCGACGGTGAGGTCGATCGAGTCGACCATCGACTGGACGTGCTGTGCGGTGCGGTCCAGCGCGAGGGCGAAGCCCGCGTCGTACGGTTCCAGGCGGGCCAGCCGGCCGCAGGTGTCCAGGGCGGCGACGAGACCGGGGAAGACCATCCGGACGGCGTCCTGGAGGCGGGCCTCCATCGGGTCGCCGGTGTACATGCGCTGCCGGCTGCCGAGCGGGTTCCAGGTGGTGTAGTGGTGCACGGTGTCGCGGGGCACCATGTCGGTGCGGCGGGCCAGTTCCTCCAGCACCGGCAGGACCTCGGGGACCGCGGCCACCGGCTGGACGCCGTGCCGCTTGAGGGAGCCGAGCAGCATGCCCAGGTCGCGCATGGCGGCGAGGGCCTCGATGACGCACCACCCGGCGACCCGGTCGGGGTCGGGGACGAGGGTGCGCAGGGCGACGGTGAGCGCGGGCACGTCGGCGGCCCGGTTCATCGCGGGGAGCGCGGCGAGCAGCGCGTCGGCGCCGAGCGGATCGGCCGCCCGTATCTCGGCTATCCGGTAGCGCGGATCGGCGACGGTGTCGAGACCGGGCGCGACAAGGTCGTACAGGGTCAACGGGATGCCCCCCTCGGGCTGTCGGGTTTCGTGAGTGGCGCGGCGGCCGCCGGGTTCAGGCGGTCACCGCGGGCCGCCCACCCGGTCCTGGCGTGGCGGCGCCGGGGCGGGCGCGGGCAGGCGTGCGGAGAGCGGTGCGGCCACCGCCGCGAACGCGGCGCCCACGAGCAGCGCGGCCCGGAACCCCGCGGTCCGGGCGGCCGGGCCGCCACGGGCGGTGGCCGCGGCCGCCAGGACGGCGAGGCCGGGGTCGGAACCGAACTGCTGGCTGGTAGCGACCAGGCCCGAGGCCAGGCCGGCCTCGCCGGGTACGGCGTCGGCGGTGGCCGCCGCACTGGCGGTGACGACGACCAGCGGCAGGGCGGCGCCCAGCACGCCGCCGAGCCCGCCCGTCGCGGCGAACGCGCCGAGCGCCCGGTGCCGGGCCGGGCCGAGCGGGAACAGCTCCAGCAGCAGTGCGAAGGCGGCCGCGGCGAGCGCCGCCCCGACCCCCTGGACGGCGCGGGCGGCGACCAGCACGGCGGTCGATCCGGCCAGGCCGCCGGCGGCCGAGGCGGCGGCGAGCAGCCCGAGCCCGGCGAGGAGCACCCGCCGGTGGCCGAGCAGGTCGGCGGCGCGACCGCCGGGCAGGAGCAGCCCGCCGAGCGTGATCAGGCAGGCGTCGGCGGCCCAGGACAGCCCGGCGGAACCGGATCCCAGGTCGGCGCCGACGGAGGGCAGCGCGACATTGACGATCGCGGTGTCCATGATCAGCGGCAGTTGGGTGGACGCCAGCAGCGCCGGCGCGGCCCGCGCCGGCCGGGGCGCGGGGTTCACGCGGTCACCCGGACCGCCGGGCGCCGGACCCGGCACGGGGCAGGCGCCCGGCCCGGACCGGGGGCCCGGTGGCCGGTGGTGGCCCCGGAGCGGTGTCCGGCGGCCCCGGCACGGGCACCGGTCACCTTCCGGTCCCCAGCCCGTAGCCGTCCAGGCAGCTCCGCGCCAGGGCCTCGCAGCTCGCGCTGTCGCCCTCCCAGGCCTGCTGCATCAGATAGACGTGCGGGGCGCCGTGGTAGAAGCGTTCGTACTGCTCGTGGCGCCCGGCGAACTCCGAACCGAGCGCGTCCCACGCCAGTTTCAGCAGTTTGACCCGGTCCTCGGCCGGAGTGCCGGGGGAACGGACGTACTTGCGCAGCAGCGGGCCGAGCTCCGGGTGCAGCAGGTCCTGCCCGGAGGCGGGCAGCTGGACCACACCGCCGCCCGCCAGCAGCTTGATGTCCTCCACCGTCCGCGGGTACAGCTCCCCGGCCATGATGCGCTGCGCGAAGGAGATGTCCTTGCCCGGCATCACCCCGCCGCGTCCGCCGTCGACCTGTTCGTACGACGCCTCGGCGGCCAGCACGAAGGCCTTCGCCTGTGCCACCCGGCCGAGCAGCCGCCCGATCACCTGGGTGACCTGCGGCAGTTGGTGGGTGTTGTTGGCCTTGGTGACCAGGATGGCGATGCCGGTGAGGAACTCCAGCTTGGTCCAGAAGCGGGTGGCCGCCTGGTGGACGAAGTTGACGTAGGCGGGGGTGTGCCACCACATGCGGAAGGCGACGTCCACGTCGCGGTAGGCCAGCACGTTCTCCCACGGCACGAAGACGTCGTCGCACACCAGCAGCGCGTCGTTCTCGTCGAACCGCGAGGAGAGCGGGTTGTCGAACACGCTGCGGGCCCCGGCCTCGTACGACGTGCGCGACAGGAGCTTCAGGCCGGGCGTGCCGACGGGGAGCGAGAAGCAGACGGCGTGCTCGGCGTCCTGCGGGGCGAGCGGCTCGATGGTGCCGACGATCACCTCGTTGCCGAAGACGGCGGCGGTGCCGATCATCTTGGCGCCGCGCACCACGATCCCGTCGTCCTTCTCGGCGACGACCCGCACCACCAGGTCGTCCTCCTCCTGTTCGGCCGCGGATCTGGTCCGGTCGATCTGCGGGTTGGCGATGGTGAAGGTCGGGTACAGGTCGCCCTCGGCCAGCCGCCGGTGGTAGGCCAGGGCGTTGGCCGCCCCGTCGTGGGCCCCGGTGGTGAAGACGCCCGGCAGCGCGGCGAAGCCGGCCGCGCCGCCCGCCATGTAGTCGGGTGTGCGGCCCAGGAAGCCGAAACTCGCCTCGGCCCACACCTTGTACGCCTCCCGGCGGGCGACCAGGTCCTCGTAGGAACGGGGAACGGCGTACGCGCGGTGGACGCCGCCCCGGGTGAGGACCGCGCTGTGCTCGGAGTCGTGCGCCAGGTCGTACAGTCCCGCGAGGGACGCGGCGGTGTTGCGGAAGGCGGGGTGCCGGGTGACGTCCGCGACCCGTTCGCCGTCGAGCCATATCTCGCGGCCGTCGCGCAGCGACGCCAGATACTCCTGACCGGACCTCGTCACCTTTTCTCCTTCGGGGAACGGCACTGCCGGTGCCGAGCCTGTCCGCCCGTACCCACCTGCGGCAATGAACGACCGTCCAGCGGTGCTTAAGATCCGGCCAGTCTGCTTCCGGCCATATCACGTCTCATGCCGCATGTGCGGCGCTGCTGCGGTACTCCCCGGGCGTCTTGCCGAACCACTTGCGGAAGGCGAGGTGGAACCCCACCGCGCTCTGGTAGCCGACCCGCTGCGGCACCGCGGACTGCGGCAGCGAGGTCTCGCCGAGCAGCCGGGCCGCCTCCTGCATGCGGCGGCCGGTCAGGTGGCGGGCCGGGGCCTCGCCGACCAGTTCGCGGAAGGCGGCCGTGAACGCCGAGCGGGACATGCCGACCTCCTTCGCCAGCGCCTCGATGGTCCACGGCTCGGCGAACCTGGTCGCGATCATCACCATGGCCCGGCTGATCCCCGGATGGCGCAGTACCGGGAGGGACGCCGGGTTCTCGGCGAACTCCCGCAGCAGTGGCCGCAGCGCGAGCACCAGAGCCATCTCGAAGGCGCGCAGCGTGATGAGCCGGTCGCCGGGGCCGATCGGCCGGTCCGGGGCGGCCAGCAGCCGCAGGGTGTCGCGCAGCAGCGGCTCCCGCTCGACCTGGGAGCCGTCCAGGACCAGGGCCCAGGGCAGCGCCCTGTACAGGCCGGTGGCGGCGCTGGCGTCGTAGTGCAGCCCGGCGCACAGCAGCCGGCTCTCCGGGCCCGTGCCGTCGATGCGGATCTCGCCGGAGGTGCCGGGCTGCCGCTCGGGCAGGACGGCGCGCAGCGGCACGCCCTGCCGGTCGGGACGGTCGGAGAGCCGGTGGGCGGTGCCGGTGGGGAAGACGGCGAGGTCTCCGGTGTGCAGCCGTTGCGGCGTCTGGTCGGCGGCGGTGATCCAGCACTCGCCCTCCACGATGTAGTGGAGGACCGCGCAGCTCTCCTCCGCGTCGCCCTCGATGGCCCACGGCGGACGGACGTGCCAGCGGCTGTCGAACACCCCGGTCAGGCGCAGCGGCTGGAGGAGCTCGCTGAGGAGGTCGTCACTGTCGGTACGCGCAGTGTCCATGGACGATCCTTCAACCCCCGCCCCGGTTTGTTAATTGATCGGCCAAAGCCGCCGCCGCCAGCCTGAGAAGAGCCGTGATGGCAGCGGTCCCACCCTATCGAAGGGGCTTTCAGGCACATGTCCGATCACCTGTCCCAGCACTTTTCCCAGCGGATGTCGGAGCGGATTCCGATGCGCGTGGCGGTCGTGGGGGCGACCGGTTTCCAGGGCGGCGCGGTCGCCCGCCTCCTGGCCGAGCGCGGCCACCGGGTCCGTACGCTGACCCGCCGTCCGGAGGGCGACCGGCCGCCGCTGCCGGGCGTCTCGTGCGCCTCGGGCGACCTGGGCGACCCCGAGGCCGTACGGCAGCTGTTCACCGGGGCGACCCACGCCGCGGTGGTGATGCCGCTGGTGTACGACACCGGCCTGGTGCGCCGGTACGCCCGGAACATCGCGGCGGCGGCCCGCGCGGCCGGGGTGCGCCGGCTGGTCTACAACGCCAACACCCGCATCCCCCGGGCGGCCACCCGGGTGGCCGCCTTCGAGACCCGCCGGGCCGCCGAGGAGGTGCTGCGCGGGAGCGGGGTGCCGCTGGTGGTGCTGCGCCCGCCGGTCTACCTGGACAACCTGTTCAGCCCGTGGAACGGCCCGGCCCTGGTGAACGACGGGGTCCTCGCCTACCCGCTGCCCGCCGCCACGCCGACGGCGTGGCTCTCCCACGAGGACCTCGCCGAGGCGGTCCACGCGGCGCTGACCGCGGACGGGGTGGAGGGCCGGAGCTTCGACATCGGCGGGGCCCGAGCCCTGACGGGTGACCAGCTCGCGGCGGCGTTCGCCCGGGGCCTGGGCCGTGAGGTGCGCTACCGGGCGCTGCCGCCGGACGTCTTCGAACAGGGCCTGGCCCGGGTGCTGGGCCCGGAGGCCGCCGCCGGGGTGGCGGGCATCTACCACCACATGGCGACGGGCACCGACCCGCTGCTGATGGCGGGCGACGGCGGGGTCTCGGCCGCCGCGCTGTCGGTGACGCCCGCGCCGGTGGAGGAGTGGGTCACGCGCCGGCCGTGGCAGGTGTGGGGACACGACCCGGAGGAGCAGGACGCCCGGCCGCTGGCGTGAGGCCGCCGACCATACGGTTCAAGCCACGAACCGGCCCCGGTGTTCGACCGAATGGGGCCGGTTCCCCCGTGTGCGGCTACGCCCAGGTAGTTAACGACGCGCCGGATTGCCTACCCGAAGGGGGTGGGAAGGCTCAACCGGTACCCGCCCACCCGAGTGAACCCGGACAGGAGCGGTGATGGCTGCGCCCAGCCACTCGTCAACGGAGCAGCTACAAAGAGCGATACCCCGTACGCAACCCCCAGGTGATGCCGTGAACTCGCTGATTGGTCGCATTCCCGTGCTGGACGTGAGCCCGCTGGTCGACTGCGGAAGAAGGCCCGCCAAGGCGGTGGTGGGCGAAACCTTCCGGATCACCGCCACCGTGTTCCGCGAAGGCCATGACGCGGTGGCCGCCAATGTCGTCCTGACCGACCCCGCGGGCCGGCCGGGCCCGTTCGTCCCGATGCGCGAGCTGGCGCCCGGCACCGACCGCTGGGGTGCCGACGTCACTCCAACGGCCGAAGGGCGCTGGACGTATTTCGTGGAGGCCTGGAGCGACCCGGTGGCCACCTGGCGCCATCATGCCGGGATCAAGATCCCGGCGGACATCGACACCGGGCTCGTCCTGGCCGAGGGCGCCGCGCTGTACGAACGGGCCGCCGACGGCGTGCCCAAGAGCGAGGGCCGGGAGGCGGTGCTCGCCGCGGTGGACGCGCTGCGCGACGAGCGGCTGCCGGCCGCCGCCCGGCTGGCCGCCGCGCTGGCCCCCGAGGTGGACGAGGCGCTCTCCCGCCACCCGCTGCGCGAACTGGTCACCTCCTCCCGCCCCCTGCCGCTGCTGGTGGAGCGGGAGCGGGCGCTGTTCGGTTCCTGGTACGAGCTCTTCCCGCGCTCCGAGGGCGCGCGGTACGAGGACGGCCGGCTGGTGTCGGGCACCTTCCGCACCGCCGCGGAGCGGCTGCCGGCCATCGCCGCGATGGGTTTCGACGTGGTGTACCTGCCGCCGATCCACCCGATCGGCACGACACACCGCAAGGGCCCCAACAACACCCTTGTGGCGGGCCCCGACGACGTCGGGGTGCCCTGGGCCATCGGTTCGCCCGAGGGCGGCCACGACGCGGTCCACCCGGACCTGGGCACCATCGAGGACTTCGACGCCTTCGTCGAACGCGCGCGCGAGCTGCGTCTGGAGGTGGCCCTGGACTTCGCCCTGCAGTGCTCGCCGGACCACCCCTGGGTGGCCAGGCGCCCGGCGTGGTTCCACCACCGGGCCGACGGCACCATCGCGTACGCGGAGAACCCGCCGAAGAAGTACCAGGACATCTACCCCATCGCCTTCGACCGGGACATGCGCGGCATCGTCCGCGAGACGCTGCGGATCCTGCGGTTCTGGATGGCGCACGGGGTGCGGATCTTCCGGGTCGACAACCCGCACACCAAGCCGGTGGTCTTCTGGGAGAAGGTCATCGCGAGCATCAACCGGACGGATCCGGACGTGATCTTCCTGGCCGAGGCGTTCACCCGGCCGGCCATGATGCACACCCTCGCCGCCGTCGGCTTCCAGCAGTCGTACACCTACTTCACCTGGCGCGAGACCAAGGAGGAGCTCACCGAGTACCTCACCGAGCTGTCCGGGGACGCCGCCGCCTACATGCGGCCGAACTTCTTCGTGAACACCCCCGACATCCTGCCCGGCCACCTCCAGCACGGCGGCCGTCCCGCCTTCGAGGCCCGGGCGGTGCTCGCCGCGACCATGTCCCCCACCTGGGGCGTGTACGCGGGCTACGAGCTGTGCGAGAACACTCCGGTCCGCGCGGGCAGCGAGGAGTACCTGGACTCGGAGAAGTACCAACTGCGCCCGCGCGACTGGGAGTCGGCGGAGCGCGAGGGGCGCACCATCACCCCGCTGATCACCGCTCTCAACCGGATCAGGCGCCGCCACCCGGCGCTGCGGCAGCTCCGCTCGCTGCGCTTCCACCACGCCGACAACGGCGCGGTGATCGTCTACAGCAAGCGGTCCGGTTCGAACGTCGTCCTGGTCGTCGTCAACCTCGACCCGCACCACACCCAGGAGGCCACGGTCTCGTTGGACATGCCGGAGCTCGGCCTGGACTGGCACGAGACCGTACCGGTGCGCGACGAGCTCACCGGCGAGACCTATCACTGGGGCAGGGCCAACTATGTGCGCCTCGAGCCGGGTGTCGCACCCGCGCACATCCTGACCCTGCGACCGTCCCCGCCGATCGGAGGGTCACCCACATCATGATCGTCAACGAGCCCGTCCACGACACGTTCGAGGACACCCCCGCCAAGGACCGTGACCCCGACTGGTTCAAGCGCGCCGTCTTCTACGAGGTGCTGGTCCGCTCCTTCCAGGACAGCAACGGCGACGGCGTGGGCGACCTCAAGGGCATCACCGCGAAACTGGACTATCTCCAGTGGCTGGGAGTCGACTGTCTCTGGCTGCCGCCGTTCTTCAAGTCCCCGCTGCGGGACGGTGGTTACGACGTCTCGGACTACACCGCCGTCCTGCCGGAGTTCGGCGACCTCGCCGACTTCGTGGAGTTCGTCGACGCCGCCCACCAGCGCGGCATGCGGGTGATCATCGACTTCGTGATGAACCACACCAGCGACCAGCATCCGTGGTTCCAGGAGTCGCGGGCCAACCCCGACGGGCCGTACGGCGACTACTACGTCTGGGCCGACGACGACAAGCAGTACCAGGACGCCCGGATCATCTTCGTGGACACCGAGACGTCCAACTGGACCTTCGACCCGGTGCGCAAGCAGTACTTCTGGCACCGGTTCTTCTCCCACCAGCCGGACCTGAACTACGAGAACCCGCGCGTGCAGCAGGAGATCCTGTCCGCGCTGCGCTTCTGGCTGGACCTGGGCATCGACGGCTTCCGCCTCGACGCCGTGCCGTACCTGTACCAGCAGGAGGGCACCAACTGCGAGAACCTCCCGGCCACCCACGCCTTCCTGAAGCGGGTGCGCAAGGAGATCGACGCCGCGTACCCCGACACGGTGCTGCTCGCCGAGGCCAACCAGTGGCCCGAGGACGTCGTGGACTACTTCGGCGACTTCCCCTCCGGCGGCGACGAGTGCCACATGGCGTTCCATTTCCCGGTGATGCCGCGCATCTTCATGGCCGTGCGCCGGGAGTCCCGCTACCCCGTCTCGGAAATCCTGGCCAAGACACCGGCGATCCCGGCGAGCTGCCAGTGGGGCATCTTCCTGCGCAACCACGACGAGCTGACGCTGGAAATGGTCACGGACGAAGAGCGTGACTACATGTACGCGGAATACGCCAAGGATCCGCGCATGCGGGCCAACATCGGCATCCGGCGCCGGCTCGCCCCGCTGCTGGACAACGACCGCAACCAGATCGAGCTGTTCACGGCCCTGCTGCTGTCCCTGCCCGGCTCGCCGATCCTGTACTACGGCGACGAGATCGGCATGGGCGACAACATCTGGCTGGGCGACCGGGACGCCGTACGGACACCGATGCAGTGGACGCCCGACCGCAACGCGGGCTTCTCGTCGTGCGACCCGGGCCGGCTCTACCTGCCGACCATCATGGACCCGGTCTACGGCTACCAGGTCACCAACGTCGAGGCATCGATGGCGTCGCCGTCCTCACTGCTGCACTGGACCCGGCGCATGATCGAGATCCGCAAGCAGAACGTGGCCTTCGGCCTCGGCTCGTACACCGAGCTGCCGTCCTCCAACCCGGCGGTCCTGGCGTTCCTGCGGGAGTACGGCGACGACCTGGTGATGTGCGTGCACAACTTCTCGCGCTTCCCGCAGCCGACGGAACTGGATCTGCGGCAGTTCAACGGGATGCACCCGGTGGAGCTGATCGGCGGGGTGCGCTTTCCGGCCATTGGCGAATGGCCGTATCTGCTCACCCTCGCCGGGCACGGCTTCTACTGGTTCCGGCTGCGCAGGGACGCCGTGCAGACGGCGAAGAAGGCCAGGACCGTGAAGCCCGGGAAAAGCTGAGGCCGAACGAGAAGGACATCGCGGAGTACACCGGGGCGGGGCGTTTCCACCGCGCCGCCCTGGGAACTCTCCCCCTCATACGTCGATTCGGGTCTATCTCGACCATCCCCGCCCGACACGTCCCGCACAGCCGGACAGCACTCGCCGCATTCCGGGACACTGCGCACATTCTGTGCATTCTGTAGTGCCCGGGGAAAGGACGCGCTGCCATGTCGGAGACCGCATCCACCGCCCGGGCACCGGTCGCCCTGCTCCCCTCCCTGGTGCCGCTGCTCCACGAATGGCTGCCCCGCCAGCGCTGGTTCGCCGGCAAGGGCCGGCCCGTCACCGGCTTCACCCTCGTCTCGGCCACCGAACTGCTCCCCGTCGACACCGCGACCGGGCCCGGCCTGGTGCACCTGCTCGTCCGGGTCCAGCAGCCGGGCCTCGCCACCGGCACCACCTCTCCCCCGTCCGCCGCCGACTGCTACCAGCTCCTGCTCGGGGTGCGCGCGGCCCTGCCCCCGCGGCTCGCGCCGGCGCTCATCGGCCGGGTGCCCGACGGCCCGCTGGCCGGGCGGGTGGTGTACGAGGGGCTGAGCGATCCGCGGCTGGCCGCCCTGCTGCTGGAACGATTGCGCACTCCCGGTCCGCTCGGGCCGCTGCGGTTCTGCCGCACGGCGGTGATCCCGGACGGCCTGCCCCCGCGCGTGCTGGACGCCGAGCAGTCCAACTCCTCACTGGTGTACGGCGATTCGTACATCCTCAAGGTCTTCCGCCGGGTCTACCCGGGCGCCAACCCCGACCTGGAACTGCCGCTGGCGCTCGCCCGCGCCGGCTGCGCCCGGGTGCCCGCGCCCGTCGCCTGGTACGAGACCGGCGGCGGCCGGCCGGAAGCCAGCACCCTGGGTGTCCTCCAGCCCTATCTGCGCGACTCCCGGGACGGCTGGCAGCTCGCCCTGGACGCGCTGGCCGCCGGGCGGGACTTCACCGCCGAGGCCCGGGCCCTCGGCCGGGCCACCGCCGAGGTGCACACCGCCCTGGCCGACGCGCTGCCCACGGTGGCGCTGGGCCGCCGGCAGACCGAGCACCTCGGTCTCGCGATGAGCCGGCGCCTGGACGCCGCCGCCCAGGCGGTGCCCGCGCTGGTGCCGTACGTCCCTGGGCTGCGCGCCGCCTTCGACGCGGTCGGCGCTGCGGAGTGCGACGGCGTCCGGCGGGCCCAGCGGGTCCACGGCGACCTGCACCTGGGCCAGACGCTGCGCACCCCGGACGGCGACTGGTCGGTGATCGACTTCGAGGGCGAGCCCGCGAAGCCGCTCGCCGAGCGCCGCCGCCCGCAGCCACCGGTGCGGGACGTGGCCGGCATGCTGCGCTCCTTCGACTACGCGGCCCGCTCCCACCGGCCGTGGAACCCGGACTGGGCGGAGCGCTGCCGGGCGGCGTACTGCGCCGGGTACGCCGAGGCGTCGGGCACCGACCCGCGCGCCGAGGCGGCGCTGCTGCGCGCGTACGAGACCGACAAGGCCGTGTACGAGGTCCTCTACGAGGCCCGGCACCGCCCCGACTGGCTACCGGTCCCGATGGCGGCGATCCGCCGACTGGCCGCACAGACCACCATGTGAACGCCCTTTGAGGAGGCCCTTTCCCGTGTCGCCCCGCCGCCCCACCCGCAATCCAGCCCCTGCGAAGGCATCGCAGAACCCCAGTACCCCGAACGCCCCGGCCGGGAGGACACCGGCACCCCCCGTGCCGGAGGCCACCACCCTGCCCCCGGCGCCCGCCGGTGCCCCGCCCCAGCCGCGCGCGAGCTGGGACGGGGTGCCGGCCGTGCCGCTCGACGCCGCCGACCGGGGACGGCTGCTCGCCGGTGAGCACCACGACCCGCACGGGCTGCTGGGCGCGCACCCGGTGGCCGACGGAGTGGTGTTCCGGGCCCTCCGGCCGTTCGCGCGGAGTGTGGCCGTGCTGGCCGGAGGGGTGCGGACCGAGCTGCACGACGACGGTGACGGGCTCTTCTCCGGCCTGCTGCCGCTGGACGCCGTGCCGGACTACCGGCTCCTGGTCGCCTACGAGTCCTGCCGGATCGAGGTGGACGACCCGTACCGGTTCTGGCCCTCGCTCGGCGAGCTGGACCTGCACCTGATCGGCGAGGGGCGCCACGAGCGGCTCTGGACGGCGCTGGGCGCGCGGCTGGTCACCCACCAGGGCGTGACCGGCACCCGGTTCACCGTGTGGGCGCCCAACGCGCGCGGGGTGCGGCTCGCCGGTGACTTCAACCACTGGGACGGCACCGGCCTGCCCATGCGGTCGCTGGGCGCCACCGGGGTGTGGGAGCTGTTCGTCCCGGACATCGCCGAGGGCGCGCTGTACAAGTTCGAGATCGTCGGCCCCGACGGCCACCGGTCGCTGCGCGCCGACCCGATGGCCCGCCGCACCCAGTGCCCGCCGGAGACCGCCTCGGTCGTCACCGAGTCCCACTACGAGTGGCAGGACCAGCAGTGGCTGGCCCACCGCGCCGACCGGCCGGTCCACGAGGCGCCGTTCTCGGTGTACGAGATCCACCTGCCGTCCTGGCGGCCGGGGCTGACCTACCGCGAGCTGGCCGAGGTGCTGCCGCATTACGTCAAGGAGCTGGGCTTCACGCATGTGGAGCTGATGCCGGTGGCGGAGCACCCCTACAGCCCCTCCTGGGGTTACCAGGTCACCTCCTACTACGCGCCGACCGCGCGCCTGGGCACCCCCGACGACTTCAAGTTCCTGGTGGACGCGCTGCACCGGGCGGGCATCGGGGTGCTCGTGGACTGGGTGCCCGCGCACTTCCCCAAGGACGACTGGGCGCTGGCCCGCTTCGACGGCACCCCGCTGTACGAGCACCCCGACCCCCGGCGGTCCGAGCACCCCGACTGGGGGACGCTGGAGTTCGACTACGGCCGCACGGAGGTGCGCAACTTCCTGGTCGCCAACGCCGTGTACTGGTGCGAGGAGTACCACATCGACGGCCTGCGGGTCGACGCCGTCGCCTCGATGCTGTACCTGGACTACTCCCGCGAGGGCGGGGAGTGGGTGCCGAACGAGTACGGCGGCCGGGAGAACTTCGACGCCGTCGCCTTCCTCCAGGAGATGAACGCCACCGTCTACCGCCGCTGCCCGGGCGTGGTGACCATCGCCGAGGAGTCCACCGCCTGGGAGGGCGTCACCCGCCCCACCGAACACGGCGGGCTGGGATTCGGGCTGAAGTGGAACATGGGCTGGATGCACGACTCGCTGGTGTACGTCTCCAAGGAGCCGGTGCACCGCAAGTACCACCACAACGAGATGACCTTCTCGATGGTGTACGCCTACAGCGAGAACTACGTCCTGCCGATCTCGCACGACGAGGTGGTGCACGGCAAGCAGGCGCTGGTGACCAAGATGCCGGGCGACTGGTGGCAGCGGCGCGCAAACCAGCGTGCCTACCTGGGCTTCATGTGGGCGCACCCGGGCAAGCAGCTCCTCTTCATGGGCCAGGAGTTCGCCCAGGGCGCGGAGTGGTCCGAGGCGCACGGGCCGGAGTGGTGGCTGCTGGAGGACTCGTACCACTCGGCGGGCGACCACCGGGGCATGCGGGACCTGGTGTGCGACCTGAACGCGGTGTACACCGCGACACCCGCGCTGTGGGAGCGGGACACCTCCCCGGAGGGCTTCTCCTGGGTGCTGGGGGACGCCGCCGAGGACAACGTCTTCGCCTTCCTGCGGTACGACGCGCAGGGCTCCCCGCTGCTGGCGGTGAGCAACTTCTCACCGGTGGTGCGGCACGACTACCGGCTGGGCGTCCCGGACGGGATCTCCGCCTGGGCGGAGGCGCTCAACACCGACGAGGCCCGGTACGGCGGCAGCGACGTGCGCAACCCCGACCCGGTGAAGCCGGAGTCGGGGTGGGTACGGCTGACGCTGCCGCCGCTGGCGACGGTGTGGCTCAAGCCGGCCTGAGGCGGACCGGCGGCGGACGGCGGGCACGGCGCGCGGGCACGGCGCGCGGCCGGGCCCGCCCGCCGCGGGTCACGTCCCGGCGCGGGTCACCTTCCGCCGCGGGTCACGTCCCAGCGCGCGCCTTCCGCCGCGGGTCACGTCCCGGCGGGGAGCCCGCCCGCGAGGCGGACGACCCCCAGGCGCTGGGTCGCCCTGGTCAGCGCCACGTACAGGTCGTTGACGCCGTGCGGCACCCCGGCCCGGACGGCGTCCGGGTCGGCGACGATCACCGTGTCGAACTCCAGGCCCTTGGCCTGGCGCGGTTCCAGGAGAACCACCGGCCGGGTCAGGTCGGGGTCCGGGCCGTGCCCGGCCTCCGGAAGCGCGGCGGCCAGGGCCGGGTGGTGGGCGGCCGGGGCGATGACGGCCAGCCGCCCCTCGGCGGGCAGCTCGCGGGCGACCGCGGCGGCGACCTCCCGGGGCAGGTCGTCGGTGGTGGTCTCCCAGGGCGCCGTGCCGGTGGAGCGCACCGAGCGGGGCGGGACGAAGTCCGGGTCGTCGGCGCGCCGTACCGCCGCGGCCACCTCCATGATCTCCGCCGGCGTGCGGTAGTTGACGCCCAGCCGGACGTGCTCGTAGCGGTCGCCCACGTACGGGCCGAGGATGTCCTGCCAGGAGCCGCAGCCGGCCGCGTCGCCGGTCTGGGCCGGGTCGCCGACCAGGGTCATCGACCGGGTGGGGACCCGGCGCATCAGCAGCCGCCACGCCATCGCGGACAGCTCCTGCGCCTCGTCCACGATGACGTGCCCGAACGCCCAGGTGCGGTCGGCGGCGGCGCGTTCGGCCGCGCCGCGGTGGTCGGCCTCCTCGTGGCGCTCGGCGAACCGTTCGGCGTCGATGATGTCGTGGGCGGCCAGCACCTCCGACTCCTCGTCCTCGAACTCGTAGGTGCGGGAGGCGTACGAGACGTCCAGGACGCCCTGCGCGTAGGCGATGCGCCGGCCGCGCTCGCGTTCGGCGGCGGCGCGGGCCGCGGTGTCGTCCTCACCGAGGAGTTCGGCCGCCTCGTCCAGGAGCGGGACGTCGGCGGCGGTCCAGGGGCCGCCCTCCCGGCGTACGAACTCCGCCTCGCCGTCCGGGAGATAGCCGTCGGGGGCGGCCAGGAAGTCCGCGACCAGCCGCTGCGGGGTGAGCGTGGGCCACAGCTCCTCGATCGCGGCGTGCACCTCGGGGCTGGTGGCGATCTCCTTGCCCAGTTGGACGACGTCGGAGCGGTCGAGCAGGTTCGGCCCGCCGAACGGGTCGGCGCCCAGCCGCTCGGTGAGCTGCTCGGTGAGCGCGTCGATGATCCGGAACGCGAAGCGGGGGCGGGCCAGGTTGTGGGGCAGCCCGGTGCCGCGGGCGTCCCAGCGGGCGTCCTCGGCCATGTTCCGGTCCAGCAGCAGCGTTCCGTAGTCGTCGTGGTCGATCTCCAGGGGCGCGTCGGTGGGCGGCACGGTCTGCCGGTCGCGCACCACCCGGGCCAGCACGTCGGCCATGGTGGCCCGGCCCTTGATCTCGGCCGCCTCGGGGGTGTCGGTGGCGGTGGCCCGTACGCCGGGGAAGAGCTCGCCGGGGGTGGCGAGCAGGACGCCGGTCTCACCGAGCGAGGGCAGCACCTCGCCGATGTAGCCAAGGAAGGCGGGGTTGGGGCCGACGACGAGCACCGCGCGGCGGGCGAGTTGCTCGCGGTGCGCGTAGAGCAGGTAGGCGGCCCGGTGCAGCGCCACGGCGGTCTTGCCGGTGCCGGGCCCGCCCTCGACCACCAGGACGCCCTGGTGCGGGGCGCGGATGATGCGGTCCTGCTCGGCCTGGATGGTCCGCACGATGTCGTGCATGCGCCCGGTGCGCGCCGCGTCGAGGGCGGCGAGCAGGACCTCGTCGGCGTCGGAGTTCTCGTGTCCGGTACGGGTGGGGTCGGTGAGGTCGAGGATCTCGTCGTGCAGGGCGGTGACCTCACGTCCCGCGGTGGTGATGTGGCGCCGGCGGCGCAGCCCCATGGGCGCGTATCCGGTGGCGAGGTAGAAAGGCCGGGCGACTTCGGCGCGCCAGTCGACGACGAGCGGAGTGCGCTCGGCGTCGTCCTCACGAATTCCGATGCGGCCGATGTGGTGGTCGCGTCCGTCCTGGAACTCCAGCCGGCCGAAACACAGCCCGCTCTCCCCCGCGTCGAAGGCGGCCAGCAGCCCGGACTGCTCGGCGACCAGCACGTCCCGCTCCAACCGCGCCTGGAATCCGGTCCCGACACCCTTGAGCGCGGCCCGGACGGCACGCTGGGCCTGGTCCCTCAGGACGTCGAGTCGTGCGTAGAGCTCACTGATGAATTGCTGCTCTTTCCGAAATTCCTCGGTTGACAATTCGACTCCTGACGCGCTACAGTGCACTTATTCGACTTCCGCGTGCGCCTTTGCTGTGCACGCACGCGAAATATCAAATATACGCGGAGAATCACCCCGGCCGTCAATTCGGTCCGGGGTTTTTCTGTGTGCGGGCGGCCCCGCGCGGAGGTCCGGGACGTACCGCCCCCCGGCGGTACGTCCCGGACCTCCGAGACCCGGTCCCGTTCAGACCCGGGCGGGCTCACGCTCCTCGTCGCGGCCGGCGGCCGGCTCACCGCTCCGAGCGCGCCCCGGCAGCAGCGCGGCCACCAGGACCGTGCCCGCGCCCAGGATCACCGCGCCGATCAGGCTGGTGTGGGCGACCGCGTCCGAGAAGGCCGAGCCGACCGCGTCGGCCATCTGCCGGGCCCCGGCGCCGAGCTGGGCGGCCTGGGCCTTGAGCTGCGCGGCCTGCTCGGGGTGCTGGGCCGCCCGGGCGAGCAGGCCCTCGGCCTTCTCGCCGATGCCCTGCGCCACGGCGTACCCGGCGCCGACCGAGTCCTGCGCGGTCTCCAGCGCCGGGCCGGGCAGCTTGCTCCCCTCGGTGGCGTCGGCCAGGTGGGAGGAGTACGAGGAGGCCAGCACCGAGCCGAGGATGGCGATGCCCAGGGAGCCGCCCAGCTCCAGCGAGGTGTCGTTGACGGCGCCGCCGACACCCAGCTCCGCCTCGGGGAAGGCACCCATGATGGCGTCGGTGCAGGGCGACAGGGCGAGGCCGATGGCCAGGCCCAGGACGACCAGCGGGGCGACCAGGTCCCCGTACCCGGAGGAGGCGTCGACGCGGGTCAGGAGCGCCAGCGCGACGGTACCGAAGGCCATACCGGTGGAGACGGTGACCCTCATGCCGACCCTCGGCGTCAGCAGGCCGGTCAGCGCCGAGCCGACGAAGACCGCGCCGGCCAGCGGGAGCATCCGCACACCGGTGTCCAGGGGGTCGTAGCCGAGCACGAACTGCAGGTGCTGGGTGAGGTAGTAGAACGCGCCGAAGACGGCGAGGAAGAACAGGGCCACGGCCAGGTTGGCCCCGGCGAAGCCGCGGTTCAGGAAGCGGCGGACGTCCAGGACGGGGCGGGGGTGGCGCAGCTCCCAGGCGACGAAGGCGACGAGCCCGGCGCCCGCGACGACCGCGGCGCCGACGGCCTTGGCGTCCCAGCCGAAGTGCGGGCCCTGAATGATCATGTATACGAGCGCACCGGTCCAGACGACCGAGAGCAGTCCGCCGACGTAGTCGATCCGGCCGTGCCGGGCGGCCTTCGACGGCGGGACGAGGACCAGGGCGCCGATGACGGCGAGCGCGGCGACCGGGACGTTGATGAGGAAGGTGGCGGCCCAGCCGTGCTTCTCCAGCAGCGCGCCGGCGACCAGGGGGCCGGCGGCGATGGCGACACCGGCGGTGGCGGTCCACAGCACGATGGCCTTGGCCCGCTCGGCCCGCGGGAAGGTCGCGGCCAGCAGCGACAGGGTGGCGGGCATGATCATGGCGGCGCCGACGCCCATGACGGCGCGGGCCGCGATGACACCGGCCGAGCTGTCCACGAGCGATCCGGCCACCGAGCCCGCGCCGAAGACGACCAGCCCCAGCACCAGCGCGCCGCGCCGGCTGTACTTGTCGCCTATCGCGCCCAGCAGCAGCATCAGCGCGGCGTACGGGACGGTGTAGCCGTCGATGACCCACTGCAGGTCGGAGCTGGTGAGCCCGAGATCCTGGGTCATGTCGGGCGCGGCGACCGTCAGCGCGGTGTTCGCCATCACGATGATCAGCAGGCTCAGGCAGAGCACGAGCAGTGCCCACCAGCGCCTGGCGTAGGGCCGCTCCATCCCTTCCACCGGCTCGTTCATGACGAGGCGCATGTCCCAGTCCACCCTTCCCACTTCCAGATCTTGCACAGCAGTGTGCAACTACACACCGGTGTGCAATTTACGTGATTGCACATCGGTGTGCAAAATGAGCGCGTGACTTCTGGAAGAGCGGACGCCAACCGGCGTCGCATCGAGCAGGTGGCCCTCGCCGAGCTGTTGCGCGACCCGGACGCCTCCATGGACCAGATCGCCCGCGCCGCGGGCGTGGTGCGCCGGACCGTGTACGGCCATTTCCCCAGCCGCGACGCGCTGATCGCCGCGCTGGTGGACAGCGCGGTCGAGTCGGTCGCCCGGGCGCACGCGAGCGGCCGGGAAGGTGTGACCGACCCGGCCGAGGCGCTGGCCCGCGCGGCCCTGGCGGTCTGGCGGATCGCCGACCGCTACCGGCTGCTGGTGGCGCTGGCCCAGCGCAGCATCACGATGGAGGGCATCCGGGACCGCCTCACCCCGGTGCGCGAGGCGTGTGCCGCGGTGCTGCAACAGGGCCTGGACCAGGGCGTGTTCCACTCCCCCCTGCCGGCCGCGGCCCTCGCCCATGTGCACGAGCAGGTGCTGTTCGGCCTGATGGAGGCGGTGAACACGGGCGCCCTCGCGGCGGACCGCGCCGGGCGCTCGGCGGCGGTCACGGTGCTGATCTCGGCCGGGGTGTCACCGGAGCGGGCCGCGGACCTGGTGGACGCGCTCCCGGCGACGGGCGGCGGCTGAGCGACGGCCGGGGAGCGGCCGGGGCGGCCGGGCCGGAGCCCCGCGGTGCGGCACCGGCCGGCCCCCGGGCGGGCTCACCGGCGCGTGAGTCCGGGCAGGGCGTCCTCGGCCACCCGGCCGGCCCGCTCGCGCTGGGGGTAGTCGCCCACCGCGACCCGGGCGACCTCCTTGGCCGTGCGGTAGTCGACGACCGAGACCTCGTCGCGGTGGGAGAGCGTGACGAAGCAGTGATCGCCGCCGGGCGCGGTCACCGTCCAGTAGGGCAGGGCGCCGGGCGGGTAGTGGACGAAGCCGTCGGTGGTCAGGCCCGGGCGGGCGACCACGGCGGTGTAGTCGTCGATGGTGCCGGCCATGCAGAGCTTGTCCCCGGCGCCGTTCATCGCCATGCCGTGGTGGGCGGAGTTCTGCGGGTAGTCGTCGGGCTTCAGGGCCGCGCCGGCCGCGCTGAACGGCATCTCCACCGTGCGGACCGTGCGGCCGGCGACCAGGTCGTACTCGATGAAGCCGTTCAGATAGGACAGTTGGGCGTATATCGTCCTCTCGTCCGGCGTGATCACGGCGGGCCGCACGCCCCGGTCGAAGGTGTGGGTCCGCAGCACCTTCAGGGTGGCCGCGTCGGCGACGGTGACCTGCTTGCTGCCCTTGAGGCCATTGAGGGCCTTGGGCAGGGAGGTCACGCCGATGGACATGTTGTAGATGCGGCCGCCGTCCGGCGAGTGGACGTTCTCGTGCGGATAGGTGCCGGTGGCGAAGGAACCGGTGATCCGGCCGGTCGCGGTGTCCAGCGTCTGCGCCTTGGCGGCGGTGATCGCCGAGACGACGAAGGTGCGGCCGTCGGGCGAGAGCGCGGCGTGGTCGGCCTTGAGGCCGTCGAGGTGGGTGCGCCACAGTTGGCGGCCGGTGGCGATGTCGTACGCGGCGGCGTCGCCGAGGTTGCCGCGGGAGGCGTACAGGGTGCGGCCGTCCGGCGAGAGGTGGGCGTCGTCGACGAACTTGTCGCCGCCCGCCTGCTGTCTGACCACCTCGTAGGCGGCCCGGCGGATCGGGTCCATGCCGGCCAGGATCTCGTCCAGGTCGGCGGCGACGTCGAGGGCGCCGAGGTTCTCGAACGTACGGGAGTCGAGGAAACTCACCGTCCCGTCCGCGCTGTTGCCGACGACGACCACGTCCCGCAGCCCCGGGGGAGCGCCGGGGGCCGGGGACGGTCCCTCCGCCGCCGAGGCGGTGACCGTGCCGAGGGCGAGGGTGAGGGCGAGGGCGAGCAGTGCCGGAAGTCGCGCCATGGGACCGTCCCTTCGGATGTGCGGCATGCGCATGCCACGACGGTGCCATGGATCTGTTACCGGCGGTAAGGCCCCGGACGGGAAAACCCGGCCGGGACCCCCGCGCGGGGGCCGCGCGGGAGCCACCGCCCCCGCGCGAGGTGTCAGACCTTGACCGGCTCCCGTGCGCCGTCGTCCTCCGGCGCCGGGCCGTGGGCGTCGTCCATCAGCGTCCGCTCGTCGAAGGGCACCCGTCCGGCGAGGACTTCGGCGGCCCGCTCCTTGTCGATCTCCTTGGTCCAGGTGCCGACCAGGACGGTGGCGACCGCGTTGCCCGCGAAGTTGGTCAGCGCGCGCGCCTCGCTCATGAACCGGTCGATACCGACGATCAGGCCGACCCCGTCGACCAGGTCGGGGCGGTGCGACTGGAGCCCGCCCGCGAGCGTGGCGAGGCCCGCGCCGGTCACGCCCGCCGCCCCCTTCGACGCGATGACCATGAAGACGAGCAGTCCGATCTGCTCGCTCACCGAGAGCGGGTCGCCGAGCGCCTCGGCGACGAAGATCGAGGCCATCGTCAGGTAGATGGCGGTGCCGTCCAGGTTGAAGGAGTAGCCGGTCGGCACGGTGATGCCCACCACCGGTTTGCTGACGCCCAGGTGCTCCATCTTCGCGATCAGCCGGGGCAGCGCCGACTCGGAGGAGGACGTGGACAGGATCAGCAGGAACTCCCGGCCAAGGTACCTCAGCAGCGCGAGGATGTTCACGCCCGCCACCAGCCGCAGCAGCGCGCCCAGTACGACGAAGACGAACAGCGCGCAGGTGAGGTAGAAGCCGATCATGATCACCGCGAGGGACTTCAGGGCGTCCACGCCCGTCTCGCCGACCACCGCCGCGATGGCGCCGAAGGCGCCGACCGGCGCCGCCCACATGATCATGGCGAGGATGCGGAAGACCAGTCGCTGGAGGTGCCCGATGCCCCGCAGCACCGGCTCGCCCGCCGCGCCCATGGCCTGGAGCGCGAAGCCCGCCAGCAGCGCGACCAGCAGCGTCTGGAGGACCTCGCCCTCGGTGAAGGCGGAGACCAGGGTCTTGGGGATGATCCCCAGCAGGAAGTCCGCCGTCCCCTCGGCGGCCCCCTCCGCCTGCTTCTCACCGGCCTGGCGCGCGGCGTCCGTCAGGTGCAGGCTCGACCCCGGCTCCAGCAGGTTGCCGACGAGCAGCCCGATGGCGAGGGCGACGGTCGACATGACCATGAAGTAGCCGAGCGCCAGCCCGCCGACCGCGCCGACCTTGGCGGCCTTGCGCACCGAGCCGACGCCCAGCACGATCGTGCAGAAGATGATCGGCGAGATCATCATCTTGATGAGGTTGACGAAGCCGGTGCCCAGCGGCTTCAGCTCGACGGCCACTCCGGGGGCGGCGAACCCCACGGCGATGCCGAGCAGGACCGCCGCGATGACGGCCAGATACAGATAGTGGGTGCGGTCCCGTCGTGCGGCCACGGGGTCCCTCCTCTTCGAGTCGTTCCACGTCCCGGTGGATCCCCGCGACTATCCATCACCCTGTGACGGCGGTCACCTTTGCGTTCCTTTCGTTCACACGATTCCGGCCGGGCGGAGCGCCAGGCAGACTTACCGGCATGCGCGTACCCCGTCCCCACAGCCTGGCGGCCCAGCTCTTCGCGATGCAGGTCGTGCTGGTCGCCGCCGTGGTGGCCGGGTGCGCCGTCTTCGCGTACGTCACCGACCGGGCACAGGCCGAGGAGACCGCGCGCCGCCAGTCGGCGGCCACCGCGACGGCGGTCGCCAGGTCCCCCGCGGTGGCCGCGGCGGTCCGCTCGGCCGACCCGACCGCCGCGCTCCAGCCGTACGCCTCGTCCCTGGTGGGTGACGCCGGGGTCACCTTCGTCGTCGTCATGGCCCCGGACGGGAGGCGCTGGACCCACCCGGACCGGACCCAGATCGGCCGGACGTACCTGGGCAACACCGAGGCCGCCCGGCGCGGCGAGACGTACTCGGAGACCTACCGGGGGGTGCTGGGGCGCTCGGTGCGGACCGTGGTGCCGGTGTACGACGGCGGCCGGATCACCGCCCTGGTCAGCGCGGGCATCACCATCGACCGGATCAGCGAGCAGATACGGCGGCAGGTGACCGCGCTGCTCTGCGTGGCGGGCGCGGCGCTGGCCCTCGGGGGTCTGGGCACGTACGCGATCAACGCGCGGCTGCGGCGGCACACGCACGGGATGAACGCCGCCGAGCTGGGCCGGATGCACGATTACCACCAGGCCGCGCTGCACGCGGTGCGCGAGGGCCTGGTGATGCTGGACGGGCGGCGGCGGATCGCGCTGATCAACGACGCCGCCCGCGAGCTGCTCGGACTGGACGCGGACGCGGTGGGGGTCCACGCCGGCGAGCTCGGCCTGCCGCCCTCCCTGACCGGGGCGCTGCTGTCGGCCGAGCCGCGCGCCGACGAACTGCACCTGACGGCCGACCGGGTGCTGGTCGTCTCCACCCGCCCGGTCGTCGGCGGCGAGCGGCGCGGCACGGTGGTGACCCTGCGGGACCACACCGAACTCCAGGCGCTGGCCGGGGAACTGGACTCCGAGCGCGGCTTCACCCAGGCCCTGCGCTCCCAGGCGCACGAGGCCGCCAACCGGCTGCACACCGTGGTGTCCCTGATCGAGCTGGACCGGGTGTCCGAGGCGGTCGGCTTCGCGACGGCCGAGCTGGAGCTGGCGCAGGCCCTCACGGACCGGGTGGTGGAGGCGGTCGGCGAGCCCGTGCTGGCCGCCCTGCTGCTGGGCAAGGCGGCCCAGGCCAGTGAGCGCGGCCTGGAACTGGTCCTGACCCGGGACAGCCGGATCGACGACGGCGTGCTGCCGCCGACGCTGCCGCCGCGCGACGTGGTGACCATCCTCGGCAACCTGATCGACAACGCCCTGGAGGCGGCCCGGGGAACGGCCGCCTCCCGGGTCACCGTGACCGCCCGCACCGACCGGGACGAACTGCTGCTGCGGGTCGCCGACAGCGGGCCCGGGGTGCCGCCGGACGACTCCGAGGCGGTCTTCGAGCGCGGCTGGTCCACCCGGGGCGACGGCCGGGGTCTGGGGCTGGCCCTGGTGCGGCAGGCGGCCCAGCGGGGACGGGGCGCGGTGGAGCTGGGGCGCGGCCCGGACGGCGGCGCCGAGTTCACCGTACGGCTGCCACTCGGACAGGAGGCCGCGGTATGAGCCGGGCGCCCATCAGAGTGCTGGTCGTGGAGGACGACCCGGTGGCGGCGGACGCCCACGCCCTGTACGCGGGCCGGGTGCCCGGCTTCACCGTGGTCGGCGTCGCGCGTTCGCGGGCCGAGGCGGTACGGACGCTGGAGCGCACCGCCGTCGACCTGATCCTGCTCGACCTGTACCTGCCGGACGGGCACGGGCTGCACCTGCTGCGGTCGCTGCGGGCGGCCGGGCACAGCGCGGACGTCATCGCCGTCACCTCCGCCCGCGACCTGGGCGTGGTCCGCGAGGGGGTGTCCCTCGGCGTCGTGCAGTACGTGCTCAAGCCGTTCGCCTTCGCCACCCTGCGCGACCGGCTGGGCCGGTACGCCGAGTTCCGCTCCCGCTCGGCCGCCGGTGAGGCGTCGGACCAGGAGGAGGTCGACCGGGCGCTCGCCACGCTGCGCGCCCCGCGGCCCGCCGCGCTGCCCAAGGGGCTCAGCGCGCCGACCCTGGCGGCCGTCACCCGGACCCTGCGCGACTCCCCCGACGGCCTGACGGCCGCCGAGGCGGGCGCCGCCGTGGGCGTCTCGCGGATCACCGCGCGCCGCTACCTGGAGCACCTGGTGGATGCGGGGCGCGCGGGGCGAAGCCCCCGGTACGGTCAGGTCGGTCGTCCGGAGCTGCGGTACCGGTGGACCGCCGCGGTACGGTGAAAATTACCCACAGGTAGGGGCGTACCTGGACGTTCCTACGATCCTCTGGCCTTGGGTGAACACACCGTAGCCAGATCTCACCCCCCGCTCCTACCGTGTGCGCGTGCACCCCTCTCCCCCGTCTCCCCCGTTCAACGCCCTCGCCGCGCGCAGGCTGCGCGAGGCCCTGGGCATGGCGCCCGGACACGTCGCGTACGGCCTGCGCGCCCAGTACGGGCTGCCCGTCAGTCCCGAAACGGTGGTCGCCTGGGAACGCGGCCAGGCCGCGCCGGACGCGCGCGAGCTCACCGCGCTCGCCGGCGTGCTGTGGTGCTCGCCGGGCGAGCTGCTGGCCGCCGCCAGCACGCTGCGCGAGCACCGCATCGCCCGCGCCCTCGCGCCCGAGGACCTGGCCCGCCGGATCGGTCTCGACGTCAAGGCGTACCTGAGGATGGAGGAGTCCGGACGCTGGCGCGGCAACGAGCGCCAGACCGCCGCCCTCGCCGATGTGCTCTCCCTCGGGCCGCGCGAGCTGCTGACCGCCACCGGCCGCGACCACGACCTGGCCGAGGTGCTGCGCAGTGCCGCGACGACGCGCTGGCAGGCGTACGTCCGGCCGGTGGCCAAGCTGGTCCCGCTGGACCGCCACCGCCTGGAGGACACGCTCCAGCAGCTCCACGCCGAATACCAGTCGCGGATGGTGGCCACGGGGAGCTGGGGCGCGGACGTGACCGGGGACAGCGGCGGCGAGGCGGGCCGGGTGTACCTGGACCGGATCATCGACCACTTCTGGGACCTGGCGCGGGTCTGAGCCCCCGGCGTCCCGACCGGCCCCGGGCCCGGCCCGGGCCCCGGCCGCCGGTCCGCTCCTCGGGTCCGGCCCGGCCCCGCTCGGACGCCGCTAGGCCTCCGCTCCTCCCGCCCCGCCCGGACCCGCCCGGATCCCGCGCGCCCGGCCCGGGTGCTGCCCGGTGCGGTCAGGCCGGGCGGGGCTCAAAGCCGAAGAGCTGGCCCTCGCCGTCCGTCCGGCAGGCCTCCTGCACGACCTCCGCCCACGGCTCGCGCGCCCCGCCCCGCACCGTCAGGCACAGGCCGGAGCGGTCCGGCCTGATCCGGTGGCCGCCGGCCTCGCCGCCGGCGAACGGCTCGACCCGGAACGCCTCGGCCGGGCCCCGCGTGCCGCACTCCTGGTCCACCAGCGGCGCGCCGCTCCGCTGCGGCGTCCCCGCCGGGACGCCCGCGCAGCCCGGCCCGTGCTCCGGATGGTCGGAGCGGATCCGCCACAGCCCGCCGGGCAGCGGCACCAGCGAGTACCGGGGCAGGTCCCCGGCCGCGCACGGCACCTGGTGGACCTGGCCGCCGCGCTCCCCCGGCCGCTCACCCAGGCAGAGGCCGGAGTGCGTGGCCCGGATCCGGACGGGCCCCGCGGCGGGCACCGGCCCCTCGTCCTTCACCCGCCCCTCGTGCGGGCCCCGCACCAGCGCGACGACGGTCGTCACGGCGATCACCAGGGTGAGGACGGCGACGACCGGCACCAGGAACCGCGCGACTCCGCTGCCCGCGCCGCGGTGTCCTCCGCCGCGGCCGTCCCCGTCGAAGTGCCCGTCCCCGCCGTGGCCGTCCCCGCCGCCCCGGCCCTTCCCGCCCGGATCGGCCGGCCAGGAGAGGCTGCCCCACCCCGGACCGCCGTCCGCGCCACCCGCCCCGTCGGCCGGCGCGCGGGACCCCTCGAAAGCGCCGGAGCCGTGGCGGGCACCGGGGGCGGACCGGCCCGCCCCGGCCGCGCCCCGCGGGGCGCCGTCCGGCCTGCCGGCTCCGGCCCGGCGCGCCCCGGCCGGCGCCCCGCCGTCACCGGCCCGGCCGGCCTCGCCGGTCTCACCGATCTCACCGGCCCGGTGGCCGAACCGGCCGGCCGGGTCGGTCCTGCCGCGCGCCACCAGTTCCTCGCGCACCGCGAGCCAGGTCTCCAGCGCGTCGGGGCCCGCCCCGCAGGCGCGGACGAACGCGGTGAGCAACTCCTCGCGCGGCACGGTCGTACGGCTCAGCGTGTTCGCCACCGCCGAGCGCGGCAGGACGTCCCCGGCCGCCTCCGCCCTGGCCGACAGCTCGCGGCAGGTCAGGCCGGACCAGTCCTTGAGGGCCTGCAACCGGGCGATGAACCCGGCGGGGTCGCGGGCCTCCCGGGGGTCGGGAGCTATGTCCCCGTCGGCCATGCGCCCTCCCTCGCCGCCCCGCCCACGCCGTCCGAACCACCCTGGGACACATTGCGGGACATGTCCCGGACACGGTCAAGCCTTGTTGAGACAACGAACGGGCTCAAGAGTGGAAACCGGCAATTCCGGTCGGTGGCCGGAATCGGCGCGGGGAGCCGAACGGCCCCGATCGGCGCGGGGGGCGCCGGTCAGAAGACCGACTCCGCCTCGTACATCCGGCTCTCGGGCACGGTCTTCAGCCGGGTGACGGCCTCCGCCAGCGGCACCATCACCACGTCCGTACCGCGCAGCGCGGTCATCCGGCCGTAGTCGCCGCGGTGCGCCGCCTCCACCGCGTGCCAGCCGAACCGGGTGGCGAGCACCCTGTCGTAGGCGGTGGGCGTGCCGCCGCGCTGCACATGGCCCAGGATGACCGGCCGGGCCTCCTTGCCCATGCGCTTCTCCAGCTCGGCGGCGAGCCGGTTGCCGATGCCCTCGAAGCGCTCGTGGCCGAACTGGTCGATGGCGCCCTTGGCGTACTCCATGGACCCCTCGGCCGGGTGCGCGCCCTCGGCGACGCAGATGACCGCGAACTTCTTGCCGCGCGCGAACCGCTCCTCGACCATCTTCACCAGGTCGTCGACCTCGAAGGGCCGCTCGGGCAGGCAGATGCCGTGCGCGCCGCCGGCCATGCCGGACTCCAGCGCGATCCAGCCGGCGTGCCGGCCCATGACCTCGACGACCATCACCCGCTGGTGGGACTCGGCGGTGGTCTTCAGGCGGTCGATGGCCTCGGTGGCGACCATCACGGCGGTGTCGAAGCCGAAGGTGCGGTCGGTGGAGGAGATGTCGTTGTCGATGGTCTTGGGGACGCCCACCACGGGCATGCCGGCGTCCGCCAGCATCCGCGCGGCGGTGAGGGTGCCCTCGCCGCCGATCGGGATGAGGACGTCTATCCCGTACCTCTTCTGCAGCTCGCCGCAGTTCTCCGCGGCCTCGCGCAGCCGGGCGCGCTCCAGCCGGGCCGAGCCGAGGATGGTGCCGCCGCGCGCGAGGATGCCGCTCACCGCGTTCAGGTCCAGTGGCCGGTAGTGGCCGTCGAGCAGGCCCTTGAAGCCGTCCTCGAAGCCGATGACCTCGTCGCCGTGTCCGGTGAGGGCCCGGTGCACGACCGACCGGATCACTGCGTTCAGGCCGGGGCAGTCGCCGCCTGCGGTGAGAACTCCGATGCGCATCGTGCTCAGTCTCCTGCTCGGTAGTGGTGCGTGTGAGCCTTACCGAATTGTCCCACGGTCCGCCCGGGCGTCACGCGCGTACCGCACCGGCGGGGGCGTGTGGCGCGAGCCCCCGAAGGCCGCCCGGCAGGCCCCCGGCGGCCACCGGGAGAGGTGCCCGGGGGTGTGGCACCCGGTCCGCGCGGGCAGGAGATCGGACGGGCGCTCTACCCAGTCGCAGAGGTATTGTCAAGAGGGTATTGCCCCTCTCACGGGGTTTTTTGTACGCACTCGCTTGACAGGAGAGCATCGCGTGGCGCGCAGCGTATACGTGACCGGGATCGACCGCGGGGACGGCCGCCAGGTCGTGGAGCTGGGAGTCATGGAGCTCCTGACCCGCCAAGTGGACCGGGTGGGGGTGTTCCGGCCACTGGTGCACGAGGGGCCCGACCGCCTGTTCGAGCTGCTGCGAGTGCGTTACCGCCTCTCCCAGGACCCCGCGACCGTGTACGGCATGGACTACCAGGAGGCCTCGGCGCTCCAGGCCGAGCAGGGCACCGACGAGCTGGTGTCGCGGCTGGTGGAGCGGTTCCACCAGGTGGCCAGGGCGTACGAGGTCGTCCTGGTGCTCGGCACCGACTTCGCCGCCACCCAGTTGCCCGACGAGCTGGCGCTGAACGCGCGGCTCGCCAACGAGTTCGGCGCCTCCGTCATACCGGTGGTGGGCGGCAAGGGCCAGACCGCCGAGTCGGTCCGCGCCGAGACGCGCAACGCCTACCGGGCGTACCAGACCCTCGGCTGCGACGTGCTCGCCATGGTCGCCAACCGGGTGGCGGCCGAGGACCGGGCCGGCATCGCCGAGCGGCTCTCCGCCCGCCTCCCGGTGCCCTGCTACGTCCTGCCCGACGAACCGGCGCTGTCCGCGCCGACCGTCTCGCAGATCAAGCAGGCGCTGGGCGCCGAAGTGGTCCTCGGAGACGACGCGGGCCTGGCGCGTGACGCGCTGGACTTCATCTTCGGCGGCGCGATGCTGCCGAACTTCCTCAACGCGCTGACCCCCGGCTGCCTGGTCGTCACCCCTGGCGACCGCGCCGACCTGGTGGTGGGCGCGCTGGCCGCGCACTCGGCCGGCAACCCGCCCATCGCGGGCGTACTGCTCACCCTGAACGAGCGCCCCAGTCAGGAGGTCCTCAACCTGGCCGCCCGGCTCGCCCCGGGCACCCCCGTCCTCTCGGTGAGCGGCAACAGCTTCCCGACGGCCGCCGAGCTGTTCTCGCTGGAGGGCAAGCTCAACGCGGCCACTCCCCGCAAGGCCGAGACCGCGCTGGGCCTGTTCGAGCGGCACGTGGACACCGCGGACCTGGTCAAGCGGCTGTCGGTGGCGCGCAGCGGACGAGTGACGCCGATGATGTTCGAGCACGAGCTGCTGGAGCAGGCCCGCGCCGACCGCCGCCGCGTCGTGCTGCCGGAGGGCACCGAGGAGCGGGTGCTGCGCGCCGCCGACGTCCTGGTACGCCGTGACGTGTGCGACCTGACGCTGCTGGGCGACGTGGAGGTGATCCGCAAGAAGGCCGCCGACCTGGGCGTGGACCTGGGGGACAGCCAGCTGGTCGACCCGGTCACCTCCGAGCTGCGCCAGCGGTTCGCCGAGCGGTACGCCCAGTTGCGCGCCCACAAGGGCGTGAGCGTGGAGCTGGCGTACGACGTGGTGGCCGACGTCAACTACTTCGGCACCCTGATGGTGGAGCAGGGGCTGGCCGATGGCATGGTCTCCGGATCGGTGCACTCCACCGCCGCGACGATCCGGCCCGCCTTCGAGATCATCAAGACCAAGCCGGACGCCTCGATCGTCTCGTCGGTCTTCTTCATGTGCCTGGCCGACAAGGTGCTCGTGTACGGCGACTGCGCGGTCAACCCCGTCCCGGACGCCGCGCAGCTCGCGGACATCGCCGTCCAGTCGGCCGCGACCGCCGCCCGCTTCGGTGTGGAGCCGCGCATCGCGATGCTGTCGTACTCCACCGGCACCTCCGGCTCCGGCGCGGATGTCGACAAGGTCCGCGAGGCGACCGAGCTGGCGCGCCGGTCCCGCCCGGAGCTGAGGATCGAGGGCCCGATCCAGTACGACGCGGCCGTGGAGCCGTCCGTCGCGGCGACGAAGCTGCCGGAGTCGGAGGTGGCCGGCCGGGCCACCGTGCTGATCTTCCCGGACCTGAACACCGGCAACAACACGTACAAGGCCGTGCAGCGCTCGGCCGGCGCGGTGGCCGTCGGCCCGGTGCTCCAGGGCCTGCGCAAGCCGGTGAACGACCTGTCGCGCGGCGCGCTGGTCAGCGACATCGTCAACACGGTCGCCATCACCGCGATCCAGGCCCAGCCCCAGGCCGCCGCCACCGCGTCCCCCGCCGCATCCGTGTCCGCATGACCGCCCCCGCAGCAGAAAGTCCTTCCCCCGTGAGCAACGCGACCCGCGTCCTCGTCCTGAACTCCGGCTCCTCCTCGGTGAAGTACCAGCTCCTCGACATGCGCGACAACGCGCGCCTGGCCGTCGGGCTGGTCGAGCGGATCGGTGAGGACACGTCCCGGCTGGTGCACACCCCCCTGGCGGGCGGTGGCAGGCGCGAGCGCACGGGACCCGTCGCGGACCACGAGGCGGCGCTGAAGGCGGTCGCCGAGGAGCTGGCCGCCGACGGCCTCGGGCTGGACTCGCCGGAGCTGGCGGCGATCGGCCACCGGGTGGTGCACGGCGGGCTGAGGTTCTCCGCGCCGACGGTCGTCACCGACGAGGTGCTCGCCGAGATCGAGCGGCTGGTGCCGGTGGCGCCGCTGCACAACCCGGCCAACATCACCGGTATCCGCACCGCTCGGGCGCTGCGGCCCGACCTGCCGCAGGTGGCGGTCTTCGACACGGCCTTCCACACCACGATGCCGGAGTCCGCCGCCCGGTACGCGATCGACACCGAGACCGCCGACGCCCACCGGATCCGCCGCTACGGCTTCCACGGCACCTCGCACGCGTACGTCTCGCGCCGCACGGCGCGGCTGCTGGGCAAGGACCCCGCCGAGGCGAACGTCATCGTGCTGCACCTGGGCAACGGCGCGTCGGCCTCGGCGGTGGCGGGCGGCCGGTGCGTGGACACCTCGATGGGGCTGACCCCCTTGGAGGGGCTGGTGATGGGTACGCGCTCCGGAGACATCGACCCGGCGGTCGTCTTCCACCTTGAGCGGGTGGCCGGAATGTCGTCCGATGAGATCGATGTCCTGCTGAACAAGAAGAGCGGTCTGGTGGGGCTCTGTGGTGACAATGACATGCGGGAGATCCGGCGCCGGGTCGGCGAGGGCGACGAGCGGGCCCGGCTGGCGTTCGACATTTACATCCACCGGCTGAAGAAGTACATCGGCGCCTATTACGCGGTCCTCGGCCGGGTGGACGCGGTGGCGTTCACGGCGGGTGTCGGGGAGAACGCGGCCGAGGTGCGGGAAGCCGCCGTCGCCGGCCTGGAGGAGCTCGGGCTCGCGGTGGACGCGGGCCTCAACGCCGTACGGTCCGACGAGGCGCGGCTGATCTCGCCCGCGTACGCCCGGGTCGCGGTGGCCGTGGTCCCCACGGACGAGGAGCTGGAAATCGCGCAGCAGGCCTACTCGCTGGTAAAAGAACAGGCCCACGCCTGAGCGGCACCCCGCCCATTTGTACTTTCCACCAGACGGAATATTCCGCAGTGAAACAAACCGATAGGATCCGCCTTATGCGCCGTTCCAAAATCGTCTGCACACTGGGCCCCGCCGTCGACTCGTACGAGCAGCTGAAAGCGCTCATCGAGGCCGGTATGAACGTGGCCCGTTTCAACATGAGCCACGGATCCCACGCTGAGCACGAGGAGCGGTACCACCGCGTCCGTCAGGCGGCCGAGGACACCGGCCGCGCGGTGGGCGTGCTCGCCGACCTCCAGGGCCCCAAGATCCGTCTGGAGACCTTCGCCGAAGGGCCGGTCGAGCTGGTCCGCGGGGACGAGTTCACCATCACCACCGAGGACGTCCCGGGCGACAAGTCCATCTGCGGCACCACCTACAAGGGCCTGCCGGGCGATGTCGCCAAGGGCGACCAGATCCTGATCAACGACGGCAACGTCGAGCTGAAGGTCACCGAGGTCGAGGGCTCGCGGGTCAAGACCATCGTGATCGAGGGCGGTGTCATCTCCGACCACAAGGGCATCAACCTGCCCGGCGCGGCGGTGAACGTCCCGGCCCTGTCCGAGAAGGACGTCGAGGACCTGCGCTTCGCACTGCGGATGGGCTGCGACATGGTCGCCCTGTCCTTCGTCCGGGACGCCGGTGACGTCAAGGACGTCCACAAGGTGATGGACGAGGTGGGCCGCCGGGTCCCGGTCATCGCCAAGGTGGAGAAGCCGCAGGCGGTCGCCAACATGGCGGAGGTCGTCGCGGCCTTCGACGCCGTGATGGTGGCGCGCGGCGACCTGGCCGTCGAGTACCCGCTCGAAAAGGTCCCGATGGTGCAGAAGCGGCTCATCGAGCTGTGCCGCCGCAACGCCAAGCCGGTGATCGTGGCGACCCAGATGATGGAGTCGATGATCACCAACTCCCGTCCCACCCGCGCCGAGGCGTCCGACGTCGCCAACGCCATCCTGGACGGCGCCGACGCGGTCATGCTCTCCGCCGAGTCCTCGGTCGGCGCCTACCCGATCGAGACGGTGAAGACGATGTCGAAGATCGTCTCGGCGGCCGAGGAGGAACTGCTCTCCAAGGGCCTCCAGCCGCTCGTCCCGGGCAAGAAGCCCCGCACCCAGGGCGGCTCGGTCGCCCGCGCGGCCGCCGAGATCGCGGACTTCCTGGACGGCAAGGCGCTGGTCGCCTTCACCAAGTCCGGTGACACCGCCCGCCGCCTGTCCCGCTACCGCGCCTCCCAGCCGATCCTGGCGTTCACCACGGACGTCGCCACCCGCAACCAGCTCGCCCTGAGCTGGGGCGTGGAGTCGTTCGTGGTCCCGCACGTCGACAACACGGACGCGATGGTGGACCTGGTGGACGCCGAGCTGCTGAAGCTCCAGCGCTACAACGAGGGCGACACCATGGTCATCACCGCCGGCTCACCCCCCGGCGTCCCCGGCACCACGAACATGGTCCGGGTCCACCACCTGGGTGGCCAGACGCGCGCCTGACGCGTCATCCCCATGGCTGGCTGTGGGCCGTGGGGCGGGGGGGGGGCCCCCGGCCCGGCCCCCCGCCGCCCCCCCGCCCAGCGGGGGCCCCAGCCACCCCCCAACCCGCGCGG